>DASPTZ010000051.1:0-3968 GCA_035623155.1 Casimicrobiaceae bacterium | reverse complement strand
GCGCTCGCCGCTGTCGGCCGCCAGCCAGTCGTGCCAAGCGCGTGTCACCTTGTGGGCGAAGACTGCGCCAAGTGTGTCGCTAGCGCGATTGCGCTGCTTCCGCCTATGGGTGGCTCGAACGCGAGGCGCCGTCCCCGGATTCCGGCGCTGCCTCGAGCCGGGGAACATGGCGCCTCGCAACGAGCCTGGGACAGCCTGCCGTCAGGTCCCAGCGATTCTCTTGCCGTAAGCGATCAGGCCATAGATCGCGAGGATGTCGAGCGTGGAGATCGGGTCGTATCGGTAGAAGTGGTGTAACGGGCGTCCGGTAGGCGGCGACTCAAACGAGGGTCGGCCACCGTGGCGCCGAACTCGTCGGCTGTTCAAAGCAGTTCGACGAAGGAGAACACCACGATGGCCGATGGTCAGAGCATGACGGTTGCCGATGTCGTCGCGCAGGTTCAGGACGGCCGGCTTGAGGACTTCGTACGCGAGGCGGTCGCGTTGGTCGCCCGCCGGCTGATGGAGGCCGAGGTCACGGCGGAGATCGGCGCCGAGCTCGGTGAGATCGCGCCCGAGACGCGGACCACGCACCGCAACGGGTACCGCCCGAGAGGATGGGAGACGAGGGTCGGGGAGATCGAGCTGTTGATCCCGAAGAAGCGGTCGGGTCCGGCGTACTTCCCGAGCTTCCTTGAGCCTCGCCGGCGCTCGGAGCAGGCGATCGTCGCGGTTGTGCTGGAGGCCTACGTCAACGGCGTCTCGACGCGCAAGGTCGACCGGCTCGTCGAGCAGCTCGGCATCGACGGGATGACCAAGGATCGCGTCTCGGCGCTCTGCCGGGCGCTTGATGAGCAGGTCGAGGCGTTCCGCCAGCGACCGTTGGAGGGCGCCTACCCCTACCTGTGGCTCGACGCGAAGATGGTCAAGGTCAGAGACCACGGCCGGGTCGTTTCCAAGGCCGTCGTGGTGGCGTACGCGGTGCACGAGTCCGGTGTGCGTGAGGTGATCGGCCTTGACATCGGCGAGGTCGAGTCCGGCGCGTTCTGGGTCGAGTTCCTGCGTGCACTGAAGCGTCGCGGCCTGTCCGGCGTGCGGCTGGCGGTCTCCGATCAGCACGAGGGGCTCAAGGCCGCGATCGCCCGTGTGCTGGGCTGCCCGTGGCAACGCTGCACCGTCCACTTCACACGCGACATGGTCATGCACTGCCGGCGGGATCAGCGCGGCCTGGTGGCCGCGGCGCTGCGAGAGATCTTCAACGCCGACAGCTACGAGCAGGCTCGCGAGCGCGTCACAAGCGTGCTCGAGCGCCTCAAGGACGTCGCGCCGAAGGTGTGCGAGCTGCTCGAGGAAGCCGAGGAGGACCTGCTCGCCTTCTACGCCTTCCCGCCCGAGCACTGGACCAAGCTGCGCTCCACCAACCCGCTTGAGCGCGTCAACAAGGAGATCGGCCGGCGCACCGACGTCGTCGGGATCTTCCCCAACGACCAGGCCGTGATCCGTCTGGTCGGCGCGCTGCTGATCGAGCAGAACGACGAGTGGCTGGTCCAGCGCCGGTACCTGTCAGTCGAATCGATGGCGCTGATCCTCGCCGAACCCAGCCACGCTCCCAAGCTCACGGAGGCAAGCGATCTCACCGCGGCCTGAACCGCTGCGCGGAGGTAGCTTCGCGCCGCGCTCCCGTCAAGGACGCCGCTGCGCGGCTCGCTGCGCTCGGCCCTGCCGGGCCGTCCTTGACCGGAACACGGCCGCTGCGCTTGCTGGCAATCAGAGGTTGCGCAGCAGCGCAACCTCACACAGAAAGGAGGCCACCGGGCTCCCGCCGGCGTGAGCCGCCACCCCCACCGACGAGCTCAACATCGTTACACCACAAGATCCGACTTGACTCGTCTTTCCGTTTCTAGCCCTCGACCACTGGCTTCTGCGTAGCCTCGTGGGGTACGCGCGCACGCAAGGCCGGTGACTCATCCCCGCACCAGTAGTAGACGTGGTCATCGCAAAGCCTCGCCCCAACGACTCGCCACCGTTCCGGGCAAGCTGACGGTCGGCTCCGTGGCGAAGCGATTCCCGCGTGTCGGCGATCGCGGTGATCGAGACGTCGCCAACGCGAAGCGCCGCTGGAAGACCGTCCAGAATGAAAGCAATCGCGCCGGCGCGGCCTGCTGTTGCATCGAAAGATGTCATATCCGGGCTCGTTTCGAAACAGTATAGGTAGGGCGCGTGCGGGTTAGAGGCCGCACGGCCAAACTGTTCAACTGAAGGCGCCGGCCACGCTGACAAACGTATTCGATGGGTCGGAGGTTGGGTTCTGCCTGGTCGCTGGTACAGAGCTATGAGATGTCGATCGTGATTGGCATAGATCAGCATCGGGCGCAGATCACCGCCGAGTGGATCGAGCTCGCGACCGGTGAGATCCGCGGCACACGGGTGCGCCCGCGGATCTCGTCGGGAGCGCCGGTTCTTGAGGCGGTTCGCGGGCCAGCAGTTGGAGGTCGCGCTGGAGGCGACGACCGGCTGGCGCTTCTTGGTTGAGGAGTTGCGGGCGGTCGGCGCGCTTGCGCATCTCGCTGAGCCGGCGGAGACCGCGGCGCTGCGCGGGAACAAGAAGCGCGCGAAGAGCGATCGCGCCGACGCGCGTCATCATCGCGAGCTGTTGACGGCGGGGCGGCTGCCGGAGTCGTGGATCCCGTCCGATCACATCCTCGATCTACGTGCGCGGATTCGGCTGCGGCAAACCTATGACCGAGCAGCACCGCGAGTCGCAGCAGCGGATCCAGGCGGTCCTCTTTCACTACGACTGTCCGCGGCGGGGAAGCTGGTGACACGGGCGACGGGCGCGATTGGCTGCGCTCACAGCCGCTGCCGGAGACCGCGCGCGAGCAGATCTCCGTCGCGGTCGCGATGATCGACGCGGTCGAGCACGAGCTCGCGCCGCTGACCCGTGAGCTGCGCGCCTACGCGCGGGCCCACGCCGGATGCGAGGCGCTAATCGAGCGCTACTATGGGATCGGGGAGTTGTGCGCGGTCACGGTCGTGGCCGAGCGGGGGCTGTCGTTGGTTCGCCAACGGCCGCGACGCGGTTCGCTACGGCGGGATGGAGTTGCCACCCTCTTGATGTTCCTTTGGCTAATGAGCCGAGGATCCGTGAGCTTTGCTCAGGTCTGACGAGTGTTTTGCTTGATCAGATATCTTTCATAAGCCATTGCTACAAAGTTGACATGACCTCAGGCCGCGAATAGAGTCTGTTCGCTCACCAAACGGCCGGCGTTTCCTCAAACAGATACGTGGCCTTCACCTCTTCATATCTGCTAACACCTAGTCATTCTCGCGCATGCGTGTCAAGCCGGCATGCGGCGGCGATCGCCATCCGGCGAGTACGAGCCGATGCGGTAAATCAGTTGCCGTGTGCCCCCGCCACGAAGCGGAGCGGGCAAGACATGCACTCCTAAGCTGAGCTAGTGAGGCACTGCAGCGAACCGGGCAGACGCATACACTCAGGAGGCACGGCATGAGCCCGCCCAACACAGACATTCAGAGGCACATCGATAGCAATTCGGAGCTGCTGGCGAAAATGCAGAACCTCACTCAGCAGCTGCAGGCGCAGCTTCTGATTGACTTTGAGAACGGCATGGGCGTTCCGCTCCCGACCATTGCGCAGGCTGACGTTCGGGAGTTGCAGTACTCGATGGTCTACAGCACGGACCCCATTGTCGACCATTACATGAACGGAGCTAAGCAGTTGCTTGATGCTGCGTTTTCGCAAGACATGGTAGCGGTGGCCAACAAAGGCGCTCAACGTCGTGGGTGTGCTGTTGAATAACGTGCTCGGCCGGGCATCGATCCAGACCGGCGCCAGCCACCAGTCGATGAAGATCCACGAGAAGGGGCAAACCTACATCAGCGGCGCCTTCAGCGAGGTTGAGGAGTGCAGGGCCAAAGACTGGGCGACCGAGACTAACTTCTACGTAAGCTTCTACGCCTTTGTGGTG
>DASPTZ010000050.1:0-23921 GCA_035623155.1 Casimicrobiaceae bacterium | reverse complement strand
TTCGCCGTGTAGTAGAGGTCGTTGCGCGGGTAGACGAAGGGTTGCCCGAGCGCATACTTGTGGCACATCGCCACCAGCGTCGGCAGCTTGGCGATCAGCCGGATCGCCGACACGTGGCGGTGGTGCGCATCGCTGATGTTCAGCGAGTCGTGGTAGAACGCGGAGAGTGAGCCTACGACACCGACCAGCATCGCCATCGGGTGGGAATCACGCCGGAACCCGCGCAAGAACGAGCTCATCTGCTCGTGCACCATGGTGTGCTGCGTCACCGTCTTGACGAATTCGGTCTTCTGCGCGGCGGTCGGCAGTTCGCCTTCGAGCAGCAGGTAGCAGACTTCGAGGAAATCGCAGTTCACCGCGAGCTGTTCGATCGGGTAGCCACGGTACAGCAGCTCGCCCTTGTCGCCGTCGATGTAGGTGATCGTCGATGTACACGCCGCGGTCGAGAGGAAACCCGGATCGTAGGTGAAGCGCCCGGTCTTGGTGTACAGCGGGCGGATGTCGACCACCTCGGGGCCTATGGTTCCAGGCAGCACCGGAAAGGTGATGGGGGTCGACCCGTCGTTGAAACTCAGGGTTGCGGTATGGTCGGTCATGTCTCTTTTCTCCTTTCGGCGAATTATGCCGCGCAGCCTCCTTATACTCGATTGCCTACAGGCGCCTTATGCGCTGGATCAAAGGGGCGACGGTGGCGTCCGCCGGCTCCCGCCTGCCGGAGAGCAGGTCCCAGAGCTCGTTGTCCCCCAGCTCGAGCAGCCGATCCAGCGCGGTGATCTCCCCGTCGGTGAGCGCCTCCCCGCGGTCGTCGAGAAAGCGGGTCAGCATCAGATCGTTCTCGAGCAGCCCCCGCCGGCACCGCCAGCGCAGGCGAGACAACTGTCGCTCATCAACCATGCGGACTCCGGACTTGAGCCTAAACGGCGCGCCTAACCATGAGCTCGCGGATCTTGCCTATGGCCCGCGTCGGATTCAGCCCCTTGGGGCAGACGTCGACGCAATTCATGATCGTATGACAGCGAAACAACCGGTAGGGGTCCTCGAGGTTGTCGAGACGCTCGCTGGTCGCCTGGTCGCGTGAGTCGGCGATGAACCGATAGGCGGCCAGCAGACCCGCCGGGCCGACGAACTTGTCGGGGTTCCACCAGAACGAGGGGCACGCCGTCGAACAGCAAGCGCACAGGATGCACTCGTACAGGCCGTCGAGCTCGTCGCGTTCCTCCGGCGACTGCAGCCGCTCCTTCTCCGGCGGCGGAGTGTCGTTCACCAGATAGGGCCTGATCGAGTGGTATTGCTTGAAGAACTGGCTCATGTCCACGATCAGGTCGCGGATGACCGGCAGGCCGGGCAGCGGACGCAGTTCCACAGGCTCCTTGACGTCGCGCAAGTTGGTGATGCAGGCGAGTCCGTTTTTGCCGTTGATGTTCATGGCGTCGGAGCCGCACACGCCCTCGCGGCAGGAGCGGCGGAACGCGATGGTGTCGTCCTGCTCCTTGAGCCGTACCAGCGCGTCCAGGAGCATCCGGTCGTGCGGATCGAGCGCGACGTCGTAGTCCTGCATGCGCGGTGCAGCGTCGTTTTCGGGGTCGTAGCGGTAAACGCGAAATTTCATCCGTTGCTCCGGCGCTCGGGAAGCGATCTCCGTGACATTCGCCTCAATAGGTCCGCACCTTCGGCGGAAACGCCTCGACCGACAGGGGCTTCATGTTGACCGGCTTGTACGCGAGGCGATTGCCTTCGCGGTACCACAGCGTGTGCTTGAGCCATTCGGCGTCGTTGCGGTCGGGGTAGTCGCTCCTCGCCTGGGCACCGCGCGACTCGCGACGCGCCGCCGCGGAAACGATCGTTGCCTTGGCGGTTTCGATGAGATTGTCGAGCTCGAGGGCTTCGACGCGCGCCGTGTTGAAGCTGCGGCTCCTGTCCTTGATCGCAGTGCGTCCCGCGCGCTGCTCCAGCTCCATCACCTTGGCCACTCCCGCGGAAAGTAGCTCCTGGTTGCGGAACACGCCGCAATGCGCCTGCATGGTCTTGCGCAGCTGCTGCGCGACCTCGGCCACCCGTTCGCCCGGCTGAGCTCCATCGATCCGGGCAAGGCGTGCACGCGTCCGATCGCCGGCGTCGCGCGGCAGAGGCTTGTGGTCGAGCCGCTGCAGCCGCTGCTCGACGATGTGATCGCCGGCGGCCCGCCCGAAGACCAGAAGGTCGAGCAGCGAGTTGGTCCCCAGGCGGTTGGCGCCGTGCACCGAGACGCAGGCGCATTCGCCGATCGCGTAGAAGCCGCGGACGACCGCGTTGGGGTCGCCGTCGCGCGGCGCCACGACCTGTCCGTGGACGTTGGTCGGAATGCCTCCCATCTGGTAATGGATGGTCGGCACGACCGGGATCGGCTCCTTGACCGGGTCAACATTGGCGAACGTGATGGCGATCTCCCGGATCGAGGGTAGCCTCTTGTTGATCACGTCGGGACCCAAGTGATCGAGCTTGAGAAGCACGTGATCCTTGTGCTCGCCGCAGCCGCGCCCTTCCTTGATCTCCTGGTCCATCGAGCGCGAGACGACGTCGCGCGAGGCGAGGTCCTTCAAGTTGGGGGCATAGCGCTCCATGAAGCGCTCGCTGTTGCAGTTGAGCAGGATGCCTCCCTCGCCGCGAACGCCTTCGGTGATGAGCACGCCGGCGCCGGCCACGCCGGTGGGGTGAAACTGCCAGAACTCCATGTCCTCGAGAGGGATTCCCGCCCGCGCGGCCATCCCCAAGCCGTCGCCGGTGTTGATGAAGGCATTGGTGCTCGCTGCGAAGATGCGCCCTGCTCCGCCAGTCGCGAACAGCGTTGCCTTCGCCTGCAGCATCATCGCTTCGCCGGTCTCCATCTCCAGAGCCGTGACTCCGAGCACGTCGCCTTCGGCGTCGCGGACGAGGTCGAGCGCCATCCATTCGACCAGGAACCGGGTGCGGGCCCGGACGTTGCGCTGGTAGAGGGTGTGCAGCATCGCGTGGCCGGTGCGGTCGGCGGCGGCAACCGAGCGCTGGACAGGCTTCTCGCCGAAGTTTGCCGAGTGCCCCCCGAAGGGGCGCTGGTACAGGGTGCCGTCGGGATTGCGATCGAAAGGCATCCCGAAATGCTCGAGCTCGTAGACGACCTTGGGCGCCATCCTGCACATGTACTCGATCGCGTCCTGGTCGCCGAGCCAGTCCGAGCCCTTGACCGTGTCGTACATGTGCCAGATCCAGTGATCCTCGGACATGTTGCCCAGGCTCGCCCCGATGCCCCCCTGCGCGGCGACGGTGTGCGAACGGGTCGGAAACACCTTGGACAACACGGCGACCGAAAGACCGCCCTCCGCCAGCTCCAGCGCCGCGCGCATGCCGGCGCCTCCGGCGCCGACGACGATCGCGTCGAACCTGCGCACGGGGAGCGTCACGCCAGCTGCCTCCTTAGACCGTTGGCGCAGGAAGTAACGAATGCGCGTCGGCAGCGCGGCCGATTCGCCGGGCCGTCGATCCCCGCACTGCGTGCGGGGCGGCCGGCGCGGCGGAGCGAGGCTCCACGAGCGCTCGCGAGTGGAGGCGACCCGAGCCGGACGCATGGGGCCGACAGCGCAGCCGGATGCAATGCGCGCCGCGGGTCGAGGAGGCCCCTCGCCGGTGGGTTCACGTCCGGCCCCCCCAAAGAATCTGCACGAGCCACGCCGCATACGCGAGCAGCACGATCACGGTGAGGACTTCGAGGGTCAGTCGAACACCCGCGGGCTTGATGTAATCCATCCAGATGTCGCGCATGCCGATCCAGGCGTGCCACAGCAGCGCGAGCGCGAACAGCAGCGTAGCGACGCGGAACGCGCCCCCTGCGATGAGCTCGCGCCACAGCGCGTAGTCGATGCCGCCGCTGTACAGCGCGATGCCGAGCACCAGCAGCGTGTAGCCGGCCATTACGACCGCGGTCATCCGCTGCGCGAGCCAGTCGCTGGAGCCGTAGTGGGCGCCGACGACGATACGCTTCACCACAGCCGCGCTCCGATGATCAGCGTCAAAGCGACGCTGGCGAGGACCACCACCGCGCTGGACTGGCGCGCCGGCTTAAGCTCGATCCCTCGGTGCAGGTCGAGCAGCAGAAACCGGATGCCCGCGCACAGATGATGAAGGTATGCCCAGATCAGTCCCAGGAGAACGAGCTTGGTGAGGGGATGCGCGAATGCCCTGGCGAGCTTGTCGTAGCCCGCGGCCGACTCGAGGCTCGCCTCCAGCGCCCAGAGCGCAAGGGGAATGCCGATCAGGAACAACGCGGCACCGCTGACCCGGTGCAGGATGGAGACGATGCCCGGGAGCGGTAGCCGTATTCGAACCAGATTCAGGTAAACCGGACGCGGCTTGGTCACGAGTCTTGCTCGCTAACGGACAACGATATCGGTGGAACCGCCAGGGGTGTACGTCCGCAGCGCATGTGCGCCGCGGCAGAGCACATTGCAACGCGAGAAAAGTATAAGGGATTCGCCGCGTGCCGGCCACCGCACCGCCCGTGCGCCCACGCTGATCGCCCGCCCGCGGCCCCCAGCCGCCAGGGATTGGACTCCGACACTCAGCTGAGCTCGTTGGAATAGAAGTGGCGGCGGGTCGTGCACAGGCCCCGCCTCCATTCGACCGGCCGTCCGCCGTAGGTATAGGTGACGCGCTCGACCGCGAGCAGTGGTTCGCCGGCCCGAACCCTGAGGATCGCTGCAACGGACGTGTCGGCCGGAACCGCAGTGATCTGCTCCCGCGCCCTCACTATGCGTACCCCGAACTGGGTTTCGAAGAAGCTGTACAGCGAGCCGCGATACGCGTCCACCTTCGCTTTGGTGAGGCCGCGGAACAGCGCGCCGGGCAGCACGATCTCATCGAGCACAGCCGGCTCGCCTGCATATTCCAGGACGCGACGCACCCTGATCGCCGCGCTTCCCGGTCTGAGCTCCAGATGCCGCGCGATGTCCGCGGGCACTTTGCCCCGCCTTACATCGATGACGCGGCTGGCCGGATATTCGTCGCGCCCGTCCTTGCGCCTAATGCGCAGGAACCGGAACATCGACACGTGCTCCTCGGTGTGGGTCGCAACGAAGGTTCCCTTGCCCTGGCGTCGGACGACCAGGTTGTCGGCGGCCAGCGCCGCGATGGCCTTGCGCACCGTTCCCTGCGATACCCCGAAGCGGGAAGCGAGCTCGGTCTCGGACGGGATCGCCTCGCCTGGCCTCCATTCGTCGGCCTCGAGGCTCGCGACGAGGAGGTCTCTGAGCTGAAGGTAGAGCGGCTGGAAGGACGGCGCGGCAGCGCGCAGCGGACGCAGTTTGGCCATGGGGATCACGCGCGTGGCGTCAGTCTTATATCATATGTCATGTGTCATGTATAGGACTTGTTGACACTTGTCGCCGGGAGCTTTAGAATCGCCGGCAGAATCGCGTCGCCGTGTCCGAGGCACCGTCCCCTTTCCGCCTGCTTGAAATCGCCACCAGGAGTCGACCCATGAAAAACCCCGTACGCGTTGCAGTCACCGGCGCCGCCGGCCAGATCGGCTACAGCATCTTGTTCAGGATCGCCGCAGGCGAGATGCTCGGGCGGGATCAGCCCGTCGTGCTGCAACTGCTGGAGCTGCCGATCGACAAGGTGCAGGCGGCCCTGAGAGGCGTGATGATGGAGCTCGAGGACTGCGCCTTCCCGCTGCTCGCCGGAATGAGCGGCAGCGGGGACCCGAAAGTGGCGTTCAAGGATGCTGAAATCGCCCTGCTGGTCGGCGCGAAGCCGCGCGGCCCGGGAATGGAGCGCAAAGATCTGCTGCTCGAGAACGCCAAGATCTTCCTCGAGCAGGGCAAGGCGCTCGACGCGGTCGCGAACCGCAACATCAAGGTCCTGGTCGTCGGCAATCCCGCCAACACCAACGCCTACATCGCGATGAAGTCGGCGCCAAGCTTGCCGAAGAAGAATTTCACCGCCATGCTCAGGCTCGACCACAACCGGGCGCGTTCCCAGCTGGCCGCCAAGTCGGGCCGGCCGGTGGGCTCCATCGAGAAGCTGATCGTTTGGGGGAATCACTCGCCGACGATGTACCCGGACTATCGCTTCGCGACGTCCGACGGCCAATCGATCAAAGCGCTGATCAACGACGAGGGATGGAATCGCAACACCTTCCTGCCCACCGTCGGCAAGCGCGGTGCGGCGGTGATCGCTGCTCGGGGGCTCTCTTCCGCCGCGTCGGCCGCGAATGCGGCGATCGACCACATGCACGACTGGATCCTGGGCAGTGGGGGCAAGTGGGTGACCATGGGCATTGCGTCGGATGGCAGCTACGGCATCCCGAAGGACGTGATCTACGGATTCCCCGTGACGACCGCGGCGGGCGAATACACGCGGGTGCAAGGGCTCGAAATCGACGCGTTCTCACGCGAAAAGATGGACGCGACCCTCAAGGAACTCGAGGAAGAGCGGGCCGGCGTTGCTTCGCAGCTCGGCTGACGCCGCTCGATCGGGGCCTGACGCATGAGCTCAGGCTCGCCGGGTGCCGCATTCCGGGCAGCTCTCGCCGCGGAGGAGCCGCTGCAGGTGCCCGGGGCGATTTGCGCGTATCACGCGATCCTCGCCCAGAAGTCAGGTTACAGGGCGATCTACCTATCCGGAGGCGGCGTCGCCGCCGGATCGCTGGGCGTGCCCGATCTTGGCATATCGGCGCTCGACGACGTGCTGACCGATGTGCGCAGGATCACCGATGCGTGCGCGCTCCCGCTGCTGGTCGACGCGGATACCGGATTCGGAGCGTCGGCCCTCAACGTGGCACGGACCGTCAGGTCGCTCATCAAGTTTGGAGCGGCGGCCATGCACATCGAGGATCAGGTCGGAGCCAAGCGCTGCGGCCATCGGCCCGGCAAGGAGCTCGTGGCGTCTGCCGAAATGGTCGACCGCATCAAGGCGGCGGTCGATGCCCGGACCGACCCGGACTTCGTGGTCATGGCACGCACCGACGCCCTTGCCGTGGAAGGTCTTGAGGCGGCGATCGCCCGCCTCTTGGCGTATGTTGAAGCGGGCGCCGACATGATCTTTCCAGAGGCTGTGACCGAGCTCTCCATGTACAGGCGCTTTGCCGACGCCGTTCAGGTTCCCCTGCTCGCCAACATCACCGAGTTCGGCGCAACGCCTCTGTTCACCGTCGATGAGCTGCGCAGCGCCGGGGTGGCAATTGCGCTCTATCCGCTCTCGGCCTTCCGGGCGATGAACAAGGCAGCGCTCGATGTCTACCGGGCGCTGCGCCGCGACGGAACGCAGAAACCCGTCGTCGACACCATGCAGACGCGTGCCGAGCTGTACGACTACCTCGACTACCATGCCTACGAAGCAAAGCTCGATGCGCTGTTCGCGAGCAATAAGTGACAGCTTGGCCGAGCAACCGAAGCGCCCGATCCCGAACTCCCCCGCAGATAGCGTAGTGACATGTCCGCAGCAAGCTCCACCAAAGCAAAGCCCAAGAAGTCCGTCGCCTTGTCCGGCGTGATCGCCGGCAACACGGCGCTGTCCACGGTCGGCCGCATGGGCAACGACCTGCATTACCGCGGCTACGATATCCTCGACATCGCCGAAGCTTGCGAATTCGAGGAGATCGCCCATCTGCTCGTGCATGAAAGGCTGCCTAGCCGCGCGGAGCTCGCGGCCTACAAGTCGAAGCTCAAGTCGCTCCGGGGGATACCGGCCCGCACCAGAGTCGTGCTCGAGCAGCTCCCTGCTTCGACTCACCCAATGGAAGTCTTGCGCACCGCGGTGTCGGCTTTGGGCACCGCGATGCCGGAGCCCGACGCTCACGACGCGGCCGGCGCCCGCGATATCGCCGATCGCCTGATGGCTTCGCTGGGCTCGATGCTGCTGTACTGGCATCACTGGAGCCGCGACGGCCGGCGCATCGATCCCGAGACCGACGACGATTCCATCGGCGGGCATTTCCTTCACCTGCTGCATGGCAAGCCGCCATCGGCGCTGTGGACGCGCAGCATGCACACATCGCTCAACCTCTACGCCGAGCATGAGTTCAACGCGTCGACGTTCACCGCCCGGATCATCGCCAGCACGGGCTCGGACATGTACTCGGCGATCACCGGCGCGATCGGCGCGCTGCGCGGGCCGAAGCACGGCGGCGCCAACGAAGTCTCCTTCGAAATCCAGAAGCGCTACCAGACAGCTGACGAGGCCGAAGCCGACATCCGCCGCAGGGTCGAAGCCAAGGAGGTCATCATGGGCTTCGGCCACCCCGTCTACACGATCGCCGATCCGCGCAACCGGATCATCAAGGAGGTCGCCAGCGAGCTCTCGCAGGACGCCGCCGACATGAAGATGCTCGCGATCGCCGAGCGGATCGAGTCGGTGATGGCGGACGCGAAAAAGATGTTCGCCAACCTCGACTGGTACTCGGCGGTGAGCTACCACCTGATGGGCGTGCCCACCGCCATGTTCACCCCGCTGTTCGCGATCGCGCGCACCTCGGGCTGGTCGGCACACGTGATCGAGCAACGCAGGGACGGCAAGATCATACGTCCAGGCGCCAACTACGTCGGCCCCGAGGGCCAGAAGTTCGTCCCCATCGCCAAGCGCAAGTGATCGTCCACGTGCACCCGAAGCCCGACAAAGTCCTGGTCGATATCGCCGACTACGTCGCGCGCCGCAAGATCACCAGCAAGCTGGCCTTCGAGACGGCGCGGTATTGCCTCATCGACACGCTGGGCTGCGGGTTGGAGGCGCTGTCCTACCCTGCGTGCACCAAGCTGCTCGGGCCGATCGTGCCGGGAACCGTGGTCCCCAACGGCGCGCGGGTCCCCGGCACGCAGTTCGAGCTCGACCCCGTCGAGGCGGCGTTCAACATCGGCACCATGAACCGCTGGCTCGACTTCAACGACACCTGGCTCGCCGC
Organism: Casimicrobiaceae bacterium; assembly: GCA_035623155.1. Classification (GTDB taxonomy): domain Bacteria; phylum Pseudomonadota; class Gammaproteobacteria; order Burkholderiales; family Casimicrobiaceae; genus PALSA-1003. The sequence goes on along the minus strand of DASPTZ010000050.1, from coordinate 15,013 downwards.
GGAATGGGGACATCCCTCGGACAATCTCGGCGGCATCCTGGCCACCGCCGACTGGCTTTCTCGCAACGCCGTCGCTGCCGGTAAGCCCTCCCTGACCATGAAGGACGTGCTCACGGCGATGATCAAAGCGCACGAGATCCAGGGAGTGATCGGCCTCGAGAACAGCTTCAACCGTGTCGGCCTCGATCACGTCGTCCTGGTGAAGGTGGCCTCCGCCGCGGTGGTCGCCTCGCTGCTGGGCCTGTCCCGGGACCAGATCATCGACGCTCTGTCGCTGGCGTGGGTCGATGGCCAGAGCCTGCGCACCTACCGCCACGCGCCCAATACCGGTTCGCGCAAGAGCTGGGCCGCCGGCGACGCGACCGCGCGGGCGGTGCGCCTCGCTCTCATGGTGGCCAAGGGCGAAATGGGTTATCCGTCGGTGCTCACGGCAAAGACGTGGGGTTTCTACGACGCGCTTTTCAGGGGCAAGGCGTTTCGCCTTAAGCGGCCCTATGGCAGCTACGTCATGGAGAACGTGCTGTTCAAGGTGAGCTTCCCCGCGGAATTCCATGCGCAGACCGCGGTCGAATGTGCGATGGCCCTGCACCCGCAGGTGAAAGACAGGCTCGACTCCGTCCGGAAAATAACCCTGCGCACCCACGAGGCGGCCATGCGGATCATCGACAAGCCGGGGCCACTCGCCAACCCTGCCGATCGAGATCACTGCCTCCAGTACATGGTCGCGGTGCCGCTGATCTTCGGCCGGCTTACCGCTTCCGACTACGAGGACCAAGTCGCCGCGGACTCCCGGATCGACCGCTTGCGCGCTAAAATGACGTGCGTCGAAGACCGCAAGTTCTCGCGCGACTATCTCGACCCGGACAAGCGCTCCGTCGCCAACGCCATCGTCGTCGAATTCAAGGATGGCAGCAGACTCAAGGAGGCTTTGGTCGAATATCCGATCGGGCACCGGCGCCGGCGCAAGGAAGGAATTCCCCTGCTCGTGCAAAAGTTCAGTACCAATCTGGCGCGCCGCTTTCCGGCCGAACGGCAGCGCGCGATCCTCGATCTGGCGCTCGACGCTGCGAGGCTCGACAGAACGCCGGTCAACAAATTCATCGAGATGTTCGTCATATGACCTCTTCACATCGCAACCACCTGACGCCCCTGCCAGTCGTCTTGACCTCGGTTGCCTCACTCTGCTTCGCTGGCGCAGCGTCGGCCGCCGAACCTCCAGTGCTCAAGTCGGGGCTCTGGGAGGTGGTGCGCATGAGCGCCCAGGAACCAGGCCGAAAGCACGTGACGACCATGTGCCTCGACGACTCGGTGCAGGCGGAGATGCGCGAGTTCGGCATGGGGGTGGCCAAGAGCATGTGCTCGCAGAACGAGCGCAGCCTCGAAGGCACGCGCATGGTCACTACCTCGGTGTGCAAGATGGGCCCGCAAACCATCACCAGCAAGACCGTGATGACGTTCAAGGGTAACACCGCCTATCACGCCGACGGTTCGGCGACCTTCGACCCGCCGATGGCGAATGTCCGGGAATCGAACATGTCGATCGATGCCAAGTGGACGGGGCCGTGCAAGCCCGGCCAGAAGCCGGGCGACATGACGCTCGAAAACGGGCAGACGCTCAACATCAAGCAGCAGATGGGCAAGTAATCGCCGCAATCACGGCGGCCGACATCAACGCGCGACGCTCAAGGGGCATGCCATGAAGCACAACCTGTTCGGTTCCCTGCAGCAATTCAAGACGGCGTCCGGCGCCTCTGGCGGGTACTATTCGCTCCCGGCGCTGGAAAAGGCCGGCGTCGGCAAGATCTCCCGGCTTCCGGTGTCGATGCGCATCGTGCTCGAAAGCGTGCTCCGGAACTGCGACGGCAAGAAGGTCACTGAGGAGCACGTGCGTCAGATCGCCAACTGGTCGCCGAACGCCACGCGCACCGACGAGATCCCCTTCGTGGTTGCCCGCGTCGTGCTGCAGGATTTCACCGGCGTGCCGCTCCTGTGTGATCTCGCAGCCATGCGCGGCGTGGCCAAGCGCATGGGCAAGAACCCCAAAGTGATCGAGCCGCTGGTGCCGGTGGACCTGGTGGTCGATCACTCGGTGCAGGTCGACTACTACGGCACCAAGAATGCGCTCGACCTCAACATGAAGGTCGAGTTTCAGCGTAACGCCGAGCGCTACAAGTTCATGAAATGGGGCATGCAGGCGTTCGACACCTTCAAGGTCGTGCCGCCGGGCATCGGCATCGTGCATCAGGTCAACCTCGAGTATCTGGCGCGCGGCGTGCATCAGAAGGATGGCGTCTACTATCCCGACACGCTTGTGGGCACCGATTCGCACACGACCATGATCAACGGGATTGGCGTCGTGGCGTGGGGCGTCGGCGGCATCGAGGCCGAGGCCGGGATGCTGGGCCAGCCGGTGTACCTCCTGACTCCGGACGTGGTCGGCGTGCACTTGAAGGGTCGTCTTTCCGAAGGCGTCACCGCGACCGATCTGGTGCTCACCGTCACCGAGATGCTGCGCAAGGCGAAGGTCGTCGGCAAGTTCATCGAGTTCTTCGGCGAGGGAGCGGCGTCGCTCTCGGTTCCCGATCGCGCAACGCTGGGCAACATGGCGCCGGAGTACGGCGCGACCATGGGCTTTTTCGCCGTCGACGACAAGACGGTCGACTACCTCAAGAGGACCGGCCGCACGCCCCAGGAAGTCGAGGCATTCGAGGCGTACTTCCGCGCGCAGGGGCTTTTCGGCATGCCGGCGGCCGGCGCGATCGACTACTCGCAGACGCTCGTGCTCGATCTCGCCAGCGTCGTGCCCAGCCTCGCGGGTCCCAAACGGCCGCAGGACCGCATCGAGCTGCCCAAGATGAAGCAGGTGTTCAACGCGCTGTTCTCCAAGCCCGTCGCCGAGAACGGCTTTGCGCAGCCGGCTGAGAAGCTCGTGCGCCGTTATCCCACGAAGCTGAGCGTTGCAGCCAGCGCGTCGGCCAACGACGCGGCGCTGCAATTGCCCAACAACGGACACCCGCGCGACGTGGTCGAGATGGTCGACAACCGCCCAACGCAGGATCGCGTATCAGTGAGCGCACCCAAGCCGCTCGACATCGGCAATGGCGACGTGCTCATCGCCGCGATCACCTCGTGCACCAACACGTCCAATCCCGGCGTGCTGCTGGCAGCGGGCCTGCTCGCCAAGAAAGCCGCCGCCAAAGGCCTCAAGGTCGCGCGCCACATCAAGACCTCGCTCGCGCCCGGATCGCGCGTGGTCACCGAATACCTGACCAAGGCCGGGCTCCTCCCGGAGCTCGAGAAGCTCAACTTCTATCTCGCCGGCTACGGCTGCACCACCTGCATCGGCAACGCCGGCCCGCTCGATCCGATGATCGAGGAGGTGATCAACCAGAACGACCTCGTGTGCGCAGCAGTGCTCTCCGGCAACCGCAACTTCGAAGCGCGGATCCATCCGAGCATCAAGGCCAATTTCCTCGCCTCGCCGCCGCTGGTCGTCGCCTACGCCATTGCTGGACGCGCCAACATCGACATGACCACCGAGCCACTGGGAACCGGCAGTGACGGGAAGCCCGTTTACCTGCGCGACGTCTGGCCGACATCGGAGGAGATCGGCGCGGTGATGCAGCACGCGACGGACCCGGCGACGTACCGCCGGCTCTACGGCGACTTCACCAAGGACAATCCGCTGTGGAACTCGATCCCTTCATCGACCGGACAGGTCTACGCCTGGGACAAGTCGACTTACATTGCCGAGCCTCCGTTCTTCAAGGACTTCACCATGAAGCCGGGGGCGACGCCGACGGTCAAGGGAGCGCGCATCCTGGGCGTGTTTGGCGACTCGGTGACCACCGATCACATAAGTCCAGCCGGCTCGATCAAGCCGACTTCACCCGCGGGCATCTACCTGCTCGAGCACGACGTCGGGGTTCCCGACTTCAACAGCTACGGCAGCCGCCGGGGAAACCACGAGGTGATGATGCGAGGCACCTTCGCAAACGTCCGCATCAAGAACCTGATGCTGCCCCCGAAAGCCGACGGCACGCGCATCGAGGGTGGAGTGACGATCCTGCAGCCCGAAGGCAAGCAGATGCCGATCTACGATGCCGCGATGGCGTACATCGCGCGCGGCACGCCGACGGTGGTGTTCGCCGGGGAAGAATACGGCACCGGCAGCTCGCGCGACTGGGCGGCCAAGGGCACTCAGCTCCTCGGCGTCAAGGCGGTCGTCGCGCGAAGCTTCGAACGCATCCACCGCTCGAACCTGGTGGGCATGGGCGTTCTGCCCTGCCAGTTCAAGGGCAGCGACAGCGTAGCCTCGCTCAACATCAAGGGCGATGAGGAGATCGACATCGGCGGACTCGAGGCGGGCATCAGGCCGCAGATGGAAGTGACCATGACCATCCGCCGCCGCGATGGGTCGACGCAGAAGTTGCCGCTGCTGCTGCGCATCGACACGCCGATCGAAGTCGACTACTACCTGAACGGCGGTATTCTGCCCTTCGTGTTGCGCGAGCTGCTAGCGGCGTGAGCAGCGAGCAGGGGCCTCTTGCATCGTTCGCGTGAAGGGATAGCGTTTAGAGTCGGCCCCATGCGCCCGGCTCGGGTCGCCTCCGCTCGCGTTCGCTCGCAGAGTCCTGCTCCGCCTCGCCGGTCGCCCCGCTTGCTTGCGGGGGTGCGAGCGCCCGCGAATCGCCGCGGGCGGCCGACGCGCGACAAAGCGGTAACTCGCTTTGCGCGCAAAGAGGCCGCCGCTTAGGGCCCGCGGTGAGCCGCGGATCTGCGGAGACCGCGGCCATCAACCCGCTGGCGCGGGCGCTGCCGTTGTTCATGCTCGCCGGGCTGTGCCTGTCTTCGCTCGACGCGACCGGGAAGTACCTGGTGCGCGAGCACACCCTCCTCGCCGTGGTCTGGGCGCGCTATGCCGGGCAGATGCTGGTGGTGACTCCCTTCGCCTGGCGCCGCAATCCGGCGGGCTTCTGGCGCACGCGCCACCCGGGTATCCAGCTCTTGCGCTCGGGTTGCCTCCTCGGTGCGACGCTGTCCTTCTTCGGCGGCCTGCGCTATCTGCCGCTCGCCGAGGGCTCGGCGATCATGTATCTCGCGCCGATGCTCGTGGTCATTCTCTCAGGGCCGCTTCTTGGGGAGCGGCCGACACGTGCGCGCTGGATCGCTACCATCGCCGGATTCGTCGGGATCTTGATCCTAGTCAGGCCCGGCTCGGCCACCTTCCATCCGGCTGCGCTGCTGCTCGCGCTCGCTGCGCTGTGCAACGCCCTGTACTTCGTCCTCACGCGCAGGCTCGTCGACGAGAATCTGCACACCACGCTGTTCTACAGCGCGCTCGTGGGCACGGTCGGACTGTCACTGGCGCTGCCGTGGGTCGGGATCGCCGTGTCGACCTGGCGCGAGGCCGCTTTGTTCGTCCTGCTCGGCGTGTTTGCCGGCGCCGGCCATTGGTTCGTTATCAGCGCCTACCTGCTCGCGCCTGCGTCGCTGCTGACGCCTTTCACGTACCTGCAACTCGTCTGGGCAACGCTCTACGGCTGGGCGATCTTCGGCCAGCTTCCCGATCGCTGGTCGGCGCTGGGCATGATCGTGATCGTCGCCAGCGGCGCGCTGCTCGCGCTGCAGGAGCGCCGGCGGGCGCTGGGATCGCTTAGCTTGTCCTCGCGGCGCTGAGCCGTTGAACTATTAATCCGAGGTGAACCCGGTCGCCTTTACGATCGGTCCCCATTTCGCATAGTCCGCCACCAGGATCACCGCGAACTGATCCGGCGTGCCTGTCGCCGGGTCCATGCCGATGCCGGAGAGCTTGGCTGCGACGTCCGGCGACTGCAGTGCCTTGTTGATGGCGCGGTTGAGCGCATCGACGATCGGGCCCGGCGTCTTGGCCGGCGCAAAGAAGCCGAACCAACCCGAGGCGACGACCTTGGTCAGTCCCAGCTCCTTGAATGTCGGCACGTCGGGCAAAGCCTTGGACCGTGTGGCCCCCGAGGTCGCGAGAATGCGGATCTTGCCGGCACGGTGCAACTCGGTCAGATCGGCCATGGCGTCGATCGCCGCCGGAATCGACCCGCCGATCAGGTCGTTGACGTAAGCGGCGGAGCCCTTGTAGGCAACGTGCAGCATCGGCACGCCGAGCTCATCGGAAAGCATCGCTCCGAAGAAATGCGGCAGACTGCCCGCTCCGGAGGTCGCGTACGCCGCCTTGTCCGGGTTGGCCTTGACCCATGCGGCGAACTCGGCCCAATTCTTGGCCCCGCTCTCCGGACCGGCGGCGATCGCGAAATCGAACGTAGCCCCCAACGCAATGGGCGCAAAGTCCTTGAGCGGATCGTAATTGAGGTTCTTGGTGCTGTGAGGCACGACCGCCATCGGGCCGATGGGCATTACCATGATGGTCGTCCCATCGGGCACGGCGTTCTTGACCGCCTCCGCCGCGATGCGCCCGATCGCCCCCGGCCGATTGTCGACGATCACCGGCTGGCCGAGGCTGTCCTTCATCTTGTCGGCGACGACCCGGGCGATCATATCGGCAGTGCCGCCGGCAGCAAAACCGACAATGATCTTGATCGGTTTGTCGAAGGTGACTTGGCCGCCAGTCGCTGTGGCGAACGCGAAGAGCACTGCTCCAAGAGCCGCACGCAACAACGGCAGTGGGTTGGGCATGTTTCCTCTCTTTGGATGACCGTCGCCGACCCAAGGCCGTGCCGACCCGCGAAGTATACGGGGAAGCATGGCGCTCAAGCGTTGGTCACCGCGTTCTGCTGGGCGATCCACCGCGTTAGCGGTCGCCACTGCTCCCAGTCCTGCTCGGCGCGGGAGCGCGGCAGGTCGAATACCGACGACCCGTCGCGGGCACAGTGGACGTAGACCTGGGTCTGACGCAGGTGGGCGATGAGCGGGAATTCGAATCCGGTCAGGAACTGCTCGAGCTCGCCCGCGCTGTGGGTTCGCGGATCGACGCGCATCGCGACCAGTCCGATTGCGATTTCGCCCTTTTTCACCGCCTTGTACGCGCGGATCTGGTCGAGAAAATGTTGTGTCGCGGCCATGTCGAATGCACTGGGTGACACCGGGACGAGGAGGACGTCGGCGCGGTGCATCGCGTCCCGGAGGCTCTCGCCATGTAACGCTGCGGGCGTGTCGACCACCAGCCACTGCGGATTGCGCTCCTGCGGCTCGTGCCTGCTCGCCGGCGTCCAGCCCGAGATCGGCGGAAACAGTGGCGGGCGACGCGCCAGCCATTCGGTCGCGGAGCGCAGCGGGTCGAAGTCGGCAAGCACGACGCGCTGTCGGCGCCCGGCGAGCCACCCGGCGACGTTGGTCGCCAGCGTCGTCTTGCCGCTCCCGCCCTTGGGATTCGCCACCAGTATGGTCTGCATTCCGCCCAACCTCACCCCAGATCACCGGCAGTATTGTAGCCGCGGGCATGGCTAGAGCTTGGGCAGCACGTCGAGCAGCGCCTCGACCGCCGCCGCGCCCAGCCTCTTGCTGCGCTCGCCGTTCCAGCCGACCTCGGGATCGGGTCGATCGGCGTTGTCCTTGAACGGCATCTCCAGCGTCAACGCGAGGCAGCCGAAGGCGTCGCCGACATGCTTGGATGCCAACGTCAGGTTGACTTTGGTTTCCTTGTCGTCGGGATAGCCATGGACGTCCTGGAAGTCGGGGCTCGCGCGCTTGAACGCCGCGACGAACGCTTCCTGCAATGCGCGCTGCCGTTCCGTGAACCGCGGGAGGCGCTCGCACCCGTCGACGAAAACATACGGAAGCGCCTCGTCGCCGTGGACGTCGAGGAACGCGGCAACGCCGGTCTCGCGCATCGCGGTGCGCACGTGCAGCACTTCGGGGCTGCGCTCGAGGGTGGGTGCCATCCACTCGCGGTTGAGATTGGCGCCCGCGGCGTTGGTGCGCAGGTTGCCGCGCACGCTTCCGTCGGGATTCATGTTGGGCACGACGTGCAGCACCGCGCCATCGAGCAGTGCGCGCGCGACCGGATCGCCATCGTCGACGAGTCGCTCGAGCAACCCCTCGACGAACCACTCGGCCATGGTCTCGCCCGGATGCTGGCGCGCGATGATCCACAGCGGACGCTTGCCGCTCCCCGCGGAACCGACCGTCGCCATCGACAATTCGCGCCCCTCCAGGCTGCTGCCCAGATCGCGCACCTGTACGCGAGGCGAGCCAGCCATGCGCCCCAGAAGATCGAGATGGCGCTGCCATGAATACGGCTCGAAGTAGGCGTAGTAGACCGAGTCGCGCCGTGGAACGTGTTCGATGACCATCTCAGTGCCATCGAAGCTCGTCGGGACGCGGAACCAGCGTGCCCCGTCGTACGTGGCGACGGCGCGGTAGTCACGCCAGCCGTCGACATAGGTGCACTTCGCCGCGTTCAGAAACCTGATGCGACACGGCTCCCCTGCGCTCCCCTGCAGGCGGAAATGGAACCATTGCCGGAAGTCGGCGTGCGAGTCGGAGCGGATGTTGACCTGGATGTCATGCGCGCGTTCGGCAGAGACGACTTCGATCGCGCCCGAGTCGAAGGCGCTGCTGATCTTGAGTGTCATTGTGTCTGCGACGCACCTCCGACGGCGGCCGTATGCTACCATCGTCGCTCCAGGCGCGCAGCGCCTGCTCTTTGGGGGAATCCGATGACAACCTCGACGCAACCTGCTCCCTCGATCTCGCCCGGCTGGTCGCTCGCGTTGGGCATCCTGCTCATCATCGCCGGCGTCCTGGCGCTGGTCTTCCCGGTGCTCGCGGCGGTGACGGCCGCGCTCTACATCGGTTGGTTCGCGCTGATCGCCGGCGTGATCGAGATCGTCGTCGCCATACGCACGCGAAGCGAGCCGCACTTCGGCTGGCGAATCTTCGAAGGCATTCTCTTTGTCGTGCTCGGCGTGCTGCTCATCGCCAATCCGATCCAGGGCGCGGCATCGCTCGCGCTGCTGGTCGGGGCGCTGATGGCCGCGTCGGGTGTGGTCGAGATCATTCTCGCCTTCAGGCGCAAGCCGCACGGGGGCTGGGGCTGGCTGCTCGCCAACGGCATACTGTCGATCGTGCTGGCGATTCTGATCGCCATCGGCTGGCCGCTGGGATCGCTGGTGCTCATCGGTTATCTGGTCGGCTTCCAGATCATCACCTGTGGCATCGCCCGTATTGCTCTCGCCAGCGCCGCGCGCAAGGCCGCGCCCGCATGAAGGCTTGCGACTCCGCCTGACCATGGATTCTGCTCCATCTGCGGCAAATCGCGCGGTGCCGACCGCACGCGTGGCGCATCGCGTCGCGTTCGAGACCAACAAGCTCAGGAAGCGCCTGCGCCGTCTGGTTGGGCAGGCGATCGCCGACTTCGCGATGATCGAGGGTGGCGATCGCGTCATGGTGTGCCTGTCCGGAGGCAAGGACAGCTACGGGCTGCTCGACATCCTGCTCTCGCTCAAGGATCGCGCTCCGCTTTCCTTCGAGGTAATCGCGGTCAACCTCGACCAGAAACAGCCGGGATTCCCCGCCGACGTGCTGCCGGGTTATCTCGCCGCGCGCGGCGTGCCGTTCCGCATCGTCGAGCAGGACACCTACAGCGTGGTGAAGCGCGTAATCGCTGACGGCGGGACGATGTGCTCGTTGTGCTCGCGGCTGCGCCGCGGAGTGCTCTACCGCGTCGCAGGGGAGCTAGGCGCGACCAAGATTGCGCTTGGTCATCACCGTGACGACATCCTGGCGACGTTCTTCCTGAACCTTTTCTTCGGCGCCAAGCTGAGGACCATGCCGCCCAAGCTTGTCTCCGACGACGGCAGGCACATCGTGATCCGGCCGCTCACCTACGTGCGCGAACGCGACCTCGCGCGCTACGCCGAGGCGATGGCGTTCCCCATCATTCCCTGCAACCTGTGCGGGTCGCAGGAGCACCTGCAGCGGCGGCAGGTGAGCGAGATGCTGCGCGAGTGGGAGAAGCGCCACCCAGGCCGGGTCGAGACGATCTTCCGCGCGCTGGGCAGTGTCGTGCCGACGCATCTGCTCGACCGTGCGCTCAACGACTTCGCGGCGATTCGAGCATCCGGGTCGCCCATCGACGATGGGGACATCGCGTTCGACGACGACCCGTGCGCTGACGCTGGAGTTCCCAACACGCTGCCTATCGCGCCGGTCGACGAGTGACAGCGCGTGCCAGCCGCCACGGGCACTCGACAGTCCGAGTGCTGATGAGTGCCTGTTCATCGATTGTCGCGTCGATCGCGCAGCGGCGGCTCCACGCCGTCGCGATTCTCTTCTTCGCGCTGCTGCTCGGCGTGCCGGCATTCGCGCTGGAGCCGGCGCAGGCTTCTCTCGGCGGCGCGCAACTGCTCGCGGCGCTACGCGAAGGCGGCCTGGTCATCTACTTCCGCCACACGTCGACCGACTTCGGCCAGAACGACGAGCAGATGACCGGGTTCGAGGACTGCACGCACCAGCGCAACCTCACCGATGGAGGGCGCGCCGAGGCTCGCCACATCGGCGCGGAGATCGCGCGGCTCAAGATTCCCGTGGGCGAGGTGCTGGCGAGCCCGTTCTGCCGAACCATGGAAACGGCGCGTCTCATCTTCGGACGCGCCGAGGCGAGTTCCGACGTTCGCGGCGGGCCGGCGCGCCCCGACTCGCCCGAGCGTTACGACGCATTGCGCAAGCTGCTGTCGACTCGGGTGCCGGCGGGAAGCGACCTCGTCATCGTCAGTCACGGCAATCCCTTCGCCGCGGTCGCCGGGACGCCCTACCTCGCGGAGGGCGAAGCCGCAGTCATCCGGCCGTTGGACGCGCAGGGGTTCGCGATCGTGGCGCGCATCAGGAAGGGCGAGTGGGAGACCCTCGCGCGGTGACTGTCATTCCGAGGAGCGAAGGCGACGAGGAATCTGTTTTCTGACACGTCGTCGATCTGACGCAACAACGGATCCCTCGCATGCGCTTGGGATGACACTTCCTGCTAGCGCCCCGACCGCACCGTGTCCTTGCTCTGGCCGTACAGGATCTTCCTCTCGGCCTCGGTCAGCGCATGCGCCGGCGCGGGATTGATCTCCTTGGCCTTGGCGTAGGCGCGCACCGTCGCCGGGCGTGCCTGGATCGCGTCTTTCCAGCGCTTTAGATGCGGGAAGTCGTCGATGTTCTGCTGCTGCCGCTCGGGACGGATCCACGGATAACTCGCGATGTCCGCGATCGAGTATTCGCCGACGATGAACTCGCTTTGCGCCAATTGTTTGTTCAACACGGCATAGAGCCGGCCGGTCTCGCGAACGTAGCGATCGATCGCGTACGGAATTTTCTCCGGTGCGTAGAGGCCGAAGTGGTGGTTCTGTCCCGCCATCGGGCCGAGATTCGCCATCTGCCAGAACAGCCACTGGATGCAGTCGAGCCTGGCCCGGAACTCGGCTGAGATAAAGCGCCCGATCTTGTCGGCGAGGTAGAGCAGGATCGCTCCCGACTCGAACATCGCGATCGGAGCGCCGAAGTCGGCGGGCGCGTGATCGACGATCGCTGGGATGCGGTTGTTCGGCGAGATCTTCAGAAACGCAGGATCGAACTGCTGGCCCTTGTTGATGTCGACCGGATGGATGTGGTACGGCATCCCGGCTTCCTCCAGAAACATCGTGATCTTGTGACCGTTGGGCGTGGTCCAGTAGTAGAGGTCGATCATGGTCTTGAGCTCTTCGTCGCAGCCGCTCGTCAATGACATTGTTCTCGGTTGGCCACGCGCCTTTCGACAAACGGCCTGGCCTAGAACGTACCCGGGTAGTTTCCGCCGTCGAGCAGCAGATTCTGCCCGACGAGGTACGACGCCTGCGCGCTGCACACGAACGCGCACAGCGTTCCGAACTCCTGCGCGGAGCCGAAGCGTCCCGCCGGGATCGCCTCCATGGCCGCGCGGCGGACGTCTTCGACCGGCTTGCCTGCGGCTTTGGCGCGGCCCTGCATGGTCGCGCGCAGCCGGTCGGTGTCGAACTGGCCCGGCAGCAGATTGTTGATGGTCACGTTGTGCCTCGCGACCTTGCGCGCGAGACCGGCGACGAAGCCGGTGAGCCCGCTGCGCGCTCCGTTGGAGAGACCGAGCACGTCGATGGGGGCTTTCACCGCCGAAGAAGTGATGTTGACGATGCGGCCGAAGCGCCGCTCGATCATTGAATCGATCGTGGCCTTGATCAGCTCGATCGGCGTGAGCATGTTGGCGTCGATCGCGCGCAGCCACGCCTCGCGATCCCAAGCGCGGAAGTCGCCCGGCGGCGGCCCGCCGGCGTTGTTGATGAGGATGTCGGGATCCGGGCATCCGGCGAGGGCCGCGGCGCGCCCCTCCGCCGTGGTGATGTCGCAAGCGACCCAGTGCACGGCTCGGCCCGCCAGCGAACCGATCTCCTCCGCCGCCTGGCGTACTGCGGCCTCGGTGCGCGCGACGATAGTGACATCGACGCCCTCGCGCGCGAGCGCTTCGGCGCAGCCGCGCCCCAATCCCTTCGAGGCAGCGCAGACCAGCGCTTTTCTGCCGTTGATCCCGAGATCCATTCAGGGCCTAACTTCCGGGGAGGCCGACCAGATTGACCGGCATCGAGTTGAGCGCGCCCACGCCGCGAACCTCGTTACCGGTCCCGCGAGTCTTCGACCACAACGCAATCAGCGACGGCACGCCGCCGGTGGCAAAGTCGAGCCCTCCGGAGAGCAGCGCATCGTTCATCGCCCCCGGGCCGCCCAGCTTCGCCCAGGTGACCTTGATGTCGCCCAAGCCCGCCGCTCTGGCGTGCTTCTCGACGAGCTTCGAGTCCTCCATGATCATCAGCGCGAGGTAGGAGAGCCCGAATTGCTGCGCTGCGCGCACTTCGCCGGTCTCTGCCAGCGCGTGCGGAGTACTCAGCGTTAGCAACGTTGCGGACAACGCGGCCAGGGCTCGGGCGGTCATCGCGCGCGGCACAGTCCCTCTTTCAGTCGGCTGCGCGCAGACTCGCGGCCCCCGGCACCGAGCTGCGGCGCACCTGCACCACGGTGGCGATCGCCAGGAGCAGGAAACACGCGATCGCAGCGAAGGCGATGCGTGCCGACCCGTGATCGAGCAGCACTCCAATCGCGACCGGACTGATGGTGGCTCCCAGATCGAGGCCGGAATAAACGAAACCGTAGACGCGTCCCGAGGCGCCGGGAGGAGTCGCGCCGCGCACGATCATGTCGCGCGAGGGCCCCGTCGCGCCGAGCGAAAAGCCGGTGAGCGCAAGAATCGCAATCGCCCAAGGCGCCAGCGCCTGTGCAGCGGCGATCGAAAAAATCAGCGCTGCTCCGATCGCGAGACCGGACGCTGCGACGCGATCGTGGCGCGTCGTGCGCGCGGCGAGGAAGCCGCCGGTGAGAATGCCCGCGGTGCTGCCGAGCAGGTACGCGGTGATCGCCGAGGTCGCCACGCCTAAGGGCACGCCGTACGCCGCGTTGAGTCCCGTGCCGGCAAAGGTCTGAATCCCGATGGTCGCAATGGTCAGCACGCAGAAGTACGCGAAGCACAGCAGAATCGGCGTCTGCCGGAACAACGCTAGGCTGCTGGCGATCGTGTGCTGCGGAGCCGGTGCACCGTGGGCGCGGCTGCGCAATAGCTCGCGCTGCGACGCGAGCGCAACCAGCCCGATGAGCCCGGCGAGCCCCATCGTGACCAGGGCGGTTCGCCAGCCGAGCATGCTGCCGAGGCCGAAACTCACCACCGGTGCGACCGCGTAGCCCAGGCTTCCGCCGATGCCGTGCGTGCTGTAGGCGTGGCCCAGCCGTCGCGGACTGACATTGGCATTGAGCACCGCGAAGTCGGCAGGATGAAACACGCCGTTGCCCAGCCCCATGAGCGCCGCCAGCGGCAACAACCAGTACACGGTGGGTACGAATCCCGCCGCCAGCGCGCTTCCGGCCAGCAGCGCGATGCCCCCGAGCAGCACCGGGCGTGCGCCGTAGCGGTCGACTGCAAAACCGGCACCGAACTGGCAAGCCCCGCTGGCGACATAGAAAACGCTCACCAGCGCGCCCAGCGTCGCGAAACTCGTTCCGAACTCTGCCTTGAGCAGCGGAAACAGCGGCGGCAGCGCCAGCTGAAAAAAGTGCGACAACGCATGGGCGCTGCCCACGATTCCGATCACCCTTGCGTCTTTGCGGAACGAGTCGGCAGCGGCGGAATCCAAGGCGGTGCAGGGGGTCGGAGCAGGAAGCCTCCACTATACTGCAAGCTTGAGTCTAGAGCGCCGAGACTCCACATGACGTGCAATCCCGAGGAGAAACCATGGTCGACAAAGTGACAAAGTCGGACGCCGAATGGAAGGCCGTTCTATCACCCGAGCAGTACCAGGTAACGAGAAAGAAAGGCACCGAGCGGCCGTTCTCCGGCGAATACTGGGATAACGACAAGCCGGGCCAGTATCGCTGCGTGTGCTGCGGGACTCTGCTCTTCGAGTCCGATACCAAGTTCGACGCTGGCTGCGGGTGGCCGAGCTTCTACGCGCCCGCTGCGGCGGATAACATGCGGACCGCCGAGGACACGAGCTTGTTCATGCGCCGCACCGAGGTTCTTTGCGCGGCGTGCGACGCTCATCTCGGCCACGTGTTCGAGGATGGCCCCGAGCCCACCGGGCTGCGCTATTGCATGAATTCGGCTGCGCTCAAGTTCGATCCGGAGAAGGCCAAGTGAATCCTTGTCTGGTTTGCGCAGCTTGCCCTCACCCCTGCCCCTCTCCCGCAGGGAGAGGGGTCTTTGGTTGTCGCCTCTCCCTTTGGGAGAGGCCGCCGCGCGACGGCGCGGCGGGTGAGGGAAAACGCTTCATCGACTCTTTGAGTCGCTCGTAGCCACCATCCATGCGCATCCTGCTCGCCGAAGACGATCCGATGATCGGTGTCAGCGTGCGCCGCGGCCTGACGCAGGACGGGTTCACCGTCGATTGGGTCGAGGACGGCCGCGCGGCCGAAGTGGCCCTGGCCGAGCGCGTGCACGACGCGCTGGTGCTCGACCTCGGATTGCCGCGCAAGGCCGGACTCGACG
>DASPTZ010000049.1:0-7215 GCA_035623155.1 Casimicrobiaceae bacterium | reverse complement strand
AAGGCGAAGCCGGGCAGGGCGCCCGACGAGACTTTGCAACGCCGCGATCGGCATTTTCGGCAGCAACCCGAAGGGAACGGGCGTCCTGGGGCGCCACTCGGTGTTGCCGTCCTCGCCAAGACCGCTCGTCTTGGCTTCGTCCTGCGCCTTGATTGGCGCCCCAGGGCACCCGTTCGCGTTTGCGCGCATAACGTTAGCAGGCCCTAGATGCCGCGACCGCGCAAAACGATCAATCAGATCAATGTCGTGCCGTACATCGACGTCATGCTCGTTCTGCTGGTGATTTTCATGATCACCGCACCGCTGATCAATCCCGGCGTGATCGAGCTGCCCAGCGTAGGCTCCAAGCTGACCACGCCAGTGGCACCGCTGGAGATCACCTTGAGGACCGATCAGTCGCTGTGGCTGCGCGAGGGCGCCACGCTTACACGGCGCGTCTCGCGCGACGAGCTGATCGCTCGCATCAAGGATCGGCAGGCGAGGAATCCCGATCAGGCGGTAACGATCTCGGCGGATAAGTCGGCGCGCTACGAGGAAGTGATCAGCTTGATCGACATGCTGCAGCAAAACGGCGTTCGCAAGGTCGGTCTGCTCGCGAAGCCGCAGAGCTGAACCGATATGCGCGCGCAACGGATGGCGGGCACGTCGGCGGGCAAGTGGCCTGCGGCCATCCTCGCCGTCATCGTCAACATCGCCTTCATAGCCTTCCTGGTTTTCAGCGTCACCTGGCAGAACCGAAGGCTCGAATCCGTCAGCGTGGAACTCTATGCGCCCCCCTCGCCGGCACCCGCGCAGGTCGAGCCAGCGCCGAAGCCGCTCCCGCAGCCCGAGCCGCCGAAGCCGCAACCCGAACCTCCGAAGCCTGCGCCCAAGCCGGAGCCGCCTGTGCCAACTCGTGCCGAGATCGAGCTCAAGGCAAAGCAGGAACAGGCGGAGCGCGAACGCCAGGACAAGGAGCGCAAGGAAGCCGAAAAACGCGAGGCAGACAAGCGCGAGGCCGAGAGGAAGAAGCAGGAAGACAAGCGCCTAGCCGAGGTGCGCGAGCGGCAGGCGCGGGAGGAAGCCGCGCTCAAGGCACAGGCCGAGCGCGAGCGGGTCGCCCTTGCGCAAGCTGCATCCGCGGCTCAAGCCAAAGCGATCGACGACTACATTCGCCGGATCCAGGCCAAGATCAAGGGCAACGTCGTCGTGCCGCCGGACCTCACGGGCAACCCCGAAGCGATTTTCGACGTCGTGCAATTGCCGACCGGAGAAATCATCGACGTGAAGCTTTCGAAGTCGAGCGGAGTGCGCGCCTACGACGAGGCGGTGCAGCGGGCGATCATCAAGGCGTCACCGTTGCCGCGGCCGGATTCCGCGGATCTGTTCCGCAGAAATCTGACGCTGAAGTTCAGGCCGCTGGATTAGACGTACAGCGGGCTCGCGCCCGCGGCCTCCTACTTCCCAAAGCGTGATTCGCAGCGATCCGTGTCGGCCGCCAGCCCTGACTCGCGATTCCCCGTCGATCCCCACATCGCTTCGCTCGTGGGGCGACTGGCGACGCCGGGCTCGCGCCTGCGGCCTCCTACTTCCCAAAGCGTGATTCGCAGCGATCCGTGTCGGCCGCCAGCGCCGATTCGCCTGGGTCGCATCCCCGCTTCGCTACGCTCGCGGGGCGACTGGCGACGCCGGGCTCGCGCCCGCGGCCTCCTACTTCCCAAAGCGTGATTCGCAGCGATCCGTGTCGGCCGCCAGCGCCGATTCGCCTGGGTCGCATCCCCGCTTCGCTACGCTCGCGGGGCCCCTGCTCCGGGGCTCACGTCGCTACTCCTCGCGTGCCTTCTTCTCGACGATCTGGATGGTCGCCCAGCTCCATTCGGGGCGCTGCTCGACCAGGTGGCGCAGCGAAACGGTATACACCGAGTGCGCGGTGGTGAGCAGCACGTTGCGCCCTTCCTGGTATTCGGATGTCGGAACGATCACGGTCTTCATCGCCAAAGGCTTGTCCGGGCGCGACGGCGGTGGCAGATACAAGCCCGCAAAACGTTCTCCCATGGTCGACATGTCGAGGCCATCGACGACGTAGCCCATGTCCTCGGTCGCGCGACGCTTCGCCGCGAGGGTTACGGCCACCATGCGTTCCGCAATGATACTGACGCCCGCCTCGACCTCCTCGTTGGAGAGCTTGTTCAGCCGACGCACCACCCCCAGCAACCAGCCGTCGGCATCGGACTGGCGCACGGCGACAAGTGCGCCGAGCGTTAGGCTTTGACCGATGCCGCCGGTGGCGGCGATGCGCAGCCCGGCGACGCTGCGATCCTTGACCTCCCACATGGGATCGCTCCACGACGAGAGGCTTGCCGCCAGGGAATCGTCCTCGACAGGCGCCTTGCGCCGCGAGCGCGGCGCGCCGGCGACCGGGAAGACCTCGATCTGCTCGGTCGACGAAGAAGTCGTCTCCTGATTCTCGTCTGCTGCCTTCGCCGTCAGATCCTGGCAGATGCGTGCGAGCCCGATGCGTACTCGCGCCGAGATCGAAACCGCGACCCGCGGATCGCGTCGCAGCTCGGGATGCGACGAAGGCGACATCGCGGGCTGGATCTTGCGCAACACGGCGAGCCGCTGCTGGTTGATTACCGCCACAGGCCCCTGATCGGTCATTTCGGCGTCGCGAAGCGAGTTAATCGCGCGCTCCATGCCGTCGGCCAGCGGGGTGGTGTCCAGATAGCGAAGCACCGAGCCGCGGTCGTTGCCCGTGCGTCGGACCATGCCCTCCCGGCCGGCCAAGTCGACGAAAAAACCCTCCACCGATTTCGGAATCTGCTCGAGCGTCAGGCGCCGGCTCCAAGCGCGCAGCTGCGAGCTCGCCCAATCGATCTCCGTCGTCGACAGATTGCCGGTGTTGAGCTGGTGGACGAGCAGCACGTACAGATATTCCTGCTCCGGCGACCACGGCTGCGCGGCCGCTCCCGCCGCAGGGAGCGCGACGGCCTCGCGATCGCACTGCATCTCGCAGGCGCGCAGGTAAGTCTGATGCAGCTCGAGCCACTTGGCAGGAATCCAGCGCTCGTACTTGAAGACGCGCAGCTTGGCGTCGGTGCCGTAGAAGTGGATCAGTCTCACGAACAGCAGCGGCAGCGTGGCGCGCCAGCGCGCGTTCTCTGCCTGTGCTGCCGCTGTTTCGAGCGCCGTCTGGTACGAGAGCATGAACGCCTGGCTCATCTCCCACAGCGCTTGCCAGATGCGATCGGCCAGCTTGGGCGAGTTGTCGACGTTCTCGATGTATTGCTTGATGAGCTGGCGGCGGTCGGCGCCGAGGGCTGCGTCGACGAACTGGATACCGGCGACTCGGTTGAGATCGATGACCGGCTGAGCCTTGCGCATCGTATCGAGCGCCTGGATGACGTGCTGCTGCCTGCCGATGACATCGAGCGCCGGAAGCTGGCGCAGCCACGCCGCCGCCGACTTGGCGTTTTGCAACGGGTCCGCCGAGTCCTTGGTTTGAGGCGACAAGAATGCGAACATCGATTTCATCGGTGCGGATGACTTGCCTTGGGCCGGACGCCGGTCGGGGCGAAGCCGACCGGCACGAGTGTTCGTGCTCATCGAGGCTCGATCGTACGCGGCGCCGGACGAATCAAGAGGAACGTTGACTTATAGCCCAAAACCTTCTCCCGCGCAAAAATGCGACGGAGAACTCGTGTTACCTTTCGTTACGCGACTCCCAGGGCGCGGATCCGCCGCTGCCATTACCCGTGAGGATGACATGGACGTCTGCGCCCAACCTGCGCACTTTGGGGTACTCGCCTTCATGATGGGTCTCCTCTGCTGCATGGGCCCAGTCGACGTCGCCATAGGCCAAGCTCCCGAAAAGGGCGTTGCACCAATGTCAAGCAAAATGGATGCCACTGTTATGCAGCTACAAAAGATCGACGTCAAGCCGGGGGCTGGCCCCGAGGCAGCGAAGGGCAAAACCGTGGTTGTTCACTACACGGGATGGCTCTACGACCCTCTCGCACAGGGTCAGAAAGGCGCCCAATTCGATTCGTCGCGGAGCCGTTCGAAGCCGTTCGAGTTTGTTCTGGGTGCCGGCAAAGTCATCCGCGGTTGGGACGAAGGCGTGGCCGGCATGAAGGTCGGGGGCCAGCGCACCTTGATCATCCCTCCCGACATGGCCTACGGGGGCCGCGGAGCCGGCGGTGTCATCCCACCCAACGCCACGCTGATCTTCGACGTCGAGCTTCTGGAGGTGAAAGGCTGAACCCGGACGCTCGACCCCGCGCGCTTCGCCGCGCAGGGACCCCTCTCGCTGCTCGCGGCCGCGGCCTCCTCGCACCTCACGCGTGAATGGCGCGCCGAGTGTCGGCCGCCGCGCCGACTCGCAATTCCCCGTCGATCCCCACGCTTCGCGTGGGGCCCCTCGCCGGGCTCTCGCGCCGCTACCAGTACGTCTCGACCGTGAAGTGCCCCGGCTCACGCCGCCGATGGCGGTGCATGCCGCGCCCCTCCAGCACCGCTTGCGTGTCACGCACCATGTCGGGGTTGCCGCAGAGCATGGCGTGCGAGTTTGCGGCGGTTAGAGGCACGCCTGTCCACGCCTCCAGGCGTCCGTCGACGATCGCCTCGGGAATCCGGCCCGGGAGCGCGCCGCGATGCGCTTCGCGACTCACGAACGGTACGAAGCTGAAGCGGCCGGAATGCTCGGCGGCGACGCCTGCGATCGCTTCGCCGTACGAGAGGTCCTCCGCGTAACGCACCGCATGCACGAGGACGACGCGTTCGAATTTCTCCCACGGCTCGGCGGTGCGCAACATCGACAGATAGGGTCCCAGCCCAGTGCCTGTCGCAAGGCACCACAGCGCATCGGCCGGGGGCAACTCGGCGATCGTGAAAAAACCGTTGGCGCGATCGAGCAGCCACACCGGCGCTCCCGGCTGAAGGCGCGCCAGTCGCGGGCTGAGCGGCCCCTCGGGGAGTACATTGAAGTAGAACTCGTGCTGCGGCTGCTGCGGCGGATTGACGAACGAGTAAGGCCGGCCGAGCATCGCCTCCTTCGACCCGGGCGGCGCGGGCAGCGCGAGTCTCGCGAACTGTCCTGCGACGAATGTCACCTCGGGCGCCGCCACCTGCAGGGAGACGAGCCGCTCGGTCCAGTGTCGATTGCCGACGATCCGGCCCTCCACCCACTTGCTCATTTGAATTGGCTGTTACAGGCGCGTGTTTCCGACGGTTCCGGGCACCTTGCTAGAATCTGCATTATGCCAGCGCCCAAATCCGCGCTCGTCGTCGGATCCGCTGTGTATCTGCGCCGGCCATTGCCCGGCGACGCCAGGGTCTTCTGCGCTGCGGTGCGCGCCAGCCGCTCGATCCATCGGCCGTGGACACAGCCACCGGCTACTACTCGAACCTATTCGGCGATGCTCGCGCGCTGCAGGAGCCCAGCATTCAAAACGCTCCTGGTGTGCCGCAACGAAGACCATGCGATTGCCGGCGTGTTCGATCTGTCGCAAATATTCCGCGGCGTTCTCCAGAGCGGATATCTCGGTTACTACGCGCTCGCGCCCCACGCGCGTCGCGGCTACATGCGCGAAGGCCTGCAGCTCATGGTGCGTTACGCATTCCTGCACCTGCGTTTGCATCGGGTCGAGTGCAACATCCAGCCGGCGAATCGGCGCTCGATCGCACTGGTGCGTCGAGGCGGCTTCGTGCGAGAAGGTTTTTCGCGCCGCTATCTCAAGATCGATGGGCGCTGGCGCGATCATGAGCGCTGGGCGATGCTGGTCGAAGACTGGCAGGCGCGGCGGCAGCGGCGGCGTTGAGCGCACCGGGACTAGCGTGCCCTCCCGGCACCGAAGGCGTGAATAGCCCCGCTGCGCACCGGCCAGCGCAGGGAACGGCGCTCTTTTGCGTGTTTGCTTCGATCGCGCTGGTTTGTAGCTGCACGACCGATGCGCTGAGGCTGTCATCGCCCAAGACTGTGACGGGCGTCGAGCTCGCTGCCTATGGGATACACGAAGAGTGCGTGAGGCTCTTCCCCGGCGAGCGCATCGGCTATCGGTTCACGGCTCAGCCTCCGGTGGCGTTCAATGTTCATTTCCACGAGAGCAGCGTGGTGATCATGCCGATCGACATATCGTCGGCGGTCGACGAAGCCGGACTCTTCGAAGCAGATCGGGAGCAGACCTATTGCCTGATGTGGGAGGCCGGCGCCCAGGGCAGCCGCCTCGACTACCGGGTACAGCCGCTCGGCCTGCGGCAGTGAGTCGCGAGCGAAGCCGCGCTCACCGGTGGCTCCCCAACGACATCGCGATCGCCACGACGATCAAGATGCCGATGATGAGCAGCGTCACCTTGATCCAGCTCTTCGGGTACTCGCCCCGGATCGCGCCGGTGACCCCGTTCATCACGGCCTGGAACGCCCGGGCGCCGAAGTTGTAGCTGAGCAGCCACACCGGCGCGAGGATGTGCTTGAAGGTCTGTCCCGAGTAGTTCGCGCGCACATCCAGATTGCGGTACGTGTCGCCGGGGATCTGCGAGGCGCACATCTGCCTGAGCTGGGCATCCATCGCCTCGCGCGAGGCCTTGGCGGCGGAAACGAGGTCGATCTGATAGCGCTCGACCACCCATCCCGCGACGTAGCCGGCGTCGTAGGGCACAAGCTCCTTGGTGGGAAAGGGCTCGATCCCGCGCAGCAGCGCCTCGTGCACCCCAACCGAAGCGCACACAAGGTCGTCGTCGAAAAAGTGCTGAACTCGCCCGGCCGCCGGCTCCCAGCGCACGTGCTGAACCTGGCGTGTCTGCGTGCGCCCGCTGCCATCGGTGTACGTCTCCGTCGTGTAGTAGTAGTGTCCGGCCTCCGCCGTCCACGTGGCGTCGACGTGGGCGTCGAAGGTCCAGTACGGCAGGTAGATGCCCTTCACCGTGTCGGTCAGCGCCCGGCGCTTGAGCGCGCTCGGCGCCAGCCAGAGCTTGCTGTACCACGCGCGAATGCCGTCTCGCGCGCGATCCTCGCTCACCCTGAACGGCAGGACGCTCTCGGGACGAAAAGCATCCTTGGTCTGCTCGTAGGGCACCAGCTGCGCCGAGCCGCAGAACTCGCATCGCTGCGCCTGGCGTTGCGGATCGAGAACCGAGATCGCCCGGCAGCTCTGGCACCTGACGTAGCGCTTTTCAGCCTGCCAGCCGCGCTTGTCGTCGCTCAAACCGCGCAGCGCGGCAACCAGATCGTGCTCGACC
>DASPTZ010000048.1:0-6611 GCA_035623155.1 Casimicrobiaceae bacterium | reverse complement strand
TGGCTCGACTTTCGGAGATGAGCCTTGCGGTTGGATTCCGGGTCGCCGATGCGACGAAGTTGCGCAATGTCCTGCTCTTGTTCACCCCCGATGGCCGCGCCCTGAGCTATGACAAACAGCACCTGATTCCGGGCCTCGAGTTCCCGAGAATCACCCCTGGCACCAGTCCCGCGCTGATTGCGGAGGTTGGCGGACATCGTCTCGGCGGGGCGATCTGCAAGGACTTTGATTTTGTCGATGTAAGTCGCAGCCTGGGCGCAGGTCGTGCGGGTCTGGTGTTGGCTCCTGCCTGGGATTTTCGAGAGGACGGCTGGCTTCATGGTCGCATGGCCATGCTTCGGGGCGTCGAGGGCGGCTTTACTCTTGTACGCGCCGCTCGCGAAGGCACAATGAGCGTCAGTGACCGCTATGGACGCGTGCTGGCAGAGGCGCCCAGCGGACCGACGGCCCCATTGCTCGTGACTCAGGCACCCGTGCCAACGTCCGGACCGACGGTCTATTCGCAGGTGGGAGACGTATTCGGCTGGGCTTGCGTCGGGCTACTCCTGCTCCTGATGGCAAGTGCACTCTCGTCACAGCACCGCAAGGTGTGACCATGTAATGCGACTTGCCGCTTCGGTGCTTTCCGACTTATGGTTTGCAGGATAGTGCGTCTTTCATAAGGGGCGAGTGATGGCGGCTCTCGCGGTAGTGACCGGGGCATCTTCGGGGATCGGCCGCAGCTATGCGGAGCGGCTGGCTTCCGACGGAATGGACCTTGTGCTGATCGCTCGGCGAGCCGATCGGCTGAACGAACTCGAGCGCGAACTCGCCGACCGTGGCGTCAAAGTGAGGAGTGTCGTCGCTGACCTGGGCCGTGCAGAGGACTTGCAGCGGGTGACCGAGCAGATCGAGCCGCTGCCAGTCGATTTGCTCATAAACAATGCCGGGCTCGCTCACTATATGCCATTCGCGCAGCTCCCAGCGGAGCGTGCCCGAGAGCTCGTCGATGTCAACGCCCTCGCGCCGGTGCTGCTGACTCGCGCCGTGGTGCCGGGGATGCTCGGGCGAGGCCGCGGCAGCATTATCAACGTGGCTTCACTGCTGGCATTCAGTGGTGCCGCTCGGGCTCCGTTCCTGCCGCAGCGTGCGCTCTACGCCGCCACCAAGGCGTTCCTCGTAACGTTTGCGGAGATTCTTGCGGCCGAACTTGTCGGTACCGGCGTCAAGGTGCAGGTCGTGTGCCCAGGGGTCGTGCGTAGCGAATTTCATTCCCGCCAGGGTATCGACATGAGCAAGGTGCCGCGCATGGAGCCGGACCAGATCGTCTCGGCAAGTCTGTCAGACCTTGAGCGCGGTGTGGTCGTGTCCATTCCGGCACTGCCCGATGAATCGGGGAAGACGCGCCTCGACGAGGCTGCATCCGCGTTACTGGCGGTCGCCCGCAACACAGAGCTGCCGCTGCGCTACCGCGATGGCTAGGAAAGCTCTTGCCGGCAACCCTTGCTCAAGCGGACCGCTTGTCGCAGCGCTGATTCGGGTGGCTGGCGCCACTCGATTCATGGGTAGACTCGAGCCGATGGGATGAGGAGCCCACGCGCGCGACAAGCCGCCGTTGGATCGCCCGGCCGGCATGCGGGCTCGCGCGGCGCCGAGGCGTGAATCGTGTTTCTGGACTCAGGTGCGCTTGTGCGTCGGCGGGGTCGCCGTTCCTTCGGCGGGACTCACCGTCACCGGAAAGAGCTCCGGCGAACCGCGAATGAGCGCTGCCACACGAGCCGCGTCATCGCTGCGGCGGGCGCGGCGCCACAGACGGTGCGCGAGCATTGCGATCACGCCGAACGTGACGTGCTTGTCGCTGGGGACGAGCGCCATGGCACGCTCTGCTTCGGCCGCGGCTTTCTCGTAGAGCACCTCGGCCTTCCGCGGATCGCCGAGACGGAGCAGGCTGCGCGCAGCCGCCGCGAGCTTGGTGCT
The DNA here is from genome assembly GCA_035623155.1 of Casimicrobiaceae bacterium. Lineage (GTDB taxonomy): Bacteria > Pseudomonadota > Gammaproteobacteria > Burkholderiales > Casimicrobiaceae > PALSA-1003. The sequence goes on along the minus strand of DASPTZ010000048.1, from coordinate 4,655 downwards.
CCGTTCGTGATGTTCAAGCCACGTCATGCAATTCCTCCTCCGCGCTCGATGCAACCAGACTGCATCATATCCCGACCGCGGATAAGACTTTAGGCAGACGGGCTATATCCAGGTGCCCCGAAGTTTGAGTCTTGCCCTGCGATCGTACGGCGGGTGATTTGTGCAGTGCAATGGAATATTCACCTTTGCCGGCTGCCGAGCGACGTGCGGCTTCATGTCCCGGCACGACAGCGGCGTCGAAAGTCCGCCTCCCGCCATGCGGCGCGCTAACCAACGACGCAAGGCGGAGCGCTTCGTCTTTCACGCGCTTAGCGCCGGCAGCCGTTGAGAAACAGGTTCACCACGTCGCTCGCCCAGGCGTCGATCTCGGGGGGCGTCATCGGCGCGCCGAATCCCATGGCGCGGCGCTGCGGCAGCGCGATGATCATGTAAAGAAACTGCTGCGCCGCGAATGTCGGGTTGTCGAGCGCAAGCTTTCCCGCTTGAGCTTCGCGCTCGAGGATACCGGCGATGAACCGGATCGCTTCCTTGCTCACTCCGCGCTCGGCCACCAGCGCGGCAAGCTTCGGGAACTTTCCCGACTCCGCGACCAACATCCGATTCAGTGCGATGGCCTGGGGCGAGAGCGCTGCGCGCAGGATGAGCCCTGCCATCCGCCGCAGGATTTCCTCGAGACTGCCCTCGAGCATCGGGAAATCGGCGGGCGGACGCAAGCGGTCGACGATGCGATGGACGACTGCGACGAAGATCTCGGGTTTGTCGCGGAAGCGATGGTAGAAGGTGCGTTTGGAGATTCGCGCCCGTCGCGCGACCTCTTCAATGCTCGTAGCACCGTACCCGTGCGCCATGAACAGGCGCGTCGCGACGTCGAGAATCCGCTCGCCGAGTTGCTGCGCCTGGGCTCGCGACGGGCGACCGCCGCGGCGCGGGGAGGGAGGGGGCTTGCCCGGGTGATCCGGTGGCCGACGGCGCCGTCTCGGAGGCGTCATCGCGCCCGGCATCAACCGCCGCGGTCGTACGGGTAGGTCGCGACGGGCGCAGGCGGCGCGGGATAGTAGCCCTGGGGCGCCGGGTAGGCCGGAGGGGTGTAGTAAGCACGCGCCGGCGGCCCGTAGTAGTAGACACGCGGAGGCGGGGCGTAATAAGCACGTGCCGGCGGACCGTAATACCCCGATGGCGCATAGGTTACGGGTGGGCCGTACGCTGGCGGAGCATAATAAGCCGGCGGTGGAGCGCCGTACGTGGGAGTCGGCGCGTAATACGGCGGATTCGCTGCCGCCGCGACCGCGGCAATGGGTGCGGTGACGATCGCCGCCGCGGTGTTGACGACCAAAGCTGCGGTGCCGGCGACGGCCGCGGCGAGGCCGTATACCGGCCACCAGCAGCCGTGGCACCCGCCGCCATGGCCCCAGTGCCCTCCTCCATGCTGATCGGCAAGAGCCGACGAGGCCGGCGCAAGAGCAAGAACGAGACAGACAACAGCGCTGAACGCAGCGGCTTTGGCACGGTTCATGGTGTGCTCCCGGAACTGCCGATATGGCGCGACTACGCTAGCACGTTCCGAAACAAAACGCAACGGTAGCGTATCATATTCAGCCAGCAAGTCGCCGGACCAACCGGCATGCTTGATCGGCAGCCCGCAGCCGCTCTAACCCTTGCCCATGCGGCTGACCAGTGCTTGCAGCCGCGCGTTCATCTCCTCTGCGGCCAGATGTGCCGGCCATCCGTGGCCGGGCAGGAGCCACTCGAAGCGATAATCGGCGAGCTTGGCAAGCGATGCGGTGAGCGCACTCCAGGAATACCAGCATGCATCGCGAAAAGCGACGAGGTCTTGCGCTCTCATACTCCAGGCGAGCGAGTCGCCGGCGAAGAGCACGCGATCGTCGAGCAGGTACACGACGCTGCCACGGGTGTGTCCGGGCACCGGGATTGCGACGAGGCCCGGCGCGATCGTGCGCGCAGACTCGCCCTCGAGGAGGTCGGTTGCATACGGCGCGGCGGACCGATCGTCGTGATGGATCCAAACGCGCGCGCCGAACCGCTCGGCGTATTTGCCCGCGTCGGCAACGTCGTCCTGGTGCGAGAGGAGTATGTGGGCGATGCCGCCGCCATCCTCGAACCACTTCACCAGCTCCGTCGCAAAGCGCGGCGAATCGACCAGGAGATTGCCGCTCGGGCGTGCGGCGAAGTAGGAGTTTGCCCCGAAGGACGAGCGCGCGTTGAACCCGCAGCGCCACACTCCCTCGGTTAGCTCCTGCGGAAAGATGGTGACTTGCGGGCGCGGCTGCTTCTTTTCGCTGCGTACCGAGGCGGTCGGACACACGAGCACCGCGCGCCAGGTTGCAAGCCGCTCCTCGGGTGTCGTCGGCTGCCGCGCGAACACGCTCTTGCCGTTTCGCTCGACGATGAGACCAGGCGCCACATGACGCGATGCCCCGCAGTCGATGCATGCGGTATCGACGTACCAGTTGCCGCGTGCCGAGTCGGGATTGCGGGTCGGCTTCACTGCCTACTACTTTCTTCCCGGGCGCTGGACAGAAGGGCGACTTTCGACCGAGTTTCCGTCCTTGGCAAACGAGCCAGGAGGCAGACGCCTGCGCCGGCGTCCCCTGCCGCTAGTCGGCAGCCGTCAACCGCTGACGATCGCCTGCAACCGCGCGCAGCGCCTCATCGAGATGGCTCACGGTTCGCTCGATGTGCCCGAGTTTCTCCAGGCCGAACAGGCCGATGCGGAAGGTCCTGAAGTCTGCTCCCTCATCGCATTGCAAGGGCACGCCAGCCGCAGTCTGCAGGCCGAGCGCGATGAAAGTCTTACCGGTGTGCAAGCCGACATCGTCGGTGTAGCTCACCACCACGCAGGGGGCCTTGAAACCTGGCGCCGCGACGCTCACGTAGCCGCGTCCCTCGAGCAATGCACGCACGGCGCCGCCGAGTCTTTCCTGCTCGGAACGCAGCTTCGCGAAGCCGCGTGCGCGCGTCTCGAGCATCGCGTCGCGTGTGCGCGCAAGGGCGTCTGTAGGCATCGTCGTGTGGTAGATGTGCGAGCCCCCTTCGTAGGCTTCCATGACCTGCAGCCATTTCTTGAGGTCGGCGGCGAAGCTCGTGCTCGTCGTCGCTTCGATCCTGGCACGCGCGGAATCCGAGAGCATCACAAAGGAGCAGCAGGGCGATCCGCTCCAGCCCTTCTGGGGTGCGCTTATGAGCACGTCCACACCGGTAGACCTCATGTCGACCCACATGGCGCCCGAGGCGATGCAGTCGAGAACCAGCATTCCGCCTCCTTCGTGCACAGCGTCGGCCATGGCGCGCAGGTAGTCGTCGGGGAGGATCATCCCGGCAGCCGTTTCCACGTGCGGGGCGAACACGAGCGCCGGTTTCTCGGCTCGGATCGTGGCCACGACGTCGCCAATCGGCGGCGGCGCGAACGGCTCCTGCGCGCCGGGCTTCGCGCGGCGGGCTTTGAGCACCGTGCAGGACGACGGGATTCGCCCCATCTCGAAGATCTGGGACCAGCGGAAGCTGAACCAGCCGTTGCGAATGACGAGGCAATGACGATTTGTGGCAAACTGCCGCGCCACCGCCTCCATACCGAACGTACCGCTGCCCGGCACGACGACCGCCGAGCGTGCGCCATAGGCCTCCTTGAGCACGCCGGAGACGTCTCGCATCACGCGTTGAAACTTCTGCGACATGTGGTTCAGCGCGCGGTCGGTGTAGACCACGGAGAATTCGAGCAGACCGTCGGGATCGACGTTCGGGAGCAGGCCGGGCATGTGAGACTCCGGATGGACGAGCCGAAATGCAGGGGAAGGCGCTAGCTTACCATCGGCTGCCGAGGAGCGCAGTTGAATCGCTCCTGTCGCTTCCAGTCGCTACGTCCTGCGAAGGGCACTCGTGGGAGAACCGCGAACGTCGGTTGACTTCGCTCGACCAAGTCCGGTAACGTTCCCTGCCACCTAAGACCGCGTGCCCAACGGCGGCAAAATCCCAGCGGAGGAATCGCCATGAAGCTCTTCACCGGCCTGAGTCGCCACGCGCACAAAGCGGTTCCCCTGCTCTGTGGCCTCGCGTGCCTGCTCGGACTGCCGGCTCTCGCCGCAGAGCCGCTGAACGTCTACTCGATCTGGCCGGAGAACTGGGCGCGGCCGATGTTCGAGGAATTCGAAAAGGCGTCCGGCATCAAGGTCAACTTCGTGCGCTTCTCCTCCGGCGAGGCGCTGGCCCGCGTCATCGCGGAGAAGAACAATCCGCGCGTCGACGTCCTCTTCGGCGGTCCCGTCGAGACCTTCGCCGCAGGCGTTTCCGAAGGCGTGTTCGAGCCGTACAAGCCCGCCTCCTTCGCCAAGCTGCCGGCGCGCTTCAAGCAAGCCGACGGGCAATGGATCGCCATCGCCGACGACCCGCTGGTGTTCATGACCAACGACAAGTTCCTGAAGGAGAACAACCTCAAGGCGCCGGCCTCGTGGAGCGACCTGCTCAATCCGGCGTACAAGAATATGCTGCAGATGGCCGACGCGCGAACCTCGGGCACGGCGGTGACTCGGATCTTCTCGATTCTCGAGGTCAACGGCCGCGACGAGACCAAGGCCTTCGACTATATGAAGAAACTGCGCCCGCATGTGCAGCTCTACACCAAGAGCGGCGGCGGCGGCACG
>DASPTZ010000047.1:0-2733 GCA_035623155.1 Casimicrobiaceae bacterium | reverse complement strand
GAGGATCTCGATTACGCGGGCAAGCGCGTCGTGGTCATCGGCAGCGGTGCCACCGCCGTGACGCTCGTTCCGGCCATGACCGACAAAGCGGCGCACGTGACCATGCTGCAGCGCTCGCCCACGTACGTCGTCACCCGGCCCTCCGAAGACGCGATTGCCAACTGGCTGCACCGCCGTCTTCCGGGCGGGCTCGGGCACGCGCTCTCGCGCTGGAAGAACATCTTCCTGCAGATGTACTTCTACGGCGTGGCGCGCCTGAAACCCGACGCCACGAAGAAATCCATCCTCAAGTTCGCCCAGCTTCAGCTCGGTCCCGACTACGACGTCGCCAAGCACTTCAACCCCCGCTACAATCCCTGGGACCAGCGCCTCTGCCTCGTTCCCGATGGCGATCTGTTCGCCGCGATCCGCGCCGGCAAGGCGTCGGTTGTGACCGACGAGATTGAGACGTTCACCGAGCGCGGCATACGCTTGCGCTCTGGCACAGAACTCGACGCCGACATCATCGTCACTGCTACGGGCCTGAAAATGAGGTTGATGGGAGGAATGCAGGTCTTCGTCGATGGAGTGCCGGTCGACTTTGCGAAAACCATGACCTACAAAGGCATGATGAGCAGCGACGTCCCTAACCTGGCCTCAGCGCTCGGCTATACGAACGCCTCATGGACGCTGAAATGCGATCTCACTACGGAATATGTCTGCCGCCTCCTGAACTTCATGGACCACCACGGCTACGCCTCCTGCACACCGCGCCGGCGCGATCCCTCCATCACCGAAGAGCCCGCGCTGAGCTTCACTTCGGGATACGTGCAGCGTGCGCTGCCGCATCTTCCCCGGCAGGGATCGAAGAAACCCTGGCGCCTGAACCAGAACTACGCCCTCGATCTGATGGCTCTGCGCTTCGGCCGGCTCGAGGATGGCTCCCTGGAGTTCACGCCCCGCCGACCGAACGCGGCGTCCGTCGAGGCTTAGCGCGCATGTCAGACACGATGAAGCTCACCAATCGAACCGCTGTGGTCACCGGCGCCGCCAGCGGCATCGGACGCGCGATCGCGATCTCGCTTGCGCAGCGCGGCTGTCACCTGGCGCTCGCCGACCTGAACGAGGCAGGACTCTCCCAGACCGCCGAGATCGCATCGGCCCATGCCATCCGCATAAGCCAGCATCGCGTCGACGTCGCCGACCGTCAGGCTGTGGCGGCCTTCCCGCAAGCGGTCATGGCACAACATCCGGGAGTCGACCTGTTGGTCAACAACGCCGGAGTCGCCATCGGCGGCACCTTCGACGAGGCCAGCGAAGAAGATTTCGAGTGGCTGTTCGAGATCAATTTCTGGGGCGTAGTCCGCATGACGCGCGCCTTCCTGCCGCTGCTGAAAAAAAGCGACGACGCCCGCGTGGTCAATCTCTCCAGCCTCTACGGCCTGATCTCACCGCCCGGGCAGACGGCGTATTCAGCGAGCAAGTTCGCCGTGCGCGGCTTTTCCAACGCCCTGCGCCATGAACTTGCCGGCTCGCACATCGGCATCACCGTGGTCCACCCCGGAGGAGTCGCCACCTCCATCGCCGACAGCGCACGCATAGCGAAAACCGCAACTCCGGAAGACATCGCGCAAAGGAAGGCCCGCATCAAAAAAGCACTGCGCATGCCGCCTGCCGTCGCCGGCGAGATCATCGTCAAGGGCATTGAGCGCCGCCAGTCGCGCATCATCGTTGGCACGGACGCCAAGGTTCTTTCATTGATCGAGCGCCTCGCCCCGGTCTCATACTGGAAGGTTCTTACCCGGCTGATGCCCCACGCGTAGACCGTCAGTGCGACTCTTCCGTCGCCGGCGCCGTATCGGGCGTGTCGACCTTCTGCCCCGCGTGCTCCGTCGCCGGCGCAGGCTGGAAATCCCCCGCGTCTTTCCCCGACATCGCCGCGGTCATGAAGTTCATCCAGATGGGCAGGGCCGCGTGCGCACCCGTCTCTTTCGCGCCCAGCGATTTCTTTTCGTCGTAGCCGACCCACACCCCGCAAGTAATGGTAGGAGAGAATCCCACAAACCACGCGTCCGTGAAATCGTTGGTCGTGCCGGTCTTGCCCGCCACCGGAAACGGCAGCTTCGCCGCGGCAATCGCCGTCCCATGCAGCACCACCTCGCGCAGCATCGAGGTCATGATGCGTGCCGTGCGCTCGCTGATCACATCCTTCACCTCGGGAAAATCTTCCTCCAGCACGCGCCCCTCGTAGTCGGTCACGCGCGTGATGTAGCGTGGCGTAATGCGCACGCCATCATTCGGAAAAACGCTGTAAGCCGAGCTCTGCTCGAACAGCGTGATTTCCGCCGACCCCAGCGCCACCGGCAGATAGGGCGGCAGCTTGGTGGTGATGCCGAATCGTCCCGCATATTCGATCACGTTCTTGATCCCGACCTTATTGGCCAGCTTCAGGGCCGGAATGTTCCGCGACTGCGCCAGCGCCCGCCGCAGCGTAATGATGCCCTCGAACCTCTCGTCGTAGTTGTGCGGCGAATACTCCCCTGAAGGCGTCTCGAAGCTGACCGGCTCATCGAGGATCGTGTCGTCGGGGCTCCCGCCTTCGTCGATGACCGCTGTGTAGACGTACGGCTTGAACGACGATCCCACCTGCCGCAGCGCCTGCGTAGCGCGGTCGAACTTCGAATCGTTGAAGTCGCGCCCACCCACCATGGCCTTGATGCCGCCCGTAGCGTTGTCGATCGCGAGAAGCGCGCC
>DASPTZ010000046.1:0-19924 GCA_035623155.1 Casimicrobiaceae bacterium | reverse complement strand
CCGAGCAGAAGGGTAACAGCGCAAAAAATCGACCTCGTAGAACGGCCGCCATTGAACGCTACGCGCTCGGGTGATGGTTTACCACCCCGAAAAAATTTTGTTGCCTAAGTCTTGAGCAGTTTTTCAACAGAATAGGCCGACTCCGTTCCTTCCCTCGATGGCCGCTCTCCCTGACAAACCGGACATTGCCCGTCAGGTCACATCAGTCCTCTGCAGGTCAGGCAAGGTTGATCACCGCATTCGCGACACGAGTTCGCCGATGGCAGCGCTGGCCCGTTCCAACTCGTCGTCGGTCGTCAGAAGGTCGGGACATATGCGTAGCCAGTAACCGCGCGCGTCGGCGACGATGCCGCGCGCCGCAAGCGCATCCGCGCAGCGCACCGCAGCGCCGAGCACGTCGAAGCGGATGACGACGAAGGCGCCGCGATCGCTGCTTCCTCCCATCGCCTTGATACCGCGCTGCTCAAGCAGAGCGACCAGGCGGCGTTGCTGGATAAGTGAGTATTGGCGCAGGCGCTCCACTCCGATCGCCAGCGTGAATATCTGCCCTGCGCGAGCCTGGTACGACGTCAACACCGGCGGCGTGCCCTCGAGCCAGGCGTCCCCTCCAGGTCCCCACTGCGGCGGATCGGGGCGCTGATACGTGAACGGCTCTCGCTTGGCGAACCAGCCGACATCGAGCGTCGAGAGCGAGCCGTCGAGATGGCGTGGGTGCAGGTAGAGATACCCGGCGCCGGGCCCCCCTCGCAGGTACTTGTACGAACCCCCGATGGCAAAATCGGCGTCGAGCGCCGAGATGTTCACCGGCAGGACCCCCAGCGTGTGGTAGATGTCGACGAGAACTCGCGCACCGCTCCGCTGCGCGGCTCGGATCAGCTCGGGCATATCCGGCAGCATCTGGCCGGTGTCGAACACGACGTGAGAGACAACGACCAGATCGGCGCCGCCGCGCACCGCGGCGAAAAGATCCTCCGCGACGAACATCGCATCTTTTCGCGGCTCGACGAAAGTGAGCGCGATGCGGCCACGTCGCGCGTACTGCCGCAGGATCACGTCGATCGAATCGAACTCGCCTCGAGTCGCGACGACGCGCGGCACCGTGTCGTAGATGTTGAGGATCGCGCGCAGGCCCTGCCCCGCGCCCGCTCTGGGCACCACGCAGTCGGCGCGCGGCGCGCCCAGCAGCCGAGCCAGCCGCGCGCGATACGCCTGCATCTCCGCAGACCAGGCGTCCCACGCCTCGCCGAGCCGTGTCTGCCACAGCGCCACCGCCTCCGCCACGTCGCTCGCAGTGGCGTCGAGCGGGCGGCCGAGCGAGTGGTTGGCGAGGTAGACCTCGCGGTTGGCGAGCGTGCGTGAGAACAGCGGAACGATATGCCGCGCGATTCCTTCGGCAGTAAGCGGCCCGGGACCGAGCGCCGCGACCGCGGCTTCGATCGCTTCAGTCGTATTGAATGGGGCGTTCATCTTGCGCCGATCGCGGTTCGCACGTCGATCAACTCGGGGAAGAACGAGTGCTCCAGCGCGCGCCTGAGGAAGGGCACGCCGCTCGAGCCTCCGGTGCCAGGCTTGTTGCCGATGATCCGCTCGACGGTCTTCAAATGGCGGAAGCGCCACAGCTGGAAGCTCTCTTCGACGTCGACCAGTTTCTCCGCCATCTCGTAGGCGTCCCAGTAGCGCTGCGTATCGTCGTAGACCGTCTTGAACACGCCGACCAGCGCCGCGTTTCGCGCGTGCGGCTTGGACCAGTCGCGCTCGGTGCATTCGCGAGGCACCGGCAGCCCGCGCCGCGCGAGATGGCGCAGAAACTCGTCGTAGAGCGATGGCGCCTGGAGCAGCGTCGAGAGCTCCGCGTGCGTCGCCGGATCGTGGCGAAATACTTCGAGCATGGCGGCGTTCTTGTTGCCGAGCAGGAATTCGATGGCGCGGTATTGCGCCGACTGGAAGCCCGACGAGTGACCAAGCACCGGGCGGAACGCCTCGTACTCCGACGGCGTGAGCGTTTCCAGCACCGCCCACTGCTCGAAGAGCTGCTTCTGTATCAACTTCACGCGCGCGAGGATCTTGAAGCAGGCGTCGAGCTGGTCAGAGCGCACGTAGCGAATTGCGGCCTTCAACTCGTGGATCATGAGCTTCATCCACAGCTCGGAAGTCTGATGCTGGATGATGAACAGCATCTCGTCGTGGCGCGGCGGCGAGTCCGGTCTGCCCGAGAGCGGCCTCTGCGCGGCGAGCAACGTATCGAGGCACAGATAGCCGCCGTAGCTCAGCGAATCGCGGAAGTCGGTGACGATGCCGGGTTCGAGGTGCTGCGACATGGGCGTTCGAAGCTATGCGCCAGAGTATAGGCGAAAGGCGTTCGGCCAGCGCTTGCTCACGCGACCTGCCGCAGCACCTCCAGCGGCGGTTGCCTGAGCGTGCTCCGCGTGCCCAGCCAGCCGGCGAGCGCAACACCCGCCGCGCCGGCGACGATGCCGATCACCCACACCCACAAATCCCAGTGGAACGGGATCTGGAACGTGCGGTCGGCGAGGATGTAGGCGATGACGGTCGCTCCAACGGCCGCGAGCAGCCCTGCGAGCGCGCCGAGCGCCAGGAACTCGGCCACCTGCGCCGACGAGAGTTGCCGCTCGCTCGCTCCCAGCGTGCGCAGCACCGCGACGTCGTAGCGCCGCTCGTCCTGCGTGGCGGCGATCGCCGCTTCCAGCACCAGCACTCCGCCCGCAAGGGTGAACAGGAACACGAACTCGACCGCGCGCGCGACCTGCTCGATGATCGACTGTACCTGGTGCAGCAGCTCGCCGACGTCGATCACCAGCACGTTGGGAAAGGCGCGTACCAGCGCGGTGAGCCAGGTGGCGTTGCCCGCGGGAGCGCGAACCGCGGTGATGTAGGTCTTGGGCATCGCTTCGAGCACGCCGGGAGGGAACAGCGCGAAAAAGTTCACCCGAAAGCTGTCCCACGCGATCTTGCGCAGGCTCGTGACTTTGGCGTCCACGCGAGCGCCCACGATGTCCCAAGTCAGGGTATCCCCGAGCTTGATCCCGAGGGTCTCGGCGATGCCGTCTTCCAGCGACATGCCGCCTGTCTCTCCGGGCCCCCACCAATGGCCGGCGACCACGCGGTTGGTCGGCGGCAGATCGCTCATCCACGACAGATTGAACTCGCGCTCACCCAGCCGGCGCGCGCGCTCGTCGGGAAGCTGCGTGGTGTCGAACGCTGCGCCGTTGATCGCCACCAGGCGCCCGCGCACCATGGGAAGCTGCTGCGCGTCGACGCCGATCTCGCGCTTGAGCAGCGCGCGCACGCCGTCGACCTGATCGGGAAGCACGTTGATCAGGAATGCGGTCGGCGCGTCGGCGGGCAGGCTCGCGCGCCAGCTCTGCATGAGATCGCCGCGCACCAGCGTGAGCAGCAGCAGCGCGAGCAGCCCCAGGGCGAGCGCGCCGATCTGCATGCTCGCGCCGAGCGGCCTCCGTCGAAGGTTGGCGAGCCCATAGCGCCAGCTGTAACCGCGCTGGGGAAGCAGGCGCAGCGCGGCGATGAGCGCTCGCGCCGCGACCGCCGCCGAGCCGAGCAGCGCAGCGATGCCGCCGATCATGATCAGCCCGGTCTTGGCGTCCTGAGCCGCGGCGCCGATCAGCAGCGCGACCACCGCGGCGCCCAGCGCGTAGGCTAGCGCGCCGCCGGCGCGCGGCATCGGCAGGTCGCGCCGCAGCACGCGCAGCGGCGGCACGCGCGCGAGCGCAATCAGCGGCGGCAGCGCGAATCCGAGGAGCAGCAGAAGTCCGGTCGCCACCGCCGCGACCGCTGGCCACCACCCCGCCGGGGGCAGATCCGCGCGAACCATCGATCGCAGCAGCTCCGCGAGCAGTTGCTGCCCGCCGAGCGCGATGAGGCACCCGGTCACGCTCGCCCCAAGGCCGAGCACGACGAATTGCACGGCGAACAGCGCCAGCACCTGGCGCGCCGGAGCCCCGAAGCAACGCATCATCGCCGCGGCATCGAGGTGGCGTCGCAGGTAGCGCGACGCAGCGAGAACAACTGCGGCGGCCGCGAGCATCGCAGCGACCAGCGCGGCGAGGCCGAGAAATTTGTCTGCACGCTCGAGCGTCTGTCTTACCTCTGGCCGCAGATCGCGGATCGACTCGAGCCTCTGCCCTCGCCCGAGTCGCGCTTTCGCCCATTCGCGGAAAGCGTCGGTGGCAGGCCCGGCGACAAGCAGCCGCCAAGTGGCGCGGTTGCCGGGTTGCAGCAGCCCGGTCGACGCGACGTCGTCGAGATTCATCAGAAGCTTCGGCCCCAGCGTGAGCAATCCGCCTGCGACTTCTGGCTCCTGCTGCACGATCGCGGTGACGACGAGCGTCTTGTCGCCGACCTTGACCTTGCCGCCCTCGCGCACGTCGAGCCGCGCGGCAAGCCGCGTGTCGACCCACGCCTCTCCCGGCGCCGGAATGCCGGGCGCCGGCCGGCCTAGGGGATCGACAGGATCGGCGAGCACGATCGCTCCGCGCAGCGGATACCCCGGCGCGACCGCTTTCACATCGGTGAGCAGCGCCTCGACGTTCCCCTGTCCATCCGCCGGCTGCACCATGCTGTTGAAGCGGATCGCCGGCACGACGGACAGCCCTCGCGCAAGCGCCTCGCTCGCATACTCGTCCGGAAGCGGGCGGTCGCCCGAGAGCAGCAGATCGGCGCCGAGCAGAACGTTGGCCTGATTGGTGAGCGCGTCCTTGACCCGATCCGTGAAGAAACCAACGGTGCCCACGCTCGCCACAGCGAGCAGGAGCGCCGCGAAGAGCACGGAGAGCTCGCCCGCGCGGGCGTCGCGTCGGAGCATGGTGAGCGCAAGGCGCAGCGTGTTCATCGCGCTGTGCTTTCATCGCCGACGAGCCTGCCGCCGGCGAGCGCAAGGCGCCGGGCGCAGCGCGATGCAAGCGCAACGTCGTGCGTGACCAGCAGCAGAGTCGTGCCGCGCTCGCGGTTGAGCCGGAACATCAATTCGGCCACCTCGGTTCCGGTGGCCTCGTCGAGGTTGCCGGTGGGCTCGTCGGCCATCAAGACCTGCGGCTCGCCCGAGAACGCGCGCGCGATCGCGACGCGTTGCTGCTCGCCTCCGGAGAGCTGCTTCGGGTAATGCGTCAGCCGTGCGCCCAAGCCCACGCGCGCGAGCCATTCCCTCGCCCGTGCTCCGGCATCCGCGGCCCCGGCCAACTCGAGCGGCAGCATCACGTTCTCCAGCGCGGTGAGCGCAGGCAGCAACTGGAACGACTGGAACACGAAGCCGAGCCAGCGTTGTCGCAACGCGGCTCGCGCATCCTCGGAAAGTCCGTTGAGCGCGGTGTCGCCCAGCCACACCTCGCCGGTGGTCGGACGGTCGAGGCCCGCGAGCAGTCCGAGCAGCGTGGTCTTGCCCGAGCCGGAAGCGCCGACGATGGCTACGGTGGCGCCGGCAGCGACCTCGAAGCTCACGTCGTCGAGGATCTTGAGCGGCGCGTCGCCGCTGCGCACTTCCTTGCCCAAGCTTTGGGCGCGAATGACGATGCCGGACATTTACGAAAGGGGATTCAGATGGCACGAGCATTGTAACCGCGTGCAGGCTCCAGTCTCGGGCAACTGCCTTTGCGGACCCGGGACGGGAACCTCTACAATGGTTCCGTCACTCCAACGTCATTCAAGATGCTCCGACGCTTTTTTTTGGCCACGCTGCTTGCCACCGTCGCTTCGGCGGCGGGGCTCGCGCACGCGCAAAGCGCGCGGGTGATCCTCATTCTGGGCGACAGCATTTCGGCAGGCTATGGGCTTCCGGCAGGGAGCGGCTGGGTTGCGCTGCTCGAGCGGCGGATCGCGCAGGACCACCGTGCGTACGCGGTCGTTAACGCGAGCTTGAGCGGCGACACCACGGCGGGCGGACGCGCGCGCCTCGAGCCGCTGCTGGCACGGCATCGCCCGGCCATCACCATCATCGAGCTCGGCGGCAACGATGGGCTCCGCGGCGGAAGCGTCGACGCGATGCGCCAGAATCTGGATGCGATGACGGTCGCCGCGCAAAAGGCAGGCTCGCAGGTGCTCCTGGTCGGCATGCGCATGCCTCCCAATTACGGGGCGGCGTACGTGCAGCGATTCGATGCGAGCTTCGCCGAAGTCGCCAAGGCGCACAGGGTCGCGCTGGTGCCGTTCTTTTTCGAGGGTTTCGGCGAGGACGACGCGATGTTCCAGGGGGACCGGATCCATCCGGTCGCGGCGGCGCAGCCCAAGCTCCTCGACAACGTGTGGCGCGAGCTGAAGCCGTTGCTCGACACCGCGGGCAGAGGACGATGAACGAGCGGCATGTGAACGCGCAGCGCGTCGGCGTCGGGTCGCTTGCCGATTATGCCGACCGGATCGATGTACGCAGCCCGGCGGAGTTCGCGCTCGATCACATCCCCGGCGCGACGAACCACCCAGTGCTCGACAACGAGGAGCGCTCGCGCATCGGCACCCTCTACGCGAGCTCGCCGTTCGCCGCGCGACGCATGGGCGCGGCGGTCGTTGCCCGCAACATCGCACGGACGCTCGAGACCGCGTTCGCGGACAAGCCGCGCGAATGGTGTCCGCTGGTCTATTGCTGGCGCGGCGGCCAGCGCAGCCGCGCACTGGTGCACGTGCTCAACGAAATCGGCTGGCACGCGAAGCAGCTCGACGGAGGCTACCGCCAATATCGGCGCCATGTCGTGGCGCAGCTCGCCGCTCTTCCGGCGCGCTACGACTTCGCGGTGATCTCGGGCCTCACGGGCTCCGGCAAGAGTCGCCTGCTGGCCGCGCTCGGCGCGGCGGGGGCGCAGACGCTCGATCTGGAAGCCCTGGCGCATCATCGCGGCTCGCTGCTCGGCGATCTGCCGGATGCGCCGCAACCTTCGCAGAAATGGTTCGAGAGCCGCCTCTATGCTGCGCTGGAAGGCTTCCAGCCGGAGCGTCCGGTGTTCGTCGAGTCCGAGAGCAGGCGCATCGGCGCGCTGCAGTTGCCCGACGCGCTGCTCGAGAGCATGCATCGTGGCCGCCGCCTGCTTCTGGTCACCGCGCTAGCGCAGCGCGTCGAGCTGCTCAAGCGCGACTACGGTCATTTCGTCGCCGACGCGACGCGATTTCGCGAGCGCCTGGCTCCGCTGGCGCCGCTGCACGGCAAGGCTACTCTTTCAAGGTGGGAAGCGCTCGCCTCCGCGGGCGACTGGGACGCGCTGGTCACCGAGTTGCTCGAGCAGCATTACGATCCGACTTACGCTCGCTCGCTCGGCCGCTATCCGGTGGTCGATCAGCCGCCGCTTCGCGTCGAGGTACACGACATATCCGACGAAGGCTTCGCGGCGCTGGCGCGCGACGTGCTGGCGGCGATCGAAGCGGCAGAGGCGGCGACAGCGGGCGCGCGCTGAGTGTCGGCGTCCTCACGGTCCGCTCGCGGCGTCGTCCGGCACTTCGACATCGAGCAGGGGCGCGTACTGCTGCGCCCCGAAAATGTCGGGATCTCCCGGACTGCCGCTCGGCCGCAGCCGGTAGATGGTGAACTTGATCGCGTTGCCGGGATCGAACTCGACGAAATCGGCGATGCGCTCGGGGCCGATGCGATAGAGCCTGCACACCGTCTCGCGCGTGAGCACCCCCGCCCGCTTGACGCGCTCGTAGGTCTCCCGCTTGGCGAAGATGACGTCGAAGGTGATGAGGTCAACGCCGGCGTTCTTGCTGCGGATCGTCTTCGCGAGTTGTGAGAGCTTGTGCGTCTTCATTGCAGCGGGCTCTAGCCACCAGCGGCCGTCATGTGGGTGGGGAAGAGCTCGAGCGGATCACGGCAGCGCAGCGTGTGGTTGAGCGTCCAGCGGCATGCCGGACTCGCGCGAAGCACCTCGTCGAGCGCGAACGCGACCGAACCGGCCGAGCCCTTAACGTCCGGCAGGCGGGCGTAGAACATCTGCCGAGTTCCGATCAGGCACACCTCCTCCGCCATGTTCGCGGTCGGCGCGACTCCCTGGACCAGAATGCACAGCTCGTGCGCCGGCCGGTCCCGCAACGGTTCCAGCTCTCCCATGACGCCGTCGCGGCCGTAAACCGTGTAGTGAAGCTCGTAGCCGCCGTCGCCAAAGCGCTCGCGCACCTTGTCGCGCGCCCATCCGATGACTTCGTCCACGTGCGCGATGGTGTAAGGATCGCGGATGCCGACCATGCCGACATAACGCTCGCCGATCCTGCCCGCCCCTTCGAGCTTGACGCGAAACTCGTCCGCCGGCCGGAACTTCGCCCCGGTAACACGAGTGGTCTTCTCGGCGACCTGCTCGTATCGGCACGCGGACATGTCGAGCGTGCCGCCGGCGACGTGCTCGAAGTACGGGTTGGAGCGCTCGTACATCGCATGGCCGGCGACCGACGCCACCGTGCAGCGTTGCGCCGGGTGCATCGCGGTGACTTCGACCGCGTTCCGGGTGATCTCGCCCAGGACGGTTTCCTTGCCGCCATAGGGTTCGGCGCAGAACGACGCGCACTCGAGCACCTTGCCCAGGTAGTACGCCTGGTCCTCGGGGAAGCCGTGGTGAATGGCGGGCGCCGCAAACACGCAGCTGTCGCTGCTGCGGCCGCCGATGATAACGTCGGCGCCCTGCCCCAGGAGCGCGATGAACGGGTGGACGCCCGCCATCGCCACGATGCGTTCGGTGGCGTCGAGCTCGCTTTCGGTCAGCGCCGGATGGCCCTCGAGCCCCGGCACCGTTTCGCCTGCGCGCATGCGCCGCCGCAGCTTCTCCCTGTCGACCTCCGAGTAGAAATAGCCGAGCCTGAACCGCGAGAGGCCGTGCTTCACCGCCAGATCCCTGACGATGCGCACGTACAGATCGACGCGGCTGTTAGCGCCGGTGTCGCCGGAGGACCCGATGATCATCGGCACGCCGAGCTCGCGGGAAGCGAGCAGCATATGCTCCAGATCCTGCATCTGCCATTCGAGCGGACTCGCCGACGTGTCGGTCGCCAGCGGCACCGGACCGACGTCGTCGCTGCCTGAATCGGCGGCGATGTAGTCCGGCCGCACGGCGACGCCGAGCCGGAAGCTCTCCACGCGCAGCGGCGCGAAGCCGAGATGTCCGTTAGGACAGATGATGCGCAGCGAATCCACGGCCGCTTCTCCGTCGACGTGGCCGCCGATCATAGCAGAGGCTGCGAGGCAGCCTTACAGCCGATCCCAAGCGCAGGCGTGGACGGGGGTTTCGGACACGGGATACGATTGCGGCATTGCAGTCCTGTGAGAACGGTCATGCGTGCACTGTGGCGGGGCATTGCATTGAGCCTGGCGGCGTGGGTGGGGCTGGTTCCGCCCGCCGCTGCGCAGCCGACGATGCCGCGAGCCATCAAGATCGTTGTGCCATTTTCGGCGGGTGGGAGCAACGACGTCATCGCAAGGGCAATCGCCGCGCCGCTCGGCGCGCGACTCGGCACTACGGTCATCGTCGAGAACAAGGGTGGCGCTGCCGGGGTCATCGGCGCGGAGGCGGTGGCCAAGTCGCCCCGCGACGGATCGGTGCTGCTGCTGACATCGTCGAGCTTCCTGACCGCCGCCGCAACGCAGCCCCAGCTGCCGTACGATCCGCTGGCGGCATTCGCGCCAGTGGCGATGGTCGGCCGGGGTCCGATGCTGCTCGCCGTTTCGTCGACCACGACGTACAAGACGCCGGCGGAAGTGGTTGCAGGGGCGAAAGCCGCGCCTGGAGCGCTGAATTACGGCACCGCGGGCGTAGGATCGATCGCCCATCTCACCACCGAGCTGTTCGACGACGTTGCGAAGATCCGGATGACTCACGTTCCCTACAAGGGCGCAGCCAACGCCGCGGTCGATCTCGCAGCCGGGCAGATCCAGGTGATGATCTCCAACTACAGCACCATCTCGCCGCTGATGAAGGCTGGCAAGATTCGCGCGCTCGCCGTAACGTCGAGCCAGCCGCACGCGAGCTTTCCCGACCTGCCACCGCTGGCGACCATTGCACCGGGATTCAGCGTCGACATCTGGGTCGGAGTGTTCGCGCCTGCTGGAACACCGCCGGCGGTGGTCGAGCGTCTCAATCAGGAGATCAATGCGATCGCTGCTTCGCCGGAACTCGCGCAGGTGCTCGAGCCGGACGGCGCGCTGCCGGAAGCGATCAGCCCTGCCCTATTCGCGCGACGCATCCGGGACGAGCTCGCACAGTGGAAGCAGATAGCCGCGGAGCACAAGATCGTCGCAGAGTGAGCCGCACTGGAATCGACCTGCAACATCGATGAGCAGTCACGCCTTCCGCATCCTGAACGTCTTCGCCGAAGAGCGCCTCGGCGGCAATCCGCTGGCGGTGTTCGAGGACGGCAGCGGCTTGTCCGCCGCGACCATGCAGGCCCTTGCGCTGCAGTTCAACCTGTCGGAGACGACGTTCATCACGCGGTCGTCCGCGGCGAATGCGCGCGTGCGCATTTTCACGCCGACCTTCGAGATGCCCTTCGCGGGGCACCCGACGCTGGGCACCGCCCACGTGGTGCGCGCGCTGGGGCTCGGCGGCGATGCGCTGACGCTGGAAATGGGCGTAGGCATCGTACCGGTGACTGCCGACGGCGATCGATGGACGCTGGAGGCGAAGGCACCGCGCACGCGCGAAGTCGCCGCTTCTCGCGCCGAGCTGGCAGCGATGCTTGGACTTGCACCTACCGACCTGGGGAACACGCCACTGTGGGTCGACACCGGCAACGAGCAACTCGTGATCCCGCTCGCGAGCGGCGCCGCAGTACGCCGCTGTGCACCCGATGCGGCGCTGCTTGCGAAACACAGCACCACGACCGACGCCAACGGCACGCGGCGTACCCTGGCCTATGTCTGGGCCAGGGACGGCGCGGAGGACGTGCTCTGCCGCTTCTTCTTCCTCAAGCACGGCGCGGTGGTCGAGGATCCCGCCACCGGCTCGGCTTGCGCCAATCTCGGCGGTTGGCTCGTCGCGACCGGCGTTAAGCTTCCTCAGACGCTCTCGCTCAAGCAAGGCGAAGCTGTCGGGCGCCGTTGCCTGCTGCGCCTCATCGTCGATGCGTCGGGCCGGATCTTTGTTTCGGGGCGGGTCATCGAGCTGGGGCGCGGAGTCATACACCTGTAAGCTCGGATGGGTCCGGGCCTCGGCGTGCGAGAATTCGCTAACCAGACAACGGGACGTCGCGGCGGGATGCTCGCCGCTGCTGCGGTCCGGTTCGCAACAGGGAGAACATCGAGTGAGACGTAGACCTGCTGGCCGCGATTGCAGCCTTGCTCCCGGCGGTCGCGCAGGCCCCTCGATCGAACGCGCAATCGAGCGCTAAGGTCACTGTCATCGGCCTGTTCGACGCGGGAGAGCGCCTGGAATGGTGGGAAGCGTTCCGGCAGCAACTTCGCGCCCTAGGGCCGCAACGATCCTCAAAGGGGCCAATCCCGCGGACATGCCGATCGAGCAACCGACGACGTTCGAGCTGGTCATCAATGCGAATACCGCCCGCGCTATTGGGGTCGTCATTCCCCCCTCGCTGCTGGCTCGCGCCAATCGCGTCATCCAGTGAGCGGGTAAGCCGCAACAGGCTGTTACAAACGCTTACCGCTGCACGGTCAACTGCCAGCTACACTCGGCCGTTCATGGAGCGCGGCGGCATATCCCTTGCTTCGCGCCTGAGACCCATGCGCCTCTTGCTCGCCCTGCTTGCCCTGACCCTCGCGTCGGCGTGCTACGCGGCCGCGCCTGCGGGCGCACCGGTGCTCGGATATGACGACGCGCGGCACCTGCTCGCTCGCACCGGCTTCGGTCCCACTCAAGCCGAAATCGAACGCTACGCCTCGATGACCCGCGAGCAGGCGGTGCGAAAGCTGCTCGCCGAGGCGCGCACTACCGCGGTAACGCCGCCCCCGGCGTGGACGAGCGATTACTCCGCGCTGGCCTCGCGTCCGGGCGCCGCCGCCTCGGAGATGGAGAAGAAGCTCTTCCAGCAGGAGCAGGTCCGCAACGGCCTGGAGCTGCGCGGCTGGTGGGTCGCCGAGATGCTGAACACGCCCTCGCCGCTGACCGAGCGCATGACGCTGTTCTGGCACAACCACTTCGTGTCCAGCCAGCAGAAAGTCAAGCTCGCGCAGCTCATGTACCGGCAGAACGTCACCTTGCGAGCCAACGCGCTTGGCAACCTCGGCGCGATGCTGCACGCCATCGCCCGCGATCCGGCCATGGTCATCTATCTCGACAGCGCACAGAACCGCAAGGGAACGCCGAACGAGAACTTCGCCCGCGAAGCGATGGAGCTGTTCACGCTGGGTGAAGGCAGCTACAGCGAGCAGGACATCAAGGAGGCAGCCCGCGCCTTCACCGGCTGGAGCCTGGATCGCAAGACCGGCGAGTTCATGTTCAGGCCCTTCATCCACGACTACGGCGCGAAGGCCGTCCTCGGTCGCGCCGGCGACTTCGACGGCGATCAGGTGCTGGATATCCTGCTTGCACAGGCACAGACCGCCGAGTTCATCACCCGCAAGCTGTGGCGGGAGTTCGTCTCTCCGGATCCCGACGCCGCCGAGGTCGGCCGCATCGCCAAGCGTTTCCGGGAATCGCACTACGACATCAAGGTTGCGCTTCACGGCTTGCTCACCTCCGACGCGTTCTACGCCCCCGGGAACCGCGGCGCGCTGATCAAGTCGCCGGTTGATCTGGTGGTGGGCACGCTCAGGCAGTTCGAGTTGAAGCCCGCCGAGCCGATCGCCTTCGCAGTCGCCGCGGCCGGCATGGGCCAGAACCTTTTCTCGCCCCCGAATGTGAAGGGCTGGCCGGGTCAGGAGGCCTGGATCAATTCGACCACGCTGCTCGCGCGAAAAGCCTTTCTCGATCGCGTCTTCCGATCGGCTGACGCCATCCCGATGATCGCGGCGCCGGATGAACGAACCATGCAGCCGCCGAGGCAGGCGATCGCGCCTGCCGGGGCACAGGATCCCGACAAGATGCGTCAGCTCCAATTCATGAAAGCCATGGACCGTGGGATCTCGACTCTTCAATTCGATGGAGGGACGTGGCTGGCGCAGTTCCAGTCGGCAGGCAACGCGACGGCGCGCACTGACGCAGTAACCAGGCTGCTGCTGGCGGCGGCGCCTCAGAGCCCACCCGACCCGAGGGACGGGCCGATCGCCCTGGTGCGCGGCATAGTCCTCGACGCCTCGTATCAGCTCAAGTGACGCGGAGACACGCCATGGACCGTCGGCATTTCCTGAGACTCACCGCGTCGGCGCCGTTGCTGACGCTGCCAGCGGCGCCGAATCTTGCTTGGGGGGCGGCGCCGGCGGGCGCCGATTACGGCAAGCTCCTGGTGCTGATCGAGCTCAAGGGCGGCAACGATGGGCTCAACACGCTGGTCCCCTACGCGAATCCGACGTACTACGCGTTGCGGCCGAAGCTCGCGATTGCGCGCGACCAGGTCGTGAAGCTCAGCGATACAGTCGGCCTGCATCCTTCGCTCGAGCCGCTTCAGCCGTTCTGGAAAGATCGCGAGCTCGCGGTGCTTCAGGGTGTGGGCTACCCTGCGCCGAACCTTTCGCATTTCCGCTCGATCGAGATCTGGGACACGGCGTCTAAAAGCGATGAATACCTTCAGGATGGCTGGCTGACGCGGACCTTCAGCGTTGCGTCGACCCCTCCGAGCTTCGCAGCCGACGGCGTGATCATCGGCTCGCCCGATCTCGGCCCCCTCGCCGGAGGAGGAACGCGTGCGATCGCGCTCGCCGATACCGAGCAGTTCCTGCGCCGGGCTCGGCTAGCCTCGCGCGAAGGCGAGCCGCGCAACAAGGCGCTCGCCCACATCCTCAAGGTCGAGTCCGACATCATGCAGGCGGCCACACACCTGTCGGCCGATCATTCCTTCCGCACGGAGTTTCCGCAGAACGCGTTCGGCAACGCGATCAAGACGGCGTCGCAAGTGATCGCCAACCAGGCCGGAGTCGCGGTCGTGCGCGTGACGCTCTCTGGCTTCGACACCCACGCCGGACAGCCGGCAACGCAGGCGCGGCTGCTCTCCGAGCTCGCCAGCGGCGTCGTCGCGCTCAAGGCCGCGATCGAGGAGCTCGGCCGGTGGAATCGCACCCTAGTGCTGACCTACGCCGAGTTCGGCCGGCGGCCCAAGGAGAATCTGTCCAGCGGCACCGATCACGGCACCGCCAGCGTGCACTTCGCGCTGGGAGGCCGCGTCGCCGGCGGGTTCTATGGCGAGCAGCCCTCGCTCGATCGGCTTTCCGGCGACGGCAACACGGCTTTCGCCATCGATTTCCGCAGCCTCTACGCGACGGTGCTCGAGCGCTGGTGGGGAGTGCCGTCGGCGGGCCCGCTCAACGGGCGCTTCGCGCCGCTGCCGATGCTGCGAGCGTAGAGACGCGAAGGATCTTTTCCCTCACCCCTGCCCCTCTCCCAGAGGGCGAGGGGTTAAGTTGCACCGCCTTTCGCGTTCGCGTCCCACGCGGAGATGAACTCTCGCCAGTGCGGTTCCTTCGACGCGGCGATCTTTTCCCGAGCAAGCGATACTTCGGCGGCGTACTTGCCCGGCGTCAGCGTGCCGCGCAGCTGCATGAAGCGCAGGTAAAGCAGGTACGTGTTCATCACGTCGGCCTCGCAATAGCGCCGGATGTCATCGAGCCTCCCGGCGATGTATGCCGCGTGCACCTCGTGACCTTCCATGCCGAGCTTGCCCGGAAAGCCTGCGAGCCGCGCCATCGCGTCGAGCGTGGCAGACCCGCGGGGCTGGTACATCGACAGCACGTCCATCAGGTCGAGGTGGCGGGTGTGGTAACGACCCAGATAGTTGTTGTACTTGAATTCGCGATCGTCGTCGCCCCAGTCCCAGAATTTCGGCGCGGTAACGCCGTGAACGAGTGCCCGGTGATTGAGCACCGGCAGATCGAACCCGCCCCCGTTCCACGACACGAGCTGCGGCGTATAGCGATCGATCCCGTCGTAGAACCTGCGGATCAGCTCGGGTTCGGGATCGGATGCTTCGCCGAGCGACCAGATCCTGAACGAGTCGCCTTCGCGCAGCGCGCAGCCGATCGCAATGACGCGTTGCAGGTGGTGCGGCAGGAAATCGCTGCCGGTGGCGATGCGCCGCTGCTGCGTTGCCCATGCGAGCACGTCCGCGTCCGAGAGCGCCGCGGGCAGCTCGTGCACCCGCCGCAGGCCGGCGACGTCGGGAACGGTTTCGATGTCGAAGACAAGCGTCGGAGTCATCGCTCTGGGGGACTATCGAAAGCGAACACGGGACTTCACCGCAATGTCATCCCGAGCGCAGCGAGGGATCTGTTGTTGCCTCAAGTTAACGCCTTATGGACAGCAGATCCCTCGTCGCCTGCGCTCCTCGGGATGACAAGTAACCGTTCAGCCGCTGCTAGGCACCAGTGGGAACTGCAAGTTGCCTACGCCGGAAAGACACCCGTCGTGAGATACCGGTCACCGCGGTCGCAGACGATGAACACGATGGTGGAGTGCTCCACTTCGGCGGAAATGCGCAGCGCAACCGCGCAGGCACCGCCCGATGAGATACCCGCGAAGACGCCTTCTTCGCGCGCGAGGCGGCGAGCCATCTCCTCGGCGTCCGCCTGGGATACCTCTTCGAGGCGGTCGACGCGCTTGGCATCGTAGATCTTGGGCAGGTAGGCCTCAGGCCACTTGCGGATCCCCGGAATCTGCGAGCCCTCGGAAGGCTGGCATCCGACGATCACGATCGACGGATTCTTCTCCTTCAGGAACTTTCCCGCCCCCATGATCGTGCCGGTCGTGCCCATGCTCGACACGAAGTGAGTGATGCGGCCTTCGGTCTCGCGCCAGACTTCGGGACCCGTGCCGCGGTAGTGGCAAAGCGGGTTATCGGGATTGGCGAACTGATCGAGGATGATGCCCTTGCCCTCGGCGCGCATCTTCTCGGCCACGTCGCGCGCCATTTCCATTCCGCCCGCCTTGGGCGTGAGCACGATCTCCGCGCCGAACGCCCGCATGGTCTGGCGGCGCTCCACCGACAGATGCTCCGGCATCACCAGCACCATGCGATAACCGCGCATGGCAGCGGCCATGGCCAGCGCGATGCCGGTGTTGCCTGAGGTCGGCTCGATCAGCGTGTCCCCGGGCTTGATCTGCCCGCGCTTCTCGGCTCCGAGGACCATCGACAACGCAGGCCGGTCCTTCACCGAGCCCGCCGGATTGTTGCCCTCGAGCTTGGCGAGAAGCACGTTGCTCGTCGTTCCGGGCAGCCGCTGAAGTCGGACCAGCGGCGTGTTGCCGACGGTATCTTCGATCGTCTTGTACATGGTGCTGGAACCGCTAGCGGGAGCTCGATTCGATTGTACCCGAGGCCCGCGCCGCGGCGCTCGTATCGGCCAGCATATCGATAGCAGAACGGGCGATGTTCCAAGAAAGCAAAACCCCGCCACGCGGGCGGGGTTTGCTCGAGCCAGGCTCTCGCTATTTCTTCGCTTTGTCGTCCTTCGCCGTCGAATCCTTGGCGGCGGCGTCCTTGCTGGATGTCGCGTCCTTGTTCTTGGTGTCGTCAGTGGCTGCCTTGTCCTTGCCCGCCTTGGCATCTTTCTTCGCCTTGTCATCGGCAGCCTTGGCTTCCTTTTTCTTCTTCTCTTCGGCGGCTTTGTCCTCCTTCTTCTTTTTGTCTTCGGCAGCCTTGGCTTCCTTCTTAGCCTTGTCATCGGCGGCCTTGGCCTCCTTCTTCGCCTTTTCCTCTTCCTTGGCTTTCGCCTTCGCCTCCTTGTCCGTCTTGGCTTTCTCCTCCTTGCTCATCTTTTCGTCCTTGGCGGCAGGAGCAGCTGCCTTGGCTTCGGCCTTGGCGGCGGCTGGCGCCGGAGCAGGTGCGGGGGCAGCCGCAGTAGCGGGCGCCGGCGCCTTGGCTGCCGGAGCAGTGGGTGCAGGTGCTGCCGCGGGGGCTGCAGGAGCCGCTGCGGCGGGAGCAGCCGCCTTGGTCTCGGTCTTCGCCGGCGCAGCCACGGGCGTCGACGCGCCGCTCACGGAAATCAGCCCCTTAAGCTTCGAGAACTCGCCTTCCTTGATCCCGGAGACCTTCATGACGTCTTCGGGTGTCTTGAACGGTCCGTTCTTGGTGCGGTAATCGATGATCGCCTGTGCCTTTACCGGGCCAATGCCGGGCAATGCATCGAGCTCTTCTTTGGTCGCGGTATTGATGTTGACCGCCGCGAGCGCGAGCGCCGAGAACAGCAGCGTCGCGAGCAGCACAACGAGTCTTTTCATGAACCCCTCCGAGCGGAAAGTTGGAATGTCCCCATGACGCATGCGGGCCGGTCTTCGCCGACGGCCGCACGCGCTCGCGCGATATTACGGGTTGGCCGGGCGGCCGGCAAGGAGCGCCCGCACGCAGCGCGAGACGCCTTCTTCGACGTTGAGCATGGGCGCCGCGTAGCCGGCACTGCGCAACCGGTTGAGATCGGCCTGCGTGAAGCTCTGGTACTTCTGCTCGAGCCCCGGCGGAAAGGCGATGTACTCGATCATCCCGGCCCGATGCAGGGCCTCGAAAGACAGCGCCTCGGCGCCTTCGGCGGCGCGGCACGCGTTGATGGTCGCCGAAGCTACCGCGTTGAACGTGGTCGCGGTGCCGGTGCCCAGATTGAAGACCCCCGAGCGGTCCGGACGCTCGAGGAATTCCAGGTTGACGGCGACGATGTCCTCGACACTGACGAAGTCGCGGCGCTGCTCGCCCGCGGCGTATCCGCCCGAGCCCTCGAAGAGCTGCACCTTGCCGGCGGCGCGATACTGGTTGAAGAAATGCCAGACGACCGACGCCATCCTGCCCTTGTGGGCCTCTCGCGGACCATAAACGTTGAAGTAGCGAAAGCCCGCTACCTGAGCCGTGCGCTCGGGCAGCACTCGCCGCACGTACTGATCGAACAGCAGCTTCGAATACCCGTAGACGTTGAGCGGCGCTTCGCAGGCGCGCTCCTCGCGGAAACGGGGGCCGGCTCCATAGACGGCCGCCGTCGATGCGTACAGCAGGGGAATGTCGTTCTCCTGGCAGTGCTCGAGAAGCGTGACCGAATAGCGGTAATTGTTGGCCAGCATGTAGCGGCCGTCGCTTTCCATCGTGTCGGAGCACGCACCCTGGTGCAGGATCGCCCCGATGTCGTCGGCGAAATCGCCTTCGGCGAGCCGACCCAGGAACTCGTCCTTGTCGAAATAATCGGCGATCTCGCAGTCGACGAGGTTCACGAACTTGTCGCCGCGCGCCAGATTGTCGACCGCGATGATGCTCGACTCGCCCCGTTCGTTGAGGGCCTTGACCAGATTCGAGCCGATGAATCCGGCGGCGCCGGTGACGACGGTGTACACCTGTTTCCTCCCGGACTATAGCTCGATGTCCACCTTCGCTACCTCGGTGCTGACGCAGGGCACGCGGGGTGCGACGGAGCACAGCAACTGGTAGCCGACGGTGCTCGCGGCGGATGCGACGTCGTCGACCGACAGCCCCTCGCCCCACAACACGACGGGGCTTCCGATCGTCGCTTCCGGCACCTCGGTGAGATCGACGGTCATGAGGTCCATCGACACCCTTCCGGCCGTACGCACCTTCCTGCCGCAGACCAGCACGGGCGTCCCGTTGGGTGCGTGCCGCGGATAGCCGTCCCCGTAGCCGCACGCGACGACGCCTATGCGATGCGCGCGCGACGCGGTGTATCCGCCGCCGTACCCTACGCTGTCGTTGGCCTTCAGATCCTGCGTGGCGATCAACTCGCTCCGCAGCGTCATCACCGGCGCGAGGCCCAGCGCCTCTGCGGTGTCGTAGGGAAAGGGCGACGATCCGTACAACATGATCCCCGGCCGCACGTAGTCGCCGCCGACCTCGTCGTAGCGCAGCACGCCGGCCGAGTTGGCGACCGAGCGCGGGTACGGCAAGCCTTTGCAGGCGCTTTCGAACTCCTGCAGCTGTTCGTGCAATCCCTCCTCTTCGTCGGCGCGCGCCAGGTGAGTCATCAAGCGCAGGGCCGCGACGCTGGGGCAGCTCGACAGCCGCTCGGCGACGACGTGCACCTCGTCTGGCTTGAAACCGAGCCGGTTCATCCCGCTGTTGACCTTGATGAAGACTTCCAGAGGTCGCGCGAGCGCTGCGCTGTCCAGCATGCGCACGTGTTCCATGTGGTGCACAACTATGGCCAAGCGCCGCGCGGCTATTTCGGGCAGCTCGTCAGCGGCGAAGAAACCCTCGAGCAGCAGGATGCGCCGCGCATAGTGCTGTTCGCGAAGCGCGATCGCTGCGTCGAGCTCGAGCAGCGCGAGCCCATCGGCATCGGCCAGCGCGGGCAGCACGCGCAGCAGGCCGTGCCCGTACGCATTGGCCTTGACCACGGCGAGCACCTGCGCCTGGCGCACGTGCTGGCGCGCGATGCCCAGGTTCGCCCGCAACGCAGCAAGGTTGATCTGGGCCAGGATCGGACGGGTCATGAACCGCGGGAGGAATGCGAGCCCGGTGGCTTGGTCCGATGTGGCAAAACGTGGTATAAGGCGCGAGCCGCTTGCGCCGGTCAAATCAATTATACATAAAGCGCAGCGCTCGCTTCCCGGCGTTCGACGCCGGGCAGCGGATCTGTCGAGCGAGCGCGCTCATCGAGGACAATGAAGGCCGGCTTCTACACCATCATGGCGGCGCAGTTCTTTTCGTCGCTCGCCGACAACGCGCTGCTCATCGCCGCAATACAGCTATTACGCGATCTCCAGTCGCCGGCATGGATGACGCCGGCGCTCAAACAGTGCTTCGTGATTTCCTACGTTGTGCTTGCGCCGCTGGTCGGCGCGTTCGCCGACTCGATGCCCAAGGGCCGCGTGATGCTGGTCACCAACGGCATCAAGATCCTCGGCTGCGCTCTCATGCTCTTCGCCATGCACCCGCTCGCCGCCTACGCGCTGGTCGG
>DASPTZ010000045.1:0-27736 GCA_035623155.1 Casimicrobiaceae bacterium | reverse complement strand
CGTTCCATCATCGCAGGCACGATCGAATCGAGGAGGACTACTTTGGCGACCCGCGATGTTCCATGGCGCGAGATGTACCGGGCCAGTTCGCCGCCGCCCGTCGAATGCCCGACCAATACTGCGCCGCGAAGATTAAGCTCGTTCATGAGCTCGGCAAGATCATCGGCCCACGTATCAACATCGTTACCGGTTCCAGGTTGATCGGAAGAGCCGTTTCCCCGCCGGTCATGGGCGACGGTGCGGTAACCCTTGGCATTGAAAAACAGCATCTGTGCTTCCCACGCCGCACCGGTCAGTGGCCAGCCGTGCGAGAAAACAACAGGCGGTCCGGAGCCCCAGTCACGATAGTAGATTCCAGTACCGTCACGGGTTTTGATTGTTGGCATAGAATATCTCCTTTGCTTGCTGAGCGACCAATGCAACACGCGGGTCACCACGAGCCGTGCGCGAGTCTTGCAAGGAGGCGACGTTGCCTCCAAAAAAGGATCCACACTCTCCAGCGAGAGTTTGTGGCTGTCAATGGGGAGCTGCCGTGTCCCACATCGACTTTGCGGCCTGCTTGCCGAGGCAGTGTGTTCAGAGAGCCGATCTACTTCGGTCTCGCGCGCTTCATGTCAGCGGACGGCAGGACGGCGATGGAATGCGGGGGGGGGTAGGTCGCAGCCGGGGGAGAAGTGACTTCACTGGACATCACTGGCGGGGTGGTCGCTGCATGCTGGGGGTTTCGCAGCTTGTCGGTGAGCAGATAGGCAAACACCGTTACGACGAGAACACCTGAGAGCATCGCAAATCCTTTGTGCCGCCTCGGCGTCTTGCGAGGCATAGCTCAAGAACACCGATCCTGTCGGTGTGCTCGCCTGGTTTGGCGCTCCCCCTCCATCCTCGCCCTCTTGATCGATAATCTGGGCTGAGGAAGAATGCCCCGAGGAGCCAGTTCTCTGGCAACGGTGCGGATGAATTGTCCGCTTTCGGCGCGCTCAGTGACCGCTATTGAGGAGAGCGACAGGCTGCTTCGGGGTCGAAAGCAGCCGGCCACATCGAATGACTCCCTGCGGCCACAACCGGTCAGCTACCTCGACAGCTTTGATGTCCAGTTAGCGGTCATTGGGAACGCTGTCTCGATGCCCGAGAACGCTGCACTGATCGGCTAACTCGATATTCCCCAGTCTATCCGTTCGCCTGCTCGAGCTGTGACTCCGAGATGACCGATATCCTCATCTCCTATGCGAGGGCGGACGAGGCGCGCGTCGTGCGCGCAGAGGCTTGGCTGATGGAACGTGATTGAGAAGCCAATCTCTGGTGATTGTCGCCTGACCCAGCAGCCACTCGCGAAGCCGTCTGACTTGCGGTCTCAGCAGCGCATCCGGATGGAAATGTGCTTGAAAGGTGTGGTCGGTCCACCGTCCGGTCGACACCGGGAATGGCAGGCTGATTGAGCCGTCCTCTATGTAGGGCGCTAATAACGCGAGGCCGCAGAGTGTCAGGCCGGCATCCGCGCGTACCGCCTCGAGTGCGGCGTTGATACGCTGAAAACGGATGCCACGGTTGGGCCCTGTCCGCCTGAGCCGCTGGGTCTTGATCCAGGTGGACCAGCTCGGGGCACTTGGATCTTCCTTGTAGAAATCGAGATGCAATAGGGGAAATCCCTCCAGTCGGTCGCGCAGGGCAACGTTCGATATTCGGCGCGTGTTTTCGGGAGAGCTAATGGGCAGAACGAAATCCCGAAAGAGCGGCTCGTCGTGTGCGTTGGCGCGCTGGGGGCCGAAACTGATCTCGCAATCGACCCGACCGATGCGCAATGGCGCATCACCTTCACCGTTAATACAAAAAAGGACATGGGGATATGCGGTTTTAAAACTCGCGATTCGAGGCTTCAACCAAAGATCGGCGAAGTCGGACGTGGCCGCGATATGGATCTCATCTCCGCGCTGCAGGTTCAACATCGTCGAGACGGTGCCCAACTCCTGAAATGCAGCCCGCAGGTGATCAAGCGCTTCTGAGAGTTCTGGCGTGGGTCGAAGACCCGATCGCCCACGCACCACCAGATCGATGCCCAGGTAGTCCTCCAGAGCCTTGATGCGCTGCCCGACCGCCGCCGGCGTAATCCAAAGCGCGCTCGCCGCAGCCTGCAGGGAACCCAACCGCAACGCCAACTCCAGCGCCTGGAGGGACTTGAGGTGTGATAGCGCCATGTCCATTAGGCTAAAGATTAGCTTTAGCTATCACAAGAACTCTTAGCTTTAAGATGTCCCATGAACGGCCGAAGATCGGCCCAAAGCAGGAGAGAAATTCATGGCGCACCTGCGACGATATCTGATTGAGCGCGACATCCCAGGTGTCGGTGGCATGTCGATCGTGGAATTGTGCGGTGCCGCGCGTGCGTCGAATCGCGCCATCGAGCAGATTGGCGACGGCATTCAGTGGCAGCACAGCTATATAGCTGGTGACAAGACCTTCTGTATCTATCTCGCTGCCAATGAACAGCTGATCCGCAAACACGCAGAGCTCAGCGGAATCCCCATCACGCGCATCGTTGAAATACCACAGATCATCGACCCGCTGACCGCCAACAACTAGTCAACGGCAGCCACCCTGCCGAGGGGAGAGCTATATGAACGGTCAAAAACAATCGTCTCGCCCTCTGGTCATCCTTGGGTTCGGCCTCGTCCTGGCCCTTCAGTTCGGCTCACCCGCGAACGCCCAGAACATTAATTGCGCCGCGCCCGTGACCAGCGCCCCGACCGGCCCTGCCGTCGTGTCGGTTTCGTCGACACCCTACGGTAAAGTGTTGGTCGAGGGTTCGGCCGAATACGCTGGTTGTTCGCTGTACATCGTCAGCTCCGACGAGCTCCACACGCTGACGACTGGTGCGGTGCGCTTCGCGTGTAGTGACAACCAGAATGTCCTGGGGGCGCCTTGTGACGCGGTCCTCTGGCCGGCGCTCCTTACCGACGGTGCCCCTATCGCAGGACCGGGGATCAACCCCAAGCTCCTTGGCACGGTGACCCGAAACGACGTATTGCCTGGCCAGTCGGTGCAGCAGGTGACTTACGCGGGTCTGCCGCTGTACCGCTTTTTCCTAGACGAGAAGCCCGGCGAAACGGAGGGGGCGAATTTATTCGACCCAGTGGTCAGCCCCACGGGCATCTGGTACCTGGTCGAGCCGAGTCGGGGCCGCCCTGCACCGGGTCGGGCGCGATTGGAACTCGAAACCGCTCCGGTCAATGGGACGGGAGCCGACCAGACTGTACTAGCCGCATTGATGAATAATGACTTCAGCGTATTCCCAAACGCGAGCTTTCCCGTCTACACGCAGAGCACGGAGCGGAGGGGTGAGTGGGACCACCCGTGGGGCGACGACATCGACTGCCGCGGCATTTGCGCTGCAGTCCCCTGGCCACCGGTCCTCACCTCCGAGCCGCCTGAAGCCGGTCCCGGCATTGACCAGCACGCTCTCGGGACAATCGTGAGGCCCGATGGCACCCAGCAGGTGACTTACAAGGGTAAGCCGGTGTACCTGTTTTACGCCGACGCTTACATACCTGGCATTACCGGGGCGCAGGGCGTATACGGACAAAGCAGGATAACCCCGTGGGGCGTGTTCAACACGGTCCCGCCACTGCACTAAGGGCGCCCGGTCTGCTCGTGCGGGGTAGGTCGAGCGCAGCCGCCCGATTCGCAAAGAGTTCCCCCGTCCCGGAGGAAGCCCCGGCCGAATGCATCGGCCGGGGCTTTCTCTTGCATATTGTCGGGCGCGGGACGACAGCTATGTCGGGATCGCAGATGCGTTTGGTTGCCTCGGCATCTCGTGAGTCGTAGCTCAACAGCATCGCTCTCCGCAGCGTGATAGTTGGCTTAGGCGATTCCGACCTCCATTGTCGCCCTCTTGGCCTCTAAGGGGCTTGGCGAGGATGCCCAGAGGAGGTCCTGGCAGGCGATTCAAAAGTGTCCGCTTCTGCAGTCCGCAACGGCCGCTTTGGGGACGTTCATCTGGCAGCTCCGGGTCGATAGCGCCAGTTCGTGAAACTTCTGCAGTCGGCCAGGAGCTGCCCTCCAACCGTACCGCGTAACTTTCTCGGAAGCGGACGGTCGCGCGGGTACCATTGACGCGTTACGGCCCCGCCCCTGCAACGAAGGCTAGGGGTATAGATATATCCCACGGGAAAATCAAAGAGAGCACGAAGGCCGTCCCTGCCTATTGCTTGTCGAACACCGTGAGTGCCGAAGTTTGAACGCCATTCGCGTTCGTTATCACGTAGTTTATTGTAAGTGTTTGGCCGTCTTTGGAGACCGCGCGGCGGATCTTGCCTATCGGTTTGCCAGCCCTTTTTAATGTGAATTCGACGGTGCTGGTATCGATCTGCACCCCCGAGAGGCTGTCGAAGTCAGGGTTGCCCATTGACGGATAGTCCTTGCCGTTCAATTTGTACGTTGCTCGCGTTGTTGTTTCCTTGCCTTCAGCGCTAACAGTCGTCATTTTTAGAGTTATGTCCTGACCAGACCGCGAGTAGACGCGAGTTTGGCTTTTGTATGCCGGAATGCCAGCGAATGTCGATTTCGCGAGATTCAACTTCCAGGTGCCGACCGCAGGGTCAGCGACAGACCCCGCCGCTATGACCGCGCTGCCGCTCGTCAGAAGTGCCCCAAGAAATGCGCTAGAAAGAACCTTTTTCACGAATGTCCACCTGCCGCTACTGTTCCGTTTATTGATCGTTTTGTTGTGGTCGCGAACGAACTGCGGCGCGCAAACAGCATACCGGCACTCGGTAAGTGCCGCGGCGAACGCGGTACTCGCGAGCAGGGCGCCAGCAACGACGGCACGCGTGTCAATAAGGGTATCCATTTCGTTTTCCCGCCTGTTAGAGGAGGACTGTGCATCCTATTTCACCAGTTGCAGGGGGCCCAGTCGATCTCGGTCGCGGAGATAGTAATTTTGCGGCGGCGAATACTCAGCGGGCCAGGATGTGACCATCGCTCTTGATAGTCAACCTGATGCGAGCCCACCAGGGACACGGATGGAGGAGCTGACCATCGCGAGCTGAGGCTCGGCCATGCGTGGCTGCATCTGTACCCAAAAGATGGGACTTCGACCGTATGGCCGCCAAGAAGCGGTTTTTTCGTTTTCCGAGTGCGCAGCCGGGATGCAAACGTTGATTGAATGTCGATTTTCGCAATCTTGAAGGACCGCTCTGCGGCTTTCCGACCGCTCACTTCGGGTCGAGAGTGTGAATAGCCTCGAGGCCGCCGAGCGGCCGCTGTTGAGTGTGGAGGAGCCGCTAGCGCCGAATCGGAGCAGGATGCCGAGCGGAGCGAGGTTCAACGACTTTGAGGGTGAGATTGCGAAACTTCCACCGCTGTTCAGCTTCGCCCATTGATGTAATGGCCCTGAAAAACGTCGAGCGCCCGGGGACACTCCGATGGAAGTCGATACCGAAAAAGTTGACGAAGCAGTACTCGCATTGCTCTATCTTGGTCTTCACGAGACTGCGCGCGCTTGGAAGAGCTTCGATTGGGACGCGATGGAGAGACTTCATGCCAAGGGATACATCACGAGTCCCGTGAGCAAGACAAAGTCCGTCGTGTTTACGGAGGAAGGATTGAGAGAGTCGCAGAAGCTTTTCCGCAAGCTCTTCACGCGATAGGGTCAACATGACGTGAGGTGGCCTTCGAAACTACGCTGTTCGATTCAGATTTCTCAAGAGCGGTGATAGCGTCTGTTCCGCGTACCGACGTGGTTGGGACATCACACTGTTTTTCCGCGATAGCGAAGCGCATCAACGAGGAGCGCGAAAGCCGGGGAGGTCTGGCGACGACTGGGGTAATACAAGTGGTAGCCCGGAAACGGCAGGCACCAATCCTCGAGCACTCTCCTGAGACGCCCTTGTGCTATGTAGGGCTGCACGACATCTTCGGGCAAGAATGCCAGGCCGAGTCCCTCTAATACCGCATTCACTCGCAGGGTGATGTTGTTGAAGACGAGCTGACCATCCACTCGTACGTGCAGCTCGCGATGGCCTTTTTCTAGCTCCCACGCATAGAGTCCTCCGTGCGTCGGCAGCCGAAGATTGATGCAGTTGTGATCTGTAAGCTCCTGCGGCTTTTTCGGCGGTGATCGCTTGGCGAAATACGACGGCGCGCCAACAACGGCCATGCGCATGTCCGGCCCGATCCGTACGGCGATCATATCTTTCGCAACTTGTTCGCCGAGCCGCACACCGGCGTCATAGCGCTGAGCGACGATGTCGGTTAACCCGTAGTCGACGATCACCTCGACTTTGATGTCAGGGTAGCGCCGCAGGAACTTCGACAGCACCGGCCAGAGCACGGTGTAGGCCGGATGTTCACCAGCTGTGATGCGAATGGTTCCTGCGGGTCTGTCCCGAAGCTCGCTGAGTCCATCGAGTTCCGTCTCGATCTGCTCGAAGTGCGGTCCGAGTCTCTCGAGCAATCGCGCGCCCGCCTCCGTCGGCGAGAGGCTTCGCGTGGTGCGCGTGAGCAGGCGGATACCGAGCTTCGCTTCCAGCCGTCGAATGGTATGGCTCAAGGCAGACTGCGAGACACCGAGTTTTGCTGCGGCGCGAGTGAAGCTGTGTTCACGCACGACCGCGAGAAAGGCGAGCAGATCATCAAGATTCGAGTGCGGCATTCATGAAACGCGTTCATAAGCCCTTGCGCAGTCTGCCATCTACTCAAGAAGCCCCACAAGGATTACCTTGTTGGTCGCGAAGCCAAGGCCATCCGTTTCAGGCCAAGAGGTCGATCGTCATGCGTGCAACCATCATGTACCGCGCCGGGGATGTTCGCGTCGAAAACGTCCCTGACGCGCGCCTCATCGAACCGACTGACGCGCTCATTACCATCACCCGCGCCTGTATCTGCGGAAGCGACCTTTGGCCCTACAAGGAATTGCAGGCGTCCGAGACCGGTCGGCGCATGGGCCATGAGGCCATCGGGGTGGTCGAGGCCGTAGGTCGTGAAGTGCGATTCTTGAAAGCCGATGACGTGGTCGTCATGCCCTTTGCCTACTCCGACGGCACCTGCGAGTTCTGCCATGAAGGGCTGCCGACCTCGTGCGTCCACGGCGGGTTCTTCGGCGTAGGCGGCATCGCGGATGGAGCGCAGGCTGAAGCACTGCGCGTTCCGCAAGCAGATGGAACGCTTTTCGCGCTGCCGGTCGGAAGAGATGACGCGCTGATGCCCTCGCTGCTTACGCTGTCGGACGTGATGGGTACGGGCCATCATGCGGCTGTCAGCGCCAGGGTGCGCCACGGTAAATCGGCAGCCATCATCGGTGACGGCGCCGTTGGCTTGTGCGGCGTTATCGCGGCCAAGCGCTTGGGTGCTGAGCAGATCATTGTGTTGGGTCGACATGCCGATCGCATCGCACTCGCAAAAAAGTTCGGTGCAACTGACGTCGTAAGCGAGCGGGGCGATCAGGCGGTGGAGCGTGTGCGCGAACTCACACACGGCTTTGGTGCCCACTCCGTATTGGAGTGCGTCGGGTCTGAAGACGCGATGCAAACTGCGATGGGAATCGTTCGCGCCGGTGGTGCTGTGGGACGCGTCGGCGTACCCCATTATCAGACGATCCCTGGAGCCGGGGAAGCCATGTTCTTCGGCAACATCACTGTGAGTGGGGGTCCCGCACCGGTCCGCGCTTACATTCAAGAATTGCTACCAGACATCCTGGAGGGTCGCATCGAGCCCGGCCGTGTGTTCGATCGTGAAATTGGCCTGGACGAAGTGCCCGATGGGTACCGGGCAATGGATGAGCGCAAGTCCCTCAAGGTCATGATCAGGCCTTGACCCAAGGACCATTGGAGATCGCTGCTATGCAGAAGCGCAAACTCGGGCGAAGCAATCTGGAAGTCTCGGCGCTCGGGCTGGGCTGCATGGGCCTAAGTCACGCGTACGGTAAGCCCGTCGAGAAGCAGGAAGGGATCAGTCTCATTCGAGCGGCATTCGACCGCGGCGTGACCTTTTTCGACACCGCGGAAGCTTATGGCCCTTTCACCAATGAGGCACTGGTGGGCGAGGCGCTAGCGCCTCTCAGAGACCAGGTGGTGATCGCCACCAAATTTGGCTTCGACATCGACCTAGTAACTGGCGAACGGCGTGCGGGCCTTAACAGCCAGCCCGAGCACATCAGAGCTGCGGCCGCAGCCTCACTCAAGCGCCTGAAGACTGATCGTATCGATCTCTTCTACCAGCATCGCGTCGATCCGAACGTGCCGATCGAAGAGGTCGCAGGTACGGTTAAGGAGTTGATCAAAGACGGCAAAGTCAAACACCTCGGTCTTTCGGAGGCCGGCGCCAACACCATACGTCGCGCACATGCCGTGCAACCGGTAACCGCTCTTCAAAGCGAATACTCTCTGTTGTGGAGGGGTCCAGAGCAGGAAGTCCTGCCGACTTGCGAAGAGCTCGGCATTGGCTTCGTGCCCTGGAGCCCGCTCGGCGCGGGCTTTCTTACCGGAGCCATGAATCAGACCACTCGATTCGAAAGCACAGATTTTCGCGCGGGTGTCCCCCGCTTTGCGCCCGAGGCACTCAAGGCCAACTTAGCATTGGTCGCTCTGGTCCGCGAATGGGCGCGGCGCAAGAACGCCACACCCAGCCAGATCGCGCTTGCGTGGTTGCTGGCCCAGAAGCCATGGATCGTGCCCATCCCGGGGACCACAAAGCTTAAGCGCCTGGACGAGAACCTGGGAGCGCTCGCCGTGAAGCTGACACCAGATGATTTGCGCGAGATTGACGCGACCGCCTCGAAGATCACGGTGCAAGGAGCGAGGCTTCCGCCAGCGATCCTCGCCATGAGCGGGCGATGAGAGTTGCACTGGAGTGAGTTCAATGGAAATCAAACGCGCCGGCTCACAGCCCTCCGAGAAGGGTCCGGTTCAGTACTTCACGGGCAATGTTCGTATCGATCCGTTACTTGATGCTCCACAGCCGGCGCGCATTCTTGCCGCCAGCGTGACGTTCGAGCCCGGCGCTCGTACCGCATGGCATACACACCCGCTCGGTCAGACATTGATCGTCACCTCGGGGTGTGGGTGGACTCAGTGTTGGGGCGAACCCAAGGAGGAGATCCGCCCCGGGGATGTGATCTGGTGCCCACCCGGGAAGAAGCACTGGCATGGAGCCACGGCAACGGCGGCAATGACGCACATTGCCATCGTGGAGAAGCTTGACGGCAAGTCCGTTGATTGGATGGAGAAGGTCAGTGATGAGCAGTATTTGCAAAGGATCGTTGGTCACTAACCGATCGCTTTCGAATAGCTGACGAGCCATTTCATATGAAAGATGTCGTTGTAGTCATCGGGGCCGGTCAGATCGGGCAAGCGATCGCGCGCCGGGTCGGCGTCGGTAAGCACGTCCTCCTGGCCGACATGCGCGCGGAAAACGCGAAGTCGGCGGCAGAAGTCATGGGAAACGCTGGGTACGACGTGAGCGTCGCAGCGGTCGATGCGTCCTCGCGCGAAGCCGTTCATGCGCTCGTCCAGAAAGCCACGGGTCTGGGCAATGTCACTGGGCTGATCCACGCGGCCGGTGTCTCTCCAACGCAGGCATCTCCTGCGACGATCCTTAAAGTCGACCTGTATGGAACCGCACTCGTGCTTGAAGAGTTCGGCAACGTCATCGCCCGCGGTGGCGCGGGTGTCGTCATCGCATCGCAGTCTGGGCATCGCCTTCCCCCGCTCACCGTGGAACAAAACAAGGCCTTGGCCACGACACCAGTGGAGGAGTTGCTCAGCCTTTCCTTCCTTCTGGCCGAGCAGGTGAAGGACTCTCTGCACGCTTACCAGATCGCGAAGCGTGGCAATTCGCTTCGCGTGATGGCTGAAGCGGTGCGCTGGGGCAAGCGTGGTGCGCGAGTTAACACGATCAGCCCGGGGATCATCATGACCCCCCTCGCCAAGGACGAACTCAGTGGGCCGCGTGGTCCAGGGTACCGGCGAATGATCGACGTTTCCGCGGCGGGGCGGGCTGGCACTCCAGATGAGGTGGGTACTATCGGGGCGCTGCTGATGGGTTCGGACGGCGGATTCATCACCGGCAGCGATTTCCTCATGGATGGCGGAGTGACAGCCGCCTACTGGTACGG
This sequence comes from Casimicrobiaceae bacterium, assembly GCA_035623155.1. Lineage (GTDB taxonomy): Bacteria > Pseudomonadota > Gammaproteobacteria > Burkholderiales > Casimicrobiaceae > PALSA-1003. The sequence goes on along the minus strand of DASPTZ010000045.1, from coordinate 17,631 downwards.
CGATCTCGCCCCCCAGTAAAGCGGGGGGGGCACACGGGCCTCTTCGCGACCCTCAGATGCGCATTGGAGTTCTCGGATCCGGGTTGATGGGCGGAAAACTCGGCACGATCTTCGCGCGGGCCGGCCATGAGGTTGTCTTTAGCTATGCCCGCAGTTCGCAGAAACTGAAGCGCCTCGCGCGGGAGGCCAGCGGAACTGCCCGGTCTGGTACTCCCGGCGAAGCTGCCGAGCACGCGGAGGCACTGCTGCTCGCCGTGCACTGGTCGCGCATCGACGATGTGCTGGATCAGACTGGGGGTCTTTCGGGTCAAGTCGTCATCTCTTGCTCACTTCCCATGAACGCCGACAATAGCGGTCTCGTCGTTGCCCACACTTCATCTGGGGCCGAGGAACTCGCAAAGAAGGTGCCGACGGCGCACGTGGTATCTGCATTCAACACGGTGCCTAGCGAGGTATTGTTCGGGGTCTTCTATGCGGCGAGGCGAAAGACAACGCGACCCAGCCTGGCCTACTGCGGCGACGATGAGCCTGCTAAGAAGCTGGCTGCCGATCTCATTAAGGATGCGGGGTTTGACCCAGTAGACTCCGGTTCGCTACGGATTGCGCGCTACACCGAACCATTCGCATTACTCATCGGCGAGATCGCGTACGGAGGGAAGGCTGGGCCGGAGCTGGCATACCGGTTTGAGCGATTTGCGGAAGCCTGATTGACCTGCTTGCGGAGGCTTGAACCAACTGCCGGCAACGTAGCCAGTAAGCTCCGGTGTCTGAGTCCGGGTCGCGCGGCGGAAATCGTACCGGCTCGATTCCTCGCGCCCGGCACTCCTCATCCGAGTGGAGGGGGATGCTCTGTCCACGGAACCCAAGCCGGTTCCTGCATAGCCGGATGAAAGAACGGCTAGGGACGTCCATCCGTGAGCACGGGGGAAACTGTCCGAAAACCGTCCGACGAAGCAATTCTGCTTTTCTAGATCTTGTAAGTCATTGACTATATGGCGCTCCCTACCGGATTCGAACCGGTGTACTAGCCTTGAGAGGGCTATGTCCTGGGCCTCTAGACGAAGGGAGCGCGGGCCGGGGTCCTGGGCAAGAGCGCGGTATTATAGAGAGCCGTCCCGTTTGCTCAAGCGAAAGCCAAGGAATTGAACTCACCCGTCGCGTCGCCCACGACGCCCGCCGCTGCGCCCCGGATCATCCCGCGATCCGAACACTCGATCTCCCGCGCTCACATCTCGCCCAACGCGCTGCGTGTGCTTTACCGGCTCCGCGACGCCGGCTTCATGGCGTTCCTCGTCGGGGGCTGCGTACGTGACCTTCTCATCGGGATCGAGCCCAAGGACTTCGATGTCGCGACCGATGCGCTCCCTGAGGAGGTGAAGCGGCTGTTTCGCAACTGCCGCCTGGTCGGCCGGCGCTTTCGCCTGGCCCACGTGTTCTTCGGCCGCGAGATCGTCGAGGTGGCGACCTTTCGTGCCGCGAGCGCCCCTTCGCAGGGGGATGAGCCGCTTCCCGAGGCGGACCCGGAGGACGGTGAGGTGGCCGAGCTCGACGAAGGACCGCAAGCCGAGGAAGCGCCGCTCGAATCCCCATCCCCCGCTGCGAACCGCACGCCGAGCATCCTTGAAAGCCGTGCCGGCAATGATTCCGATTTGGATGCCACCGACCAACGGCGCTTCGACGCTTCAGGCAGGATCCTGCGTGACAACATCTACGGCACGATCGATGAGGATGTGTGGCGGCGCGATTTCACCGCCAACGCGCTCTACTACAACGTGGCGGACTTCTCGCTCTGGGACTACGTGAACGGCGCGCAGGACATCGCGGCGCGGACGCTGCGGCTGATCGGCGACCCGGAGACGCGCTTTCGCGAGGATCCGGTGCGGATGCTGCGCGCGGCCCGCTTCGAGGCGAAGCTCGGCTTTCAGATTGAACCTGCGACCGCGCAGCCGATCGTGACGCTGCGCGGGCTGCTCCACGCCGTGCCGCCGGCGCGGCTCTTCGATGAGACGTTGAAGCTCTTTCTCACCGGGCACGGCGCGGGGAGCTTTGAGGTCCTGCGCCGGCGAGGCCTCCTGGCCACACTCCTGCCCTCGGTCGACGACTACTTCGGGAGCCACCCCGGGAGCCTCGTCGAGAAGCTGCTGATGCAGGGCCTGCGGAATACCGATGCCCGGGTCCTTGCAGACAAGCCCGTCACTCCGACCTTTCTCTTCGCGCTCCTTTTATATGGCCCGATCGCGGCCATCATCGAGGCGCAGCCGCCCGAGCGTTGGCACGAGCTCGCGGCCATTCTCGAGGCCTGCGACCGCGCCATTCGCGAGGCACAGTCGCGCATCGCCATCCCCAAGCGCTTCTCGCTCGGTGTGCGCGAGATGTTCGCGCTGCAGCCGCGGCTTGAGCACCCGCGCGGCCGCCGCGCGCTGCGGCTGCTCGAGCACCCGCGCTTTCGCGCAGCTTACGACCTCCTGCTGCTGCGCGCCGAATTCGGCCTGGCGGCGGAGGGCATCGCCCAGTGGTGGACGCGCCTCCAGCAGGCCTCGGTCGAGGAGCGCGGCCGCATGGCGGATGCCGTCGCCACCCAGGCACCGCCGGCGCCCCGTGGAGGGCGCCGTCGCCGCCGCCGCCGCCCGCGATCCGCGCGCGCGGGCTGAAGTCTCGCCCATGGAGATCTGGCAGCCCGCCTACATCGGCGTGGGCAGTAATCTCGAGGGGCCACGCGATCAGGTCCTCGCCGCCATTCGACGCCTGGACCAGCTGCGGCGCACGCGGCTGGTGCTGACCTCGCGACTCTACGCCTCGCGCTCGTTCGGCCCCATGGCGCAGCCCGATTTCGTCAATGCCGTTGTTGGCCTTGTGACGCAACTCGAGCCGCTCGAGCTCCTCGCTGAGCTGCTCGCTATCCAGCTCGCCATGGGGCGTCCCCCGCAGCACGAGCGTTGGGGGCCGCGGGTGATCGATCTCGACATCCTCGCCTACGCGCGCGAGCAGCGGACCGAGGAGCGGTTGACGCTGCCTCATCCGGGGATAGTGGAGCGCAACTTCGTTCTGTATCCTCTTGCGGAAATCGCCCCCGATCTCGAGCTGCCCGGGCTCGGCCGTGTCGCGGCGCTTGCGGCTGCGGTCACGTGCGAAGGTCTCACCCCACTTTGAGACACATGGCGAGCGAAACGCCCCACAAGTTCATCGCGGTGGAAGGACCGATCGGCGTCGGCAAGACCAGCCTGGCGCGGCGCCTCTGCGCGAGCCTCTCGGCGCAGGGGATCTTCGAGGAGGCGGCGCAGAACCCGTTCCTCGAGCGCTTCTACCGCAACCCGCGTGCAGGCGCCCTGCCGACCCAGCTCTATTTCCTCCTGCAGCGCGCGCAGCAGCTGGCCTCGCTCCAGCAGGCCGACCTCTTCACGTCGGTGCGGGTGGCGGACTACCTCATGGAGAAGGACCGGCTGTTCGCACGCGTGACGCTCGATGACGCCGAGTACACACTCTACGAGCAGCTCTACTCGAAACTCGATATCAGGTCGCCAAAGCCGGACCTGGTCGTGTACCTCCAGGCACCGGTGGACGTGCTTCTCGAGCGCATCGCCCGCCGGGGCGTCGACTACGAGCAGCACATCGACCGCCATTACTTGGAGCGCCTCAACCAGGCCTACGCGCGCTTCTTCCACGAGTTCGAGGCGGCACCGCTTTTGATCGTCAACGCCGCCTCCATCGACCCGATCGCCAACCAGCGGGACTACGAGGAGCTCCTGACGGCCATCCGTCGCATGAGCCGCGGGAGGCTTTATTTCAACCCGTTGCGCAACCGCGCGATCTAGTTACACTCGCTAACATGCCGATGTACAAGCACCTGCAGCAGGATGCCGGGCGGCCGCCGGTGACGCTCGCGACGCTTGCGCGCATGAAGGCGGACGGCGAGAAGATCGCCTGCCTCACCGCTTACGATGCGAGTTTCGCCATGCTGCTCGATGCGGCGGATGTCGACGTCGTGCTGGTTGGCGACACCCTGGGCATGGTGATCCAGGGGCACGACACCACGGTCCCGGTCAGCATGGACCACATGGTGTACCACTGCGCTGCCGTGGCGCGCGGGCTGCAGCGGCCGTTCTTGATGGGGGACATGCCGTTCATGAGCTACCCCACCAAGGAGGTCGCGCTCGCCAACGCCACGCGGCTCATGCAGGAGGGCGGGGCGCAGATGGTGAAGCTCGAAAGCGGCGGGCGCCAGACCGACATCGTCGAGTTTCTCGCGGGTCACGACATCGCGGTGTGCGCGCATTTGGGCTTGAAGCCCCAGTCGGTGCACAAGACCGGCGGCTTTCGCGTCCAGGGCCGCGAGCGGGAGGCCGCGGCGCGGCTTCTCGATGAGGCAAAGCGGCTTGAATCCGCCGGCGCCGACATCGTGCTCCTCGAATGCGTGCCGTCGCAGCTCGGCAAGGCCATCACCGCGGAGCTCAGCGTGCCGGTGATCGGTATCGGCGCAGGCCCCGACGTCGATGGGCAGATCCTGGTCCTCTACGACATGCTCGACGTCACCACCGGCCGTAAGCCGCGCTTCGTGCGCAATTTCATGGATGGCGCAGCAGGCAATCTCGATGCGCTCAGGCGCTACGTCCGTGCCGTCAAGCAGCGCGAGTACCCCGCGCCCGAGCACTGCTTCTGAAGCACTCGGTGCGAGCGCGTGGACACCGTCACCACGATCGCCGCCGTCCGTGAGCGGGTGCGCGGCTGGCGCCTCGCGGGATTGCGCGTCGCCTTCGTCCCCACCATGGGGAACCTCCACGCCGGGCACGTGAGTCTCATCGAGGCGGCCCGCCGCCACGGCGAGCGCTTCGTCGCGAGCATCTTCGTCAACCCCATGCAGTTCGGGCCGAACGAGGATTTTGCGCATTACCCGCGCACTCCGCGCGAGGATGAGCTGATGCTCGCGGAAGCGGGTTGCAGTCTCATGTTCACGCCGGACGTCGCCGAGATCTACCCCAATGGCGCCGAGCGCGCGACGCGCGTCGAGGTGCCGGGACTCTCGCGCATCCTCGAGGGGGAGTTTCGGCCCGGTCATTTCGAGGGCGTGAGTACGGTCGTCGCGAAGCTCTTTCACATCGTCGAGCCCGACGTCGCGGTCTTCGGTGAGAAGGACTTCCAGCAGCTCGCCGTGATCCGCCGGATGGTGGAGGAGCTTTGCATGCCGGTCACGATCATCGGTGCGCCCACGGTGCGCGATACAGACGGACTTGCCATGAGCTCGCGCAACCAATACCTGACCGTCGCTGAGCGCGCGCTCGCGCCGCAGATCTACCAGACATTGCAGGCGGCGGCGAAGCGGCTGCGGGCCGGGGATGCGGATTTCGCGAGCATCGAGCGCGAGGGGTTCACAACACTTGAGCGCGCGGGATTCCGCCCGGATTATTTTGCCGTGCGTGCGGCGGCGGACCTGAGCACGCCAACGCCGCTCACGCGCGAGGTCGTGGTGCTTACCGCGGCGCGCATGAGCAAGGCACGGCTCATCGACAACGTGCAGGTGACCCGTCCTTAGCAGCGGCTTCAGGCGCCGCGCTGCCGCTCGAGCGCCCACGCGACGTGCGCGCGCACCATCGGTGAGGCATCGCCCGAGCGCTCCGCGAGCGCGCGGATGACGGCGGGCGAGCGCGGCGCGTTGCCGAGTGCCACCGCGATGTTGCGCGACCAGCGTACGTAGCCGATGCGGTAGATGGCCGAGCCGCGCATGCGCTCCTCGAACTGCGCCTCTGTCCACCGAAAGAGATCGACCAGCGAGGTGGCGTCGAGCCCGTGACGCACCTTGAAGTCCGCGTGCGCCGCGGCGCGGGCAAACTTGTTCCACGGACATACCAGCTGGCAGTCATCGCACCCATAGATGCGGTTGCCGATGGCCGCGCGGAGCTCGGTTGGTATGGCGCTCTGGTGCTCGATGGTGAGATAGGAGATGCAGCGCCGTGCGTCCAAGCGGTAGGGGGCGACGATCGCTTGGGTGGGGCAGGCCGCAATGCACGCCGTGCAGCTCCCGCAATGCGCGCTCGCGCGCTCATCGACCGGCAGCGGCAGGTCGGTGAGTATCTCGCCCAGAAAGAAATACGAGCCCGCCTCGCGCGCAATGAGGTTGGTGTGCTTGCCGATCCAACCGAGCCCGGCATCACGCGCGAGCGCCTTCTCGAGCACGGGCGCGGTGTCGACACAGACGCGGTAGCCGAAAGGTCCGATGCGCGCTGCGAGCTCGCGCGCGAGTCTCGTGAGCGCACGCCGCAGGATCTTGTGATAATCGCGCCCGAGCGCATAGCGCGAAACATAGCCGAGCGTGCCCGCAGCGAGCACCGCGTCGGCATCCCGCGCCGCATCCGGCCAGTAGTCCATGCGGGCACTCAACACGCGTACCGCGCCAGGGGCGAGCTGCTGCGGGCGGCTGCGCATGACGCCGTGACGCTCCATGTAACCCATCTCGCCGTGGAAACCGTGCTCAAGCCATTCAATGAGGTGACGCTCGTCTGCGGGGATGTCGACGTCGGCGACACCGAGCGCGTTGAATCCAAGCTCGGCCGCACGCGCGACCAACTCGCGTTTCACCTCGCCGAGATCGATGGCGTCCCGGGTGGTCGCGGTGTTATCGCAGTCGGTCATGTTGTCATCACGGCGCTCAGTATAATGACGCGATGGCGTTACCCATCGCTCTGTACTCGACGGCGCAGGTACGCGCCCTCGATGCGTACGCCATCGGCGAGCTGCGGATCCCGGGGTACGTCCTCATGAAGCGCGCCGGCGAGGCGGCGCTGCGGTACTTGCGCAGCCGCTGGCCCATGGCGCACCGCATCGTGATCGTCTGCGGCAGCGGCAACAACGGCGGCGACGGTTATGTGCTCGCGCGCTTTGCGCAGGCGGCGGGACTCACCGTCACGGTGCTCGCTGCTGCGCCGCCCAAGGAAATGAAAGGCGATGCGCGGCAGGCGTACGAGGACCTGCGCGCGAGCGAGGGCATCGTGCGGGAGTTCGCCCCCGAGCAGCTCGCCGCGGGCGAGGTGATCGTGGATGCGATCCTCGGCACCGGTCGCTCCGGGAGCGTCCGCCAGGAACTCCTCCCGGTCATCCGCGCCATCAACGCTTCCGGACTTCCCGTGTTCGCCCTCGACATCCCGTCCGGACTCGACGCCGATACCGGCACGGTCGCAGGCGAAGCGATCCGGGCAGAGGCGACGGTCACGTTCGTGGGCTTGAAGACCGGGCTTTTCGTCGGCGACGGTCCCGAGTACGCGGGCACGGTGTTTTTCGATGACCTGGAGCTCGCGGCGGTGGCGCCCCGCGGCCTCATTCCCCGCCTGACACGGATCGTCGAGCCCGAAATTCAGGCGGCGCTGCCCCACCGGCCGCGGGCGGCCAACAAGGGCGACTTCGGCCGCGTGCTCATCATCGGCAGCGGCAGCGGCATGCCGGGAGCGGCGCGCCTCGCCGGTGAGGCGAGCCTGCGTGTCGGGGCGGGCCTGGTAACGGTCGCGGTCGCACCGGAAAACGTCGCGGCGATTGCCGCCGGCAGGCCCGAGCTCATCTGTATCGGCCTGAGCGATGCGGCGGCCCTCGCCGAGCCGATCGAGCGTGCCGATGTCGTGGCGGTCGGCCCCGGGCTCGGCCGTTCGCCGTGGGCGCATTCCGCGCTCACAGCCGTGCTCGCGACCGCCAAGGCGCTCGTGGTCGATGCGGACGCGCTCAATCTGCTCGCCGAAGGCAGCAGCGCGGCGCGGGAAGACTGGATCCTGACACCCCACCCGGGTGAGGCCGGGCGGCTGCTCGACCTCAGCGCCGCGGACGTTCAGCGTGACCGCCTGGGTGCACTCGATCGGCTGCTCGAGCGCTACCACGGCACCATTGTCTTGAAGGGCGCCGGCACGCTGGTTGGCGCCCGAGGGCGCATTCCGGGCCTCTGCGAAAGAGGCAACCCCGGCATGGCGACCGCCGGGACCGGGGATGTGTTGACCGGAGCGATCGCCGGGATCCTCGCTCAATGCCACGATCCCTGGGCCGCAGCGCGCACCGGCGTGCTGGTGCACGCCATGGCCGGCGACGCCGCCGCGCGCGGCGGCGAGCGCGGCGTGCTCGCGGGCGACCTGGTGCGCGAGCTCCAGCACGCCGTCAATCTCTAAAAGCGTGTCAAACTCCAGAAAAACGCCATGCACACGCACACCAACACACCACACGATACCGAGGACTTCGGCTGGGAGCTCGCCTGCGCCCGCCCGGCCGACGACACCTCTTTCGCGGTGATCTACCTCACCGGCGAGCTCGGGGCCGGGAAGACCACGTTCGCCCGTGGGTTCATCCGGGCCTTGGGCGTCACCGAGCCGGTCCGTAGTCCGACCTTCACGCTCGTCGAACTCTACGCCGCAGGCGCGCTCACCGTGGCACACGTCGATCTCTATCGGCTCCACAATCCCGCCGAGCTCGAGTCACTCGGGCTTCGTGAGTGGGCGCGCGAGGGATGCGTGTGGCTCGTCGAATGGCCCGAGAAAGGCGCCGGCCGGTTGCCACTTGCGGACCTGATCGTGGCCTTCGCGGTGGGGCCGTCGGGGCATGAGATCGTGGTGCGCGCCTACTCGAATCTCGGCAAGACGTGGCTCGCCCAGCTCACCGGCGAGAAGCCCCCGGGCCGCCCCGCGAGACCCGGGTTGAAAAGTACCGGCTAACCCCGTAGATTAAGTCGCAGGTAGCGCTGCGAACTCAATGATTACAAAGGGATTTTTTAGGGGATTAGCTGCCTTTGCGGTCGCGGTGGGAGGATTCTCTGCGGCTCCCGCGGCCGAGTTGCGCGCCATCGCGCTGTCGGCGAACGCCGATTCCGCGCAGGTGACGCTCGATCTCTCGGGCGGCACGGCGCAGAAGCTCTTCACCCTCGATCACCCCGACCGCGTGGTCATCGATCTGCCGCACACCGAGCGTGGGAGCGGGGTGCACGCGCCCGCGGGATCGGGTGTGGTGAGCGAGCTGCGGCTCGGAACGCAGCCGCACGGGACGCTGCGCGTCGTCGTGCAGCTCAAAAGCGCGCTGCCGGCACACAGCACGTGGGGAGCGAGCGTGCAGGGCCGGCGGCTCATCGTGAGCCTCGGTCAGCCGCTGAGCGCGGCGGTGGTGGAAGAGGCCCCCAAGGCCGTGCGTGCCGCACACGCCGTCGGCGACGGCGATCGCGATGTCGTCATCGCGGTCGATGCCGGGCACGGGGGCGATGATCCCGGCGCCATCGGCCACGGCGGCACGCGCGAGAAGGACGTGACGCTCGCCATTGCGCGCGCACTCGCCGCGCGTATCGATGCCGAGGGCGGCATGCGCGCGGTACTCACGCGCGACCGCGACCAGTTCCTCGAGCTACGCGAGCGCATCCGCCGCGCGCATGCCTACCGTGCCGACATGTTCGTCTCGGTGCACGCCGATTCCATCGCCGACCGGAGCGTCTCGGGCGCCTCGGTGTACGTGCTCTCGGCACATGGGGCATCGAGCGAGGCCGCCCGTCTGCTTGCCGAGCGCGAGAACGCGGCGGATCTCATGGGCGGGGTGCTCGAGGACAAGGGTGAACTCAGACCCGTGCTCCTCGATGCCGCGCAGAGCGAGATCATCGGGCTGAGTGCGACGGCTGCCGAGCGCGTAGTTCTTGCGCTCTCGAGCGTCGGCGAGCTCCGCCGGCGCGAGGTGCAGCAGGCCGGGTTCGTGGTGCTGAAGTCCCCGGACATGCCGTCGATGCTCGTGGAGACCGCTTACATCTCGAACCCCGTCGAGGAGCGGCGCCTGCGCAGCCTCGAGCAGCAGGAGCGTCTAGCCGATGCGATCGCCAGCGGCGTGCGCAGCTACTTCCTGCAGAACCCCCCGGACGGCACACGCTTCAAGCAGGAGCGCCGCACGCTGGCAAGCGCCGCGCAAGCCTCCACCTCCGCCACGCCCTGACAGGGGGCCGTCGGCGCTGATGCGCCCGCCGCGCCGGCCGCTCACCTGTAAACTCACCCCTCATGCCCATCCGCATGCTGCCAGGGGAGCTCGTCGACCAGATTGCGGCCGGCGAAGTGATCGAACGCCCCGCCTCCCTCGTCAAGGAGCTGATCGAGAACAGCCTCGATGCCGGCGCCACGCACATTGAGATCGACATCGATCGTGGCGGTGTGGGGCTGGTGCGGGTGCGCGACGATGGCTGCGGCATCGAGCCCAGTGAGCTGCCGCTCGCGCTCGCACGGCACGCGACGAGCAAGATCGCCTCCCTCGATGACCTCGAGGCGGTCGCGACGCTCGGCTTCCGCGGTGAGGCACTGCCGTCGATTGGCTCGGTGGCGCGGCTGCGGCTCATCTCGCGCGCCACTGCCGCCGGGCAGGGCGCCGAGATCAGCGTCGACGGGGGAGCAGTGACCGCGGTGCGTCCCGCAGCGCACCCCCTCGGCACCACCGTCGAGGTTCGCGACCTCTTCTTCAACGTGCCGGCGCGGCGCAAGTTCGTGAAGAGCGATGCGACCGAGCTCGGGCACATCGCCCGTCTGGTCGAGCGGCTGGTGCTCTCGCGCTTCGATGTGAGCTTCAGGGTCCGTCACGGGACGCGCGTGCTCCTCGCCGCACCGGCCGTCACCGGGCTCGATGCGGAGCTGACCCGGGTGGCAACCGCAGTGGGCCGGGAGTTCGCCGCAAGCGCACTGCCGATCCGGCAGGCAGCCGGGCCGGTACTGCTCTCGGGCTGGGTGGGGTTGCCGACGCGCTCGCGCGCACAACCCGATCAGCAGTTCTGGTTTGTTAACGGTCGGAGCGTCCGCGATCGCCTCCTCATGAACGCTGTGCGCCTCGCCTACCGCGACGTGCTCTACCACGGCCGTCACGCGGCGTACGTGCTCTACCTGACGCTCGATCCGAAGCTGGTCGATGTCAATGCACACCCCGGCAAGCTCGAGGTCCGCTTCCGTGACAGCCGGGCGACGCATGACTTCGTGTTCCGCGCCGTCGAGCGCGCACTCGCCGAGACCCGGCCGGAGGCCACCGCGGCGGCCGCATCTGCTGCCGTCGCGAGAGGGTCGGGCGCAGGCTATTCCGCGGCGGAATGGCCGGCGGCAGGAGGCGGCATCGGCGACAGCGCGGCGTCATCGGGAGGGCCGCGCGCGGCGTCGCTCCCGCTCTACCAACCCTCGCGCGACCCGTGGGCGATTGCGGCCGCAATCTCTGCAGCAGCACCGCCCGTGGGACCCTCTGCAAGCGAGGCGCTGAGCGACGACTATCCGCTCGGCACGGCGCTCGGCCAGCTGCATGGCGTCTACATCCTCGCGCAGAGCAAGAGCGGCCTCGTGCTCGTCGACATGCACGCCGGGCACGAGCGCGTGCTCTACGAGCGGTTGAAATCTGAGCGTGCAGGCGGCAGCGCTCCCTCGCAGCAACTGCTCGAGCCGCTCGTCATTGCGCTCAAGGCGCACGAGGTCGCAGCGCTCCTCGAGCAGCGTGACGAGTGGGAGCACGCGGGCTTTGAGATCGACGCGCTGTCGGCCACCGAGCTCGTGCTGCGCCGCGCGCCGGCATTCCTCAACACGGCAGAGATCCCGCGCATCGTGAATGCGCTCGTGCACGACTTGACGCTCGATGCCGATACGCACCACCTCGAGGGCGCCACCGAGCGCCTCTTGGGCACGCTCGCCTGCCGGAGCGCCATCCATGCCAACCGCCGCCTCACCCTGCCTGAGATGAACGCGCTGCTTCGGCAAATGGAGGCCACGGAGCGCTCGAGCCAGTGTAATCACGGGCGGCCGACGTGGGCACGGTTGACGCTGAAACAGCTCGATCAGCTTTTCTTGCGGGGCCGCTGATGCAGCGCGCGCTTGGCAGAGCGCCTGGGGAGGGCGCCGGCAGGGCGCCGCCGGCTCCGGCGGCGGCAGCCGAGCGGCTCCCCGTCTTTGTCCTCACCGGCCCCACGGGCTCTGGCAAGTCCGAGTGGGCGGTGCGCCTTGCGCAGACCGCGCCGGTCGAGATCGTGAGCGTGGACTCGGCCCTCGTCTACCGCGGGCTCGACATCGGCACGGACAAGCCCTCGCGCGAGTTGCGCTCGCGCATCCCGCATCATCTGATCGACATCCGCGATCCGAGCGAGAGCTACTCCGCGGGACGCTTTGTCGCGGATGCGTTGCGCACCATCCGCGAGGTCCACGCGCGCCGCCGCGTGCCGCTTCTGGTGGGCGGGACCATGCTGTACTTCCGAGCGCTGCTGCACGGCCTTGCGGTGCTGCCGCAAGCCTCGCCCGAGCTGCGCGCGCGCCTCGATGCGCGCGCCGCCGCCGAAGGCTGGCCGGCACTACACGCCGAGCTCGCCACGCTCGACCCGGTGGCCGCCGCCCGGATCGCCCCGAACGACAGTCAACGCATCCAGCGTGCGCTCGAGGTCTGCCTAAGCTCCGGCAGGCCGATCTCCGAGCTGCAGCGCGACACGCGAAGTCCGCTTGCCGACTGGCCGGTCAGCTACTGGGTGCTCGCACCGCGGGAGCGTGCGATGCTCCACGAGCGGCTCGCGCGGCGCTTCGCGCGCATGATGGCGTTGGGGTTTCTGCAGGAGGTCGCCGCCCTCCGGGCCCGCGGCGATCTCACCGCCCGGCACCCCTCGATGCGCGCCGTCGGCTACCGGCAGCTCTGGGCGTATCTCGAGGGGCACTATGGCCTCGATGAGGCAGTGCAGCGTGCCATTGCGGCAACGCGCCAGCTGGCGAAACGCCAGCTGACCTGGATGCGCGGCGAGCCGCTGGGTGAATGGCTCGATTCTGATGCCGAATTGTCGTTGAATCGAGACATATGTCATAAGTTGGGCCGTTTTGGGCTTTGAAGGAGCCTTGGTGTTAAGATTGTGGCGTCGGATCCTCGCCTTTGGCGGGGCAACTTAAGCTTGCTGGATCGCGGAACAGGGAAGTTGCGCAGCGGTCCATTTGTGCTGAACAACTCGAAGCTGCAAAAACAAGGAGAACCCGATGGCCAAAGGCCAATCCCTCCAAGACCCGTTTTTGAATGCCTTGCGCAAAGAGCGGGTGCCGGTCTCCATTTACCTGGTGAACGGCATCAAGCTGCAGGGTCAGATCGATTCCTTTGACCAGTTTGTGGTGCTGCTGAAAAACAGCGTGAGCCAGATGGTCTACAAGCACGCGATTTCCACGGTCGTGCCGGCGCGCAACGTGCGCCTCGCCACCGAAGAGGGCGGGAACGCCCCGGAGACGCCTGCCGAATAATGCCCCCTGCCATGGGAAGTCTGAGTGTTCGAGCGCCCACGCACCGGTGAGCGCGCGGTACTGGTGCGCTTAGGGCTAGGCGCACCGGTCGATCCGGAGGACCTGCAGGAGTTCACGCAGCTGGCCGTATCCGCAGGCGCCGTGCCGGTCGCGACCGTCACCGGCCGGCGCGAGCGGCCCGACCCGCGCTACTTTTTGGGCAGCGGCAAGGCGGCAGAGCTCGCCGCGGTAGCTCGCGAGAATGACGCCGACGTGATCCTCGTCGATCACGCGCTCTCGCCGAGTCAGGAGCGCAATCTCGAGAAGCTGATCGAGCGCCGTGTGCTCGATCGCAACGGGTTGATCCTCGACATCTTCGCCCAGCGCGCCCGAAGCTTCGAGGGCAAGCTCGAAGTCGAGCTCGCTCAGCTCAAGCACATCGGCAGCCGCCTGGTGCGCGGCTGGACGCACCTCGAGCGGCAGAAAGGCGGTATCGGCTTGCGCGGTCCGGGTGAGACGCAGCTCGAGACCGACCGGCGCATTATCGCGCAGCGGGTGCGCGTGCTGACGCGCCGCCTGGCGCGCATCAAGCAGCAGCGCGAGACCGGGCGGCAGACGCGCGCGCAGATCCCGGTGCCCTCACTCGCGCTCGTCGGCTACACCAACGCCGGCAAGTCGACGCTCTTTGGCGCACTCACCGGCGCCGACGCCTACGTCGCGGATCAGCTCTTTGCCACGCTCGATCCGACCGTGCGTCGTATCTTCCTTCCCGGCGGAACCGCGGCGGTCGTTGCCGATACCGTGGGTTTCATCCGTGAGCTGCCGCACGAGCTGGTCGCCGCCTTCCAATCGACGCTCACCGAGGCACGCGCCGCGACGCTGCTCCTTCATGTCATCGACGCGAGCAACCCGCGGCGCGACGAGCAGACGGACGCGGTGGATACGGTGCTGCAAGAGATCGGCGCGGGCCACATTCCCCAGATCCTGGTCTACAACAAGATCGACCAGCTCGACGTCCCGCCCCACGTCGACCGTGATGCCGATGGTCGGGCGAAGGCCGTGTGGATCAGCGCGGAGCGGCGCTTGGGGCTCGAGCTCTTGACCGGCGTGATCGCCGAGCGGCTCTCGCGCTTTGCGCGGCGCGCGCGGGTCAAAGTGCCGGCGAGCGCCGGCGCCTTGCGCTCGCGGCTGTACGCCGCGCAGGCGGTGCGCGGCGAAAGCTCCAGTGTCGATGGCTCGATCGAGCTCGCCGTCGAGCTGCCCGACCCGCAGCTGCTCGAGCTCGCCCGCACCGCGGGCGTGCAGATCCTCGAGGTGCAGGGCGGCGAGGCGCCTTGTGCCCCCGGGACCGGCTACCTACAATCGATTGCCGCCGCGAGCGCGTCCAAGCTGCGCTGACGAAAGCCCACAGTCCCTATGGCCTGGAATCAACCAAGCGGTGGAAACAACCCATGGGGACGCCGCCCCGGACAGGGCGGTCCCGACCTCGATGAGCGCCTGAAGAGCTGGCAGCGCAAGCTCGAATCGCTCCTGCGCCCCGGTGGGCGCGGCAGCGACAGCGGCTCGCTGCTTCTCATCGCGGTGGTGGCGGGGGTGCTGGTGTGGCTGTGGACCGGCGTTTACCAGGTGAAGCAGCCCGAGCGCGGCGTGGTGCAGCGCTTCGGTAAGCTGGTCGGGGTGACGATGCCGGGGCTGCACTTCCGTCTGCCCTGGCCCATCGAGAGCGTCAACGTCGTCAACGTCGCGAGCGTCAACTCGAGCGACTTCAAGTCCCGCGTGCTGACCTCGGATGTGAACCTCGTCGACCTGCACTTTGCCGTGCAGTACATGTTCGCCGATCCCGTGAAGAAGCTCTTCAAGGTGCGCGAGCCCGAGGCGACCTTGAGCGAGGTGTCCGAGAGCGCGATCCGCGAGATCGTCGGGCGAAGCACGCTCGATGAGCTCCTGGTCGGCTCGACGCGTCCCGAAATCACCCGCCGCACCAAGGAGCTGATCCAGCGGGTGCTCGATTACTACAGCTGCGGGATCGCGGTGACGACGGTCAACCTCGAGGACGTGCAGCTGCCCGAGCCCGTGGTTCCCTCGCAGCGCGACGCCAACAAGGCGCAGGCCGACAAGGAGCGCTCCATTCTCGAGGCCGAGGCCTACGCGAACAGCATCCTCCCGGTCGCGCAGGGCGCCGCCGCCCGCATGCAGCAGGATGCCCAGGCCTACAAGGCGCAGGTGACCGCCATCGCCGAGGGCCAGGCATCGCGCTTCTCGCAGCTCGAGGGCGCCTACGAGAGCGCCCCCGAGGTGACGCGCCGGCGGCTCTACATGGATACCGTCGAGAGCGTCCTGGCCCGTGCCCACAAGGTGCTCATCGATTCGCACGCGGGCAACAACCTGGTCTACCTCCCGATCGACAAGCTGCTCGAGAAGAGCGTCGGCCGCGAGCCCGAGCCGGCAGCGGAGGTCGCGCCGGGGAGCGCCAGCAAGGACCAGGACCAGGTGACGATCGAGGCTCGCTCGCGAGGGGAGCGCTGATGAGCTCGCGGCTCTTCCCCTGGTTCTTCGTCGCGGCGGGGCTCCTGCTCTTTGCGGCATTCTCGCTCTTCTCGGTGAATGAGACCGAGTACGCGATTCGCACGCGCTTCGGCGCCATCATCGACACCCGCTATCAGCCGGGGCTGCACCTCAAGTGGCCATGGGACATGGTGACCAAGTTCGACAAGCGGATGCTGTCCGAGTCCTACACCGGCGAGACCTTCCTCACCAACGACGGGCGCGGCCTGATCGTCGACTTCTATGTGAAGTGGCGCGTCAAGGACCCGGCCACCTACTACAATGCCGCCGCCGGGAGCGAAGCGATCGCCGCGCAGCGCCTCGCGGAGATCGTCAAGGACGGCATCAAGGGCGTCGTCGCGCAACGGACCCTGCAGCAGATCGTCTCCGCCGAGCGCGCCGCGGTCACCGGACAGATGTTCGGCCAGGCGAGCCGCAATGCCTCCGGGCTCGGCGTCGAGCTCGTTGACGTGCGCGTGCAGCGCATCGACCTGCCCGATGAGGTCGCGGCGCGTGTCTACGAAAGCATGAAGCAGAGCTTCGCCAAGACCGCGAACCGGCTGCGCGCCGAAGGCCAGCAGGCGAGCGCTTCGATCCGCGCCTCGGCCGAGCGGCAGCGCACCGTGATCCTTGCCGACGCCGAGCGCGACGCGCTGCGCGTGCGCGGCGAGGGTGATGCCGCCGCGGCGCAGACCTACGCGCGCGCCTACAGCAGGAACCCGGAGTTCTATGCCTTCTACCGCAGCCTCCAGGCCTACGACCGCTCGCTCGGCAAGGAGAGCGACCTCCTCGTGCTCACGCCCGACGGGGAGTTCTTCCGCTACCTCAAGGATGCGGAGAAGTCCGCCCCGCCGCACCGTTAGCGACGTTCCGCCGATTTGCAGCCACCGTTGTCGCTGAATCTCACCGACCTGCTCGCCGCGCTCGGGCTCATCCTGGTGTTGGAAGGCATCGCGCCGTTCGTCAGTCCGCAGGGAGTGAAGCGCGCGCTCGCGCGGATCCTGCAGGCGCCCGACCGCGAGTTGCGCATCGCGGGCCTCGGCAGCATGCTGATCGGTGTCGTCATCCTTTTTCTGGCGCGCTAGGGGTCTTGCAGAGCTGTGGGGAAGTTCGTCGTCGTAATCGGCACCCAATGGGGCGATGAGGGCAAGGGCAAGGTCGTCGACCTTCTCACCGAGCGCGCCGCCGCGGTGGCGCGCTTTCAGGGCGGACACAACGCCGGCCACACGCTCGTCATCGGCGGCCGCAAGACGATCCTCTCGCTCATCCCGTCCGGGATCCTGCGCGATGCGGTGCGCTGCTTCATCGGCAACGGGGTGGTGCTTTCGCTCGAGGCTCTCCTCGGCGAAAGTCAGATGCTGATCGAACAGGGCGTGCCGGTGTTCGAGCGGCTCGCCGTCTCGCCGCTCTGTCCGCTGATCCTGCCGTCTCACGTGCTGCTCGACCAGGCGCGCGAGCGGGCGCGGGGGCCGAACGCCATCGGCACCACCGGGCGCGGCATCGGACCTGCCTACGAGGACAAGGTGGCGCGTCGTGCGGTGCGGGTTGCCGATCTCTTTCAGCGCGACCGCTTCGCCTCGAAGCTCGGCGAGGTGCTCGACTTTCACAACTTCGTGCTGCAGCACTACTACAGCGCGCCGAAGGTGGACTTCCAGAAGACGCTCGAGGAGCAGCTGTCGTTCGCGGCGAGGATCGCCCCGCTTGTCACCGATGTGACCCACGCGCTGCAGGAGCTGCGCGCGCGCGGCGCGAACGTGCTCTTTGAGGGCGCGCAGGGCGCGATGCTCGATGTCGACCTCGGCACCTACCCGTTCGTCACTTCTTCCAATACCACCGCCGGATTTGCCGGCACCGGCACCGGCCTCGGCCCCAAGGTGTTCGACGGCGTGCTCGGCATCGT
>DASPTZ010000044.1:0-4952 GCA_035623155.1 Casimicrobiaceae bacterium | reverse complement strand
CACTAGTGACCGGCGCCGCCCGCGGGATCGGCCGCGCGGTATCCGAGCGCCTCGGCCGGGAGGGAGCACTGGTGATGCTCCTCGACAAGCTGGACGGGGTCCTTACGACGGCAAAGGAGCTGCGGGCGGCTGGGCTGCGCGCGGAGCCGATCGTCGGCGACGTGACGGACGAGAGCGCCGTCCGTTCGGCGGTGGCGGGCATCGCCGCGCGAAGCGGCAGGCTCGACATCCTCGTCAACAACGCTGGGATCTCGCCGAAGCACAACGGGCACAAGCCTTTGACGCCGGACATCTCGTTCGCCGAGTGGCAGCTGGTGTTCGCCGTCAACCTGACCAGCGCATTCCTGTTCGCGCGCGAAGCGATTCCGATCATGCGGGCGAACAATTGGGGACGCATCGTCAACATTGCCTCCTACGTTGGGCAGACTGGGGCGCGCTTTGCCGGCGCGCACTATTCGGCCTCCAAGGCGGGCCTTATCGGGCTGTCGCGCACGCTCGCGCACGAGGTGGGCGAGTCGGGGATCACCGTCAACTGCGTCGCTCCGGGCCGCATAGCGACCGCAATGAATGCGTGGGCCAACGCCAGCGGCGCCAATGAGGAATTCATCGCAGCCATCCCGATCAAGCGCATCGGAACCGGCGACGACATTGCCTCAGCCGTGAGCTTCCTCGCCTCCGATGAGGCGAGTTACATGACCGGCGCAACCCTGGACGTGAATGGCGGCTACTTCATGCGATGAGGTGCTGCATTGGCGGGAACCTGCGACGCTCTCCTTCAGCGTATTGCCGAGCGCCCCGCCGAGGGCGGCGACGACGAGCTCGGTCGGCTTGGTGCTCGTCTGCGCACGAGCGGCACCGGTGAGGACGGCCAGCGAGGCCATCGCAAGAACGCCGGCAAACCCGCTTGACGCTCCCCGGTGCCTTCATGGACTCCTCCTTGAGAGGCCCTTCGATCAGCCGAACGCTGGCGATATTTCGAACGGTCGCATCGATTAGTTCTCCATTGCGCGCTCAATGTCGTGGATCCATGCGCGTCGATTCTCGTAGATCGTCTTTTCTGGAATGTAGATTGTGCGCTTCAGGATCTCTGCGTTCGGCACGCCGAGCTCGACCATCTCGCGGGGGACGGGCACCGTCATGTTCGTAGGCCCGTAATATGCTTTTTCCATGAGCTTGACTTGCACGTCGGGACGCAGGATCCAGTTGCAGAATTCCTGGGCCAGGCGGGGATGCTCGGAATTCCTGACCGCTGAAACGGTCGAGGTGCCAATGATCGTGCCTTCTTCCGGTATGAGGAATTTCACCGGCGTGCCCTTCTGCATCAGCGGGATGATGCGGATATTGCCGTGGACACCAACCAGGTAATCGCCCAGCTGCACCTTCTCGTCGAGCTTTGCTGTCGTCGGCTCCAACACCGGAATGCAGCTCTTGTCAGCAGCGAGCTTGGCGATGCCGTCGCCGATTTTCGCCGGATCGCCCCCGCCGAGCATCAGCACTCCGTGCAGTCCATAGGACACGTTCGGATGATTGATCCCGACCCTACCACAAAACTCCTTTCGGAGCAGGTCGGTCCACTTAGTCGGCGGCTTCCAGCCCCGCTTCTCGAATTCCTTAACTTGGTAGAAGATGCCAGCAAGCCAGAAGCCGTAATTGATCACGTCGTCGGTCGGCACCTTGGCCTTGGCAGCTTGATCCTTGTAATGGGTCACGATCGACTCGTCGATTTTTGCCCACAGGCCCTGCGCCGAGCCGGTGTAGTGCGTCATGTTGTCCCCGAAGACCAGGTCGAATTCCGGGTTGTCTTTGGTCGCGGCGACGCGGGCAACGTTCTCGGCTGAGCTTCCGCCCGGGACCCAGCGAATCGTCACGTTGTATTGCTTCTCGAACGGCTCGTACACCTCCTTCAGGCTCTGGCCGAGCGTTCCACCGAAGGTAGCGACAACCAGGGTCGTCGGCGGCCCGCTCGTCTGCGCACCCAGCGGACCTGCAAACGCGGCGAGCGCCGCCGTTACCGTGACGCCAATGATGTGGCGGCAAATTCTCCTCGCGATACCAGGTTTTCTGTTCACAGGCTCCTCCTTCGGATGTGCAACTTCGCATCGACTGGTGGTGAAGTTCGCGTGCGCGGGAAGACCGCGCGCAGTGCCGAGCACAACCTCGGTCCGAACTGGTGGCGGTTCACCGGTAAATGCTGTCGGTGGCGAAATCGTAGTCACGCGGCGATCGGGATCTGAAACAGGCCGCGGCAGTGCTCCTGGCGACCGTAGTGAGGTAGGGTAGCACGAGTGGGGGAGGGCCCGTCGGCCTTGTCTGTCGGTGTAACGCCAGCGAGCCCACGATGGACGCGAGCGGAGTTGTAATAGTCCTTGAACTCTTCCAGCTTGCGCGTCAGATCCCTGACGTTCCAGAAGAGCACGCGATCGAGATACTCGCGCCGGAGCGTGCCGATCAGGCGCTCCACGAAGGGATGCGAAACCGGCGCGTACGGAACGGTCTTGATCTCCTTGATCTCGCGCATGCGCAGGTTGGCGAGCCAGGGGTGGAAGCGGAACAGCGGAGCGTGGTCGGTGCTGACGCGTCTTGGTGTTTGCTGTCCGGCGACGGCCTCGTCGAACATTCGGCAGACCGCGACGCCATCGATCGGTGCCGATTCGACGCTGAAACCGACGAGTCGTCGCGTGAAGACGTCCAGGACAACCAAGACCCAGTGACTGCGCAGGAGGATCGATTCGCACCGGAAGAGATCGATGCTCCACAAGCTATCCTTCGCCTGGACGAGGAAGGTGAGCCAAGAGGGGCCGGCGCTACCGGCATCGCCGGGTCGGTAGTGTTGGGCTAGGACGCGGCGTACGACATCCTTATCGATCTCGACGCCGACCGTGTGAGCGATCTGCTGGGCGATGCGCACGCAGCCAAAGCGCGGGTTGCGCCGCCTGAGCTCGATGATGGCGGCGATAAGGTTCCGCGGAGGGGCCCGTGGCCTGGCTCACGGCGAGGCGAGGAGATAGAGGAGAAGAGGCGGCGGAACTTCCGCGACACTAAGGCCTTGTGGAACTGAAGCCGCGTTGCTGGCTTAACCAGCGCGCCGAGCTTTCGCAGGCGGTGTGGCCGTACGAACAGAAGCAAGCCGAGGATGAAACGATCGACGGCAGCGAGATTGCTACGAACCAGGGGGTCGTGGGTTCAAATCCTGCCGGGGCCCGTTAGAGCTCATGAGGTTGCGGCGCGTCCGCCGCGACCTCGTGGTTTTTGTCGCTAATGGGAGTCCAGCATAACGGCTCGCCGTAGCATGTGTAGAATTATCCTACGTTATAGGCTATAATTAAAACTTGGAGCCTTCCCCTTTGGCAACTATCGGAAGGTCCGAGTAACATTCTGCGAAAATCTGGCGGTCGGCCTAGCGGTCGAAGTGTGTGTCGCCTTCGCGGCTTAGGCGCACCTGGTGGGCGCACACACTTCGCCTCGCGTGGGGCCTCCGCGGTGCAATGGGCGCGTTCGGGCGTGTCTTAGGACCGTGAGTGACAAAAGTCGCATATTATGATATCTTGTGACAATTGAAATCCGTGACGCGATTGCGTGGCTCTATTGTTCCCGCTGCCGGTCACGTGGACCATTTACGACCGGGTCAACCTCATCCCGTTCGCTAAACTGCCGCCTTCTTCCACAGCAATCTGAGGTAAGTCCGATCGCGGTCAGCGCCTTGCCGCCGCACGGCCGTTCTCGGCAACGCGCTCGCGGCACGCCTGCTCAGGTCGGCGGCCGGTCATGGCGGGTCGGACGCGATCCACAAGATGAGGGTCGGCGACCGCGCGCGCGTGCGCTATCCGCGCAACAACTTCGCGATGGAGCCGGCGCAGCGGTACCATTTCTTTGCAAGCGGCATCGGCATCACCCCGATCCTCGCGATGATCGATGCGGCGCGGGCGCAGGGCGTACCGTGGCGCCTCGATTATGTCGGGCGCAGCCGCGAGAAGCTCGCGTATCTCGAGCGCATCGCGTCGTTCCGCGAAACGCACATCCATTTCACTTCGCAGGCCGGGCGGCCCGATCTCGGAGCGCTGCTCGCCCAGACGGGTCCGGAAGCTGCGGTCTACGCCTGCGGCTCGCAGGGATTCCTGCTCGGTCTCGAAGCCGTCGCAACCGCGGCGGGACGGCCGATCTACGCCGAATGGTTCGCGCCGAAGCCAGGCGCGCGGCAGGCCGCGGCAGGTGCCTTCGAGGCGTTCACCGTGCGGCTCGAGCGCTCGAATGTCGAGGTTACGGTGCTGCCGGGGCAATCGATCATCGACGCGTGCGCGGAGAGGGGCGTCGAGATTCCCGCGTCGTGCTTCGAAGGGACGTGCGGCTCATGCCTTTCCACGGTTCTCGAGGGTGTGCCGGATCACCGCGACTCGTTCCTCTCGCCAAGCGAGCGGAAATCGAATCGCCTTATGGCGGCATGCGTGTCGAAGTCGATGACCGGAAAACTGGTCCTCGATTGGTAAACAAGCGCTGGGCACGGAGAGGGAAGCACGGATGGGCAAGCTCGAAAACAAAGTAGCATTGGTGACCGGCGCCGCCCGCGGCATCGGCCGGGAAATCGCGTTGAGCCTCGCCCGCGAAGGCGCCGACATCGTCGCCAACGCGCTGCACAGGCCGAACCTCGAGACGCTGGTCGCGGAGATCGAAAAGATCGGCAGAAAGGCGAAAGCGATCACCGCCGACGTATCGAAGAAAGGCGATGTCGAGCAAATGGTCGAGGAAGCGATCGCTGCCTTCGGCAGGATCGACATACTCGTGTGCAACGCGGGCATTACCCGGTTCGCGCCTTTTCTCGAAATGACGGAAGAGGACTGGGACGTGGTGGTCAACGTCGACCTCAAGGGCACGTTCCTGTGCGGGCAGGCGGTGGCGAGGCACATGGTCCCTCGGCGGTACGGAAAGATCATCAATATCTCGTCGACTTCGGGACT
>DASPTZ010000043.1:0-2302 GCA_035623155.1 Casimicrobiaceae bacterium | reverse complement strand
AAGCATCATCAGCTGAATTGCCCGTGGCTCGATGGCCGCTCGCGCCCCGGGATTTCGATGCTGCGTGGGGCGATGACGCCGCAGATGGGCCGCGCCGAAGACGTCGCCAGGAAGATTCGCATCGAGCTTGAAATGCGGGGTCTGCACAAAGAGCCGGTGGGCATCGACATCATCGAGTTGCCGGTGCTTTTTGCATTGCAGCGCGAAGGAATCAAAGTCGTCGACGGGCAGGAATTGATGTCCGAGGCGCGAGTGATCAAGACGCAGGATGAAATCGCGCTGCTCAACCACTCGGCGATGATGGTGGACGCGGCTTACGATGAACTCTACCGCGCGATGAAACCCGGGCTGCGCGAGAACGAAGCAGTCGGCCTGGTCAGCAAGGTTCTCTACGACCTCGGCTCAGAGTATGTCGAGGCCGTGAACGCGATTTCGGGCGAGCGCTGCAATCCGCATCCACACGTGTTCTCCGACCGAGTGCTGCGCCCTGGCGATCCCGTGTACTACGACATTCTGCATTCCTACATGGGATACCGCACGTGCTACTACCGCTGCTTCACGGTTGGCTACGCGTCGCATGCCATGGTCGACGCCTACAAGCGCTGCCGCGAATATCTCGATGCGGCAATCGAACTGGTGCGTCCCGGCCGCACCACCGCGGAAATTGCGGCAGTGTGGCCGAAAGCAGAAGAATTCGGATTCCCCAACGAAGAAGCTTGCTTCGCGCTGCAATATGGACATGGTGTGGGGCTGGCGATCTGGGAAAAGCCGGTCATCAGCCGGCTGGTGTCGTTCGAGCATCCGGTGGAGATCAAGCCGGGCATGGTGTTCGCGCTTGAAACGTTCTGGCCCTCGACCGACGGGTGGAGCGCGGCGCGCATCGAGGAAGAAATCGTGGTCACGCCGACGGGGCACGAAGTCATCACGCGCTTCCCGGCAGAGCAGCTCTTGGTTGCCGGCGCGCACTATTTCACCGTGAACGGGCCGCTGCCCACCACACGAGAAAGCGAAGCTCCGCCCAGCGATCGCGTAATCGAGATGATTGAGGCTAGCGCCAAGACCGAGCGCGTAGGAGTTTCGAGCTGAAGGCCGTAGTCCGCCTTCCCCCGACACAAACGACTATGGCCTTCAGCGTGGTAATGCCCGCCCTCGAGATGGCGCAGGAGACCGGCAAGCTCATCGCCTGGCGAAAGAAAGAAGGCGACCGCGTCACCAAAGGCGAGCCACTCCTCGAAATCGAAACTGACAAAGCTGTGGTGGAAGTCGAGGCCCCCGCCGACGGAGTGCTGGCAGGAGTCAAAGCGGCGGAAGGTGCCGACATTCCAGTTGGACAGACGATCGCGTGGATCGTGGCGCCCGGAGAGCCGCCTCCGACAGATGGGGCATCGTCAGCGGCCGCACCGGCAGCCAGAGCTGTTTCACAGACAAGAGTCGAGACACCTCGCGCAAGAGCTCCGGAGTCGAGCTCTGCGGCTCCATCCGCCCGGATTTCACCCAAGGCCCGCCGTCTTGCCAAAGAGCTCGGAGTCGACATCGCGACCGTGCGCGGTTCGGGTCCCGGCGGCGAAATCCTGGCCTCGGACATTCAGACCGCGGCCGCCGCCCCGGCTAGATCCGGCGCGGTGGTGGAGAAAAAGTCGGCTCAACTCGAAGTGCCCACCTCCATCGGCCGCATCATGGCCGAGCGAACCACACAAAGCTGGACGACCGTCCCGCACTTCTTCGTCAGCCGCGACATCGACGCCACGGCGCTCAATGAGTACCGCGAGCGCCACGTGTCGCAAAGCGCGGCCCACCAGGTGCGCACTACGCATACCGATCTGTTGGTTGCGCTGGTGGCGCGTGTGCTGCTGAAGCATCCGCGTCTAAATGCGAGTTGGAGCGCCGAAGGTATCCGCCTGCACGCTTACGTCAACATGGGCGTGGCCATAGCGGTGAATGACGGGGTTGTGACAGCTGTCATCCCAAATGCCCACAGGGCAACTGTCGCGGAGATTGCGGCCCAGCGTCAGGCCGTCGCTGAACGCGCCCGTGCGGGCAAGTTGCGGCCTGCCGATATCGCCGATGCGACGTTCACGATCAGCAACCTGGGCATGTACAAGGTTGATGCGTTCAGCGCGATCATCACGCCGCCGCAAGCTGCGATTCTCGCGGTCGGCAGTATCGCCGATCGAGTCGTCGCGATCAACGGAAAGGCCGTTGTTCGTCCGATGATGACTCTCACCCTCTCGTGCGATCATCGCGTTGCCGATGGCGCACGCGCCGCGATGTTCCTGAATGACCTGGCCGAAGCAGCCCGAGA
>DASPTZ010000042.1:0-22947 GCA_035623155.1 Casimicrobiaceae bacterium | reverse complement strand
GGGCAGACGCCGCTCAAGCTCGCCCGCGACCTGGAGAAGAACGGCGTTCCCATCATCGGCACCTCTCCCGACATGATCGACATGGCGGAGGACCGCGAGCGCTTCCAGCAGATGCTGCACCGGCTCAAGCTCCGGCAACCGCCCAACCGTACCGCGCGCACCGAAGCCGAGGCGATGAAGGTCGCCGAAGAGATCGGCTATCCACTGGTCGTGCGTCCGTCGTATGTGCTCGGCGGGCGAGCGATGGAGATCGTGCACGAGCCGCGCGACCTCGAGCGCTATATGCACGAGGCAGTGGCCGTGTCGAACGACTCGCCGGTGCTGCTCGATCGTTTCTTGAGCGATGCCATCGAGGTCGACGTCGACGCCCTGTGCGACGGCGAGCAGGTGGTCATCGGCGGAATCATGGAGCACATCGAGCAGGCCGGCGTGCACTCGGGCGATTCGGCGTGCTCGCTGCCACCCTTCTCGCTGTCGCGCGATCTGCAGAACGAGCTGCGGCGGCAGACGGTGGCGATGGCAGACGGGCTCAACGTCGTTGGCCTCATGAACGTGCAATTCGCCATCCAGTTTCCCCAGGGCAACGGCGGCAACGGGGTGGTGTACGTGCTCGAGGTCAACCCGCGCGCCTCGCGCACCGTGCCCTACGTATCGAAGGCGACGGGCCGGCCTCTGGCCAAGATCGCCGCGCGCTGCATGGTCGGCCGCACGCTCGCGAGCCAGGGCATCACGGGGGAAATCGTGCCGCCGTATTTCTCGGTCAAGGAAGCGGTGTTCCCCTTCATCAAATTCCCGGGAGTGGACACCATCCTGGGACCGGAGATGAAATCGACGGGCGAAGTGATGGGGGTAGGGGAGAGCTTCGCGGAGGCGTTCCTCAAGTCGCAGATCGCCGCGGGAGTGAGGCTGCCACGGGCGGGCAAGGTCTTCGTCAGCGTCAAGAATCCCGACAAGGCACGGGTCATCGAGGTTGCTCGCGCGCTCGTCGAGTTGGGATTCACCCTGGTCGCGACGCGCGGCACGGCAGCAGCGCTCGCCCGCGCCGGCCTGCCCGTCACGGCGGTTAACAAGGTAGCCGAGGGGCGTCCCCACATCGTCGACATGATGCTCAACGACGAGATCGCGCTGGTGATCAACACGGTGGAGGAAAAGCGCAGCGCGATCCAGGACAGCTACGCGATCCGTCGCGCCGCGCTCAACGACCAGGTGCCGACCTACACGACCATCGACGGCGCGCGCGCCGCGGCGTTGGGAATGCAGGGAATGGGCGAGTTGGTGCCCTACTCGACGCAGGCGCTGCACCAGCGGCTGCATTGACCGCCCGTTTGCGCTAAGATTGATCCGATGGCCGGGTGCGGCGCCGCCGCGTCCGGTCTTTTCTTTCGGCCCAGGTATGACTCACGACAGGGTTCCGTTGACCGTCGCCGGAGCGGAGAAGCTCAGAGCCGAGCTGCATCGGCTCAAGACGGTGGATCGTCCCGCGGCGATTGCTGCGCTCGCCGAGGCGCGCTCTCACGGCGACCTCGCGGAGAACGCAGAGTACGACGCCGCCAAGGAGCGACAGGGCTTTCTCGAGGGGCGCATCGCCCGCCTCGAGGCGAAGCTCGCGCACGCGCACATCGTCGATCCCGCTTCGATCGATGCCGATGGACGGGTTGTCTTCGGCGCCACGGTCGATCTGGAGGACCTCGAGACGGGCGAGGAAGTGCGCTATCAGATCGTCGGCAATGACGAGGCCGACATCAAGCACGGCAAGATCTCGATCGAGTCGCCGATCGCCCGCGCGCTCATCGGCAAGAGCGCCGGTGACATCGCCGAGGTGCAGGCGCCGGCGGGCGTGCGCGAGTACGAAGTGCTCGAGGTGCGCTACCTCTAAACGACGCGGCCTCCTTGAATTGTCCGGCGCCTGCGGGACCTGGTTGTGTCGGCCGCCGCCGCGACGGCCTCCTTGTGCGCAAGTCGTTGGCTGCGCGATCAGTGTCGGCCGCCTGCTCGCGACTCGCCACGCGCGATCCCGCGAATTGCGCGGGTCCCTCGCTGCGGGCTCGCGCGGCTACGTCGCGGCCGCTCGCATCCCCACGCTCTGCGCGGGGCCCCTGCTTCACTGCTCGCGCCGCTCTCCGCGCCGTCGCCTCCGGCTGACGCCAGTCGGGGGATTCACAGCGGGCGGCGTGCCGCGCATGCTCTGGCGCGGCGGACGCGCTGGTGCGCGCGCCATCGGCGTTCGCGGACGCCTCGCTTTCGGCGTGGACTTGGCCATCGTCCCTCCCTTGGGTGAGCGTCTGCCGGGACGCCTCTCTCGCGCATCACCGGCTTCGCTGGCCTGCGGCAAGCTCTGCGCTGCGTTGGGCTTCGCCTGCTCGGGCGCGGGGCGCCAAACGATCAGCAGCTTGCCGAGGTGCTGGACCGGGGCCGCATCGAGCTCCGCGCAGATGCGCTCGAGCATCTCCTCGCGGCGAACGCGATCCTCGTTGAACACCCTGACCTTGATCAGCTCGTGTGCCTTAAGGTTGACGTCGATCTCGTGCAGGACGCCTGGCGTAAGGCCGTGCTGGCCGATGCTGACGACGGGCTGCAGGTGATGTGCCTTGGCGCGCAGTGCGCGGCGCTGCGGCGGTGTGAGTACCGTCATGCGTCGGTGCGGCGAGAGGCGTTCAGCCGTGGCGGCATCCCGGGCGCCGACGCCCGGGCCGCCACGCGCGCGTCGGCCGCAGCGATCAACTGCCGCGCTTGCCGGTCTGTCTCGGCTTGCGCTCGCGTGGTTTCGACGGCGAGTCGTGGGTCGGCCGATAGTCGCCGAGGACCGTCTTCAGCGGGCAAACGGCAAAGGCGGGACACTTCTTGCAGCCGACGGCGATGGCGATGGGGCAGACGGTCATGATGGGCTTCCTCGATTGACGCCGCGGCATCGCCGCGACAGCGCGCGGCGCGCAGGCGGGACACCGTCACTAAGCGGGCGGCGTCTCGAGGGACTCAACGTGCCCGCAGGACTCTGGCGGCCTTGGCCACGGCCTTGGGCTTCACCCAGAAGATCGCGCCGAAACGTCCCTTGCCTGCGGTGATCGCGTCCATCGCAGTGACGTTGATGCGGGCCTTGGCGAGCGTGCTGAGCGTCCTGGTCAACGCTCCCACACGGTCGTTGCCCTGCACCAGGAAGCCCGTCTTTCTCTTGGACACTTTGAGCTTGAGCTTTCTCGCGGCTCGGAGGAATTTCGCCCTGTTGTCCGGAATGAGATCGAGCTGGCCCTTGCCGCGGCTGGGAAAGCCGGAGAACGCGAGCAGGTTCACGCCTTCGGCTGCAAGCCCGCCCAGAACCTTGGCCCCCTGGCCGGCCGTGTTGGGAATCATCACGTAGAAGTAATCGACTTTGCGCAGAGTGCTGGCCATTTGTGCTCTCCTTTGCAGGCTCCGAGTAAACCGTCAAGCTGGAACTGTGGAACCGGCACGCCTCGGAGTCAAGGGGTCCGGCGCTGTGAGGAGTGAACAGGAATCACCGGTGAGACTGTCAGAGGTGACAAGCCTAGGATCCGGGCGCAGCGTCCAGCGACAGCAGCCGCGCGCCGAGGTGCCGGGCTAGACCGCGCCCTCCCTCGGCCATGACCTGATCGCGGTTCCAGCGAAAGGCCGGCGCAAGCAGCGGACCGAGGAACTTCATCCAGCGCTTGGTCGTGGCGACTGTCCATTCGTAGCGAACGCGCGTCGTCGATTGCTCGGCCGCGAGGTACTAGCGCCCCGTCCCAGCGAGGTCGCCCTCGGCAGTGCCTTCGAGGAACGTAGGCCGCCGCACCGCCGAGACGCGCATCAGGAACGACAACCGATACGGCAGGCGGCTCGACCAGGTATAGCGCCGCAACGCACCGAGGCCGTCGGCACCGCCGGGTTCGATCTCCTCGACGGAATTGACGTAGCGCCACCACCGCGGCCACTCCCGGCTCGCAACCAGCGCTTCCCAGACGCGATCGATCGCGGATTCGAGATGCCAGTACGTGGTCAGCGAGAAGGAACTCATCGCTTCGCACGCCGCTCGGACGCCGGACTCGTCTTCCCGACGTAATTCGAAACCTCGATCAGATTGCCGTCCGGATCGCGGAAGTAGAACGAGCGCATCGGACCCGTCGCTCCGGTGCGATCGACCGGGCCCAGGATGATCTCGACGCCTTGCGCACGCACATGCGCCATGGCTGCGTCCAGCGGCGCCGGCGTGATGAAGCACAGATCGGACGAGCCGGGGACCGGACGCGCGGCGTGCGGCTCGAACTCCCGCCCTGCGAGGTGCAGGTTGATCTTCTGTCGGCCGAAGG
This sequence comes from Casimicrobiaceae bacterium, assembly GCA_035623155.1. Taxonomy (GTDB): domain Bacteria; phylum Pseudomonadota; class Gammaproteobacteria; order Burkholderiales; family Casimicrobiaceae; genus PALSA-1003. Next base: position 18,646 of record DASPTZ010000042.1, on the reverse strand, counting down.
CGAGCGCCTTGCGTCCATTGCCGAAGCTAACCGGCTTCATCCCCAGGACCCGCTGGTAGAACTCGCAGCTCGCCTCGATGCTGGCGACCGTCAGGACCAGATGATCGAGGCGGTCGACGCGAAGCTCGGACAGAGCCATGGCGCGGACTATTCGGGCAGGCTCGCCCCTGACCCGCCCATCTCCTTGGGCAGGTCCTTGAGCTTCGGCACTCCGTCGTTGATGTGCAGCACGGTCTCCTGATAATGCACGTGCACGCCAGGCTTGAATGCGAGGTCCGGAATCACCGCGGCGTAGACGTCGATCAAGCCCATGCCGGGGTGATCCGTGAAAAGATGGCCGCCGCAGAGCTTGCACCACTTGCGCGAGCTCCCTGACGTCTTGTTGTAGGTGCCGATGTGCTCGGCCCCGCGAGTGATCTTCACAGCATCGGGCTTCCACAGAGTGAACGCGTTGACCGGCCCCGCTGACCAATGTCTGCACGATCTGCAATGGCAATAGCCCATCGCCGCCGGCTGGCCGGTCACGGTGAGCTGAACCGCGCCGCAAAAGCACGAACCTGCGTAACTCTTTCCGTCAGACATGTGTCACCTCCGTGAGATGCCGCGCGGCTGCCCGGCGACAGCAGTCATTTTCCCACCAGCCGGCCAAGCAGCGTTGCGAGCGCGGAACGCCGCTTGGGCAGCAGCTCCGGCCCGAGCTCGAAATAGCGGCGATGGACATAACACCAGCTCCAAGTCTCACTGCGATCGAGGGAAGCGATGATCGGGTGGCCGGTCGTATTGAAATGCTTGAGAGCGTGCGTGTGAGGTGAATCCTCGCAGCACCCGACGTGGCCGCAGATGAGGCAGACCCGAAGCTCGTACCAGGTCGCGCCCAAGGCCCTGCATTCCTCGCAGGCGTCCGTTTGCGGCGCGATCTGGCGGAGATCGTCGAAGTGTTCGCAGCGCTCGTTCATTTGGCTCTCCACGTCGTGCGACAGGCGAGGGCGGGCGATCGCTCAAGAGCTGACCGGCTGCCTATAGACGAACGCAGTGACGCAGCCGAGGATGAGCATCAGAATCCCATCGAACACGATCTGCTTCACCACGAGTCCCCCGGGCATCGGCTGCACCACGTAATAGATGATGTAGGTCGGCACCACCGTCAGGAAGGCCACCGCCACGCCGAAGCGCAGACCCTGCGGCAACCAGGGCTTTGCCTCGACGCCGCGCGAATAGATCCACACCAGCGCGCCCGAGAGCATGACATGGGCCAGCGCCATCAGCGGAAAGAAGCTCTGCGATTCCGCCTGCCCACGGAACAGGCTTGCGAGCTTGCTGTAGTCGTCGTGCAGCAGAACGCCGTGGACCACGAAGCTACCCAGGAACCAGACGATGAAAATCACCACCCACCCGATGAAGAATCGCTTGTTCATGGCTCCTCCGTTGATTGCAGTAGCTGCTCGCACAACGCGACGCGTCACACGCGAGCCAAGCGCCGACCCGGACATTGGCCACATCGAACCCCTGAACTAGAAGTCAGGCGTCATTCCACCCGCGGTGCCTGCGTATCTGCGACCGCCCGGCGCACAGCAGAACGGTCGTGACCGCCACGGCCATCACCAGTGGCGACACCAGGAGCGTGGCCAGCGGGCTCCACGTGTCGGCTGGGTCGACCGCCCTGACCCAGAGATAGACGGCCAGGGGGGATCCCATCGCGGCCGCGAAGGATGCGCTCCTTATCTTCCGGAACACCATCGCGGATGCGAGGCCGATCAGCGCGGGCAGGATGAACAGCACCAGGAGCGGCGTCATCATCGCCTTCTCACGCCCGGAGCGTGATGCAGACACGGCCTGCCGGCATCGGCTTTCTCGAGGAATTCGGGACCCGGTGATCCGCGCGAAGGCGCGACTGCTGGGTCACGGTGTAAGTATAAGTCCGGCTTGCCGCGACCGGGGCAGTGGAGAGATCCAAAGACCCTGCCATGGTAGTGGCGAAACGAGGTTACGCCCACCCACGAAGGGGTCGAATCGTCAGGAGCAGGTGCGCCGATCCGCGGAGACATCCCCGGCGAGCGAGCGGAACATGACGTAGGCGTCGACATACCCCTTTTCCGCGTGTTTGAAGGCGCCCGGCAGAGTACCCACCACCTCGAAGCCCATCGTGCGCCAGAGTCGGATCGCCCGTTCATTGGTGGAAACCACGAAGTTGAACTGCATCGCCCGGAAACCGAGGCGGCGCGCCTCGGCGAGGCAATGCTCGGCCATGACGCGCCCCAGCCCCGAACCCTGCGTGGTCGGAGCGACCATGAACGCCGCGTTGGCGACGTGTGCGCCGAGCCCCGGCTGATTGGGCTTGAGAACGTAGGTTCCGAGGACCACGCCTTCGCGCTCCGCGACATAGCACCTGGCCCGGGGGTGCAGCCAATATGCGAGAGCCTCGTCGCGCGAAATGTCGGGAGCGAACACATAGGTATCGCCGCGAGCCACGACAGCCTTGAAGATGGTCCAGATCGAGTCGCTGTCGGAGGCCGCGGCCGGGCGCAGCTTCCATGCGACCGAAGGGCCGGCGCTACTGCGGATCATCGATGACGGCCTCCGGCCTATGGCCATCGGGGTCGAGGACGAATGCTCTCGCATAGCCCGGGGTCGCCGGCACGGCGTCGTAGAAGGCCGTTGAGCGAGCCAGGTCGACGGTGCCGAGCGAGAAGTGATGCAGCATTTGCAGCTCCGAAGCTAGCTCCGGTCGGCGGGCGCAAGGCCTAGACCCAGACATCGTCCGGAGCGGTGCGCGGCCCGCCCGCATCGCCCGTGTTCACGACGCCCCGGGGTTCGATGATGAGCGCGTGACACTCGGATCGCGCGCGGGTGATGTGCTCCTTGCCCCTCGGCACGACGAACATCTCTCCAGCGCTCAGCGTAACCGCGCCATCGCGAAAGGCGATCTCCATCTCGCCGCTGACCACGAGAAAGACCTCGTCGGTTTGCTCGTGGGAGTGCCAGACAAACTCGCCTTCTAGCTTCACCAGCTTGAACTGATAGTTGTTCATCTCGGCGATGACACGCGGCGCCCAGTGCTCGCCGAACTTGCCGAGCTTCTCCGCGAGATTGATTGGACGGTACATATGAATCCCCGCTTCAGGCCGCCTCGCCGCCCTCGGGCCCGTAGAACATCACCCACACCTCGAAGTCGCCGGAGAACTCCTCGAAACGGTGCTCTACCCCGGCCGCCGCGAACAGCAAGTCCCCGGGCGCAAACGGCCGCCTCGAGGCACCGTCGAAGAAAATTCCACGCCCTTGCGCCACGACGTAGATCTCGTCGCGCGTGTGAGGAGTCTGCAGGTCGACGCCGCGTGGAGCGTAATACTTGACCAGCAGCGTTCCGTGGCGGAAGAGCGGAACGGAGCGAACCGTGGCGCTGTCGGCGACCCGCGCCGAGGCCTCCGCAGCGGTGAGATGAAAGGTCGCGCCGGACGCTGTGTCGTCGCTCATGGGTTCGCTCGCTCGGGTGCGGTTGCCAGTTTGCGGATTATGCCTCGACCTCGCCGCCCCGAGCGCTTTCCGGGCTCAGTAGTCGACCGTGATCGCGATGTCCGCCGTGGCCAGCGGCGAGAACTCCGCCTCGTACGCCGCCAGCTTCCTGGACATGAGCGCGCTGCTCGCGTGCTGCGGATGACTGACATGGATCTTGAACGCGGGGACGCGATTGATCCGCCTCATGAGCTGCAGTATCGAGACGCCCTCGACGATCACCGGCAGAGGCGTGGTGACGCGGCGCTCGATGATGCGATTGATCTGATCGTCGAGGTGGATCAGATAGTCCTTGGCCGGGATGAGAAAGAGATCGGTCTCGATCAGCGTGACGTTGAAGTGCCATGCGAGGTAGCGCCCGAGCGTCGTCTTGCCCACGCCATCGCGCCCGTCGATGGTGACGATGATTCCGGGCAGGCCCCGCATGACCGGAGTCAGGGCATCGACGACCTGAAGGTAAGAAGGAAGAATCGCGGGCGTCGTCTGCTGCCCGCCGCGCCAGCGAGAATTATCGGCCACGGTGCACGAGCAGGAAGATTTCCTGGGCGATCTGGCTGACAGCGGGGAGTATGACCGGCGCCAACACTACGCGTGCGAGCCACGGTTGTCGTCGCGCGACACGGAACCAGAGCGTGCGGCGCCAACGCCAGTCACAGCGCTCGGACCCCGAACCACGCGCCGTAGAACCCCACCACGATCGCACCGGCGAGCGCGAAGCGCGCGGCGTTGCGATCGTCATCGAACAAGCCCGCCAGATGCCTGAGAAACAGCTCCAGCAAGACAAAGAGAGGTAGCAGCGCAAGGCCGGTCCAGGCGAACTTGTCGCTCGGCAGCTTTGCGGCGGCCATCGCGCCGGCCACGGCACCCAACGCGGCCGCAGCGACCATCGCCGCAGCGCTGCGCAGGTTGAGGGCTGCGACCACGAGCGGATGGCGTTTTGGCTGCGGATCGCTCACGCTCATCACCGCTCGCGCACCAGCGTGTCGGTCGCACACGACTGCCGCTTGCCGTCCGCTAGCGATAGGAATTCTCGACGCTGCATGAATTTTTCTAGTGGCGCTGCCTATGCTCCATGCTGCCTCCGGCATACCCGCGCAGGTGCCAATACTGCATGGCCTGGGCTTCGCTGATCACTTCGGCCTCCTCGAGGTGCGCTTGCAGGTGAATCTCGCGAACCTGACGCTGCAACGCCTCGACCTTGGCGCTCGCGCCTGGCCGCCGCTCTCGGCGTCGGCAGCCACGAGCCGAGCGCGGCCAATGCCTGCTCTCTTTCGTAGCCTTGCCTCGCGCCATTATATGAGGCGGCACCCATGCCGGATACGGGACCTCGCGACTGACGTGCCGACCCGTCGGCGTGTGCTCGTCGTGCACCTGAGCAAGCTGCTCCGGCGCGAATCGATCCGCGAGTCGAACCAGGGCCGGCCACAGCCGGCGGTGAACGAGCGTGACCTTTCCATCGACCAGCCGGCATACCAGCACCTGCTTCGACTCGATGATCGCTTGGAGGGTGGTGTAGATGTGACGACTCTTCTCATGCGCCCACCAGCTGCCCGCGATGGCCTCGCCGACGATGGCTTCGGTAAGCCTGGGGGCCGGCCCCTTGGCCGACACCAGAACGATGCCGTGCTGACGGACAAAGGCCATCGCATCCGGTGCGGTTGCGCACTTTTTCATGACGCGCAACGCCTCCACTCAAGCGCCTTGCCAGACCTCACCATAGGCCTTGCGAAAATTGATCGGCGGCGAAGTGACCGAAAGATACACGAAGGGACCGCTGCCCGAGTTTTCGAGACCGTGAACGTCCCCGTCGGCGAAGCGCACGACGTCGCCTTCCCGAAACGGCATCGTTCGCTCATCGGCGAGTAGCAAGTGGCCGGCGCCAGCAAGGGCGACCCAGACCTGCTCGGAGGTTTCGTGCCGGTGCCGCGGATTGGTGGCGCCGGGTGCCACCACCACCTTGGTGATCGTGACACGCGAGGAGGGTGAGTTCTCCGGGAACAACAACTGGTGCGACTCGATGCCGGACTTGACGAACACGTCCACGGTTCCGCGTTCGATGAACTCCATGTTCGATTCCTTTGAGCTGGGGAGCTGCGTGTCGTCGGCGGGACTAGGTGGACTCGGGCGGCTTCGGGCGGCGGCGGCCGCCCCAGATCACCCCTCCCACAAGCCCCAGGAGTGCCCCAATCGGTCCGAAGAAGAACACGCTGCTCATCGCCGCTTCGACCGAGCGATCATGAACGTTGGACGAAAACTCGAGGACCAGGAAATAGCTGGCGAAGGCCGCGACAAGGAATGCGGCAACCGCAAACAGAAGACCGAAACCGAGGCACCTTAGGAACACTCGTGCGACCCTTTGCAGCCTGGCGAACCGACCCGACCGTCGTCAGGCCCGGTAGTACGTGCCCGAGGGCGGCTTGGCGAACAGCGCGGCTGCCTCCGCCAGCTTTTCCTGCGGAATGGCATGCGCCGCCCTCTGATGGGATTCGATGCTATCCCATTCCTCGATGATGGCAAGGCACGCCGGATTCTCCGTGCTGCGCAGCAGTCGACAGGAAATGCAGCCAGGGCAAGTCAAGATGATCGAAATGACGGATTGGAGAAACGCGTCGAGCTTCTCCTCTGCGCGCGGCTTCGCCTCGAATTGATTGATGCGGGTGATCGTCATCTGCTCGTCGCTTTTCCCGGAGTGTGCATCGGGGTCCAGCGTTAGGTGAGGTACTTCCATGTGTTGGCGCCGTCGAGCAGGCGAATTCGAACCTTGCCAAGCTGCGACGGTTGGAAATTTCTTGCGTTGACGCCCATCTTGGCTCCACGCCTCGGCCTGATCGGTTCCCAGTGCGTGACGCAGCCGCAATGGGCGCACCTGACAAATCGAAGGCTCTTGTCGCCCCACGCATACTCGGCTATAGCGCTGCGCTTTGCGGTCACCTTGACTTCGGCGAGCTTGTAGTACGCCCACAGCGTCCCGTAGCGGCGGCAGATGGAGCAATTGCACTCCGTCAGGCTCCGGGGCCGTCTGGGAACCTCGATCTTCACGGCTGCGCAATGGCAAGTGGCGATAAGCATGGCAGGGAGCCAAGTGGTGGCGTTCAGGAGGCGACCGAAGGTTGGGCCGTCAGCGACGCGCGGTACACGAGTTCGGCACTCACGAGATCTTCGACAGCGACGCCGACGGACTTGAACAGCGTTATTTCGTCGGCGGACTGGCGGCCTGGTTCGGTTCGGGCGATGACTTCACCGATCTCGGCGACGATGGCGCCGGATGCGATCACGTCGCCGGACTCTCGTGAAGCCGCCTCGCGCGATTCGACATAGAGCCTGGCCTTGCGCAGAAGCTCGTCGTCGAGCTCGCGCCAGTCGGGCCGCGGCGCACCCACTGCGTTGACATGCGTTCCCGGCGATAGCCATTGCCCTCGCAGGACCGGCGTCCGCGATGTTGTGGCGACCACGACCACGTCGGCGCTGCGCACCGCGTCCTCCGCCGATCGCGCGAGTCGCAGCCCGAATCGGTGCGCGAATACGCCGGCATTGCGAGGGCTCCAGACCCGGACATCGCGAAACTGGCGCACGAGCCGCAGCGCTTCCAGGTGGCTGTGTGCCTGCACGCCCGATCCTATGATCGCGAGCACCGAAGAGTCCGGGCGCGCCAGAAACCTGGTTGCGGCGGCGGAGACAGCTGCTGTACGCATCTCGGTGATCAGACGCCCGTCCATTACAGCGAGCGGTTCGCCGGTCTCGGGCCGGAAGAGGAGAACCAGCGCGTGATGTGACGGGACGCCCTGATTGTTGGGAAAGAACGTGACGATCTTGGCGCCGAGCTGCGCTCCAGCGTAGGCCGGCATGCTGCCGAGAAAGCCTCCGTGCTCGGCGATCGGCACTACCACGCGAACAGGTTGTACGACCTTTCCGGACGATAGCGCGCTCAGGGCGTGTTCCATGGCCGGGATCAGGGCCCGCATCTCCAGGAACTTCCGGACTGCAGCCTCGTCCAGGATCAACACGGATCAGTCCTTGGCACCGGCCTCACGTCTCCTGGCCACGCGCTGCGCAGCCTCCCGGGACGTGATGATCGGGTGAACTTCGAATTCGACCAGGTCCTTCCAGTTTCGCATCCACTCGTCGAGGAGCGCTCGATCGGTCGTTTCCATGACCTGATAGCACGTCGTCAGATTCTCAGCGACCCAGCTCGAGACGTAGGTGAGCCCGTCAGGCGCCATCCGTCCACGTTCCTTGAACCGACGATACACGGGTGCGGCTTCACCGTTGCGAAAGCGCTCGACAATCATGAAGAGAGACACGCTGGTCGTCCTCCGAAGGTGTTGGCCATTGCGGCGTTCACGCCACAGGTTGCTCGTTAAACCGCATTCTTTCTCACTGCCGCTGCTGCCTGCAACTTGAGAACCGTTGTCCAGTTGCGCATTGTGGCCGATTCTTCGGTGAGGCGTTCAAACGCCTTCAAGAGCCTCGCTTGCGGCTCTAGATCAGGTTCGAGGGCGTTGCATGAGCACAATCAGGAAGTAACCCGCCGCGGCAGCACACACTCCAAAAAACACCGACGTGACGACTGTGATGTGCCACCACATCTGGAACCCAGGGTCCGCCGGGAACACGTATGCGCCAAACGTAATGGCAGCCGGCGACAACAGTGAGGCCAGCGCGATCGCACGAGGCGCGGGCCAACGCCGGAGGCGCAGATACGCAGCCACAGCAAATGCAAGAAGAAGCGCTGCGACAATTTCCACGAGCAGTGCCGTGAGGACGAAGCTAAGCGGTGCCGAGCGGACGACCCTGCGCGTTCACCAGCAAAACGCAAACGGCATATCGCGGTTCCGATTTCGGGGCGAACACCTGCATCGATGCGATCACTGAATCACCTCATCCGTTCGCTTCGCGCTCGCGTTGCAGCTGTTCGATTCACCATGACTCACGACTCACTTCTTCGCGCGCTTTGCCTTTCCCGCGGACGTGTTGGCCGCGACCGCCGCCCTTATCAGCGACTTGAAGGCGCCCTCGTCGACCTTCTCGCCCTCGTGGATGTCAATCGCCCGCCTCACGTTCCCGTCGAGGCTCGAGTTGAAGAGCTTGGCAGGGTCCTTCAAGGAAGCGCCCTTGGAGAAAGTGAGCTTCACGACGGACTTGTACGTCTCGCCAGTGCAGATGTTGCCGTCGTGCGACCAGACCGGGGTGCCCATCCACTTCCACTCCTCGACGACGTCCGGGTCCGCTTCCTTGATGAGCTTGCGCATCCTGCCAAGCATTTCGCCGCGCCAATCCCCGAGCTCGGCGATTCTTTTCGAGATAAGGTCAGTTGCAGATTCGCCTTGGCTCGAGCCCGACTTCTTCATGTTCCCATCCTCAGCGAACAAGGGCTGTCCAACGAATCAAAACCGGCCGGAAAGGCACTACTGAAAGGCACTACTTCTTCGGAGGAGCCACGCTTTCGGTCGGGGCTGGCGGGCCGTCCGAATTCCACGTGTCGCGAACATAGAGCCACTTTCCACCCTTCTTTACGGAGACGGAGAGATATTTCCCGGCATCGACAACCTTCCCCGACTTGTCCTTCACCACATAGGTTCCCGACTGCCAACCCATGTCACCGGAGACACCGCCGGCAGGTTTGGGGCCGAGGCTCATCGCGACACCGGCCTTCGCCGACTCCGCAGCGTCCTTCGCAAGGAATGCGCGAATCGCGACTCGACCATTCGCGGCCGGCGCTCCAGGCGGGAGGAGCACTGCATGCTCGTCGTAGAGACTCGCCAGAGTATCGGCGTCGCCGGCGTTGTAGGCCTTGAGCCAGTTTTGATCGACGGCCTGGAGTGCTGCCACTTCTTTCGCCGAATCCGCCGCCGCCGATTCGATGCTTAAGAGCGCGAGTGCGAAAACCATGCAGAAGAGCTTCGCTGCTTTCGTTTTGACGGTCATCTAATCCCCCTAGGATTGGTCGCGTCGAATGCGCCATCGGCACCAAGCGACCGATCACCATGGTAGCGGAAAGTGGCCACTTGACGCGAGGGAGGCAGGGAAGAGTCGAATTCGAGCGAGGCGGCTGACTTGACGCCTAACGGCCATCGGGGCCAAGCGGCGCGGTTCCGGCCACGGAGGTGATGTTGCCGATGCGTACTGCACGCGAGAATCCGGCGATGGGTTCGTAAGGACTGCCGGTTGAGCGAGAGGTTGGGCGTGCCTGCCATACCTAAGGCGCCGCCACTTGACGGAATGTTTTTAGCACAGTGGCGCGATCTTCTTGGTCTGCGACAGTTGCCACAGCCGCTGCTGCTTCTTGATAGGCAGCCCTATGCTGTGCGAGCTCCCCCGCTGCGTGTGCGGCGTGCGCATACACCGCGTGCGCGAATGCGATCTCCCAGTCTGGCGTATCCGCCTTGCCGAGGAAGTATTTGCGCATTTCACGCGCATACGCAAATGCGGTAGCGCCGTGACCGAGCAAGGCATGAACCTCGGCAAGGAGCATTTTCGCTCGCATGTGATTGAGCTCGGTGCCAACGACCGCCCAGTGCAACGCGGAGGTGTGCGCGGCGTCGAGCATCTCGCGGTCCCTGGCGAGATCACGATCTTCGACCGAAAGCTGCCACGCGCGATTGTTTGCTTCGACCGCAAAGTACCGATGCCACGCGGCCAGGTCCGAGTTGTCGGGTGACCGTGCCATAGATTGGTAGGTAAGCCTAACGAACGAGGTAACCGGCGCGACGGAAGCCGCAAAGCGCCCCCGGGGAGCGTCCGGGTTGTCCGATCGGTTTGGCCTCGATCGAGTGCATGGGGAAGACGCGTGACGCCATGCCAATTGGTGAGCCGATCGATGACGGCGGGACGCCGCTATTATCGTTTGACGACCAAGAGCACGACACCGGCGACAATTACGATAACGCTGGCCCAGCTCGGAATAATGGTCGTCTCTTTCTCGGTGACCGAGAACTTCCATGGCCCGATTTGCCCCTCGTGCGTTTCCTTGGTGTAGTCGAAGTGACCGTAAACCAGGCCCAAGATGCCGGCTACCAGCAGGATGATTGCAAGTATTTTCGTGCCACTCATTTGTGATCCCCACGACGAATCCCGAAGCGACACCCCAATCTACGCTGCGCAATCGTCAGGGTCAACGACGGTTGAGGCTGCTCGAGACAGAACCTGGCGAGGCCTAACGTGGAAGTAACCGGCGCGCCCGCTGCGCCGCGCGTTCCGCGTGCGCGGACATAGACACACGCAACGCGTGACCGACGAGTTGCGGCGCGTCCGGGTTGACCGACGGATTAGCCCTCAGGTGCGAACGGGTCGCGTGGCGACCTCGATTGAAGAGCGGCGGGCACGATAATGGGCGAGTGCCGCGATGAGAAGCAACACTGTTAGCACGGCCGAGATAAGGCAGTAGATCCAGAATGCGTGGATGAAGGCAAACTGGACGCGCATAAAGTAAACGGAGAAGGTCACGCCAATCGCTGCCGCGGAAACAGCGGCCAGGCGCAAGGCGCGGGACGTTGGTGCGGCGAAATTGACCCAAACGTTATTCATTCCGCGTCCCTGACTACCGAATCACCTCATCCGCCCGCGTCACGAGCGATTTCGGAATGGTGAGGCCTAGCGCCTCGGCGGCCTTGAGGTTTATCACCAGCTCGAATTTGGTGGGCTGCTCTACGGGCAGGTCGGCGGGCTTCGCGCCTTGCAGGATTTTGGCCACATACGTGGCGGCTCGCCGGAACATATCCTCCAGGTTCGCCCCATAGGCTATCAAGCCACCGTCGACGGCAAACTCCCTCGGCCCGTACATGGCCGGCAGCCGGCTCTTTGCGGCGAGCTCCACAATTCGTTTTCGAAGAAGGAAGGTGAAAGGGTCGTCGATGATCAGCAACGCCCCGCAGCGCCCCGTCGTTGCAGCCTGGAATGCACTCTCAAGAGCCTCGGCGTCTCGAACTTCCAGCACCTGAACAGAGACTGCCAACGCCTGTGCCGCGACCTCTGCTGCCCTCAGTTGGACCGTAGCTGCGGCATTTGGGGATTTCCAGAGGACGGCTATTCGAGACACCCCCGAAACAGCTTCCTTGAGAAGCTGCAGCCGTTTCCCGGTCAGGTCTTCGGAAGAGAAGCTTAGCCCGGTGACGTTTGCGCCCGGCCTCGCGAGGCTCTCCACGAGTCCGGCGCCGACCGGATCGGTGTGGACTGGAAATACGATGGGGATCGTCGCGGTCGCTTGCTTCGCAGGCAGGACTGCGAGCGTAGCCCCGGCCACTATGACGTACACCTTAAGGGCGACGAGCTCGGCGGCCAGGGCGGGGAAGCGATCCGCCTTGCCATCAGCAGATCGAAGCTCAATGGCGATGTTCTGGCGTTCGACGTAACCTAGCTCGCGCAACCCTTGTCGGAAGGCTTCAATGAGACGCAAAGCCTCGGTGCTGAGCGAGGGCGCAAGGTAACCTATGCGTGTGATTCTTGCCGCTGGTTGGGCACCGGCGACCAGCGGCGCGACAAGGAAACCGCTTGCAACGCTGCCTATGAATGCTCGCCGGTCCATTGCTCAAGCGCGTCGTCCGTACGTAAGGTACAGGGCGAATGGAGGCTACATGTCTGCGGCCAGTGGGGTCAAGGGAAGCTGGTTCAAAGCAATGTGTTCACTCCGCGAGAGCGCCCAAACGACTGATCTGACGCCCAACGAATAATAGGGACTTCCCCGTCCCGGAAACGGCATTGAGGTGCCAAGATTGAATTTCGTTGGTTCAATCTAAACCAGGAGGGGAAGTCATGAGAGAGATTACTACTGTCGGCGTCGATCTCGCAAAGTCGGTGTTTACGGTGCACGGAGTGGATGCGGCTGGTCGCACGATGCTGCGCAAGACCGTCCGTAGGGAAAAGCTGATGGAGCTTATCGCGGCGTTGCCCCCGTGCTTGATCGGCATGGAGGCCTGTGGCGGAGCGCACGAATGGGCGCGCAAGTTCCAGGCCTGCGGCCATCGAGTGGGCATCATGATGGCGCGCTTCGTGGCGGCCTACCGGAAGAGCTCGAAGAACGACGGCAACGATGCGGAAGCAATTTGCGAGGCGGTGGCTCGTCCCAACATGCGCTTTGTGCCAGTGAAGAGCGCCGAGCAGCAGGCGATCTTGTCATTGCATCGAGTCCGCCAGGGTTTCATCGAGCAACGCACGGCGACAATCAATCGCATTCGGGGGTTGCTCGCCGAGTTTGGCGTGGTGCTGCCGCAACGGGCCGACCAGGTGCGGCGTGCGGCCGTGATCATGGCCGAAGACTTACCGGTGCTGGCACGCGAGGCCATTGCCGATCTGCGGGCCCATCTCACCTACCTCGATGCGCGCATCAGTCACTACGAACGGCAGCTGCTGGCTCTGGCCAGACAGCTTGAGCCGGCGCGGCGCATTCAGGCGGTGCCCGGGATCGGTCCGCTTACCGCATCGGCGCTCACCGCCAGCATCGCCTGCGGCCACGAATTCACCAACGGGCGGCAATTTGCGGCGTGGCTCGGGTTGGTGCCGCGGCAGTACTCGACCGGCGGCAAAGTCAAGCTGGGACGCATCACCAAGCGCGGCGATGCCTACTTGCGCACCCTGCTCATGCTCGGGGCACGAGCGGTGCTGCAGAGTGCGACGCAAAAAACGGATCGCCTGTCACGCTGGGCGCTGGCGGTGCGCATGCGGCGTGGCTACCACCGCGCAATCATCGCCGTGGCGGCCAAGAACGCCCGCATCATCTGGGCGTTGCTGGCCAAAGACCGCGAATTCGTGCTGCCCGTGTAGCTCACATCGCCGACCACGATTCAATCCGAGACCCCTCGACTGCGAGCGCTATGAGAGAACGCTGAACAGGTCAGACCGGCGCGCGGACACCCCGTTTAACTTGCAGACCCGAGGTCGAGGTCGACTAACGAATTGGGACCGCACGCGCGGCTAGTTATGCTGGCCCGAGCGCCAATGCACGCGCTCATCAGAGGCCGATTAGAGATCTGCAGTCTGCCCCATCAGCGAACCGCAAAACGCTTGCACCGGGGGAGTCCTTAGAGAACCAAGCTAAGCGGCCGTGGGTGGACGGCGCGCAGGCGCCGCCGGCGAGGCGTCCGCTGAAGCAAGCGGTTAGGCGGGACGTTCGGCTCGGCGAGATATCACGAGCTCCGCGAACCCGGTTGCCGGATCAAGCTCGCGATTGAAAGACCAGCCAGGCAGCAGCAGCAAGGCTACCTCAGCGGTCGTGCGCACGATGCATCCGCGCGCCACGTGACCGCCCATGACTCGACCTGCTGAATCGGCAACGGTCATGTGAAGGTGAGCGCCATCGCTACCAACCGTTCCAGCTAGGGTCAAGATCTCAAGATCGCCGCGCAACTGCGTGGGTTCACTGGCGCCAGCGAGTCGCACTCGCGCGCTACTGAGGCTTCCGATCCCTGAAATGACGACGGCTGCGCGTTGCGAGTGCTCGCCAAGTGCAGCCTCGAGTGCGGCGCGCAGGTCGGCGCCCGGTGTCAGTCGCAAAGGGAGCGCTTCCATGATGTGCCGCCCAACGTCAAAGTTCAGCGGCCGCCGGAGGCGGTCCGCTGCAACGAAGAGTTAGCCTCGGGTTCGCGGCAAACCACTTCGATGTTGTGCCCGTCCGGACCAATGACGAAAGCTGCATAGTAGTTCGCGTGGTAGTGCGGGCGCAGACCAGGCGCACCATTGTCTTTGCCACCCGCCTCCAGAGCCGCGCGATAGAAAGCTTCGACTTGCTGGCGATTCTCGGCCGTGAACGCCAGGTGAAGATGCGCCGGCTTCTCCTCGGTTTGGTACAGGCACAGTGAAGCCTTACCCTTTGGGCTAAGCTCGACCCCGTACGTCGGCGGCCCCTCCGAGGCAACAGCTACGCCGAGCGGTTGGAGTGCCTTGAGGAAGAAGGCTTTGCTCGCCGCATAGTCGCTGACTCCGAATTTGACGTGGTCAAACATGAGCTCTCATCAAGTGTGTGGGTTACTCGCCGCGACACAAGAGTGACGCGGACATGCTAGAGCTGCGTTGGAGACTTTTGCCGCCGGAGCAGCCGCAGCCAGAATACGACCTCGCATAGAATGCCTGCGGCCAATAGAGCGCCCGCCAGCCAGAGGGCTCCAGTGAGCATCGGAGCAACCAAGTAAGCCGCGAGAGCAGCTAACAAAAATGCAATCGTTATGAGGTGTCGCATCGTGAAGTTCCTTTAGTCATGGTGCGGCCTAACGAACCAAGCTAAGCGGCCGCGAGCGGACGGCGCGTGAGTGCCGCCGGTGAGCGGTCCGCTTGAGCGAGAGGTTAGGCACCACGGGGAGCGTCAAAAGTAAACGTAATCTCATAGTGTGCGGCCCGGCGATCGAATTCAACCATCATGGCCTGGGCCACGGGCGGAACGACCGCTACTTCGACATCCGCGCCCGAGAATGCTCGGATCGCTTCCAAGGACTCCCAGACAGTAACGACTTGGAACTCGGTGCCGCTGGCCACTTCTCGACGCAGAATACTCGCTCTCACAAACCCGGCGAGCGAGGCGAGCTTAGGAAACGTGTCGCTCCTGAGATGGGCGACGTAACGGTCTGCATCTTCGCGCTTCGCGATTCCCTTCCATTGTCGAGAAATCATCGCGTGGCACCTCAAATTGTGGGGCCTAACGAACCAAGCTAAGCGGCCCGTGCCGGCGGGCGCCGCAGGACGCCCGCCGGACACGGGTCCGCTTGAGCGAGCGGTTAGGCCGCTTGCAGCACACGCCGGCGCACAGGCTCAGGTAGCTCAGCCGGGACGAAGAACTCCCGCGGATACAAGTACGCTTCGCCCGACTCGTCGATGACACGAAGGTGACCGTGCGCGGCCGCTTTCGCATCGGGGATAGCGACATAGAGCTTCCGCAGCTCGAGCGAGACAGGGTAGCCCTCATTCTTCACACAGATAACAAGTTCTTTCGATGTTCGTGCCATGGCCTTAGCGGTCACAGAAACCGTTTGATCTTGAACTCACGTTTGCCGATGCCAGTGGCTTCGTACCAATGTAGCTCGGCGCGGACAATTTCGCCAGAAGCCAGACGCACCTGAGCGAAGCCTTTTCGTTTTCGCCATCGACCGCGACCCGTAACGTTTGCGCAAACGTGCAAGTTCACGGACGCCCGAGCCGGTAGCAATTGTCTCAACCGCCGAGAGCTCGCCGATGATTTCAAAGTACACGGCGCCATCGTGGCAAAGATGGCTGGCCCGGTCAAATTAACCAAGAACAAGCGGCCTAACGGACAAAGCTAACCGGCGCGCCGAAGGCGCGTCCGGGTTGAGCGAGCTGTTAGAGGTCGTCCGTAACGTTCCGCATAGGCATCGAGGAGGCGCCGGATCATGCGTTGGTATTGCGTATTGTGCTTCGCCGCTTCGCTCTTGAAGAAGTCGACGCTGCGCTTGCTCAGCGCCAGCGTAACCTTCACGCCCTCTTCCCGAAAGACGAGATCCTTGGGTGGTGGGAGAAAGTCCGGCACAACCCTAAGCTTACCCAGTGGTTCATCGGTGTATCTGATTTTCGAGCTCATAGATGCGTTTGCCCTTTCGCCAATAGCCGGCTCCAAGTATGCGAATTACGCCGGATCGATATGTGAAGCGGACCGTCATGATCGCTCCGCCGACTTGGCCAAAGCAGAAGAACCGTGCCTCGGTTTCGCTGTGCTCCCGGTCTTCGGCTATCACGCGGCGGGGATCCGCGAACGCCAACTGCGCTTGAGCGAAGCTGACACCGTGCTTTAGGTGGTTCTCGCGATCCTTGGCAGGACTCCAATCGAATCGCGCCTTTGCCATCGGACCATACTACGCTTTGACCAGAGAAAAAGCCATACGAAAATATGGCTATCGTTTTTGGCGACCTCTAACGAACGAAGCTAACCGGCGCGACGAAGGATGGCGCGAAGCGCCGCCGAGGAGTGTCCGCGTTCACCGAGCGGTTAGCCGGCACGCTTTCGTCCGGGACGATGCGCGTCCATGTACGCACGCAGTAACGCGTTCATACGCGACTGATAGCCGCGTCCCTGTGCCTTAAACCATTCGACAACATCGGCGTCGACTCGAAGCGACAGCAGGGTTTTCCGTCGCGGTGCGTCCAAGCCTCGACGCACAACAGCCCGAGCAAACATTTCGGGACTCCACGCCGGAGCATCGTCATCGACGATGATTTCTGAATCTTTCAGCGCCGCCAGGCGCTTTAGATCACTTGCCGATTTGTGAGAAGAAGAAACGCGCTTCATGCCTTAGAGCCTTACGGATGGAGATGATGCGAACTCGATCAAGTCGCTCGGTGTACACAAGTGAAACAACAATTTCGCCAAGTAGCCCCAGAGCGACGTAGCGAGCTTCACCATAACGCACGCGTGTATCTTCAATCGTCACGAGAGGGACCCGCAAAGATAACTGGCGCGTCGGCGAAGTCGATACCGTGTTTGGCGAGGTTGAGCTTTCGCTTCTTTTCATTCCACGTAAACACACCAGAATTGTAACTACATTACGTAGCTACGTCAAGCGTGACGGCTAACGGACGAAGCTAAATTAACCGGCGCGCCCGCCGAAGGCGCGTCCGGGTTGAGCGAGCGGTTAGCCGTCATGGCCACTGTGGTCGAAGCTCTCCGAGGCGCAGACGTTCCAGGTGGGCCAACCGCGTCTTGAATTCGTCAACAGATAAAACGCCATCTCGATACAGTGTGCGGAGAAAGTCTTCGGCAGCTACAGAGTTCTTGCGGTTATTGCACTGACGACACGCCGCAACGACATTTCGATAGGAGTTATCGCCGGCGGGTCGCGACACAACATGTTCGATTACGTTGTTGTTCTCATCGAGCTTTGACGAGCAATAAAAGCAGCGCCAACTTTCGCGAGCAAGAATTCGACTTCGATTCTCTGCGACCCCAAAGAAATCGACATCTTCCAAGGACGGCACGCTTTGAGGTACGGCAGAGGGAACGATCCCCTCAATTTCGGCGGGTAGAAGAATTTGCAGGCGAGTGCCGAGTCGCTCGCTGCTCAGGATTTTCACGCACCCCTTTGCTTCCAGGCTCTTCAGCTTCTCATAGATTATGCCTTCGGACGGCGACGTGCCGGCCTTTCCGACCCCGAACGCCATCTTCTTCCGCGCAGACTTGAAGCCGATAAGTGCGTCACGTTTGCCAACCGCAACGTTGTGCCTGGCAACGTAGAGGTAAATCGCCTGCTCATACACGTCCAGGCGCGGGGCCAAGTGGTCCTGGAAATCGATGAAGAACTGGCGAAAGTCGTCCATCTGAAATAATGACGGCTGACTAAGTGTATGCATCCTAAACGCGACGGAAAATAAACCGTCGGTCATCCATCTGTCTGATACCCGGGCATCGGAAAGCCGCCCAAAATCAACGGTGTCGCTCCCAATAGTGGGGCCTAAAGCCCGATGCACCGACTGACAGATGCAGCCTCCCGACTCTCCTCGCCTGCTTGCCCGCGTCCGAGACAAGGTCCGACTCAAGCACTACAGCATCCGCACGGAGCAGGCATACGTCGACTGGATTAAACGCTTCATCTGGTTCCACGGCAAGCGGCATCCGGGAGAGCTGGGCGCTGCCGAAGTCGAGGTGTTCCTCACCGACCTCGCGGTCGCGCGCAACGTCGCGGCGTCGACTCAGAACCAGGCCACGAGCGCGCTCCTTTTCCTCTACAAGGACGTGCTGGGCATCGATTTGCCGTGGCTAGAGCGCGTCGAGAGGGCGAAGGCGCCCGCGCGACTGCCAGTGGTGTTGACGCGCGACGAAGTCATCCGCGTGCTCGCCGAATTGCATGGCGTGCACGCGCTGATCGGCCGCCTTCTTTACGGCACCGGCATGCGTGTGATGGAGGCGATGCGGCTGCGGGTCAAGGACGTCGACTTCGCGCGGCGCGAGATCCTGATCCGCGACGGCAAGGGGATGAAGGACCGCGCGACCGTCCTGCCGGGCACCATCGTCGCGCAAATGCGCGATCAGCTCGACCTCGCCCGCGAGTTATACAAGACCGATCTCGCGCTCGGCTTCGGCGCCGTATGGCTCCCCTACGCGCTTGCTCGCAAGTTTCCGAACGCCGCCCGCGAGTGGAGCTGGCAGTACGTCTTTCCAGCCGAAGATCTCTCGCGCGACCCGCGAAGCGGTCTCGTTCGCCGCCAC
>DASPTZ010000041.1:0-8169 GCA_035623155.1 Casimicrobiaceae bacterium | reverse complement strand
GTTACCGGGGGCGACCTGGTTTCGACGGGGACTGCGAAGCAGCGCGGGGCATGCCAAGGTGCAGAACCTTGTGAATCCTCTGCAATCGCAAACTTAACTGCGAACGACGAAACATACGCTCTGGCGGCTTAATCCCGCCGGACCTCGCACCGGGCGGCGCTCAGTCCGGGTGATGTAAAAGTCACAGCGGGGACATTTCGAGCGATCGCGTGCGCCCGGGTCACTTGGGCGACACGCTAAACCAAGGTGACTGGCACTGCTGCAGCCTGTCCGCCGGCGGCAGCGGGGCGAGAGCAAAAGACGAGACTAAGCATGTAGTCCCGACTGTGTAGTGTCTTCGGACGCGAGTTCGATTCTCGCCGCCTCCACCATCATCGGCCGCGCGGGTAACCGGGCGGTTTCTTGCACGCTCGTCTCGGCGGGTTCTACGCGATGTCGGAATCGCTACGCCGCTTCCTTTGTTCAACGGCCGGCGCAATCGCCTTGCGGCTGCTCAGTTGTGCCCGGTGAATGGCGAGCAGCATCAACTGCATCGACGAGCTCATTCGCGAAAACTCGGCACTGGTAAATTGGTGAAACTCCCTTCGCTTGGAATCGTTATTGCCCAAGATTCAATGTCCCCCCTGGATTCGAATCCACGCGGCGCGACCGCGCGGACATCGTGCACAAAAAAATAACCCCCGATGAAACCTGGGGGTTGAAGTCGTCACCATGAATGATCTGCCACAACAATCGATATCGGAACATCTGGCCCTGCCACGTCACGCCGCAGCGGCGCGCTTGTGCTGCCCTATCGAGAGTACTTTTCGGGGCGTTTCACTCTCGGATCGCGCCTGCGCTTGCCGGCGCTGCTCACGCCGAACCCTGGCGAAGGTTTTCCGAAGGTCGGTATCAACGCTCTTTGTATAGCGAAACGAACGATCAAGGATCGATTTCATCAGTGCTCCCGAACAGCCATATGTGCCATACGAACGTCGGCTCTCCGATAGCAGCAAATTGTGTTCCGGGTCCGAGTAAATCGCGCAGGTTCAGCGGGTTGGCGAAAGCACTGGTTTCATCTAGGGCGGGCTATGTAAAGTCGCTCGACACCTACTTCGAGGCTATCGCCACGACACCGTGTAACGCACATGGGGCGGAAACGATCTGCACCTGCATTCGCGGTGCCCGCGGAATGCTCGCGTCGAGCGCTGAGAATGGCGGCCTGATCGTGTCCCGGAAATCGGCGCTCTAGGTCAAGGGTTAGGCGATTGAATTACACTGTCGATGACAAGATGTTTCGCTCAAGAGCACGACTCGTTCACTCGTCGTCCAGTGCGTGCGTTGCGAGTGGCAGTATGGTAGTTTCCCTGACGGGTAACTCAGGACAGGAACATGAAACAACCCCGCGCGCTGAAATCAGTGCCTACTAACAAACGGTCACAATCTCTTGCAGTGTTTGCGACGCGCTTGACCGGTGTACAGCTCGAGGCCTTAAAGCGCTGCGCGAACGGCATTTCCCTGCGCTTTGACGCATCCGAAATCGTCGATCCGCTCATCGCCGCCGGCTATGTGAAGCGAGGTGTCGCGGGTATTATCACCGTGACGGCTGAGGGCCATCAATACCTGCAAAAGCACGCAGACTGAATTGAGTCGCATCTGCCGGTCTCCCATCTCCACGCGAGGATACGCCCCCATAGGCTTGACCGTCGTCATCGGCCTGGTTGGAGAGTTTCTTGCGACTCGCAGGAAGATCTGACGGCGACTTCTCAAGCTCTCTCGGACGCAAGCTCCTTGCTAGTCGCAGTTTAGCCACGCTTGTCGCGGATGCGAACATAGGCTTGTACCAAGGCCACCAGCGACAAGAAGGCTAGCAGCGGGTAGACGAAATACAGTGGCGTTCGCTTTATGCAATCGTCGCCGCTGCAAAGTATGCCGGTCCTCATGGCAAGTTCGTAGTTAAGGTACAGGACCCATGCGGCCGTCGCCAACCACGCAGTGCGCGAGTGGCTTCATACCGCGAGCACCGTGAAAAATAGGATCGGCAGCGCTATTAGGGCAGGTGGTAGATCAGCAGGTTCAAGAATTCAGGCACGTGCCCGCGAGACTCGATCTGAAGCGCCCCTGGTGCTCTGTTGCTGGAGGCGCTTAACCTCCGCCCTACGCGAGATCGACCGTGAACAGTTCCTGCGGCCTTGTCACGCCCTTCATGGCGTAGCGACCGAGGCTGACCAGCATGTCGCGCGCGTCGCCAGCTGCCTCGGCAAATGCCGACGATACGATGATCGCCTGTTCCAGCGAGGCACACAGCGCCTCGATCCGCGCCGCTTCGTTGACGGCCGGTCCGAGCACGGTGAAATCGAGCCGTCGCGGGCTGCCCAGATTGCCGTAGAGGAGCTCGCCGATGTGCAGCGCCACGTGCGTGTCGGTCACCGGCAACGCGGAGGCGGCACGGCGCGCGTTCAGCGCGGCGATGCGCTGACGTAGCCCTGCGGCGGCATCGAGGGCGCGCTTGCATGCCAGTGCCGTGTCGTCGTGGGGAAAGATCGCGAGGATCCCATCGCCAATG
Organism: Casimicrobiaceae bacterium; assembly: GCA_035623155.1. Classification (GTDB taxonomy): domain Bacteria; phylum Pseudomonadota; class Gammaproteobacteria; order Burkholderiales; family Casimicrobiaceae; genus PALSA-1003. The sequence continues at coordinate 5,624 of DASPTZ010000041.1, read as the reverse complement.
AATTTCAAGACGTGTCCGTCATGTGCCTCGATCTCCTCGACCTGCGCCTCCGCATAGTCGTTGAGAAGAGCGAGCACCGTCTCTGCGCTCGTCGTGTCCGAAATGCGCGTGAACCCGACGAGATCGCTGTGCCAGACGACCGCACGGATCGGGTCGGCACGGCCGCGCACGATGTTGCCCGCCAGCACGCGTTCGGCCGCGTCCCTCCCGAGATACGTCGTGATCAGCGTGCGCGCCGCGCGATTGGTCATCCGCAGCATGATCGCCAGGGCCAAGGCTGGCAGGATCCCGGCGAGCGACTCGATTTGCGCCTCGGTGAAGCCATCGCGCGCATCGGTCGTCCACGACGCGACGATGCCTTCTCCTTCGCCCAAACGCAGGCTCCTACCGACGCGCGAGGCAAAAGCCACGTAGTCGGTGGCGCCCTCATCCTGGAGCCGGTCGATGAGCGGGAACTCGCCACGGCAATACGTCGCGTCCAAACGCCGGCGCAGCATCCGTTGACGGTTTTCGACGAGGAAGAAGAATGGGCTGCGGTGCCAATCCTCGAGGGCCGCAGCATCGTCTCTGCGTGGAAACGTCTCTTCCACCCCTCCCTGCTGGCGAAGCCATCGGACGCTGCGCGCATCGAAAGTAGGGTCGAGCAGATCGGTTGCCACCGAGGCGCGCACTAGGGAGAGGCTCCCAGCGTTCATCCGCTCGCAGATGCCCGCGAGGATGTCGACCTCGTCGGTTCCTGCCAGTGCTGCTCCCACGATCCACTCGGCGATCTCGTGCCTTGCGGTCATTTCGGCGGCGCTTGACTGTTGGTCCCTAGACTCCATCACTGCATGTGGGCGCCGCAGCCCTCGTCTCAAGCCAAGTCCTCACTTTACGTCACCGCGGTGCGATCGCCCAAGATCCCCATCAACGTGCGGGCGTTCCTCTGGCCCTGATCCTCGTAGTTGTTGTTCAGGACCACGTGCACGCTCGCTGCGCTGATGGCCTCGATCCTGTGGCCGAGCTCCGCGAGCTCATCGTCGCTGTAGTCGTAGTTGAATCGTTCGGCCGATGAACTCAAGCCTTTCCTGTTCCAGGTCTCGCGGTTGCGGCCGTGCAGCCGGACGATGGCAAGGTCCGGGTTGGTCACCTCCCATACCGAGGGAATCGTGTTTGGCATTCCCTGCGGCTCGTCCACGATCACGTTGACGAAGCGATGCTCCCGCTCAAATGCCAGGGTCAGCGACTCGTGCCTGCCTTCGAACCAGGTCGTGTTGCGAAACTCGATGGCGAGCTGATGCCCGTCCAACTGCCGCTTGCACTCCTCGATGTAGGCGCGGTTCTTCGGATGGAAAGCGACCCACGGCGCGAACTGGAAATGCACCGCAGTCAGCTTGCCGGAGCGCCTGAGCGGCTCGATGCCTTCGCGGTATTGCCGCCACATCTCGTCGGTGATCTCGCGGGGAAGGTCCTTGTAGTAGAGGTTCTTCTTGTCGACTGGCCCCAGCGCTTCGGCGACGTCCTTGGGCAAGGCAGCCACGGACGTCTGGTGGCCGGTGAACAGCCGGAACGCCTTTATGTTGAACGTGAAGTCGGGCGGCGTGCGTTCGGCCCAGAGCTGCGCAACCTCGGGCTTCGGCATCGCGTAGTAGCTGCTGTCGACCTCGACCAGGGGAAACTGCGCCGAGTAGTAACGCAGCCTCTCCTCGGGCGTGCTGCACTTGGGTGGATAAAAGCGTCCGGACGCAATCAGGCTCTTGTCGGTCCACGACGCCGTGCCGACGAGGATCTTGCTCATGCCCAGTGCCGTTCCAACTCGTGTTGTAGAGTCACTTGGCCGAGCAGCTTACGACAATTGCGCGCGATCAACCATCGCATGCCTTCGTGACTGGAGTTACGCAACTGAATCCTTGACCGGGCCACGCGGCGCCTCGTCGGCCAGGCCATAGACGGTCTGTTGCGCAGCAACTCCGGAGAGCGAGAATTGCCCCAGTGAAGCTAGCTTTAGCGCGCAATGCGACGCGAAGTCGCTGGAGACGATGACCGAGCGCCGGAGCTTGCCGGCAAGCTCTTCCAGACGCGCGGCGAGGTTGACCGCGGGGCCGATGCAGGTAAAGTCCAGGCGGTTGCCGCCTCCAATGTTGCCGTACAGGACTTCGCCCACGTGGAGCGCGATCCCTAAGCGCAGGTCGGCAACTCCATCGGCGACCGTGGCGCTCGCAAGCTCGGCGATGCGGCGTCGCGACTCATCGGCGGCCTCGAGTGCACGGGTGCACGCGTCCTCGACGTCGCCATCGTCATCGAGCGGGAAGATCGCGAGCAGACCGTCGCCCATGAACTTGAGCACCTCGCCGCTGCGATCGAGGATGGGCAGCACCTGGCAGTCGAAGTAGCGGTTGAGCAGCGAAATCAGCGCTTGCGGCGACAGCCGGTCGGCGAGCGCTGTGAAGCCGCGCATGTCGGAGAGCCAGATCGCGGCACGAATCGCCTCGGTATGGCCGCGCCGGATCTGTCCCGAGAGGATGCGCTCGCCAGCGTGGCTGCCAACGTACGTGTCGAGAAGCGTTCTCGCCGTGCGTCGGAGCGCGTACGTTTCGGCGACGCGCGCGAGCGGTGCGACGACGGCTTCGAGGCCGGCGATTTGCGCGTCGGTAAAGCCGCCGGGATCGCGTGTCGTCCACGTCACGGCATGCACGGTCCCGTCGGTGAACAGCAGCGGCGACGCCAAATAATCGGTCGCGCCCTCGGCGCGCAGGTCACGAAGCACGGCGAAGTCGGCAGCCTCGCGTTCATCGGTGAGTCGGCGCCGCATTGGAGCAGACGTGGCGTAGAGCCGCACGACCGGGCTGTCGAGATACTCTGAGGTGTCGAGGCGCTCGAAGGGCAACTCTCCGATCTCGACGCCTGCCTCCGCTCGCCATAGGAAGCGACGGCCGGTCACCTGAGGATGGAGCGTGCGGACAAAGACAGCCACCCGCCACAAGGGAATGCCGCAGGCGACCAGGCCATCACACAGCTGCGCAAGCACTTGCTCGGGACGCGATGCCGAGCGCGCTCCATCGATCAGCCAATCGGCAACCGCAGCGGTGTCGCACTTCGTCATAGTGTGCACATCCTACCTGTGTTTCTGCCGATCCGACGCGACGGGCTTGAAACGTTGCGCAAGGGCGGCGTTTCACGGAAGATTGCCGGGCGCTCGACGCCGACTTGCGCGGCGCGCAATGAATCGAGGGAGATCGGATGAACCGACGCAACGCAGGACTCGCGCTTCTTCTTGGGCCGCTTGCGCTCGGCGCCGTGCCGTTTGCCGCTAAGGCGCAGCAAGCTGGGAAGGTCTATCGCCTCGGCTACCTGAGCCAGCCTACTCGCGAGTCCGTGGAGCAGGTGCGCCAAGTGTTCGTGCAAACGTTGCGTGACTTGGGGTGGGTCGAAGGCCAGAACCTGATCATCGAGTACCGGTGGGCCGACGGAAAGGTCGAGCGGCTGCCCGAGCTCGCCGCCGAGCTGGTGCGGCTGAAGGTGGATCTGATCGTCGCGCCGGCGGGGCTCGCGGCGCAGGCGGCAAAGAATGCGACGAGTAGCATCCCCATCGTCATGATCTTTCCGGCCGATCCGGTGGAGCTTGGGCTCGTCGCCAGCCTTGCAAGGCCCGGAGGGAACGTTACGGGCACGACCTACACGCCAGGTCCGGAGATCTTCGGCAAGCAGCTGCAGATTTTGAAGGAGGCGATACCGCGCGCTTCCCGGATCGCCATTCTCAGGAACGTGAGCGATAAGACGTGGGAAGTTCAGAGCAGAGCAGTGGAGGCTGCCGCCCGATCCATGGGGATCCGCCTCCAATACGTGGAAGCACGAGGACCCGAAGAGTTCGACAGCGCGTTTGCCGCAATAGCAAAAGAGAGGGCTGAGGCGCTTCTGGTCGTTGGTAGCTCGACGTTCCTGGTACATCGAGTCAGGCTTGCGGAACTCGCGGTCAAGGGCCGCCTGCCGACCATGTTCAATTTTCGCGAAATGGTCGAGGCCGGCGGCCTGATGGCCTACGCGGTGAACATGGTGGAGTTCATCCCGCGCGCCGCCGTGTACGTGGACAAGATCCTCAAGGGCGCGAAGCCCGCCGACCTTCCCGTCGAGCAGCCGACCAAGTTCGAGCTGGTGATCAACCTCAAGACGGCCAAGGCGCTGGGTATCACCATCCCGCAATCGCTGCTGTTGCGCGCGGAGACTGTTGGCTGACAACGAGGGACCGCCGATGACACCGCTGCTGTTCAAGAACGCCCGCATCTTCGACGGCACCAAACCCGAGTGCCCCGAGGGCATGCACGTGCTGCTTTCCGACGGGTTGATCCGCGAAGTCTCCGCGCGGCCGATCAAGGCTCCCGCCGCGCGCGCCATCGACGTTGGCGGGCGCACGTTGATGCCGGGCCTGATCGACGCCCACATGCACGCCTACTGCAGCGACGTGTCGATGCAGAAGATCGAAGCGATGGGTGAGCCGTACCGGACCGCGCACGCAGTACGGATGCTCGGGCACGCGCTCGACTGCGGGTTTACCACCGTGCGCGACATCGGCGGAGGCGACTATTCCCTTGCCAAGGCGATCGCCGATGGACTGGTGCGGGCGCCGCGTTTCTTCTACGCGGGCAAGATACTTTCGATGACCGGCGGGCACGGCGACTTTCGTCCGCTGGAACAGAAGTCTCACGATCACGAGTTGTGCTCCTGCGGGGTGGTGAACTGGGGTTGCCGCATGGCCGACGGCGTCGACGCGTGTATCCATGCAGCGCGCGACGAGCTGCGGCAGGGGGCGCACTGCATCAAGATCATGGGCTCGGGTGGCGTGGCGTCGCCGACCGATCCGATCTGGATGAACCAGTACCGCGAGGACGAGATCCGCGCGATCGCCAACGAATGCGCCGAGCGTCGGACCTACGTCGCCGCGCACTGCCATCCGGCGAGCGCGGTCAAGCGCTGCGCCGAATTCGGCGTGCGCTCGATCGAGCACGGGACGCTCATCGACGATGACACCGCGAAGTTCGTCGCCGCCCGCGGCGCGTACATCGTGCCGACGATGGTTGTTCTTTTTGTGCTGGTCGAGATGGGCAGGGAGCTCGGTTTTCCGACGGCAAACCAGGAAAAAGCCGAGTACGCCTGCAAGCACGCGCTTTCGAGTCTGGACAAGATGCGCAGTGCAGGCGTCAAGGTCGGTTTCGGCACCGACCTCCTGGGGTCCACCTACGTGCAGGAGTGCCGCGAATTCACCATCCGCAGCGAAGTGTTCACTCCGCTCGAGCTTCTGCGGCAGGCCACGTCGGTCAACGCCGAGATCATGATGCAGCAGGGCAAGCTCGGCTGCATCGCGCCGGGCGCACACGCCGACCTCCTGGTCGTCGACGGCGATCCGCTGCGCGACATCTCCCTGCTCGCCGCGGACGGCAGGAAGCTGCGGATGATCGTCAGGGGAGGGGAGCTGGTGAAGGACGAGTTGCGCTAGCGACGCGAGCAGCGAGAGGGGCCCCCGCGAGCCTTGCGAGTGGGGTGGAGCGGCCGCGAGTCGGCGCGAAGGCTGACGCGCGACCCTTCGCTGCGCGCACCATTCAAGGAGGCCTGGCGCTTGGCGCGGCTTATTCCGCCACGGCGATCCCGGT
>DASPTZ010000040.1:0-27052 GCA_035623155.1 Casimicrobiaceae bacterium | reverse complement strand
GCCGGGATCGGTGATCGACTCCGCGATGCCGCTGGCCGCCGAGACTATTGTTCCGTCGGCGATCTCGATGTGACCGTTGATCATCGCCGCGCCGCCGATCTTGCAGTTGCGGCCGATGCGCGTGCTGCCGGCAATCCCCGCACAGCCGGCGATCGCCGTGTGGGCGCCGATCCGGCAGTTGTGGCCGATCTGGATGAGGTTGTCGAGCTTGACGTCGTCCTCGATCACGGTGTCGCCGAGCGCGCCGCGGTCGATGGTCGTGTTGGCACCGATCTCGACGTCGGCGCCGATCACCACCCTGCCAAGCTGCGGGATCTTGAGCCAGCGGCCTTCATGCTCGGCCATGCCGAAGCCGTCGGCGCCGATCACCACGCCGCTGTGCACGATGCTGCGCGGGCCGATGACCGAGCGCGCGTACATCACCACGCGCGGATGGAGGACGCAATCCTCGCCGATGTTGCAATCGTCGCCGATCACGCAGCCCGCATGAATCTGGGCCCTCTCGCCGATCGCCGCGCGCTCACCGATGGCGACGTGCGGCCCGATTAGCGCGCTCGCGGCGACGCTGGCGCTGCTGGCTATCGCCGCCGTCGGATGCACGCCCGGCACCACCGCGGGCGGAGGGTTGAACATCGCCGCGATTCGCGCGTAGGCAGCGTACGGATCCTTCGTGACCAGCTTGGGTAGCGGTGTTGCTTCGGCGTCGGCCACGGAGACGATGACCGCGCTTGCCCGAGTCGATGCGAGACGGCTGCGGTATTTCGGGTTGGACAGGAAGGCGATGGCGCCGGAGTCGGCGCCATCGAGCGTCGCGACGCGGTCGATGACGATGGCTCCCGCGTTCTTCTCGGAGGCCACCAGCTCGGCGCCGGTGCGCGCGGCGAGTACGCTTAGCGGAACTCCGGGGACGGGGTGGCGCGAATCCATGCGGGCGCGGGAGACGGCGCCGTCCGCCCGGCTACTTGTCGGCCAGCGCCTTGATCACCCGGTCGGTGATGTCGATGCGCGGACTCGCGTAGACGACGTCCTGGATGATCAGGTCGAATTTCTCATCGATGGCGATCTGCTGGATCACCTTGTTGGCGCGCTCCTGCACCGCAGACAGCTCTTCGTTGCGGCGCAAGTTGAGATCCTCGCGAAACTCGCGTTGCGCTCGCTGCAGGTCGCGGTTCATGTTCGCCAGATCGCGCTCCTTGTTGCGTCGCTCGGCCTCGGGCATGGTCACGCCGTCCTTCTCCAGCCCGCTCTGCAGATCGCGGATCTGCTTGGAAAGCTTCTGGATCTCGGCGTCGCGGGCGGCGAATTCCTTTTCGAGCTTCTGCTGGGCGCGCTTGGCCGGCGCCGCCTCGCGGAAGAGTCGCTCGCTGTTGATGAACCCGATCTTCACATCCGACCCTTGAGCGAGAGCGGGTATGCTCGCCGCGGCCAACAGCACGATGCCCGCGGCTCCGATCAACAACTGCTGCATGCGGTGTATCAAAGTTCGCTCCTGCGCGTCTCTCTGCCTAGAATACCGTTCCGACCTGAAATTGAAAGTGCTGAATCTTGTCGTGGGGTCCGCTGTTCAGCGGGATGCCATAGCTGAACTTGAGCGGCCCGATCGGCGAATTCCACGCCAGCCCGGCTCCCGCGGAATAGCGGAACGACTCGAGATTCGGCTCGAAGCCACTGTCGTAGATCCGGCCGGCGTCCGCGAAGACCGACAGCCGCACCGACTGGTCCCCCGCCTTCATTCCCGGCATCGGGAAGAACAGCTCCGCATTGCCGACGATCTTCTCCCTGCCTCCAATGGTATTGCCCGCGAGGTCCTGAGGCCCCAGCGAAGCCGTCTGGTAGCCGCGGACCGACCCCACGCCCCCCGCATAATACGCCTTGAAGAACGGAAGCGGCTTGCCGCCCAGGCCGCCCCCGTAGCCCAAGTCGGTCCTGAGCATCAGGACGGTGCTCAATGGCAGCGGCGTGAACCATTGGACCAGGTAGCCCGTCTTGTAATAGTAGAGGTTGCCGAACGGCATGGCGTATTCGACGTAGGCGGTCTGCAGGGCCCCTCGGTTCGGGAACAGGATGCTGTCGCGGGTGTCGCGCGACCAGCCCGCGCTGAGGATGTAGGCGTTCGTCGAATAGCCGAAGGTCCTGACGAAGTCGTAGTACAGCAACGGGCTGCCTTGGTACAGCGTGAGGTTGGTGTGCTCGCCGCGAACGGCGACGCTTATGCTGTCGGTCTCGGTCACCGGCACTCCGAAGCCGAGCGCGCCGCCGAGGCTGTTGGCCGCGTATTGAGCGACGGTCAACGACGAGGTGTTCGTGTTCCGGTCGTAGAACTCGATCGTCCGCGACACGCCGTCCGGAGTCCAGTACGGCTCGACATAGGTAACCGTGATGATCCGATTCACCTTGCTGGTGTTGATTGCGGCCGACAGCGAGTTGCCCGTGCCTAGAACGTTGTTCTGCGAGATCGACCCCGACAGCACCAGCCCTTCCGCGGTGGAGTAGCCCACTCCTGCGAGGATGTTCCCGGTCGGCTTCTCCGTGACCGAAATCTCGACGTCGACCTGGTCGGGACTCCCGGGGACAGACGGCGTCTCTAGGTTGACGGGCTCCTCGAAGAACTGCAGCCGCGTCACCCGAATCTTGGATCGCTCGATCCGCGTCGCGTCGTACCATGCGTCCTCGAGCTGGCGAACCTCGCGGCGGATTACTTCGTCACGCGTGCGCGCGTTGCCGCTGATGTTCACGCGCCGCACGTAGATGCGGCGCCCTGGATCGACATAGAACGTGAACGCGGCGGTGTGCGCCGTGCGATCGACCTCGGGAATAGCATTCACGTTCGCGAACGCGAAGCCGTCGCTGCCGAGCCGGTCCGAGATCGCCTTGGTCGATGCGGTGAGCTTCTCCCGCGAATAGACGTCGCCCGGCTTGACCTGAATAAGCCGCAGCAGCTCGGTTTCCGGCAGCACCAGCTCGCCGGCGATCCGCACGTCGGAAACCGCGAACTTGGGTCCTTCGGTGATGTTGATGGTGATGTAGACGTTCTCCTTGTCAGGGCTGATCGACACCTGCGTGGACTCGATGGCGAACTCCAAGTAGCCCCGGTTGGTGTAGTAGCTACGCAGCGTCTCGAGGTCCGCCTGCAGCTTCTGCTTCGAGTACTGATCGTTCTTGGTATACCAGGTCAGCCAGCCCGGCGTTGAAAGCTGCATCTCCTTTATCAACGTGCTCTCGGGAAAGACGTTGGCGCCGATGATGTTGATCTTGGCGATCTTGGACGCATCACCTTCGGTCACGTTGAAGTTGATCGCCACCCGGTTGCGCTCCTGTGGCGTTACCGTCGTCGCGACCTCGACAGCGTAGAAGCCGCGGTTGATGTATTGGCGCTTAAGCTCCTGTTCCGCGCGATCCAACGCCGACCGATCGAAGATCCGGGCCTCCGCCACGCCGATGTCCTTGAGCGCCTTCTTCAGGGTATCTTTCTCAAACTCTTTGACGCCCACGATCTCGATCGAGCTGATCGTCGGGCGCTCCTGGACGATGACGACCAGCACGTCGCCTTCGACCTCGAGACGGACGTCGCGAAAAAAACCCGTGGTGTAGAGGGCCTTGACCGCGGCGGAGGCCTTCTCTTCATCGACGCGCTCGCCGACCTTGATCGGAAGATAGTTGAAGACGGTGCCGGCGTCAGTGCGCTGCACGCCTTCGACGCGGATGTCCTTGACCGTGAACGGATCGAATGCAGCAGCGGTGTGCGCGAAGAGCGCCACGAGCAGCGCCCGCAGCACCTTGAGCCACGCGCCGGCGCGCCGCCGCCGGCGCACGCGATGCACGGGCGCCTCAGAAGAGTCGGGACAGGTCATTGAAAAGCGCCAAGGCCATCAGCATGGCGAGCACCGCCATCCCGATGCGCTGCCCGACCTCGAGAACGCGGTCGGAAACGGGACTGCCTTTGACAATCTCGGCGAGATAATACATCAGGTGACCGCCGTCGAGTAAAGGCACGGGCAGCAGGTTGAGCACGCCGAGACTGATGCTGATCAGCGCGAGATAGCCGATGAACGTCAGCACACCGGCCTGTGCAGACTGACCGGCGTAATCGGCCATCGTCAGCGGCCCGCTGATGTTCTTGAGCGACGCGTCGCCGACCACGATGCGGCCGAGCATCTTGATCGTGAACACCGCCAGTTCCCATGTTTTCTTGGCGCCCTGGACGAACGCTTCGAGCACTCCGTAGCGCACCGTGACCGAGACGCGCTCCGCGGTCGCGGGATCGACGCCCAATTGCATGCCGGCGAGCCCGATGCGCCTACCGTTCTGCTCGCTCGCTTCGGGAACCACCTCGACAGTGTGCTCGGCGGCTTCCCGGCGCAGCGTGAACTTGAGCGGTTCGCCTGGATGAGCATTGGTGATCGTGGCAACGTCGGCGGGCGAGCGCACCGGCTTGCCGTCGACGGCGACGATGGAATCGCCGGTGCGGATTCCGGCCACGGCTGCGGGCTTGCCCGGAAGAGTGGCGCGCACGAGCGGCGCCCCGAGGTCTGTCTTGAGCCCGAGAACGCCGAGAAAATTTCCCTCCCAGTCGTCGCCGGTGAGCGCGCCGATCGACAACGTTCGCACAGCCGTCGCGCCGTCGGGTCGTTCGACCGTAACGGCCACGTCGGCGCTTCCCGACTCCTTGAGCAATCGCCAGCGCAGATCCTGCCACGAGCGCACGCGCTCACCGTCGATGGCGGTGACGAGATCGCCGCCGGCGAAACCGGCGATCGCCGCGGGCGATCCCTGCGGCGGTGGCGCCAGAAGCGCCCGTTGTCCCGGGATGCCCGCCATGTAGGCGCCCGAGAACAGCAGCACCGCGAGCAGCAGGTTGGCAAGCGGGCCGGCGGCGACGATGGCGATGCGCCGCCACACGCTCTGCCGGTTGAACGCCCGGGCAAGATCGGCGGGTGCGACCTCGCCCTCGCGCTCGTCGACCATCTTCACGTAACCGCCGAGGGGAACCGCGGAGAGAGCCCATTCGGTGCGATCGGGGCCGAATCGGCGCGACCACACGATGCGCCCGAATCCGACCGAAAAGCGCAGCACCTTCACCCCAGCGAGGCGCGCGACGACGTAGTGACCGAGCTCGTGGAACACGATGAGCACTCCCAGCGTGATCACGAAGGCGACGGTCTTCTGCGCGATATCGATCATGCGGAGAGCCTGTGGCTGTGCACCGAGCGCAGCAGCTCGAGCGCGACGCTTCGAGCCTCGTCGTCCGCGGCCAGCGCATCGTCGAGCGAGGTGATCGGCCGCGCTGCGATGCGCGAAAGCGTTCCCTCGCATGCAACCGCGATGTCCAGGAAGCCGATGCGGCCGTCGAGAAATGCCGCGACGGCGACTTCGTTGGCCGCGTTGAGCACGGCGGGTGCGGTCCCCCCCTCGCGCAGTGCCGCGTAGGCAAGCGCAAGACACGGGAACCGCGCAACGTCCGGCGCCGCGAACTCGAGCGCACCGATGCGGGCGAGATCGAGCGCCGCGACGCCGGAATCGACTCGGCCAGGCCAGGCGAGCGCTTGCGCGATGGGCGTGCGCATATCCGGATTGCCAAGCTGCGCGAGCACCGATCCATCCAGATACTCGACCAGCGAGTGGACGATGCTCTGCGGATGGATCACGACGTCGATCGCATCGGCCTGGGCGCCGAACAGCCAATGCGCCTCGATCACCTCGAGCCCCTTGTTCATCATCGTCGCCGAGTCGACGGAGATTTTGCGTCCCATCCGCCATTTGGGATGCGCGCACGCCGCCTCCGGAGTCACCTGGGCGAGCTCTGAGAGCGGCGTGACCCGGAACGGCCCCCCCGACGCGGTGAGCAGGATGCGGCGCACTCCGCACGCCGCCGCGTTGCCGCCATGAGTCGAGGGCAGGCACTGGAAGATCGCGTTGTGCTCGCTGTCGATAGGCAGCAGCGTGGCGCCGCTCGCGCGCACGGCTTCGATGAACAGTCGCCCACCCAAGACCAGCGTTTCCTTGTTGGCGAGCAGGATCCGTTTCCCGGCACGGGCGGCGGCGAGCGTCGGCGAGAGCCCTGCGGCGCCGACAATGCCGGCGATCACCGTGTCCACTTCCGGAAGAGCGGCGATCGTGCACAGGCCGTCTTCGCCTTGCAGCACTCGCGTAGGGAGGTTCTCGCGCCGCACGGCGTCGGCGAGCTCGCGTGCCGCCCGGGGATCGAGCAGCGCCGCAAACGCGGGACGGAAGCGCCTGATGGGCTCGAGAAGCGCCTGCCAGCGGCGCTGCGCGCTCAGCGCCACGACGCCGAATCGATCGGGATGGCGCGCGATCACGTCGAGCGCAGACGCTCCGATCGACCCGGTTGCGCCGAGGATGGCGATACTGTGCTTCACGCTGCGAGCCATCGTCAGCGGATCAGGTAGTGCTCGACCAACGCGGCGCCCGGCATCGCAGCGATCAGCGCGTCGATGCGATCGAGCACGCCACCATGCCCCGGGAGCAGCCGACCACTGTCCTTGACGCCGCGCTGGCGCTTCATGTGCGACTCGAACAGATCGCCGACGATGGACAGGATCGCGAGCAACAGTGCGACTGCTACCCAGACGACCGCCGCTCCCGTGGTGACGCCGTGGGACAACTCGCCGGGCGCCAAGGCAAGCAGTGCCAGTGCATAGAGCGCCACGGCAACCATTGCGCCATAGACGCCCTCCCAGGTCTTGCCCGGGCTGATCGAGGGAGCGAGCTTGTGCCGTCCGAAGCGTCGCCCTGTGAAATACGCTGCCGTGTCGGCAACCCAGACGACAGCCATAAGCGCAAGCAGCAGTCCGGGAGCTCGAACACGCACCTGCACGACCGCCATCCACGTGGCGATCAGGAGCAGCAGGCCAACCAGCGCCAGCAGTGGCTGCGATTCGATTCGCCAGCCAAAGTACAGCCACGGCGGCGCGATGAGCACCCAGAACAAGGTGGCGGCCCCACAAATGGAAACCATGACGAGCTCCGGCCATCCCTGTTCGGCGCTGAAGCGACCGGCGCTCGCGAAAAGCACACTGGTGCCGATCAGCAGCGTGGCCGCGACGAACAGCATCGAGCCGACTTGCCCGAAGCGGGAGAGTCTCGCCCATTCCCCGGCAGCGATCACGACGATCGCAAGCGTCACCACTCCCCACCCTCGCGCGCCGAGTCCGAACAAGGCGATGAGAACAAGCGGAATGAGCACCGCGGCGGTCAGGATGCGGGTCTTGAGCATCGTCACTCGACCTTGACCGCCTGCACCTGTTCGCTGGTGCGCCCGAAACGCCGCTCGCGCTGGCGGTACGACACGATCGCGGCGTCGAGCGCCGCCGCGTCGAAGTCGGGCCACAGCAGCTCGGTGAAGTACAGCTCCGTATACGCGAGCTGCCAGAGCAGGAAGTTCGATATCCGCTGCTCGCCGCCAGTGCGGATGAACAGATCCGGCTCCGGCGCGTACGCCATCGACAGATAGGGCTCCAGCGCCTCGGGCGCAAAGCCGCGCGCAACGACACCAGGCTCGGCGGCGATCAGCCTGCGCACCGCCTGCGCGATGTCCCAGCGCCCGCCATAATTCGCAGCAATGGTCAGCGTGAGCCGCTCATTGTGTGCCGTTCGCTTCTCCCCTTCGGCGATCAGCTCCCGGATCCTCGGCTCGAAATGCGAGGTGTCGCCGATGACGCGAAAGCGGATGCCGTTCTCGTCGAGCTTGGCGACTTCCTGCTCCAGCGCGCGGAGAAAAAGCTGCATGAGAATCGACACCTCGTCGGCAGGCCGCCGCCAATTCTCGCTGGAGAACGCGAACAGCGTGAGGTATTCGATGCCCCGCTCGACGCAGGTGCGCACCGTCGCGCGTACCGCCTCGACGCCCTTGCGGTGGCCGGCGACGCGCGGCAGCCGCCGCTGCTTCGCCCAGCGGCCGTTGCCGTCCATGATGATCGCGATGTGCCGCGGAATGTCGCGCGCTTCCGGGATGTCCCGGGTGGAGCTGGTGTACCGCATGGATCGAGCGACGGCGCGGCCGCAGGTTGGGCTAGCCTGCTAAACCGCCATCAGGTCCGCTTCCTTGGCATGCAGGACCTTGTCGATCTCGCCGATGAAGCGGTCGGTCAGCTTCTGAATGTCTTCCTGCGCGCGGCGCTCGTCGTCCTCCGAAACCGACTTCGCCTTGAGCAGATCCTTGAGATGAGTGATGGCGTCGCGCCGGACGTTGCGCACTGCGATCCGCGCGTTCTCGGCCTCCTTGTGCACGACCTTCACCAGCTCCTTGCGGCGCTCTTCGGTGAGCGCCGGCATGGGCACGCGGATAACGTCCCCGGACGTCGCCGGATTGATGCCGAGGTCGGAATCGCGGATCGCCCGCTCCACCACCTGAACCATCTTCTTCTCCCACGGCTGCACGGCGATCGTATGGGCGTCTGCCAGCGTGACGTTAGCCACCTGGTTGATCGGCATCATCGCTCCGTAGTAGTCGACCTTGATGTGATCGAGCAGCCCCGCGTGGGCGCGCCCCGTGCGCACCTTGCCTAGATCGGCCTTCAAGGTTTCGACGGACTTGTGCATCTTCTGTTCGGTGGCCTTCTTGACGTCTGCGATCATCGGTTTCTCCTCGGGCGGCATCCGGGCCTAGCAGTGTACGAGCGTGCCCTCGTCCTCGCCCATCACAACCCGCTTGAGCGCGCCGGGCGTGAAGATCCTGAAGACCTTCAACAGCATGTTCTGGTCGCGGCACAAGGCCAGCGCCGTGGCGTCCATCACCTTGAGATTCTTCACGATCGCCTCGTCGAAGGTGAGGCTGGGATAGCGCTTGGCCGCCGGGTCCTTGTTCGGATCAGACGTGTACACGCCGTCGACCTTGGTGGCCTTGAGCACGATGTCCACGCCCATCTCGCGACCGCGCAGCGCGGCCGCGGTGTCGGTGGTGAAAAAGGGATTGCCTGTCCCCGCGGCGAAGATCACCACCTTGTTCTCTTCGAGGTAGCGCAACGCCTTGCCGCGAATGTAAGGCTCGGCGACCTGCTCGATGGAGAGCGCCGACTGCACCCGGGAGACGATTCCGGCGCGGCGCATCGCGTCCTGCAGCGCCAGCGCGTTCATCAACGTGGCGAGCATCCCCATGTAGTCGGCGGTCGCCCGGTCCATCCCCGCCGCGCCCGGCGCCACGCCCCGGAAGATGTTGCCGCCGCCGATCACTACGGCGACCTGCACTCCGAGGCGCACGACCTCGCCGATCTCGGCGACGATGCGGTCGATCACCTCGCGGTTGATGCCGTAGGGATCGTCCCCCATCAGCGCCTCTCCCGAGAGCTTGAGCAGGACGCGGTGGTACGCCGGCTCCTTCCTCACCACCGGGGCCACGCTGGCCAGCGGCGCGATCGTCGGTGTCGTCATCGGGCGGGCTCCGTTGGTTGGACTCAGACCTTGGCCATGGCGGCGACTTCCGCCGCGAAATCGTCCTTCTTCTTCTCGATGCCCTCGCCCACGACGAACAGCGTAAAACCATGGACCGTCGCGGCGCTTGCCTTGAGCAGTTGCCCCACCGTCTGCTTGCCGTCGCCCTTGACGAAGGGCTGGGCGAGCAGCGTGACCTCGGCCACGAACTTGGCGACCGCGCCGTCGACCATCTTTTCGACGATGTTCTGCGGTTTGCCCGACTCCGCGGCTCTCGCCACGGCGATCGATCGCTCGCGGGCGATCACGTCCTCGGGAATCTGTGCACGGTCGAGCGCCATGGGCTTGATCGCGGCAATGTGCATCGCCAGGTCCTTGCCCACGGCCTGATCGCCACCTGAGAAGTCGACCAGTACCCCGATGCGGGTGCCGTGAACGTAGGACGCGATGCGCCCGACGGCGGCCCTGCGCGCGAAGCGGCGAATCGACAGGTTCTCGCCGATCTTCTGCACCAGTGCGACCCGCCTGGCTTCGACCGACTCGCCGGAGGCGAGCTTGCAAGCCGTGAGCTTGACCACATCTACTGGGTTGTCGCGGGCGACGACCTGAGCGAGCTCCGTTGCGAACGCACGGAATTCCTCGTTCTTGGCGACGAAATCCGTTTCGCAGTTGACTTCGATCAGTGCACCCAGTTTGGCGTCGGGCGCCACGTGGAGCCCGATGACACCTTCGGCGGCCAAGCGATCGGCCGCCTTCGACGCCTTGGCGCCGCTCTTGATGCGCAGCAGCTCCTCGGCTTTGGCCATGTCACCTCCGGCCTCCGCCAGCGCTTTCTTGCATTCCATCATTCCCAGCCCGGTGCGGCCGCGCAGTTCCATCACCATGCTCGCAGCAATCTCAGCCATGCTCCGCTACTCCAATCCTGTTGCGCCCGCCTAGACTGCGGCGGTCAAAAAAAAGGGGCTTGCGCCCCCGGCGTGGCGCTGTATCTATGCCACGGCCTCGTCGCCGGAGACTTCGACGAACTCTTCCGTCTGCACGATCTCCTGGATCACCTGGCTCCTGCCCTCGAGGATCGCGTCGGCGATGCCGCGCGCATAGAGGCGGATCGCGCGGCTGGAATCGTCGTTGCCGGGGATCACGTAGGCGATTCCGTCCGGCGAGTGGTTGGTGTCGACCACTCCGACGATCGGAATGCCGAGCTTCATCGCCTCGGTCACGGCGATCTTCTGGTACCCGACGTCGATGACGAACAGAGCATCCGGCAGCGCGTTCATCTCCTTGATGCCGCCGAGGCTCCGGTTGAGCTTGTCCATCTCGCGCTGCAAGGTGAGCGCCTCGCGCTTGCTCATCTTGTCGAAGGTCCCGTCCTGCGCCATGGTCTCCAGGTCCTTCAGGCGCTTGATCGAGGCCTTGACGGTCTTGAAGTTGGTGAGCATGCCGCCCAGCCAGCGGTGGTCGACATAGGGCATTCCGCCGCGTTGCGCCTCCTCCGCGATGATGTCGCGTGCCTGACGCTTGGTGCCGACGAACAGAATCGTTCCGCGATTCATGGCCAGTTGGCGCACGAACTTCAGCGCCTCCTGGTACATCGCCAGGGTCTTCTCCAGATTGACGATGTGAATCTTGTTGCGCTGGCCGAAGATGTAGTCTGCCATCTTCGGATTCCAGTAACGGGTCTGGTGGCCGAAGTGCACTCCGGCTTCCAGCATTTGACGCATCGTGACCGACATCAATACACTCCTTGTCAGGGTTGAGCCTCGATCCGCCACCAGGCCCGATGAGACATCAGGCACCCTGAACGGGCGGATCTGCGAATTTCCCGGACGCCCCGTCCAAAAGCGTGCGGCGATCCGAGCTAACTTTGAATTTTAGCATATTTCTCGCAAGTGCGCCCGGCGGTCCGGGTGCTTTCCCAGTGTGTGGTCATGACCCCGTGGTCTGAGTTTCTAGCTCGTCGAGGCGCGCGGCTCGACCGCGGTGCGGTGAAGAGCTTCGGAGATGGCGCCGCCGAACTCGCTGCCGCGCGCGATGACGCCACCGTCTGCGATCTCGCGCCGCTGGGCGCTCTTTGCGTGAGCGGGCCGGACGCCGCCCAATTCCTACACGGACAGCTCACCAGCGATGTGCTGGCACTCGAGCGCGGAGCATGGCAGTACTCGGCGTGGTGCTCGCCCAAAGGGCGCATGCTCGCCAACTTCGTGGTCCGGCGCGCGCAGCAGGAGCGCTTCGACTTGCTGCTCAGCGACGACTTGGTGGAGACGATTCGCAAGCGCCTCGGAATGTTCGTGCTGCGCTCCAAAGTGAGCATCGAAAGCGCCGGCACGGCGTCGGTGCGGATAGGCGTCGGCGGACCGAAGGCGCAGGCCGTCGTCCGCGCGGTGTGGGGGGCGCTGCCGCCTTCGCAGCAATCCCTCGAGGTAGACGGCTCTGCGGTCATCGCGCTTCCGGGCGCACGATGGGTCGCGTGGGTCGAGCCCGAGAGCGCGATGAATGTCTGGGACCGCCTCGCTGCCAAGGGACGGCCTGCAGGCTTCCCGGCATGGGAGTGGCTGAGCATTCGCGCCGGCGTTCCGCTGATAACACCGCCGATAGCCGATCAGTACATACCACAGATGGCCAATTGGGATGCGCTCCACGGCGTGAGCTTCAGCAAGGGCTGCTACAGTGGACAGGAGGTCGTCGCGCGCCTGCAATACCTGGGGCGCCTGAAGGAGCGGCTAGCGCTTGCGCACGTCGATGCACCGCCGCCGGCGGCCGGCGAGCGTCTCTTCGCCTTGAGCTTTGGCGACCAAGCGTGCGGCAGCGTCGTCAATGCAGCCGCGGCGCCCGGCGGCGGCGCCGATCTGCTCGCGGTGCTGCAGCTCGCCGCACGCGACGGTGGCGACGTGCGCGTCGGATCGCCCGATGGGCCAACGCTCACGCTGCTGCCGCTGCCGTACGCGCTACCCGAAACAGCGGCACAACGGGGCCGCATCGCGTGAGCGTAGCGCCGGTCTCCTACTACATCTACTACCGCGTTGCCGCGGGGCAGGCACCTGCGGCGCGGCTGGCGATCGGCGGTGTGTTCGGCTCGGTGGAGCAGCGCACCGGCGTGGCGGGCCGCCTGCTACGACGCCGCGACGAGCCCTTGATGTGGATGGAAGTCTACGACGGCGTCGGCGATCCGCGCACGTTCGAAGCAACGCTCGCGGCCGCTGTGGCGGATCACGACTTCGCGTCTTTCCTGGCCCCAGGCTCCGAGCGCCGGATCGAGCGCTTTGTCGCCGCGAGCTGAGCTTCAAGAGTTCCTGCGCCGCTGGCCCCGTTCCCGTGTGTCTCGCCCTGGTCGCCCTCGACGCGCACCCGCGCTATCGGCTTTTCATCGCCGCGAACCGCGACGAGTTTCACGCGCGCGCCGCCGAGGCTGCGCAATGGTGGCCTGAGGACGTCCTCGCCGGCAGGGATAGCGTCGGCGGCGGGACGTGGTTCGGGGTCACCCGGCGCGGACGCTGGGCGCTGGTGACCAACTATCGCGAGGGCGTCCCGCGCGATCCGGCGGCGCCATCGCGCGGCCAACTGGTCAGGGTTGCGCTGAAGGATGCCGCGCCGCCGCTCGCTTGCGCGGCTCGCCTCGCCCCCGACGGCAGTCGCTATCATGGCTACAACCTGCTGATAGGCGACGTTCTCCCTCACCCCCGCCCCTCTCCCCGAGGGAGAGGGGAGACTCGTGAGTCGCTGCGCGACTGGGGTAGCACTGCGGCTTACACTTCCAACCGCGCAAGCGGTGCGCTCGGCCTCGAACGCGGCATCCACGGTCTTTCGAACCATCTGCTCGAGACCCCGTGGCCCAAGCTACTTCGCGCCAAGGCGCGCCTCGCCGCCGCAATGTCGGAACGTGTCGACCCCATCGAGGCGTCCTTCGAGCTGCTCGCCGATCGCGAGCGTGCTCCCGCAGCGAGCCTGCCTTCGACCGGCGTTTCGCCGGAATGGGAGAGGCTGCTCTCCTCCGCCTTCATCGTTCATCGCGAATACGGCACGCGCTGCTCCACCGTGCTCGCGATCGAGAGCAGCGGCTGCGCGCGCTTTATCGAGCGCAGCTTCGACGCCATGGGTCAACCCAAGGGTGAAACGGCCTTCGAGTTCGAGATCGTCCCGGGTCCGTGAGCCGGGCCTGAAATCTCACGCAGGGGCGTACCCCCAAAACGCAAGCCGCGCTTGGCCGCCGTTCACCGCGAGCGAACAGCGAGCGCCAACCGGAAGCGTGAGCTTGTCGGGACAGTGGCCGAAAGGCAGGCCGCAAAAGATCGGCACCCCGAATGCGGCGCGAGCGTGCTCGATCATCGTCCCGAGATCGTAGCCGTTGTCGTTGGCGCCAAGCTCGAAGCCGTTGAAGCTCCCCAGCAGCAGCGCGCGCTGGCGGCCGAGAATGCCGGAGTGATGAAGCTGATAGAGCATGCGCTCGATGCGGTACGGGTGCTCGCTCACATCCTCCAGGAACAGGATGCCCCCGTCGATGCGTGGCATGTAGGGAGTACCGACGAGATGCGCGATCATCGCCAGGTTGCCGCCCCACAGCGTGCCTTCGGCAGTGAAGCTTCCGGGGCCGACGAGCGGGCACTCGACGGCGTACTCCCGGCTGCCTAGCAGTCCCCAGCAGTGATCTAGGGTGAACTCCGACGGCTTCTCGGCACCGAAATCGTACGCCGCAAGCGGTCCGGCGAAAGTGACCATGCGCGCCAACGCCAGGGCGGCGAGTTGAAACGCCGTGAAATCGCTATGGCCGAGCCAACGCTTTTTCGCTGCGGCGATGGCGGCGAAATCAAGACGCTCGAGGATGCGCGACCAGCCGTAGCCGCCGCGCACGGCGATGGCGAGCTCGACGCGCGGGTCCTCGGCCATGCGCACGACGGCAGCGAGGCGTTCGTCGTCGGGCGCCGAGAAGCGCTGCCAGCGACGGGTCGCGGTCGGGTCGACGATGACGCGATGGCCGGCGGCTTCGAGTCGCGCGACCGCGCGCGAGATTGCCGCCGGCTCGGTGGCGAAGCCCGCCGGTGCGTAGAGTCCTATGCCGTAGGTGCGGGCATTCATCAGATGCTTGCGGCTCAGCGACGAGCCGCGAAGAACGCCGACAGCAGGCCGCCGCATTCATCCTCGGCGACGCCGCCGGTCACCGATGTATGATGGTTGAGCATGGGCTCGGCGAACAGATCGACTACGCTGCCGCAGGCACCCGTCTTGGGATCGCGTGCGCCGTACACGAGCCGGCGGATGCGCGCGTGCATGATCGCTCCGGCGCACATCGCGCATGGCTCCAGCGTGACATAGAGGTCGCAGTCCGGCAGTCGATAGTTGCCGAGCAACCGGGCCGCATCGCGCAGCGCGGCGATCTCGGCATGGGCGGTGGGGTCGTCGTCGGCGACCGGCGCATTGCCGCCGCGTCCGACGATGTGTCCCTCCCTCACCACGATCGCCCCGACGGGGACTTCACCGCGCACCTGCGCTGCACGCGCGAGCGAAATCGCTTCGCCCATCCAGTGAGCAAAGTCAGGCGGCGTCGCCACACGGTACTCCGATGGGGCTTCCGAACACTGGCCGGTCATCTTAACCGGAGGTGCCTGCGCCGATGACCGCGTCGGCCTCGATCTCCACCAGCATGTCGGGATCGATCAGCGCGCGCACTTCCACCATCGCCGTCGCGGGCGTGATATCGCCGAAGGCCTCGCCGTGCGCGCGCCCGACCTCCTCCCAGCGCGCGATGTCGGTCACATAGATGCGCGTGCGCACGACGTCGGCGAGCCGGGCACCCGCCTTCGCCAGCGCGCGCTCGACGTTGGCGATCGTCTGCTTCGCCTGCGCGTAAGCGTCTCCTTTGCCGACGAGCCGGCCGCTCGCATCGGTCGCGGTCGTGCCCGACACCCACACCCGGTCGCCGACCTTCACCGCGCGAGAATAGCCGACGATCGGTTCCCACGGCGTGCCTGAAGAGTAGTTCTGACGTGTCATGATCACGAGGATGTCATCCGGAGCGTGTTACGAGCTTGTCGCGCCGCAGGATAGTAACGCGTGTCGTAATCAACGATCAAACGCGATGAACCCCGCTCTCAAAACAGTCCGACGACTTTGCCGTCGGCGGTCAGGTCGATCTTGGCCGCCGAGGGCTCCTTCGGCAGGCCCGGCATAGTCATCACGTCGCCGCAGATCATGACCACGAACTGCGCCCCGGCGGCGAGCCGCACCTCGCGTATGTTAACGACATGTCCAGAGGGCGCGCCGCGCAACAGCGGATCGGTCGAGAACGAATACTGCGTCTTCGCCACGCACACCGGATAGCCGCCGTAGCCCTCGCTCTGGAGCTTCTTGATCTGCGCCCGCACCTTGCTGTCGGCGGTGATCTCGGAGGCGCCGTAGATCGCCGTGGCGACCTTGCGCATCTTCTCCCACAGCGTGTCGGCGTCCTCGTAGACCAGCCGGAAGTTCGCGGGAACGCGCTCGATCATGTCGACCACCGTTCGCGCCAGCGCCTCCGCTCCGGCTCCGCCATCGGCCCAGTGCCGCGCAACCACGACCGGGGCGTCGTGGTGCGCGACCTTGCGCTTAAGTAGCGCGATCTCGCCTTCGGTGTCGGACGCGAAATGGTTGATCGCAACCACGCAAGGTAGCCCGTAGTGGTTGCGGACATTGTTGATGTGCCGCTCCAGGTTGGCGACTCCCTTTTCGAGCGCGGGCAGGTCTTCGCGCGCGAGCGCCTTCAAGTCGACGCCGCCGTGGTACTTGAGCGCGCGCAGCGTCGCGACCAGCACGACCAGGTCCGGACGCAGCCCCGACTTGCGGCACTTGATGTTGATGAATTTCTCGGCGCCCAGGTCGGCACCGAATCCCGCTTCGGTCACGACGTAGTCGGCGAGCTTCAGCGCCGTCTTGGTCGCGATCACCGAATTGCAGCCGTGGGCGATGTTGCCGAACGGGCCGCCGTGGATGAACGCCGGATTGTTCTCCAGCGTCTGCACCAGGTTGGGCTTGAGCGCATCGCGCAGCAGCACCGTCATCGCGCCGTGCGCGGCTAGATCTCGCGCGTGGACAGGCGTCTGCTCGCGCGTGTAGCCGACGACGATGCTTCCGAGCCGCTCGCGCAGGTCGGCGAGCGATTCGGCGAGGCAGAAGATCGCCATCACCTCGGAGGCGACGACGATGTCGAACCCGTCCTGCCGCGGGTACCCGTTGGCGGGACCGCCCAGCGCGACGATGATCTCGCGCAACGCGCGGTCGTTCATGTCGACCACGCGCTTCCAGGTGATGCGGCGCACGTCGATGCCGAGTTTGTTGCCGTGGTGCACGTGGTTGTCGATGAGCGCGGCGAGCAGGTTGTTCGCCACGCCGATGGCGTGGAAGTCGCCGGTGAAGTGCAGGTTGATGTCTTCCATCGGCACGACCTGCGCGTAGCCGCCTCCGGCCGCGCCGCCCTTCATCCCGAACACGGGTCCGAGCGAGGGCTCGCGCAGGCAGATCGCTGCGCGCTTGCCGATCCGGTTGAGCGCATCGCCGAGGCCGACGCTGGTGGTGGTCTTGCCCTCGCCAGCAGGGGTCGGGCTGATCGCGGAGACGAGGATCAACTTGCCATTGCGTCGCCCCGCCTGGCCTTCCAGCCAATCGAGCGAGATTTTCGCCTTGTTGCGGCCGTAGGGCTCCAGCGCTTCGTCAGGGATGGCCAGCCGCGCGGCGATTTCGCCGATCGGCAGCAGCTTCGCGCGCTGGGCGATTTCGATGTCGGTCAACATAAGGATTCCTCTCCGGATGTCGCAAGGGCTGCTGCGGCAAGCCTTGAAAACGCCTTATTTCATTCCCACTCGATCGTCGCCGGCGGCTTGCCGGAGATGTCGTAGACCACTCGGTTGATGCCGCGCACTTCGTTGGTGATGCGGTTCGATACCTTTGCCAGCAGCTCGTGGGGCAGAGGCGCCCAGTGCGCGGTCATGAAGTCGGTCGTCTCCACGGCTCTCAGCGCCACCGCGTGCTCGTAGGTGCGCCCGTCGCCCATGACGCCCACCGAACGCACCGGAAGGAACACCGCGAAGGCTTGGGCGATGCGATCGTACCAGCCCGCGGCGCGCAGCTCGTCGATGAAGATCGCATCCGCCCGGCGCAGCAGCTCCGCGTACTCGCGCTTGACCTCCCCGAGGATGCGCACTCCCAGGCCAGGCCCCGGGAAAGGATGGCGGAACACGATCTCGCGCGGCAGGCCCAGCGCCAGCCCAAGCTCGCGCACCTCGTCCTTGAACAGCTCGCGCAGCGGCTCGAGGAGCTTCAGATGCAGCGTCTCGGGCAGCCCTCCGACGTTGTGGTGGGACTTGATGGTGTGCGCCTTCTTGGTCTTGGCGGCCGCCGACTCGATCACGTCGGGATAGATCGTCCCCTGCGCCAGCCACTTCGGGTGCGTCCCGCGGCGCTCGAGCTTCGCGGCCTCGGCCTGGAAAACGTGCACGAACTCGCGTCCGATGATCTTTCGCTTCTCTTCCGGATCGGTCGCGCCGGCAAGCTCGCGCAGGAAGACTTCGCTCGCGTCGACCAGATCCACCTTGACTCCGAGGTGGCGCGCGAAGGCGTCCATCACCTGGCCGGCCTCGTCCAGACGCAGCAATCCCGTGTCGACGAAGATGCACGTGAGCCGATCGCCTATCGCGCGGTGGATCAGCGCTGCCGCCACCGACGAGTCGACCCCGCCCGACAGTCCGAGGATCACTTCCTCACCGCCGACCTGCTCGCGGATCTTCGCGACCGCCTCGTCGACGTAACCGGGCATCGTCCAATCGCCCGGACAGCCGCAGATATCGCGCACGAAGCGCTCGAGCATCGCCCTTCCCTGCTTGGTGTGCGTCACCTCGGGATGGAACTGAACCGCGTAGAAGCGCCGTGCTTCATCCATCATCGCCGCGATCGGAGTCGCTTCGTTGCTTGCCATCACCGCGAAACCCGGCGGCAGCGCCGTCACCTTGTCGCCGTGGCTCATCCACACGTCCAGCAAACCATGGCCGTCCGCGGTCGTGCGATCCTGGATGCCGGAAAGCAATCTCCCGTGGCCTCGTGCTCGCACCGCGGCGTAGCCGAACTCGCGCACCCGGCCGCTTTCCACCGCACCACCCAACTGCGCCGCCATGGTCTGCATGCCGTAGCAGATGCCGAGCACGGGGACGCCGGACGACCACACCGCAGCGGGCGCTCGCGGCGTGTGGCCCTCGGTGACGCTTTCAGGTCCGCCCGAGAGGATGATGCCGGCGGGAGCGAACTCGGCGATGAAGGCGTCCGGCACGTCGAAGGGATGGATCTCGCAATAGACGTTGAGCTCGCGCACACGCCGGGCGATGAGCTGCGTGTACTGCGCGCCGAAGTCGAGGATGAGGACCTTGGCGTGCATGCTCATGCCTCGGCCTCCCTGGACACGCCGCGTGAAAAAGCTGCGTAACGCGTCGGCCTTGCCTCGCAATCGCAAGCCGTCGCGCGCTTCCGCCTCAAGCTTCGCCGCGGCGTGCTCATGCAGCCCGCACCGCCTCTCGCAGCGCGAAATGGCGGCGCGCGAGCACCAAGGCGGCCGCCTGCAGAAGGGCGCTCACAAAGAAAGTGACCCCGATGCGCCAATCGGATGGCGCGAGGTGGCTCACCTGCGCGAGCAGCGGCGTGCCGATCGACGGCGCCACGATGAACATGATGCTGTTGATCGAGTTGAGCGCTCCCATGGTCACACCCTGCTCGCTTGGATCGACGGCATTGGAGACGATTCCCTGCAGCGCCGGTCCGGCCGTGAACGAAAGAAAATTGCCGAGGATGATCGCGTACATCATCCACCCGTGCTGCGCCACCCCGTACAGCACGTAGGCAATCGTGCCGGCAGTCAGTCCCGCGAGCGCCAGCCGCACGTCGCCGAAGCGCCGCAACAGCGGACCAAGCAACGCGCCTTGAGTGACCGTGGCCACCAGCCCGACGCAGAACAACGCGAAGCCGTTCTCGCGCGGGCCCCAGTCGAAGCGAAAATGGGTGTAGAGCACCCAGGTCGTCTGCAGCATCAGGTTCGCAAGGACGACCAACGCAAAAACGATGATCAGGCTGCCGATCTCGCGATGGCGCGAAAGCGTCAGCAGCGCGGTGAACGGATTGGCACGAGCGAGCGAAAAGGCACCGCGTCGCTCGCGTGGCAGCGATTCCGGCACAAGCAGGAAACCGTAGCATGCATTGATCAAGGACAGTCCGGCGGCTGCGTAGAAGGGCAGGTGCAGATCGATCGCACCCAGCAGCCCTCCGGTCATCGGTCCGAAGATGAAACCCAGTCCGAAAGCCGCTCCAATCAGGCCGAAGTTCTTGGCCCGCTTCTCGGGCGGCGTGACATCGGAGGCGTAGGCGTTGGCGACGCTGAAGCTCGCTCCCGCGGTGCCGCCGATGATGCGCGCGGCGAGCATCAGCGGAAGCGACGCCGCCAGGCCCAGCAGCAGGAAGTGCAGCCCCAGCCCCAGCAGCGACCAGAGCAGCAGCGGCCTGCGCCCGAACCGGTCGGACAGCGCGCCCAGGAGCGGCGCGCAAAAGAACTGCATGACTCCATAGCTCACGACCATCGCGCCGTACCAGTACGCTTGCAGCTCGCGGCTGGCAGTGTATTCGCCAACGAGCATCGGCAGCACCGGAACGGCGATGCCGATACCCAGAACGTCGATGAACACGATCACCAGGATGAACGGCATGCCGGCCTGGCGCCGGCCGGGGCGCGCTGCTTCAGCCACGCCGCGTCACCCAATCAAACAGCGTCAAAGTGGTCTCCAGAGCGTCGCGAGCAGCCCCGAGCGCGCGGCGCGCCTGAGCGCAGGAGGAGGGGCCCCGCGCGAGCGGGGATCCGACCGCGAAGGCGCGCACGTGATCCGCGCGAACCCGGCGCGTACTGATCCGCTGCGAGGTCGCCTCCACGGGCTCCGCCCGCGGAGGCCTGCTCCGCCCGCAGCGGATCCCCGGAGCGAGCCCCGAGACAGTACCAATGAAGTACGGCGAGGGGCGAGCGAGGAAACGACAAAGCGATCGGGGCGCGCAGCAGCTATGGAGATCACTTTCACTCTACTCGGTAGTTCGGAGCTTCTTTGGTGATCTGCACGTCGTGTACGTGCGATTCGCGCATCCCCGCGGTGGTGATCTCGACGAACTCGGCGCGCGTGCGCAACGCTTCGATCGTGGGGCACCCGCAATAGCCCATGGCGGCTCGCATCCCGCCCGTCAGCTGCTGGATGACCGCGGACAGCGGGCCCTTGTACGGCACGCGCCCCTCGATGCCCTCGGGCACCAGTTTTTCCGCCTCGCCCTCACCCTCCGTGTCCTGGAAATAGCGGTCGGCCGATCCCTGTTGCATGGCGCCCAGCGATCCCATCCCGCGGTAGCTCTTGTACGAGCGTCCCTGGTAGAGCTCGGTCTCGCCGGGCGATTCCTCGGTGCCTGCGAGAAGACTGCCCAGCATCACCGACGATGCCCCCGCGGCGATCGCCTTGGCGATGTCGCCCGAATAGCGGATGCCACCGTCGGCGATCAGAGGAACATCCAGACCGGAGACGCCTTCCAGCGCGTTCAATATCGCCGATATCTGCGGCACGCCGACGCCTGCGACGACGCGGGTGGTGCAGATCGAGCCCGGGCCGATGCCGACCTTGATGCCGTCGGCACCGAAATCTGCCAGCGCGCGTGCTCCGGTCGCCGTGGCGACGTTGCCTCCGATGACCTGCAGCTTGGGGAAGCGTCGCTTGATCCAGCGCACGCGGTCGAGCACGCCCTGCGAGTGGCCGTGCGAAGTGTCGACCACGACCACGTCCACGCCGGCGGCCACCAGCGCCTCGACTCGCTCCTCGGTGTCGCCGCCGGTGCCGACTGCGGCACCCACGCGCAGCCTTCCCAGCTCGTCCTTGCACGCGAAGGGATGCTCGGTCGATTTCAGAATGTCCTTCACGGTGATGAGGCCCTTCAACTCGAACCCGTTGTTCACCACCAGCACGCGCTCGAGCCGGTGCCGGTGCATGAGCTCCTTGGCATGTTCCAGGTCGGTGCCTTCGGGAACCGTCACCAGCCGGTCTTGCTGCGTCATGATGTTGGCCACAGGTTGATCGAGATTGGTCTCGAACCGGAGGTCGCGGTTGGTAACGATGCCGACCACCTTCCCGCCATCGACGACGGGCAGTCCGGAAATGCGATGCTGCCGGGTGAGCGCCAGCACTTCCCGCACCGACATGGTCGGCGGAATGGTGATGGGCTCCTTGACCACGCCGCTCTCGAAGCGCTTGACCTTCGCCACCTCGGCGGCTTGCGCTTTGGGCGGCATGCTCTTGTGAACGATGCCCATGCCGCCTTCCTGTGCGATGGCGATGGCAAGGCGCGATTCGGTCACCGTGTCCATCGCCGCGGAGAGCAGCGGGACGTTCAGTGAGATGTTCGGGGTGAGACGCGACTGGAGGCTGACGTCGCGAGGGACTACGGAGGAATGGGCGGGGAGCAGCAGGACGTCGTCGAAAGTCAGAGCCTTCTGGACGACACGCATGGTGCGTTTCTCCTATGCGCAAAAGCGGATTATACGCGCATGGTGCGACGCGGTAAACGAAGCGGGCATCACCGCTCGGCAGTCGCGGGTTGACGTTGTCTCGCGATGGTATTACCTTGTCATAACTTTCATTCTTTCCCTGCATCCATGAAACGATGCTTCTCGCTCACCACCGCAGTCGCCGTAGGCGCCGTCGCGGCGATCTTCGCTATGCCGTCGCTTGCAGCGACGTACAAGTGGCTGGACGAGAACGGGCGCGTAGTCTACGGAGACACTCCGCCGGCCGGAGTGAAGGCCGAGCGGCTTAGCACGAGTGTCCCGCCGGCCGATCCCAACGCGGTGCGCGACATGGCCACCAAGGACGCCGAGATCCGCAAGCGGCAGCAGCAGCGCGTCGAAGACGAGGCCAAGGAGGAAAAGAGTCGTGCCGAAGTCAACCTGATTCGCCGGCAGTGCCAGCAGGCGGCCGGACGGGTGAGGTCCCTGCGCGAAGATGCCAACGTGTACCGCTTCAACGACAAGGGCGAACGAGAGTACCTCGACGCTGCCGCACGCGAAGAAGCGATCGCGCAGAGCCAGAAGATCATGCGCGACATCGGTTGCACGCCCGCGATTACTAGCGGTCAGGCAAGCAGCGGCCCGGCACGATAAGCGACGCTGTTTCTCACACCTCCGGGCCGGCGCCAGCTGTTCTTACTTCCCTGCTTTTTCTAGATTAGCCTGGTTGATTTTGACGTCGGCCTTGGACTTGAGGCTCGCGAGGTAGGCGTTGAACATCTCGTGCCCGATCTGATCGCCTACGCGGTTGTTGAATGCGGCGAGCCGCGCTGCGTCCGGTGCCGGAGGCGACGTCACCTTGGTCACTTTGTAGATCGAATACCCCGCGGGGGTCGGCACCCCGACGTACGCCGGCAGCTTCGCCGGATTCGCTTGAAAGATCCGCGTTAGCGCTTCGGGGGGAAAGCCGGGTTGCGCCTGATTGCGCGTGAGCGTGACCGGCTTGCCGAAGCTCAGAGCCGCGTCCTTGCTGCCTTCGAGCGCCGCCAGCTTTTCCTTGCCGGCGGCCTGGGCGAGCTCGGCGGCTGCCTTTCGTTCGAGCTGGCGCCGGATCTCCGCCTTGACTTCGTCGAATGGCCGCGGCGTTGCAGGCTTGTGCTCGACGACGCGTGCGGCCATTAGCACGTTCGGGGCCACCTCGATCGCCTCGGTGTTGCGCTTGGCCTGCAGAGATTCGGGGCTGAACACGGCTTGCGCGAATTTTGCATTTCCGAGCCCCAGCGCCTGCACCTGTGAGCGAGTGATCAGCGGCGTGGTCTGCACCTGGAGGTTGAGCGTCTTGGCGACGGGCTGCAAAGACTCCGCCTGTTCGTAGACGAGATTCTGGAACTGCTCGCTCACCTCGGCGAACTTCCGCGACGCCTTTTGCCTCTTCAGTTCCAACTCTATCTGCGCTTTGGCCTCGTCGAAGGAGAGCGTCTTCCCCGGGCTGACTCCCGTCACCTTGATCACGTGCCATCCGAAATCGGTCTGCACCGGGCCGACGACGTCCCCTTGCTTCGCTGCGAACACGGCATCCTCGAATGGCTTGACCATGGAACCGTCGCGGGCGAAGGAGCCCAGGTCGCCGCCTTGCGCAGCGGAGCCGGGGTCCTGCGAGTTCTGCTTCGCGAGCTCCGCGAATTTCTCGGGGTTCTTCCTTAGCTGCGCAGCGAGCGCCTCGGCTTTGGCCTTCGCAGAGGCCTTGTCGGCGTCGGAGGCATCGGGCTTCACCGCGATCAGGATGTGGCTCGCCTGCCTCTCCTCGGGTCGGGTGTATCGCTTGATGTTGTCGTCGTATTGCTTCCTCACTTCTGCGGTGTCGACGCTCGCCTGACTCGCGATCGCATCCTGGGTCAACGTCACGTACTCGATCTTTGCTTGCTCTGGCACCTGGAACGCCGTGGGATTGGCGTCGTAGAACGCCTTGACCGCCTCGTCGTCGATCTTGACGTCTTTCATGTAGGCGTCGGTTGCGATGACGGCAGTCTCGACATCACGCTGCTGGTCCAGTAGCTCGAGATACCGCTCGACGTTGGTCCGCGCGACGATGTTGGCTGCAGAGACCGGTTCCTGCAGAGGAGCCAGAATCAGGTCGCTGCGCACGCGCTGCTCGAACGACAGAGGCGTCATCCCCTGCCCAGCAAGGAGCTGCTCGTAGCGTGTCTTGGAGAACTTGCCGTCGACCTGGAAAGGCGGCAGTTCGCCTATGAATTGCGCGAGCTGCGCGTCGGAGACGCGAAACCGGCCCTGTCTCGCCTGCTCGCTGAGGATCTTCTGCCCGATCAGCTGCTCGAGCACGCTGTAGCGCACTTCCGGGTTGTCGAAGATCGCGGGATCGTAGTTCTTGCCCATGGCCTGGCGCATGCGATCCTGCTGCTCGCGTATGCTATCGGTGAACTCGGCCTGGGTGATCTTTTCGCCGCCGATCCTGGCGACCTCGGTGACGCTGCTGCCGCCCCGGAAGTAATAGTCAACGCCGAAAAAGGCGAACGGCAGGGTGATCAGCGCAAGAATGATCTGGACAAGGCGCTTGCGGCGATGGATAAGGTCGAACATGACGTAACCGATGGTATGTAAAAAGGGCGAACTCGCGTTCGCCCTAGCATCAATCCTGGCGGGTGGACGACATTCACATCGCGGAGCTACGACGCCTTTTTAGGCTCGCTCCTGCCCGCAAATCGCAAGCCACCCACAAGCCTCATGACACGGGACCTATTATACCGTGCTCTGGCGCCTCGGGGTTGCCCCCGTCCGAGCGAGGACCACGCGCCCCGGTCGGGATCTCCACCCCTACTTGTGCCGCTTGAGAAAGTCGACCAGGTAGCCAAATTCGTCGGCGCAGCCCGATTCGATCTGACCCTGCGCGAACTTCTCGACGGCACCGCCGATGAGCGGCACACTCGACTTGCACTTGTGGGTGATCCGATAGACGCAGCCCTTGCCCGAGGGCGCGAGCTCGAACGTCGCGGTCATTTTCACCGGCTGACCCACGGCCTCCATCGACAGCGTTCCACTGCGACTGCCGTCGGCATCGGGACCCGACCAGATCTCCTCGAAGACGAGATCGGCTTCCGGCGAGAGTACCTTGGCGACAAGGCCAGGCAGAGCGCGCTTGACGCGCCGCTTCATCGACAGCGCGACGCCGCCGCCGCTCTTCTTCGCCTTGATCTTGGCGGACAGCTCGCCCAGCGCGAGGCTGCGCGCCTCGAGCCACTTGGGGTCGGTGAGCAGGGAGAACACCTTGTCAGGCGGCGCGCTGTATTTCTGCTCCATCGTAGTCCCCCTTGGCAAAAGAATTCGCGATTCGCGCTGAGATTCACCGCGAGCCGATCTCCACTCCGACAAGTCGCACCAGATGAAAAAGGGGTCCGGACATTCGTGGACCCCTCTGGATTTGAGCTTGGCGGAGTGGACGGGACTCGAACCCGCGACCCCCGGCGTGACAGGCCGGTATTCTAACCAACTGAACTACCACTCCGGGAAGTGCGACTGCGACATCCGTTCCTGTTGGTGGGTGCTGAGAGGTTCGAACTCCCGACATTCGCCTTGTAAGGGCGACGCTCTACCAACTGAGCTAAGCACCCGCTTCGTCGCCGCCTAAGCCAGTGCTTGCGACGGCTTCCCGGCGGATTCTAAAACTAATTAGTCTACCGAATCCTTCAGCGCTTTGCCAGCGCGGAACTTCGGAACCTTGGCAGCCTTGATCCTGATGGGCGCGCCCGTTTGCGGGTTGCGTCCCTGCCGGGCGCTGCGCCTGCCTACGAAGAACGAGCCGAAGCCGACCAGCGTCACGATCTCGCCTTTTTTGAGCGAGCCCTTGATCGAGTTGACCGTCGCGTCCAGCGCGCGGCCCGCAGCCGCCTTGGAGATGTCCGCATGCCTGGCAATCGCGTCGATCAGTTCTGACTTGTTCACGGGAGTCCCCTTTCGGTGCCGGACCGAGATCGGAGGCGGGCAGACTGGCGACCTCGGGAGGTTCTTTATAGCAATCGCGAAATCCCGGTGTCAAGCGCGGTTCCGCGAAGCGTTGCGCGCAAATGCAGTGCGCCCGCAGTGTGCGGGCGCAGCAAGCCTGAAACGATCAGTGCTTTATTACCGCTGCCGGCTCTTCGGCGGGCGCAGCAGGTACCGTCGCTCCTTCCGCGGACGGTTTGTCGGCGAGCGGCGTTGGCTGGCGTTCCAGGGCGAACGTCAATACCTGCTCGATCCAGCGGACCGGATGAATCTCGAGCCGGTTCTTGATTTCGTCGGGAATTTCGACCAGATCCTTCACGTTCTCCTCGGGAATCAGCACCTGGCGGATGCCACCGCGGCCGGCCGCGAGTAATTTCTCCTTCAAGCCCCCGATGGGAAGAACCTCGCCGCGCAGCGTGATCTCCCCGGTCATCGCGACGTCGGCGCGCACCGGAATGCCGCTGAGCATCGACACGATCGCCGTGCAGATCCCTATGCCTGCGCTGGGCCCGTCCTTGGGTGTGGCACCCTCGGGCAGGTGGATGTGCAGATCGGTCTTCTGATAGAAGTCCGAGGCAATCCCGAGTTGCTTGGAGCGGTGGCGCACGACCGAAAGCGCTGCCTGGATCGACTCGTTCATCACATCGCCGAGCTTGCCCGTTGTCGTGGTCTTACCCTTGCCCGGCAGCGCGACGGCCTCGATGGTGAGAAGATCCCCGCCCACCTCGGTCCAGGCAAGGCCGGTTACCTGCCCGACCTGGTTCTTCTTCTCGGCGATGCCGTAGGTGTAGCGGCGCACGCCCAGGTACTTGTCCAGATTCTTGCTGTTGACCTCGACCGGGCCCTTGGCGGCGCGCGGCTTGCCTTCGCTCGCCTTGAGCAGCAGCCCCTTGACGACCTTGCGGCAGATCTTGGAGATCTCCCGCTCTAGCGCGCGTACGCCGGCTTCGCGCGTGTAGTAGCGCGTGATGTCGCGCAGCGCCGACTCGGAGATGTGCAGCTCGTTCTCCTTGACCCCGTTGTGCTTCGTCTGCTTGGGCATCAGGTAGCGCATCGCGATGTTGATCTTCTCGTCCTCGGTATATCCGGCCAGGCGGATCACTTCCATCCGGTCGAGCAACGGAGCAGGGATATTCAGCG
>DASPTZ010000039.1:0-7763 GCA_035623155.1 Casimicrobiaceae bacterium | reverse complement strand
CCTTCCACTGCCGGCCCCTCCCGATCGCGCCGTCCGCGGCGATTGGCAGACGGTGCGCACGCTCCTGCCGTACCTTCTCGCCTACAAAGGCAGGGTACTGCTCGCGCTCGCGTGTCTCATCGCGGCAAAGCTCGCCAACGTTGGCGTGCCGCTGGTGCTCAAGGAGATCGTAGACAGCCTCACGCTGCCGCCGCAGGGCGAGTTGCTCGTGCTTCCGGTCGCGCTGCTGGTCGCTTACGGGGTCCTGCGTTTGTCGACCACCGCGTTCACCGAGCTGCGTGAGTACCTGTTCGCCAAGGTGACCCAGCGTGCGGTGCGCACCATCGCGCTCAAGACCTTCCGCCATTTGCACGCGCTGTCGCTGCGCTTTCATCTGGCGCGACAGACGGGGGGACTCACGCGCGACGTGGAGCGCGGTACGCGAGGCATCTCCACGCTGATCGGGTTCACGCTCTTCTCGATACTCCCGACGTTGATCGAGATCGGGCTCGTCTCGGTGATCCTGGTTGCGCGCTACGACATCTGGTTCATCGGCATCACGCTGTGCGCGCTCTGCGCGTACGTCGTCTATACCGTGACCATCACCGAGTGGCGGACGGGCTTTCGCCGGCAGATGAACGAGCTCGACTCCAAGGCCAACACCCGAGCGATCGACAGCCTGCTCAACTACGAGACGGTCAAGTACTTCAACAACGAGGAGTTCGAAGCGACCCGTTACGACGAGAGCCTGCAGCGGTGGGAGAACGCCGCGGTGCGCAGCCAGACATCGCTCTCTCTGCTCAATATCGGCCAGAGCGGGATCATCGCCGTCGCCGTGACGCTCATCATGTGGCGGGCCACGCTGGGCGTGGTCGACAAGACGATGACCATCGGCGACCTGGTGCTGGTCAACGCGTTCATGATCCAGCTCTACATCCCGCTCAATTTTCTCGGGGTGATCTACCGCGAGATCAAGCAGGCGCTGGCCGACATGGAGCGCATGTTCCGCCTGATCGACGAGAACGCGGAGGTCAAGGACGCGCCGGGCGCACCTCCGCTCAAGCTGGGCGCCGGCGATGTGCGCTTCGACCACGTCGACTTCCACTACGAGCCCAACCGGCAGATTCTCTTCGACGTGTCGTTCTCGATCCCCGCGGGCAGGACCGTCGCCGTCGTCGGGCCGAGCGGATCGGGGAAGTCGACGCTCGCGCGCTTGCTCTACCGGTTCTACGACGTCAGCGGCGGACGGATCAGCATCGACGGTCAGGACTTGCGTGCCGTGCAGCAGGAGAGCGTGCGCGAGGCCATCGCCATCGTTCCCCAGGATACGGTGCTGTTCAACGACTCCATCGAGTACAACATCGCCTACGGCCGCCCCGAGGCAACGCACGAGGAGATCGTTGCCGCAGCGCGGCTCGCGCAGATCCACGATTTCGTCGCCGCGCTGCCGGACGGGTACGCCACGCCGGTAGGCGAGCGGGGCTTGAAGCTCTCGGGTGGCGAAAAGCAGCGCGTCGCGATCGCGCGCGCGATACTCAAGAATCCACGAATCCTGATTTTCGACGAAGCCACGTCTGCGCTCGATTCCAAGTCGGAAAGGCTGATTCAGGCCGAGCTCGAGCAGATCTCGGCTGACCGCACCACCCTGACCATCGCGCATCGGCTCTCGACCATCGTCGGCGCTGACCAGATCCTGGTGCTGGAGCACGGCAGGATCACCGAGCGAGGAACGCATGCCGAGCTGCTCGCCGCCGATGGCGCGTACGCGCGCATGTGGGCCTTGCAGCAACAGGAGCAGCGCGACGCCGGCAGCGAAAGCGGCGAGGAGAGCGCTTCGCTTCGCCGCGTCATCGCGTAGGAGGAGTGCGGCGTTAAGGCGAGGTTGCCCAGGAAGGGTCCAGTCAGCGCGGGACCGTGGGCGGGGCGGGGCCCTCGTCGGCAAATTGCTCCCTCCGGGCTAGCCACAGCTAAGCACTTGTTTTGCTGCAGCTATTGGCACAGCCTTTGCCTTTGTGCTATAAAGCCCGGCAGGCTCTTGGTACAACGCTTGATGAACGTTCTCTTAACCCTTGTTTTTGTTGCGCTAACCGCCGGCCTTGGCGCGGCCCCGGCAAGCGCTCAGCCCGCGTCAGGTGACGACGCTGCGCCAACTCTGCTGCGCGACGGCAGCAAGCTCAAGCTCGCATCATCGAGCGTCCTCGTGCTCGACCCGAGCAGTGGCCGGCCGATTTATGCCAAGAGCGCCGATGCGGTGACGCCCATCGCCTCGGTGACCAAGTTGATGACGGCGATGGTTGCTCTGGACGGCGGGCAGAGCCTTGACGAGGCGATCGACGTCGGCATAGGCGATCTGGACATGCTCAAAGGCAGTCACTCTCGCCTGCGCCTCGGCACCGAATTGTCGCGCCGAGACATGCTGCGCATCGCGCTCATGGCGTCCGAGAACCGCGCTGCCTCCAGCCTGGCGCGGCATTACCCCGGCGGCAGCGAGGCGTTCGTGCAGGCGATGAACCAGAAGGCACAGAGCCTGGGCATGACCAATACGCGGTTTGCCGATCCCACCGGGCTTTCCGCCGAAAACGTTTCCACCGCGAACGACGTTGCGCGCATGGTCCAGGCCGCCGCGACCTACCCTCTGATCCGCGAATTCACCACGACGCCAAGCCACTACGTCGAGTTGCAACCCACCGGTCAGCTGCTCGGCTTCAACAACACCAATTCGCTGGTGAAGAGCGGCGCCTGGGACATCCAGGTGTCCAAGACGGGCTTCATCCGCGAAGCCGGCAAATGCCTGGTAATGCTCGTCACGATCGCCAGCCGCCCGGTGATCATCGTTCTTCTCGATTCGCTTGGCCGGTTAACGCGAATCGGCGATGCAAATCGCGTCAAGCACTGGCTGGAGACCGGGCAAGCACTCCCTCAGACGGCGGACAAGCAGCCCAGGGCAAGGCGCGCCCAGGCGACCGCGGCGCGCGAGCGCGCTTGAACTACTTGCCGGCCCCCAGACCCGACTGATTCTGCAGCAGCAATTCCTTGGCGTGGGCGCGCGTCTTGGCGGTGATTTCGCTTCCACCGAGCATTCGTGCAAGCTCCTCGACGCGCTCCGAGGAACCGAGCCGCGATAGATCGCTGTTGACCGAATCGGCGCGGGTCTTCTTGGTGACCCGATAGTGGGCGTCCGCGCAGGCGGCCACCTGCGGAAGGTGGGTGACGCAAAGCACCTGCCGTCGTGCGCCGAGCTGTTTGAGCAAGCGGCCGACGGAAGCCGCGACGGCGCCGCCGATGCCCGCATCGACCTCGTCGAAGATGAGCGTCGGCACGGCGCCGACTTCCGAGAGCGCGACCTGGATCGCCAGGCCCAGTCGAGAGAGCTCTCCGCCGGAAGCGATGAGCGACAGCGGCCCAGGTGCCTGCTTGGGGTGCGTCGCCGCGCAGAATTCGACGCGCTCGCCGCCGAAGCTCGCGGCTTCCTCCAACGATGCCAAAGCGACTTCGAAGCGCCCGCCTGCCATCGCCAGCTTGGACATCATCGAGCTCACTTTGTGGCCCAGCTCCGCCGCCGCGAACTTGCGCTTGGCGGAGAGCTGCTCTGCGAGCGCATCGAACGAGGCCTTGGCCCACTGCTCGGCTCGAACCAACGCAGCGACATCGGTGTCGGCCGCGAGTAGGGCGAGCGATGCCTGGGTCGCCGCGGCGAGATCGGGAAGCTCCTCGGGGCGCACGCGGTACTTGCGGGCGGTCTCATGAATCGCTGCCAGCCGCCGCTCGACGCGCTCGAGCTCGGCGGGGTCGAGGTCGAGGCGCTCGCGATAGTGTCGCAGCGCCCTTGTCGCTTCGTCGATGCGGATCCGGGCCTCGTCGATCAGAGCAACGATCTCGTCGAGCGCGCTGTCGTGCCTGGCCGCCTGCCGCAACCGCTGCGTGAGCGAGACCAGGCGCAAGAACAGCGCCGCGTCTCCCTCGCCAAGTTCGGTTTCGGCTCCTGCCGCCGCTTCGAGGAGCGCCGCTGCGTGCGCGAGGCGCGATTGGACATGTGTGAGATCATGCCATTCGGCGGCGGTGGCTCCCAGCGCGCTCAATTCGGCGTCGCGGCGCGTGAGCGCGTCGCGCTCGCTCTGCTTCGCTGCGGAATCGCGCTCGGCGCGAGCTCGGCGCTCATGCACATCCCGCCACGCGCGCCAGGCGGAGGACACTTCGCCCGCCAGCGTCGCAAAGCCGCCGAAGGCGTCGAGCAGAGCCCGCTGCATCTCGGCGCGCCCAAGCGATTGGTGCGCGTGCTGTCCGTGCAGATCGATCAGAAGCTCGCCCGCTTGTGCGAGCTGCGCCAGCGTCGCCGGGCGCCCGTTGATCCAGGCGCGGCTGCGACCCTGCGCGTCGAGCACGCGGCGCAACAGCAACGCGCCCTCGCCGGCGAGATCGTGTTCGGCGAGCCAGGCGCCGATCCCCGAGGCCTCGTCGACGGTGAATTCGGCTGCGATCTCGGAGCGTTCGGCTCCCGGGCGCAACTGACGCGCGTCGAACCGATCTCCGAGCAGCAGCGAGAGCGCATCGAGCAGGATCGACTTTCCGGCGCCTGTCTCGCCGGTGAGCACCGTAAAGCCGGGCCCGAACTCCGCTTCGAGGGTTTCCACGACGGCGAAGTTGCGGATCGAAAGCAGGCGCAGCATGAGTCGCTGATCCGCGGTGCTTCAGGGATTGCCGGGACGCAGCCGCTCCGGCGTTTCGCCCCAGTGGAGCTTGCGTCGAAGCATGGCGAAGTGATCGTGGTCCTCGGGATGCAGCAGTCGCACGCGATGCTTGGCCCGGCGGATGACGACGCGATCGCTTTCGGACAGCGGAAAGTTCGCCTGCCCATCGCAGTGCAGGCTCGCGTCCTTGCCGCGAAGAAGTGCGATCTCGACCACGACGGAGTCGCGCACGACAAGGGGACGGTTGGTCAGTGCGTGCGGCGCGACGGGCACCAACAGGATCGCTGCGACCGCCGGATCGACGATCGGTCCCTGCGCGGACAGCGCGTACGCGGTCGATCCGGTCGGCGTTGCCACAATCAGGCCATCGGCACGCATGGCATAGACGAAGCGTCCATCGATGGCCACCGCGCAGTCGATCATCACACCCAGCGATCCCCGATTGACCGCGACCTCGTTCAGTGCAAAGGCGCGCGCTTCGCCGCCGCCGGGGCGAGTCAACGTCGCCTCGAGCAGCGTTCGCGTTTCTTCGACGTAGCCGCCGGCGAGCATCGCGGAAAGCACGCCTTCCATGTCGGAGAGCGCGATGTCGGTCAGGAACCCAAGCCTGCCCTGATTGATTCCGATCAAAGGTACGTCGAAGGGAGCGATCTCGCGCGCGATCGACAGCATCGTTCCGTCGCCACCGACGACGATTGCGAGCTTCGCCTGGCGCCCGAGGTCGGTCGCCGGCGCGGTCGCATACCCGGGCAGCGGTGCAAGCCGCGCGGTTTCCGAGTCGAGCAGCACTTTATGGCCGCGCTTTGCGAGAAATGCGGCGAGGCGGCTCAGCGGTTCGGCGATCCCCGGGCTCTCATGCCGGCCGATCAACGCGATCACGGGAAACGCCTGGACGGAGGCGTTCATGGCCGGGATTAAAGCATAAAATAGTCAATATGCTGGATTCCCGCGCCCAACACTTGCTCAAGTCGCTGATCGAGCGCTACATCGCCGACGGGGTGCCGGTCGGCTCGCGGGTCCTCTCGCGCCAATCGGGGCTGGAGCTGTCGCCGGCGACGATCCGCAACGTCATGGCGGACCTCGAGGAAATGGGCTTTATCGCGAGTCCGCATACCTCGGCGGGGCGAGTTCCCACGGCCAAGGGGTACCGCTTCTTTGTCGACACGCTGCTGGTCGTCCAGGCGCTGGGCGAGGGCGAGATAAGCGAGTTGCAGGGTCAGCTCTCCGCCGACCGTCCCCAAACGCTGGTCAGCAGCGCAGCGCAGGTCCTCTCCGAGCTCACGCACTTCGCCGGCGTTGTCGCCACCGCCCGCCGCCGCGAAGCGTCCTTCCGCCAGATCGAGTTTCTTCGCCTGTCCGATCGACGCGTGCTGCTCATCATCGTGACGCCCGAGGGCGATGTGCAGAATCGGATCCTGCATACCGATCGGACCTACACCCAGTCGCAATTGATCGAGGCTTCCAACTTCTTCAACAGCCATTACGCCGGTCAGCCTTTTCACGCGATCCGGGCGCTGCTCGCCGACGAGCTCAAACAGCTGCGCGAGGACGTGGTCGGCCTGATGACTGCGGCGGTGGAGGCGGGCGACGCGGCGCTTTCCGAGGGTGCGGACGACTTGGTCGTCTCCGGCGAGCGGAATCTCCTTTCCGCGGCCGACCTCGCTTCCAACATGGACCGGCTGCGGCGGCTGTTCGAAGTGTTCGAGCAGAAGACAACGCTGCTGCACCTGCTCGATCTGTCGCAGCGCGCTCACGGCGTGCACCTTTTCATCGGTGGCGAGTCGGGAATCGCGCCGCTCGACGAATGCAGCGTGATCACCGCGCCCTACGAGGTCGATGGCCGGGTTATAGGGACACTCGGCGTCATCGGGCCTACTCGGATGGCCTACGAGCGTGTGATCCCCATCGTCGATGTTACGGCCAAGCTTCTGTCGAATGCACTGACGCAGCAGCTCAGCGAGCGATGAGCGAACCCCTCTCCCTGCGGGAGAGGGGCAGGGGTGAGGGCCAACTTGCTGTACAACCAACTGAACCCTCGGTAGATGGTCTTGCAAGACGAGCCGCCATTCGCCCACGATCGCGCCGCGCACGTGGGGGTGTTGCTCATCAACCTCGGCACGCCGGATGCACCCACCACCAAGGCGGTGCGCCGCTATCTGAGGGAATTCCTCTCCGATCCGCGCGTGGTCGAGATCCCGCGGGTACTGTGGACCCCGCTGCTCCACGGCGTGATCCTCAACGTGCGGCCGGAAAAGTCTGCGCGGCGATACGCTACCGTCTGGACCAAGGAAGGCTCGCCGCTGCTGGTGCACAGCCTGCGGCAAAAGACGCTGCTCATGGGGTACCTCGGTCAACGTCTCAAGGAATTGGGGTTGCCTTCCGACCACGCCCAGATCGAGCTCGGCATGCGTTACGGCAGGCCGTCGATCGCCGACGCGCTGCGCAAGCTCCGGGAGGCCGGATGCTCGCGCGTGCTGCTGCTGCCGCTCTATCCCCAGTACTCGGCGAGCACCACTGCGTCCGCGCTCGACGCGGTCTTTGCCGAAACGCGGCACATGCGCCGGGTCCCGACATTGCGCGTCGTCGAGGCGTTCTACGACGACGGCGGCTACATCAAGGCGCTGGCGCAGAATATCAACGACTACTGGATGAAGAACGGCAGGCCGAACATGCTGATGCTTTCCTTCCACGGCGTGCCGCGAAGAACGCTCGATCGGGGCGATCCCTACCACTGCCACTGCCGCAAGACCGGACGGCTGCTCGCGACCGAGCTGGGGCTAAAGAGCGAGCAGTACGTGGTGAGCTTTCAGTCGCGATTCGGTCGCGCGGCTTGGCTGACTCCCTACACGCAGCCGACGCTGGTCGCGCTGGCCAAGCAAGGGATGCGGCGGGTGGACGTCGCCTGTCCCGGCTTCGTCAGCGACTGCTTGGAGACCCTGGAGGAGATCGCCCAGGAGGGACAAGCCGCGTTCCTCAAGGCCGGCGGCAAGGAGTTTCACTACATCCCGTGCGTCAACGAGCGCCCGGGCTGGATCGCCGCGCTGGCCGACCTCGCGGTCCGCAATCTCCAGGGCTGGCTCGATCCTCCACCCGACG
>DASPTZ010000038.1:0-9806 GCA_035623155.1 Casimicrobiaceae bacterium | reverse complement strand
TCGGCGGACCGATTCTGCTCGAAGAGCTCGCGAGCAACGAGAAGCGCAAAGGCTGACTTCTCCAGTCCGCTGGAGGGCCGCGCAGTTTAATCGCCCCCGAAGGGCGATGTCCCGAGAAGAAAAGTCCATGTCACCTGTGATCAAGTCGCCTAATGCGCTTCCCATCACAATGAAGACCATCACTTGCAGCGAACGCAACGTCGAACCGGTCGCAACCTTGACTTGAAAGGAAGAGCCATGAACTTTCTCGATGGATCCCTGTTCCCCGAAAATCAGGACAAGCTCGTCATCACCGCGGCGCCTTATGGCCCCGAGTGGATTCCCTCGGATTTCCCGGAAGACATCGCTGTGACCATGGAAGAACAGATACAGAGGGCGGTGGACTGCTACAACGCCGGCGCGTCCGTGCTCCACCTGCACGTGCGCGAGCTCGACGGCAAAGGCAGCAAGCGGCTGTCCAAGTTCAACGAGCTGATCGCCGGCGTCCGCGCGCGCGCGCCCGACCTGATCATCCAGGTCGGCGGCTCGATCAGTTTCGCGCCCGAGTCGGAAGGCGAAGCCGCCAAATGGCTCTCGGACGACACGCGTCACGCGCTTGCGGAGCTGACGCCTAAGCCGGAACAGGTGACCGTCACCATCAACACGGTTCAGATGAACGTGATCGAGCAGATGGTGCCCGCCGATATCGCCGGAACCTCTCTCAGCGAGCCCGCGAACTACAGCGCCTACCAAAACATGATCGTGCCGTCCACCCCGAACTGGTACGAGGAGCACATCAAGCGTCTCAGCGCTGCCGGCATCCAGAGTGCGTTTCAGTGCTACAACATCAATAGTTTCGAGACGGTCGAGCGGTTGATTCGTCGCGGCGTCTACAAGGGCCCGTTGGTCCTGAACTGGGTGGCCATTGGCGGAGGCATGGACGCGCCGAACATCTACAACCTCGCCAACTTCCTGCGCGCCATGCCCGACGGCGCGGTCGTCACGGTCGAAAGCTCGATGCTCAACGTGCTGCCGATCAACATGATGGGCATGGCGATGGGGCTGCACGTGCGCTGCGGCATCGAGGACAACCTCTGGACGCAGGACCGCAAGGCCAAGATGAGCACGGTCAAGCAGATCGAGCAGCTCGTGCGCATCTCGCGCGAGTTCGGCCGCGAAGTGGCCGACGGCAAGGAGGCCCGGCGCATCCTCCGCATCGGCGAGTTCTACAAAGATGTCGATGAAACGCTGGCGAGGAACGGATTCGCGCCCAACCGCAAGCCCAAGACCGCGGCGCTCCGCGCGGCGGCCTGACGCTAGCCTCGGCGAGGATGACAGCCATGGCACAGGCAGTCCGTTTTCATCAGGTTGGCGGGCCCGAGGTCCTGCGGCTGGAGGAGGTCGCCGTCGGCAACCCCGGGCCAGGCCAGGCGCGGATTCGCCACGTGGCTGTGGGCCTGAATTTCGCGGACACGTATTTCCGCACCGGGTTCTATCCGGTGCCTCTGCCCAACGGCATGGGCGTCGAGGGTTCCGGAGTGGTCGAGGCGGTCGGCGAGGGCGTCGCCAACGTGGCGCCCGGCGACCGCATCACCTACACCGGATTCGTCAACACGCTCGGCGCGTACAGCACCGAGCGGCTCATCCCAGCGGCGCCGCTGATCAAGCTGCCTGAAGGCATCAGCTGCGAGACCGCCGCTGCGATGACCATGCGCGGGTTCACCTCTGCCTACCTGATGCGGCGCATCTGGCCGCTCAAAGCCGGCGACTCGATCCTGCTTCACGCTGCCGCCGGAGGCGTGGGCCTGATCGTGTCGCAATGGGCGAAGCTTCTCGGCCTCACCGTCATCGGAACGGTATCGACCGAAGCCAAGGCGCGGATCGCGCGCGAGCACGGCTGCGACCACGTGATCCTGTACAAGACGGAGGACGTAGCCAAGCGCGTGCGGGAGATCACCGGCGGCGTCGGAGTGAATGTGGTTTACGACAGCGTGGGCAAGGACACGTTTGCCGGTTCGATCGATTCGCTCAAGCGTCGGGGGCTTCTCGTCTGCGTCGGAACGGCGTCGGGGCCGGTGCCGCCGATCGACGCGACGCAGCTCGCCATCAAGGGCTCGGTCTACGTCACGCGCCCGGCGCTCGCCGACTACATCGCGGATCCGAAGGAGCGGCAGGAGCTCGCCTCGGAGATCTTCGGGCACGTCGCGGCGGGGCGGATCAAGATCGAGATCAACCAGAAGTACCGGTTGCAGGACGCGGTCCAGGCGCACCGCGATCTCGAGTCGCGCAAGACCACCGGATCGTCGATCTTCGTCGTCTGAAGCGCACCGGGACATCGAAACAGGAGATTGCAAATGACCAGCGTAGTTGAAGCGCCCGCCATCGCCCGCTCGGGGACCCGCGGATCGATCAAGATCGAGCCCATGACACGCTCGATCGGCGCTCTGCTCGAGAACGTGAGCTTAAGCGACGCCTCGCGCGACGACGCGTTGTTTGCTGAGATCCGGGCGCTCCTGCTCAAGCACAAGGTGCTGTTCCTGCACGACCAGGACATCACGCGCGCCGAGCACGTCGCGTTCGCGCGCCGGTTCGGCGATCTCGAGGACCATCCTGTCGTCGGCAGCGATCCCGATCACCCGGGGCTGGTGCGCATCTACAAGGGACCTGACAGCCGCAACGAGCAATACGAGAACGCGTGGCACTGCGACACGACCTGGCGCGAATGCCCTCAGTTTGGCGCCGTGCTGCGCTGTACCGAGTCGCCGGCGATCGGCGGCGACATGCTATGGGCGAACATGGTCGAGGCTTACGCGAGGCTGCCTGATTACGTCAAGACACAGATCGCGAACTTGAAAGCGCGGCACAGCATCGAGGCATCCTTCGGCGCGGCGATGCCAATCGAGAAGCGGCTGGCATTGAAGGCCCAGTACCCCGACGCCGAGCACCCCGTGGTGCGTACCCACCCGGAGACCGGCGAGAAGATTCTGTTCGTCAACGCCTTCACGACGCACTTCACCAACTTCCACACGCCGCAGAACGTGCGTTTCGGCCAGGACGCGAACCCTGGCGCGGCGCTGTTGCTCAACTACCTGGTGAGCCAGGCCTACGTTCCCGAGTATCAGGTCCGCTTCCGCTTCCGCAAGAACAGCGTGGCGATCTGGGACAACCGCTGCACGCAGCACTACGCGGTGCAGGATTTCTGGCCGGCGGTGCGCAATCTGGAGCGCGCCGGAATCATCGGCGACAAGCCCTATTGATCGGCCCATCCATTCGTAAACGTGGCGCGCCGCTCGACGATCGACGGACGCCAACCCCAACTTGAAGGAGGATTGAAAATGACCGATACCATGACCGCCACCGCGGCCCCTGCACACATCAGCACCCGCGGGTCCATCAAGGTCCGGCAGATGACCTGCACCCTCGGCGCGGAGCTCTCCAACGTGAACCTGGGTGTGGCCTCGCGCGACACGGGGCTCGTCGCCGAGATCCGGGCGCTCTTGCTCAAGCACAAGGTCCTGTTCTTCCGCGACCAGGACATCACCCGCGCCGAACACGTCGCGTTTGCACGGCACTTCGGCGAGCTCGAGGACCATCCCGTCGCCGGCAGCGACCCAGACAACCCGGGCCTTGTGCGCATCTACAAGTCGCCCGACGCGCCGATCGACCGCTACGAGAACGCCTGGCACACCGACGCTACCTGGCGCGAGAAGCCGCCCTTTGGCTGCGTGCTCCGTTGCATTGAATGCCCACCGGTTGGCGGCGATACGATGTGGGCCAACATGGCCGAGGCCTACAGCCGGCTGCCGGAGCATATCAAGAAGCAGATCTCGGGCTTGAGGGCGCGGCACAGCATCGAGGCCTCCTTCGGCGCGGCGATGCCCATCGAAAAGCGCCTTGCGCTCAAGGCGCAGTACCCCGACGCCGAGCATCCCGTGGTGCGTACACATCCCGAAACGGGCGAAAAGATCCTGTTCGTGAACGCTTTCACCACGCACTTCACCAACTTCCATACGCCGGAGAATGTGCGTTTCGGTCAGGACGCCAATCCGGGTGCCAGCTTGCTGCTAAACTACCTCGTTTCCCAGGCGTTCATCCCCGAGTTTCAAGTGCGCTGGAGCTGGCAGCCCAACAGCATGGCCATGTGGGACAACCGCTCCACACAGCATTATGCGGTGATGGACTACCCGCCTTGCCATCGCAAGATGGAGCGCGCGGGGATCATCGGCGACAAGCCCTTCTGACGGTGCGCTTCGGGTAACTTGCGATGACAGCTTTCGTGCCCGTCGCCACGCTCGCTCAGCTCCCGCCGGGAAAGAGCAGGATGGTGTTCGTGCAAGGGAAGGTGTTTGCGCTTTTCAACGTCGACGGCGAGGTTCACGCGCTCGACGACTCGTGTCCGCACCAGGGTTCCTCGCTTGGCGCAGGAAAGTTCGATGGCGCCCTGGTGACCTGCCGG
Source organism: Casimicrobiaceae bacterium (assembly GCA_035623155.1). Lineage (GTDB taxonomy): Bacteria > Pseudomonadota > Gammaproteobacteria > Burkholderiales > Casimicrobiaceae > PALSA-1003. Next base: position 5,371 of record DASPTZ010000038.1, on the reverse strand, counting down.
GCGCATGGCATGCGGTTCGATGTCAGGACCGGCCGCATGCCCGGCGTCGACGGGCTTCGCGCCACCGTGTGTGCGGTGCAAGTCCTCGAGGGCGAGATCGCGATCGGGATCGACCCGGATTCGCGCTCGCAATGCAAGGGAGAGAACCAATGTATCGCCACCTGATGGTTCCACTCGACGACTCGCCGCTCTCTGCCGACGCCGTCCAGCAGGCCGTCCAGCTCGCCCGCGCGCTCGGCGCCAAGGTAACGTTCTTCCATGCGCAGGCGGATTACGGCGCGTCGAGCATCGGCGCGCTCGAGCGGGTGATGTCGCCTGCAGCATTCAACGACGAGATGGCTGGCGAGGCGCGCGCGATCCTGGCCAAGGCGGAAGTCGTCGCCCGTGCAGCGGGCGTTCCCTACGACGCTGCCGTCACGACCAGCGATCGGCCGCATGAGGCTATCTTAAGCGCTGCCGAGGCGCGGGGCTGCGACCTGATCTTCATCGCCTCGCACGGCCGCCGCGGCATCAAGGGACTCATGCTCGGATCGCAGACGCAGAAAGTGCTACAGCACACGACGATTCCGGTGCTGGTGGCGACAGTCGAGAGCAACCAGCCGACCGAGGCGATGATGGCTCCGCTCTCGGTCATCCGCGACGAACACCGGTCGGTGGCCGCGATCGTCTACGGGCTGGAATTCCTGGTCAGGCAGGCACGAGAGGGGAAGCCGCCGTCCTTTCCTCTTCTGCGCGCGATGGTTCATTACATCAAGGCGTTTCCGGAGACCCTGCACCATCCGAAGGAGGATGCGTACCTCTTCGCCAAGCTGCGTGCCCGGACGTCGGAATTCAATGACACGCTGGACGATCTGCAGCGCCAGCACGTCGAGGGGCACAAGGCGGTGGAGGATCTGGAGCGGAGCATCGCCACGTACGAGGCCGACCCGAAGGGTGGATTCAATCAGTTCGCGGCGACGGTAGAGCGCTTCGCGGAGTCGCAGATGGAGCATATGATGCTCGAAACCAAGGTCATCATCCCCGCCGCTCGCAAGTACCTCACCGACCAGGACTGGGCGGAAATCGGTACCGCCTTCGCCGGCAACCAGGACCCCCGCTTTTCGGTGGACAACGACGAGGAGTTCCGGCAGCTTTTCGCGAGGATCATGAACCTCGCGCCGGAGTCGCTGGTGGGCACGGCGGCCGGCGCGCGCAGCTGAGGTCCCCGGCAGCGACCAACTAGGGCCTGCTAACGCTATGGACACAAACGCGTTGCGTAGCCGAAAACGCCTAGCGCAAGGCGCAAAGGCGAAGGCGGGCAGGGCGTCCGGCGAGACTTTGCAACGCGGCGATCGGCGTTTTCGGCAGCAACCCGAAGGGAACAGGCGTCCTGGGGCGCCACTCGGTGTTGCCGTCCTCGCCAAGACCGCTAGTCTTGGCTTCGTCCTGCGCCTTGATTGGCGCCCCCGGGGCACCCGTTCGCGTATGCGCCCATAGCGTTAGCAGGCCCTAGAGAGGTGAGCATGGCACTGCCCGGATACAGAATGGCTGCGCTCGAGCAATTCACGCAGAAGGACCTCGGGGTCTCCGACTGGACCACCGTCGATCAGCACCGCATCGACGAGTTCGCCGATTGCACCGGCGACCGGCAATGGATCCATGTCGACGTCGAGCGGGCGCGGTACGAGAGTCCTTTCGGTGGAACCATCGCGCACGGCTATCTCACGCTGTCGCTCGCGGCTTCGCTGGCGATGGAGGTGGGCGTGATTCCGCCGGATGCAGCGGCGGCGCTCAACTACGGCCTCGACAAGGTGCGCTTCATCGCCCCGGTCAAGGCGGGAGCGCGGGTGCGCAACCGGGTCATGCTGCTGGCCGTCGAGCGCAAGGCCAAGGGAGGCGCGCTCATTACCGTGCAGAACACGATCGAGATCGAGGGGGAGACCAAACCGGCGCTGATCGCGGAATCGCTGGCGTTGCTGACGGCGGGGAGCGCCTAACTAGAGGGGAAACGCCGTGGCAACCACAAGCTCGGTATCGCGGCGCGTGAAGAAAGCGGCCGTGCCGCCCGCGACGCCGCGAGCACGCACCAAGTGGCGCGCGCCGAAGGCCGCCCCAGGGTTACGCGCCGAGAGGGCCACGCTGCGCAGGAGGCGCGATCCCGCGCAGGAGGCTCTCATCGAAGGAGCGGCGCAAAACGCGCTAGCCGTCAATCCGTTGATCGGTGTGCGGAGCAAGGAAGTGCTCGCCGCCGCAACCAAGTTGCTGGGCCAGCTTGCCCGCCATCCTCGCATGCTGTCGGGAGAATATGCGAAGCTCATGGGCGAGTACGCGAGCATCGTCACCGGGCGCTCGACCCTCGCTCCCGCGCAAGGCGACCGGCGCTTCGCCGACTCCGCATGGAGCGAGAACGCGGTGTTCAAGCGGCTGTTGCAGTCGTATCTCGCGCTCGGCAAGACGCTCGACCATTGCGTCGACGGGGCCGGCATGGACACCCTGAACACCGAGCGCGCGCGCTTCGTCACGTCGCTGTTCGTGGATGCGATCGCGCCGACGAATTTCCTCGGCGGCAACCCGGCCGCTATGAAGAAGCTGGTCGACACCAAAGGAGCGAGCGTGATCCGCGGGCTCGCGAACTTCGTCGAGGACATGACCAGCGGCACGCGGCTGCCCAAGCAAGTCGATTCGCGCCCGTTTACGGTGGGGAAAAATATTGCGAACACGCCTGGAGCGGTCGTCTACCGCAGCGAAGTGCTGGAGCTGATCCAGTATGTTCCCACCACCGAGCAGGTGCACGCGCGCCCGCTGCTGATCGTTCCGCCACAAATCAACAAGTACTACGCTTTCGACCTGACCCCGGCGAAGAGCATCGCGCAGTGGTCGCTCGGGAGCGGCGTGCAGACCTTCGTGGCGAGCTGGCGCAATCCCACGCGTGAGGACGCTGACTGGGGATTCGATGCCTACGTCGCAGCGCTCGAGCAGGCAGTCGACGCGATGCGCGATATCACCGGATCGCCCGACGTCAACGTCTGGGGCGCGTGCTCGGGCGGCATCACCTTGACGGCCTTTCTCGGATACCTCGCGGCGCGGGGCAAGCGCAAGGTGCACTCGGCGACGGTGACGGTGTGCGTGCTCGACACGTCTTCGGTGCGGAATACGACGGCGGGGCTGTTCGTGACGCCGGCAACCATCGCGGCGGCGAGAGCAGCGTCGCGCAAGCGCGGCGTGGTCGAGGGAACGGACCTCGCCAAGATGTTCGCGTGGATGCGGCCCAACGACCTGATCTGGAACTACGTCGTCAACAACTATCTGCTAGGGAACGACCCTCCAGCGTACGACATCCTGTTCTGGAACAACGACACGACGCGCCTGCCGGCTCGGCTTCATGCCGACTTCCTCGCCCTGTTCGAGTCGAATCCTTTTCCGAACGCCGGCAAGCTTCGCATTCGCGGTGCCAAGGTCGACATGAGCAAGATCGACGTCGACGCTTACGTCGTGGCCGGGCTCACCGATCACATCACACCGTGGCCGGGCGTGTACCAGACCGCACGGCTGTACGGCGGCTCGCGCAGCACCTTCGTTTTGTCGAACAGCGGCCACATTCAGAGCCTCATCAATCCGCCGGGCAACCCCCGGGCGTGGTTCATGGCAGGGCCCGCAGGGGCGGCGACGCCCGAGGGCTGGCTCGAGGGCCAGGGCAAGACCGAAGGAAGCTGGTGGCCGCATTGGCGCGATTGGATTCGCGCACGATCCGAAGCGCTGAAGCCGGCTCCCGGCGTGCTCGGCAGCAAGAAGCATCCCTCGCTGGGCGCAGCGCCGGGCAGTTATGTGCTCGAGCGCTAGCTGCTGATGGCAGGGTCCGCGAGCAAGCGCCGCCCCATGCGAATCGATCACGCGCGCGTTCACGGTCACCGGATCCGCTATGGGCTCCGCTCGGGCGACCCCGAGCGCGTTCCGCTGCTGATCCTGAACGGACTGGGTGCGAACATCGAATTGGCCGAGCCTTTCATCCATGCGCTGACCGGGCCGACCATCGCGATCTTCGATGTCCCAGGCGTGGGCGGCTCGCCGACTCCGCCCTCGCCCTATAGGCCGTCGAGCGTGGCCCGTCTTGCCGAAGCGCTGCTCGATCATCTCGGCTACTCTCGCGCCGACGTCCTGGGCGTCTCGTGGGGTGGCGCGATCGCGCAGCAGTTCGCGTTCCAGCATCCGTCGCGCTGTCGTCGGCTGGTGCTCGCTGCCACGGCAACCGGAGCGCTGATGGTGCCCGGGAGTCCTTGGGTGCTGATGAAGATGGCCACGCCCAGGCGATATCTGGACCATGGCCATGCGCACAGGATCGCCGGCGAAGTGTACGGCGGGGCGTTCCGTCGCCAGCCCGAACTGGTGGAGCGCACGCTGCGCCACGTGCGTTTTTCCAGCAGGAGCGGCTACTATCTGCAGCTCGCCGCCGCGTTCGGCTGGACCAGCCTGCCGTGGCTGTTCCTGCTGCGGCAGCCGACGCTGATCATGGCCGGCGCCGACGACCCGATCGTCCCGGTCGTCAACGCGCGCATCATGCAGTGGCTGATTCCCGACTCGCGGCTCGAGATCCTCGATTGCGGGCACCTGTTCCTCGTCACCCTGCCCGAGGAGTCGGCGCGCATCGTCGATGCTTTCCTGACCGAGGGCGACGAGCGCGCCCGCACACCCAGGCGCGCCGCATTCGCAACCCAAGCGCGGACCAAACCGCAATAACGCTGGAGCAGATCATGAGTCAATACCGAGCCCCTCTCGCCGACATGCAATTCGTGATGACCGAGCTCGCCGGACTCGACGAGATCGCCAAGCTGCCTGGATTCGCCGATGCGGCTCCCGACACCGTCGCGGCGATCCTCGAGGAGGCGGGCAAGTTCGCGACCGACGTCCTCGATCCGCTGAACCCCGTGGGAGATCGCGAAGGGGCGACGCGGCGGGACGATGGCAGCGTGACCACGGCGCCTGGCTTCAAGGACGCCTACCTGCAATTCTGCGAGCTGGGTTGGAACGGCTTGGCGAAGAGTCCGGACTTCGGCGGGCAGGGCATGCCCCATCTCGTCGCGGCGGCAATCGACGAAATGTGGAACGCGTCGAATCTGGCCTTCGGGCTGTGCCCGATGCTCACCAGCGGCGCGATCGAGGCGATCGAGCTCAACGGCTCCGACGCGCTCAAGCAAGCCTACCTGCCGAAGATGGTCGCGGGCGAGTGGACAGGGACGATGAACCTGACCGAGCCGCAGGCGGGGTCGGACCTCGCCGCGGTGCGAACCAAGGCGGTTCCCCAAGCGGACGGCAGCTACAAGGTCCAAGGCAGCAAGATCTTCATCACTTACGGCGAGCACGACTACACCGACAACATCATTCACCTGGTGCTCGC
>DASPTZ010000037.1:0-5481 GCA_035623155.1 Casimicrobiaceae bacterium | reverse complement strand
GCCGTGCAATTGCGGCGACGGTTCGGTCGAGAAGCACCAGTTCAACGTTTGGTCGAAGAAGGTCTTGCTGAACCCGATCGGAACGTGGATCCAGGGATTCGAATCGCGTCCGCCGGCCTCGAGAACGAGCACGCTTTCGCGCCGGCTCTCGCTCAGCCGTGCGGCAACCGCACAGCCGGCCGAGCCGGCTCCGATGACGATGTAGTCGAAGGTTTCGATCGTCTCACCAATCGACGTTGCGGGCTTTCGCCGGTCGGTGGGAACTGCTCAAACGGACGCGTTCAAATTCGCGCCCTCCAACCCTTCGGCGAGGCGCAATTCTCCGACGCTTGCTCGTGGGCGGTCCAGTCGTGAATTTTGCACACGCGGTAAGTTGCGCTGACCTGGTTAGCCGTTCTTATGCCGCGAAAAGAAAAACCGTCTGGACGCGCGAATTCGCTTGGTCGCACACTCGTCACTCAAATGCGAGTGCTTGCAGGCGGACGATCGAAGGCGCCGGCCGCGATGGCTCGCTTTTCAAGAGCGTTTGCCTTGCTTGCCCAGACCAGCAATAAAGAGCCGCGTGCCAAGTCGCATGCGATCGCGGCGCCAGACCTTATAGAGAGGAGCACATCATGAGTTTCAAACGTTTGATGACGTCGGCGGTCGCGACGGCCGCGCTCTGCGGCATGACGCTTACTCCGGCAATCGCGGCCGATACGATCACGATCGGCGCGATTATGGGCCTGACGGGTCCGGGCGCCACGTTCGGCGTGCCGGGAAAGGTCGCCGGGGAAATCCTCGCCGAGGAAGTGAACGCAAAGGGCGGCCTCGACGTCGGCGGCAAGAAGTACCAGATCAAGATCATCGGGTACGACGATCAGTTCAAGGCCGCGGAAGCGGTCGCGGCGTACAACCGCCTGCAGAACCAGGACGGCGTCAAGTATCTGCTCGTCGGCACGTCCGCGCCGGCCATGGCGATCAAGAAGAGCCTCGAGGACGACAAGGTCATCGGTTTGACGTCCGCTTTCTCGCCGGCCGTGATCGACGACAACACGAAGTACATGTTCCGCCTCTACAGCACATCGGCGAACTACATGCCAGGGTACGTGAAGTGGATCAAGGACAACGTCAAGGGCAAGAAGATCGCGCTCATGAATCCCAATGACGAGTCCGGCTGGGGCCACATCAAGAACGTCGAGCCGGTGCTCAAGGATGCGGGATTGGAGATCGCCGGCAGCGAGCTGTACGAGCGCAACACCAAGGACTTCTCGCCGATGCTGACCAAGATCCTTGCGCTGCAGCCCAACGCGATCGACGTCGGCGTTACGCAGCCTGCGACTGCGGGGCTTATCCTCCGCCAGGCCCGCGATCTCGGATTCAAGGGTGTGTTCGTGCAAACGGGCGGCGGAAGCTGGCAGCAGACCGTCGACGTCGCCGGCAAGGAAGCTGCCGAAGGACTGGTCAACATCCAGTACGCGGACCCGGACAATCCCGAATTCAAGAGGATCGCCGAGAAATACATGAAGATCGTCGGGCAACCGCCGAGCGAAATCCTCGCGCCGTATTACGACGCGTACAGGCTGCTGCTGGCAGCGATCCAGAAGTCGGGCGACCCGAACGACACGACCAAGATCGCCGCGACGTTTTCCCAGCTACTGCCCACGAAGTCGATTCAGGGCGACGAGATCACCTACGGCAAGCACCAGTTCATCACGCCCATGTATGTGGTAGTCGTGCAGAACGGGCGCGCCGTCGTCAAGGGCAAGGTGCGCTAGTCAGCGCATTCGTGACCGTGGCCAGCCAACGGACATCCCGACGCGGTCGCTGACCGCGTCGATTTCCATCCCGGGGGGCTCTTCGCGATGCTGAGCCAGATCATCGTCAACGGCCTGCTGGCCGGCCTGGTCTACACGATCATGGCGCTCGGCTTCACGCTCGTGTTCGGCATCATGCGCGTGGTCAACTTCGCGCACGGCGAGTTCTACATGGCGGGCGCCATGGCCGTCCTGCTTTTCTACGGCCACATGGGCTGGCCGTTCTTCGCGGCCGTCGCGGCGGGCGGCGTCGTCAGCGCGCTCATCGGGCTCGTCGTCGAGCGTGCCCTCCTGCGGCCGCTGCTGAAGGAAGAGATGCCGGGCATGATCATGACGCTCGCCATCGCGATCACCATGCAGTCGGCGGCGTTGCTGATCGTGGGGCCGTCGGAGCAGGGCATACCGCGGCCGTTCGGTGGCACGTGGATGCTGCTCGACGCAAGAGTGCCGTGGGACCGCACGATCGTCGCTCTCTGCGCGCTGGTGATCCTGGCGGCCTTCTACGCGCTGCTCAAGTTCACGCCGGTGGGCCTCGCGATGCAGGCGGTGGCCCAGGACCGCGACACGGCGAGCCTCATGGGCATCGAATCGAAGCGCATCTACGCCGTCGCGTTCGGCCTGTCGTGTCTGCTCGCGGGCCTCGCAGGAGCGCTGATGGCGCCGATCTATCCGATCGGTCCCTACATGGGAGAGATCGTGATCATCAAGGCGTTCGTGATCGTCATCCTCGGCGGTCTCGGCAGCGTGCCGGGCGCGATGCTCGGCGGTTTGCTGATCGGTCTTTGCGAGTCGGCCGTCGCGACGATGTTCAATCCGACGGCCGCGCTCATCGCCTCGTTCGGCATCGTCCTCGGGATCATCATCTTCCGCCCGACCGGCCTCATGGGCAGGGCGGTGCGATGAAAACCCGCTACGTGATTGCCGCGGTCGCGTTGCTGGCTGTCGTGCCGTGGATCCTCGACAACCGGTATTTCTTGCACATCGCGACCATGGCGACGATCATGATCCCCATGGCGACCAGCATGAACCTCATGCTGAAGATCGGCCAGCTGCCGCTCTCGCACGGCGCGTTCATGGGGCTCGGAAGCTACGGCGCGGCCTTGCTGACCATGCGGCTCGGCGTGCCGCCTGTGCTCTCGCTCCTCGTTGGCGGGCTGATTGCCGCGGCGGTGGCCGGCATGTTGGGCCCGATCTTCCTGCGCATCAAGGGCACGTACTTCGTGCTGCTTACATTCGCCTTCGGCGAGATCGTCAACCTCATCATGCAGGACTGGATATCGCTCACCGGCGGCAACAGCGGTCTTTACGGCATTCCCAAATTCTCGATCCTCGGGTTTCGGCTCACCGCAATCCGTGACTACTACGCGATGGGCCTCTTATTCACCGCCATGTCGTTTGGCCTACTGTGGGCGATCGAGCGCTCGGACATCGGCGCGATCTTTCAGTCGCTCAACGAGAACGAGATGGTGACGCGCTCGCTGGGCGGCAACGCGATGGCATGGCGAGTGGCGGCATTCGTGTTGAGCTCCTTCATCGCCGGAACCGCCGGCGGCGTCTATGCGTTCTACATTGGCCTGCTCACGCCTGACGCTTTCGGCATGCGCACGCTCGTCGATCTCATCGTGATGAACACGATCGGAGGCCCGGCAAGCATCATCGGGCCGATGCTGGGCGCGATACTCATCGTCCCGCTGCCGGAGCTGCTGCGCGAAGCTCGCCAGTATCAACTGCTGATCTACGGCATTTCCCTCGGCGTCTTCCTAATGTTCTTCCGTCAGGGCCTGGTGGGGCTCCTGCGCCTCGACAAGCCCGGAAAGAAGACGTGACGGCGATTCTGTCCGTGAACGGTCTCGCCAAGCGCTTCGGAGGATTGCGCGCCGTATCCGACGTGTCGTTCGAGATGCAGAAGGGCGAGATCTTCGGGGTCATCGGCCCCAACGGCGCCGGCAAGACGACGCTGTTCAACGTCATCGCGGGGTACTACCGGCCGACGGCTGGCACGGTCGCCTTCCAAGGCCGCGACATCACCGGCTTGTCGAGCGACGAAATCGCGCGTCTCGGCATCGCGCGCACCTTTCAAGCGGTCTACAACTACTCGCAGCACACCGTCGCGGAAAACCTGCGCCGGTCGGAGGTGATCGCGCGCCGGCACGGACCGGTCGCCTACTTCAAGAATCGCAAGCTGGCTGCGGTCGCCGACAGCCGGCAGGTGGCGGACTTCGTCGGCTTGTCCTCGATGATGGGCAGCATCGCCGGCAGTCTCGCCTACGGCCAGCAGAAGGTGCTGGGCATAGGCATGGCGATGATGGTGTCGCCCAAGCTCATGCTGATGGACGAGCCGGCAGCGGGCCTCAACTCCTCCGAGAAGAAGGTCATCGGCCAGCTCATCCGGCGACTGCAGGATGAGCGTGACATCGGCATCCTGATCGTCGAGCACGACATGCCGCTCGTCATGAGCCTTTGCGACCGCATCCTGGTGATCAACCAGGGCACGCCGATCGCGCTCGGAACGCCTGCGCAGATCAAGGCCGACCCGCGAGTGATTGACGCCTATCTGGGCCAGGACTATGAATTTGCTTGAGGCGTCGAACCTTTCCGTCGACTACGGCGGAGTCCACGCCCTGCGCGAGGTGTCGATCAGCGTGCCGGCCAAGAGCGTGGTCGCCATCATCGGAGCGAACGGTGCGGGCAAGTCGACGCTGCTCAAGACGATCGCGGGGCTCGTGCGCCACAACGCGGGAAGCGTAAGCTTCGACGGCCAGGACATCTCCCACCTCAAGCCGCACCAGCGGCTCGACTGCGGCATCGTGCTCTGCCCGGAGGGGCGGCGCCTCTTCCCCGAGATGACGGTGTACGAGAACATCCGCGTCGGCGCGTATCGCGTGCGCGACAGCGCGCAGTGGCGCGAAAGCCTCGCGATGATCTACGAGAGCTTTCCTCGCATCGAGGAACGCCGCAAGCAGATCTCGTCGAGCCTGTCCGGTGGCGAGCAGCAGATGGTCGCGATCGCGCGCGCGCTGATCGCACGCCCGCGGATGCTCATGCTGGACGAGCCCACACTCGGCCTCGCCCCGAAGCTGATCCACGAGGTAGCCGGCCTCGTCAAGCGCGTGAACGACGCCGGCGTCACCGTACTCGTCGTCGAGCAGAACGCGAAGCTGGCGCTCAAGATTTCCAACACGGCTTACGTGCTGGAAACGGGCTCCGTCGCGCTCGAGGGCGACAGCGGCGATCTGCTGAGGCGGCCGGAAGTGCAGGCCGCCTATCTTGGCGGCTCCGAGACGGCGCAGGTTCGGTAGGGCACGCATAGCGCGGAGTTCAAGGCGAAGGTTGTAGCGGCGTGCCGGCGGCAGGTGATGATGGCTTCTTCTTACGACTACATCGTCGTTGGCTCCGGTTCGTCGGGCGGCGTGCTCGCCGCCCGACTGAGCGAAAACGGCGAGTACAGCGTCCTGTGCATGGAAGCGGGCACGAAGGGCGAACACTACATCTGGACGCGGCCGCTGGCAGGCACCGCCATGATGATCGTGAACCCCAAGGTCAACTGGTGCCTCGACTCGAAGCCCAGCGAATCGCTGGGCAATCGATCGCTCTATGTGCCTCGCGGAAAGATCCTGGGCGGCACCAGCGCCATCAACGGGGTGATCTACAACCGCGGGCAGCGAAAGGACTACGACGGTTGGGC
>DASPTZ010000036.1:0-25416 GCA_035623155.1 Casimicrobiaceae bacterium | reverse complement strand
GCGCGCGATGATCCCGCGAAGGAGCGGCAAGATCATCAACATAGCCTCCATCGCGGGGCTGTTCGGCAATCCCCCGGCATGGGGGATGACGACCATCGGCTATAACACCAGCAAGGGTGCGCTGATCAACATGACGCGCGCCCTCGCCGCGGAATGGGGCAGGTACAACATCAACGTCAACGCAATCTGCCCCGGCTTCTTTCCGTCGAAGATGACCAAGGTCACGCTGGAGCGCATCGAGCGACAGGTATTGGAGCTCACACCACTCGGCAGGCTCGGCAGCGAGGAGGACTTGAAGGGCAGCGTGGTCTTTCTCGCATCAGAAGCCTCGCGCCACATTACCGGCCACGCGCTCCCGGTCGACGGCGGCACCGTTGCAATCTAACGTCCTTGCTGCAGCAAACCCCGGAGCGAAGCTCGTCGCCCCGCTGCATTCGTTCGAAGCCTCCGCGCTCGCAGCTTACCTTCGCAAGCACGTCGATCCTCGAATCGGCGATCTCACCGTAGAGGAATATCAGGGCGGGCAATCGAATCCCACGTATCGCATCACCGCTGGCGACAAGCACTACGTTCTGCGCCGCAAGCCGCCGGGCAAGCTCCTGCCGTCCGCGCACGCGGTGGACCGCGAGTATCGCGTGATGTCCGCGCTCTACGGCACCGATGTTCCGGTTGCCAAGACCTGCGCGCTGTGCGAGGACGACTCGGTGATCGGCACCGCCTTCTACGTCATGGACTACGTCGAGGGCCGAATCCTGTGGGACCCCACGCTCCCCGGCATGACGCGCGGAGAGCGCGCAGCTCACTACGCCGAATTGAATCGCGTCATCGCAGCGCTGCACAGCGTCGACTACGCGGCGCTGGGCTTGAGCGACTACGGCCGCGCAGGGCACTACATCGAGCGGCAGATCTCGCGCTGGTCCAAGCAGTACCAGACCGACGGCGCCGAGCTTGTTCCCTCGATGGACCGGCTGATCGAATGGCTGCCACGACACCTGCCCTCGGAAGATGAAACCAGCATCGTCCATGGCGACTATCGCCTCGACAACGTGATCTTCCATATGACCGAACCGCGGATACTGGCGGTGCTCGACTGGGAGCTCTCCACGCTGGGCAATCCGGTTTCCGACTTCGCCTACCAGGTGATGGCGTGGCGGCTCGCTCCGGGGCAGTTTCGCGGCCTCAAGGGTTTCGATCTCGCTGCGCTAGGGATTCCCACCGAGGAGGAGTACGTCGCGGCGTATTGCAGGCGCACCGGGCTAAGCGCCATCGACCACTGGGAGTTCTATCTGATCTTCAACATGTTCCGCATCGCCGCGATCCTGCACGGCGTGCTCGCGCGGGCGCTCCAAGGCAACGCCGCGAGCCAGAACGCATTCGAGCAGGGAGGCCGTGCGCGCCTGGTTGCGGACGTCGCGTGGGATATGGCGCAGCAGATCAAATAAGGAATCAGCGATGGACTTCACCCATTCGAGCAAGGTCAGGGAACTGCAGGCGCGGCTCGCGCGCTTCATGGAGGAGAACGTCTATCCGGCGGAGGCGGTCTACGCGGCGGAAGTCGAGGAGAACCGCAGGCGCGGCAACGCCTGGGTTCCGACCCGGATCATGGAGACGCTCAAAGGCAGGGCGCGCGCCGCCGGGCTGTGGAATCTGTTCCTGCCCGAGTCCGATTACGGCGCGGGGCTCGCCAACCTCGAGTACGCGCCGCTGTGCGAGATCATGGGGCGCTCGTGGATCGCGCCCGAGGCGTTCAACTGCAACGCGCCGGACACCGGCAACATGGAAGTGCTGGTGCGCTACGCCAGCACGGAGCAGAAGAAGCAGTGGCTCGAGCCGCTGCTCAAGGGCGAGATCCGCTCCGCGTTCGCGATGACCGAGCCCGGCGTCGCCTCATCGGATGCGACCAACATCGAGGCGTCGATCGTCCGCGATGGCGATGACTACGTCATCAACGGGCGCAAGTGGTGGACGACCGGCGGTCCCGACCCACGCTGCAAGATTCTCATCTTCATGGGCAAGACCGATCCCGCAAATCCGGATCGCCACAGGCAGCAGTCGATGATCCTGGTACCGGTCGACACTCCCGGAGTGAAGCTCGTGCGCGCTCTGTCGGTCTTCGGCTACGACGACGCGCCGCACGGCCACGCCGAGTTCGATTTCGACAACGTGCGCGTGCCTGCCGCCAACATCCTGCTTGGCGAGGGGCGCGGCTTCGAGATCGCCCAGGGCCGGCTCGGTCCGGGGCGCATCCACCACTGCATGCGCCTGATCGGCCTCGCGGAGCGCTCGCTGGAAGCCATGTGCCGTCGCGCGGCGAGCCGAGTGACCTTTGGTCGCGCGGTCGCCGATCAGACCGTCACCCAGGAGCGCATCGCCAACGCGCGCATCCTGATCGACCAGGCGCGGCTCCTGGTGCTGCACGCAGCGTGGAAGATGGACACCGCCGGCAACAAGGCGGCGAGGAAGGAGATCGCCATGATCAAGGTCGCAGCGCCGACAATGGCCTGTCAGGTGATCGACTGGGCCATGCAGGTTCACGGCGGCGCCGGCGTGGCCGAGGATTTTCCGCTGGCGTTCTTCTATTCCCAGGCGCGCACGCTGCGCTTCGCCGACGGGCCGGACGAGGTTCACCGCAACCAGATCGCCAAGATCGAGCTGGCCGAGCACCGGCCGCGCTCGTAGCTGGTAGCCCGGGTAGAGCGCAAAGCGCGAAACCCGGGGCAGCCGGCCCTCGACCGTCTAGTCGGCGAACGATGATCCCGGATTTCGCTCCGCTCAATCCAGGCTACTCGTTCTATCGCAGCCCCGAGAAAAAGTTGTCGACGGTAACGGAGTGCGCGGCCGGATAAAAGGCCGGGCTCTGCTGCATCTCCTGGGCCCACGCCTGGTGGCGATTCTCGACTAGGGCGAGGCACGACCACGCCACTGCGGCGAGCGCGGCGCAAACGAACGTCCGCCGCAGCCAGGCCCGGTGGGTTCTCGCGCCGTTCATGCTGTCGCTGCTCCGCGGCTTCAGCCCGCGAAGCTGGTGATGTCCTTCGGCGCGATGCCCCTGGACTTGCAGAACGCCAGATAGCGATCCACCGATGTGCGCCAATTCTCGATGGCGCAGACCTGACCCTTGTCGTCGTAGTACAGCAGATCGCCCACCGTGATGTTGAACGTAACGATGTCCTCCTTGCTGTCGGGCATCGCCAGGGGCGTGTGCTCGGTGGCGGCAGTCTCGAAAACCACGCTCTTCGGGCCGGCGACCCAGTCATGCTCGATGTATTTCCAGCGCCCCTGAATGGTGTAGACGATGACGGTGCCTGTGTGGTGGTGCCTCGGCAGCGTCGTCCCGGGCGGTGCCTTGAGCAGGCTGATCACTTCGCCGCGCACCGGGTCGGCCTTGAAGTACTTGACCATCACGGTGTCGCTGTACGGCGCGAACGGCATCCACGGCATCGATTCGTCGTCGATGCAGCCGGTGTCGATGTTCTGGTAGTTCATCATGGGCCGTCCTCGTCTCGGGGTGGATGGCGTGCAGATTAGGCGCGAGCATTCCCCTACGCCCCACCCAGGAGGGGTGGGCGGGGCTCCGGAGAGGAGCTGCCCAGGCGACGCGGTTGTGTAGCCCGGTAGAGCCCCCTTGGACTTCGCTCAGGGCAAGCTCCGGGCGAAACCCGGGAAGGTGTTCCCGGATTTCGCTCCGCTCAATCCGGGCTACGCGCCTGCCCGCTGGGACGCGAAGGTATAATCGACCGGCCCGCCGACGGGCTACGGCGTGCCCCGCGAATGGATTCCGACGATCTTGCACTGCTCTCCAAGCGCGACCGCTGGCGCGTAGCGTTTGTTTTTGTTGGATTGATCGCCGCGGCGCTCTGGGTCTCGCTGCACTTTCTTCACGCGGCACCGCCGCGGCGCATCGTGCTAGCCTCTGGACCGGAGTTCGGCGTCTACCACAACTTCGCCCAGCGCTACGCGGAGCTTCTTCATCGCGAGGGTGTCGCCGTCGAGGAGCGCATGACCGCCGGCGCAGCCGAGAATCTGCGCCTGCTGCTCGACCCCAAATCGGGCGTCGACGTCGCCTTCATGCAGGGAGGGATCGCGTCGTTGCCCGAAGCCGACGACGTGGTCATGCTCGCCAGCCTCTATTACGAGCCACTGTGGATCTTTTATCGCGACTCGGCAACGCTCTCGCAGATCAACCAGCTCCAGGGCAAGCGCATCGCGGTCGGCGTTCCTGGCAGCGGGACGCACGCGCTTGTCAGCAAGGTGTTAGAGGTTAATGGCCTGACCGTGGCTGATGGCGTCGGCCGCGGCAACACCGACATCCTCTTACTTGGCGGCAACGAAGCGCTCGATGCGTTGAGGACCGGCAAAATCGACGCGGCATTCTTTGTCGGGGGCGCGCAAGCGCCGCTGATCCAGAGCGCGTTGGGCGACCCGGCGATCAAGCTCATGAGCCTGACCCGGGCGGATGCGTATCCTCGGCGCTTCCCCTTCATCAGCAAGCTCACTCTGCCGGCAGGAACTATCGACTTCGCACACAACGTTCCGAGCGAGGAAGTTCAGTTGATCGCCACCAAGGCGATGCTCGTCGCCCGAGACGGCCTGCACCCCGCGCTCATCAATCTTCTGATCGACGCTGCGCGCGACATCCACGGAAGCCAGGGGTATTTCGAGGCACCTGGAGAATTCCCCGGCACGGCCCAGGTCGATATCCGGGTTTCCGAGTATGCCGATCAGCACAAGCGCTTCGGGCCGAGCTTCCTGTATCGCTACCTGCCTTTCTGGCTGGCTGCCATCGTGGAACGGACCATCATCGTCTTGGTGCCACTGCTGGTCGTGCTCGTTCCTGCGCTCAACTACCTGCCTCAGTTCCTGCGCTGGCGGGTGCGCTCTCGCATCTACCGCTGGTACGGAGAGCTCGCGCTGATGGAACGCGACGTCGCCACCCGCACCGGAACGCTTCCCATCAAACAGTGGCTAGGCGACCTCGATCGCATCGAGCAAGCGGTCGAGGAGATCAGGACGCCGACCAAGTTCGCCAGCGAAGCGTACACGCTGCGCGAGCACATCGCCCTCGTTCGCCGTACGGTGCTCGCCAAGGCGGGCGCGCAAGCTGCCGCTGGTCCGTGAGGGCGCTTTAAGGTAAGGTCGCGAGGTAGCTCAAACGGAGAACCGATATGCGAAAGACGATGCTTTGCCTAGGGATCATCGCGGCGCTCGCCGCCGGCGTTGCGCAGGGCAAGGAATGCCAGGGGGTCAACTTTCCGGACCAGGTCCAGGTCGACGGCAGCAACCTGACGCTTAACGGACTCGGGCTGCGCCTGGCGACGATGCTCAAGGTCAAGGTCTACGTTGCCGCGCTGTACGTGGCCAAGACCTCGGCCGATGCCAACGCGATACTCGGGGCGAACACTCCTGCCGAGCTGGTCCTGCACTTCGTGCGCGACGTCGGCGCCGGCGACATGAGAAAAGCGTGGGACGAAGGCTTTGAGAAGACCGCCAAGGACCAGTTGCCGGCATTCAAGGATCGCATCGCCATGCTGAACGGCTGGATGGCCGACATGAAGACGGGCCAGCGAATGACCTTCGTCTTCAAGCCCGGCGCCGGCGTGCAGATCGACGTCAACGGCTCGGTGAAGGGAACGATCAAGGGCGACGACTTCGCCAAAGCGTTCCTGTCGATCTGGCTAGGCGCCGATCCGCCGAACGCGGAGATCAAGAGCGGATTGCTCGGCGGGGCCTGCGGCTAGCGGCCTCGCCTCTCGGGAGGGTCCCACAAATCCGGCGCCGTCTCCGTGCCTGAGAGACGCAGGGCGAAGGCATCCGCTTTAGTGTGCGGAAGATGCCGACGCCGGGCCGGCCGATGATTCAGTCACGATCCGTGCGCCCGCTTCCTTGAGCAGCCGCTGAAAATCGGGCGATTCGAGGATGACATTCCCCGCCGCCGCGCGCAACCGGTCGACCGCCTCCGCAGGCAGGACGAACGACGTAGGCAGGTCGTTGAGATAGGCGCGCTCCGCCGGGTCCTTGACCTTTGTGAAGGAGACCTCGATGGCGTAGAGGTCGATGTTGGGCGTGCGCAGCAGCGCCGCAATCTCGGGGTCCTTGTTCTCGCGAAATGCCGCGGAGTTCCGCAGCGTCCGCATCTTCTGCCAGTTGGCGATCATGTCCCTCAAGCTCTCCACGGCGTCGTACGAATAGTGGTCGATCGGCACGCCGGTCGCCTTGACGAGCAGCGTGACGTCGCCGGGCGGGCGCTCCGATTCGTCCCAGTTGGTGGCTGGTTCCGACAGCGAGTTGACGATGAAGACGACGATCCGCCGCACTTTATCGAAGGGCGTGGGCCGCCCCAGGAAGTCAAGGGCCTCGACGTTCTCCAGCGCCTCCAGCACGCCGCGCAAACCGAGATTGTCGGACAGGCCTCCGTCGACGAGATGGATGTAGGGCTTGTTGCCCTGTTCGTAGGACTGCAGGTCGTGGAGCTGCGTCACAACGCGCGCTGCCGGCCTCGGCGTCGTTGCCGGATCGGAATACACACTGAGAAAAGGCGGCAGGGCGAAATGACAGGTGCCGCCGTAGTTGTTGATCGTGACGGGCGAGAGAGCGAAGGGCACCGCCGAGGACGCCGCGGCGGCGCGGGACAGCGGCACGGCGTCGAGGTTCGAGCACATGACGTCGAATACGCCCTGATTGAATCCTATCCGGGTCCCGGTCGCGATGTCGGTCGCTGTCGCGACGACGAAGGGGCCACTGCCGCGGTTGAGATCGGCGTAGGTCGCGCCGTGGAACAGGATCTCGTCGTAGAGCTGCGCCGCCGTCTCCGACCGGCCCCAGCCGGGCGACCACAAGGCGCCCCAATTCCCCGGGTTGAGAACGCGGCCGATCAGCTCGCCCTGCACGTTGCGCTTGAGAAACGCTGTCTCGTAGACATCGAATAACTTGTCACCGTAAAGCCCGAACGCCAGCGCCGTGAAGCTGCCGCCGGAGACGCCGGTGATGATGTCGACTTCGTCGAGCAGACGTGCCTTGATGCCCTTGGGTCCGACGACCTCCATGCGCCGCAGCGCTTCCAGCACCCCGTAGGAAAACGCGGCCGCGCGCGTTCCTCCACCGGAGAAGGCAAGAATAACGAGGTTGTCCGAGTTCTTGTTGGCGAAGTGCTGCTCGCGCGTGGTGTAGCGGTAGCCTGTGGTCGGGTCGGCCTGGGTGATCGGTGGATTGACGGGCCGCGTGGCGCAGCCGGCGAGCAGGAGCAGCATCGCAAGCGACAGCAAGAGTGTTGGACGTGTAAGGGACATGGTTGTCAGTCGTAGTCGAAATTGAGGTCTTACCGGCTCACGTACGCGAGTGCGTTACGCAAAGGCGCATCCGAGATCTTGAGCAGGCCCTCGAAAGGTGTATCCAGTTCGAGGATCAAGAAGACCGCGCTGGCGAAGGATAGCGCGCAAACGACGTTGACGGTGATAACCGTGCCATTGCGCGGGGCGAACAGGCTGAGGCAACCGGAGATCGCCGCCAGCCACAGAACCAGAACGACGAGAAACGGCATCGGAATCGAGTTGCCGCTCTGCTCAACCAGCAGCCAGCGCGTCTGGGCCATGTCTTCGCTCAGTTGTACGAGCCGTGTCTTGAGCACGCTCTGCGCATCGTTGGTCGGCGCGAGCGTCCTGATCCGTTCCTGAAATTCCTCTATTCCTATGACCGGTGGAGCGCCGGCCCCTGAGCTCTCAGCCGCCAGCTCGCGCTTGACCCAGGTCAGGTTGACCTTGGCCGTCAGCATCCGGCGCATCATTTCCCGGGCCGAATCGGCGGCGGGCCCATATTGCCGCAGATTCCGGTCGAGCAGGATGATCTTTGACGCAACCTGCTGGATCTCCTCCGATCGGGTGTCGTACGAGCTCTTGGCGGAGGCGATGAGCAGGCCGAGCACCAGCGCGGCAAGCGTCGCCAGAAAGCCGATGCCGACCTTGATCATATCCTTGGACTCGCTGCTGAAGTGGTGCTTGGGCAATATGCGGCCCAGGAATGCGCCGAGCCAGCTGCCGCCGAGCACGACCAGGAAGACGATTACGGAGATCGTGAGTGCACTCAAATGGTCCCCGCCGGTCCAGACCGGTGCGACGTGATCGCACCAAGTGCTCAAGTACAAGGCATGCGGTCGCGCGCGTCAAGTCACGCCGGCACCGAAGAGTGCACATGCCGCGCGAATCAGTCAGCAGGCCGCAAGGTCGATGCCACCGTCAGAGCGGCGACACCTGAAGGGTCGGCCATCTTGGCTGCTCTTTCGCCGAAGCAATAGAATGAGACCTTGGCTGCCATTTCGGAGTGGGGTGCCCGTCAGACAGACGGCGCAGCATGTGTCGAGGGTCGGCAGTCATGACGAGCGCAAAGGCGCCCTTGACACAGAACAGACAGAGTTGACCATGGACCCAAGAGATCAGGTATTCGTTGGCATGCGCGAGGTGCTGGAGCGGCAGCGCGCCGCTTTCGTGTCTGACATGAACCCTTCGCTCGCATTGCGTCGCGACCGGCTGACGCGCCTGTTGAAAATGACCGAGGCGTACACCGAGGAGATCGCCGGCGCCATCTCGGCGGACTTCGGCCATCGTGCGGCGCAGGAGACGAAGCTCGCCGAGATCCTGCTGACCATCGGGGGGATCAAGCATGCGCGCCGTTCGCTCAGGAAGTGGATGAAGTCCCGCCGCATGCGCACCGCGCTCCATTTCCAGCCCGGCTCGAGCCGGCTGATTCGCCAGCCGCTGGGCGTGGTCGGCGTTGTGGCGCCCTGGAACTATCCCTACCAGCTCACCATGGGACCCACCATCTCGGCCATCGCCGCGGGAAATCGCGTGATGATCAAGCCGAGCGAGATCACATCGTGCTTCTCGAAATTGCTCAAACGCATCGTCGCCGAGCACTTCGACGAGACCGAGATGGTGGTGGTGACTGGCGATGCCGAGGTCGGCAAAGCATTCTGCGCCTTGCCGTTTGATCACCTCGTGTTCACCGGCTCGACCACCGTGGGCCGCCTGGTGGCCGAATCGGCGGCGCGCAATCTGACGCCCGTGACGCTCGAGCTTGGCGGCAAGTCGCCGGCAATCTTCGATCCCGACTGCGACCTCGAGGTCATCGTGCCGCGGCTGGCAATGGGTAAGCTCCTCAACGCAGGGCAAACCTGCATTGCGCCCGATTACGTGCTGCTGCCGGAGGGCATGGAAACCCGCTTCGTCGATGCGATGCGCCGTGCGGTGGCCAAGCTCTATCCGACGCTCGCCGACAACCCCGATTACACGAGCATCGTCAACCAGCGCCATTTCGACCGCTTGTCCAGCTTGATCGCCGACGCCCGCGCCAAGGGCGCGCGCGCGATCGAATTGAAGGCCGAGGGCGAACGCTTCGCTGGCGGTCGCAAGCTTGCGCCGACGCTACTCCTCGGGGTGAAGGACGACATGCGCGTGATGCAGGAAGAGATCTTCGGCCCGGTGCTGCCTGTCATAAGCTACCGGGACCTCGACGAAGCGATCCGCTACGTCAACGCCCGCGACCGTCCGCTCGCGCTGTATTGGTTGGGCAAGAACCGCCGCAACCGCGACAGGGTGCTCGAGCAGACGATTTCGGGGGGTGTCACCATCAACGACTGCATCTGGCACTTCGGCCAGGAGAGTCTGCCCTTCGGCGGCGTCGGCGCGAGCGGCATGGGCGCCTGCCATGGCGAGTGGGGCTTCCGGGCGCTCTCCAAGGAGAAGCCGGTGTTCATCCAGTCGCGCCACAATGCGCTGCCGCTGCTGCACCCGCCGTACGGCAAAGTCTTCGATCTGATACTGCGCGCTCTGAAGAAGATCGTCTAAACGGTTTCGACAGGGTGTCGATCCATGCGCGGGAACGGGGTGCTGACGGGGTCCGCCCACCCAGAGCGGGTGTTTTCGGCAAATCGCGGCGGGAGGATGAGAACATGGACAAGCCGCTGCGCGCCGCTGCCCGATAGCTTGCAAGCTCTGCGCAAGCTGCGGAATTGTTACGGCACCGTTACCGCATCTTACATGACGCTCTGGCTGGCTCCCCCTTCAGCCCCAGGTGTCCGCGGCTCGGGAGCGGTCATTGACCTACTTTACGAGGAGCAGCCATAATCTGCCCCCTGCGTCGTTGTCCTCGGCTTCTTCCTGAAGGAGTCACCATGAGTCGACACTCGAATGCACTTTGTGCCGCAATCGTCCTTGCCGCTATCGCGGTAACGGGGTCGGCTGCCGCCCAGCAGATCACCGGCGTTCCCGGCTCGCCGAGTGCGACCACGACGATAACGGGCAAGCAACTGCCGCCTCCCGCGCCGCCATTCGGCGGCGTCATCAAAAACGACGCGCTGCAGTCGAAACCGTGGTGGGCGCCGCGCGTCGTGCCGCCGAAGCAGGCGCCCAACGTGCTCCTGATCATGACCGACGACGCCGGCTTCGGCGTGCCTAGCACGTTCGGCGGCGTGATCCCGACGCCGACGATGGACCGCGTCGCGCAGGAAGGTCTGCGTTACAACCGGGTGTTCTCCACCGCGCTGTGCTCGCCGACGCGCGCCGCGCTGATCACCGGGCGCAACCACCATTCGGTCGGCTTCGGCGTGATCTCCGAGCAGTCGACTGGGTTCCCCGGCTACAACAGCATCATCGGCAAGGACAAGACGACGATCGGGCGCATCCTGCTCGAAAACGGCTATGGGACATCGTGGTTCGGCAAGGACCACAACACGCCGGCGTTCGCGGCCAGCCAGGTCGGCCCGTTCGACCAGTGGCCGACGGGCATGGGCTTCGAGTACTTCTATGGCTTCGTCGGCGGCGACTCCAACCAGTGGGAGCCGAACCTGTTCCGCAACACGACGCAGATCTTTCCGTTCCGCGGCCAGGAGGGCAAGTGGAATCTCATCACCGCGATGGCGGAGGACGCCATCGACTGGATGACGCGGATGCACCAGACCGATCCGTCGAAGCCGCTGTTCCTCATGTATGTGCCCGGAGCCACGCACGCGCCGCACCATCCGACGCCGGAATGGGTCGACAAGATCCACGCGATGCATCTGTTCGACGATGGCTACGAGAAGCTGCGCGATCGCATCCTCGCGAACCAGAAGAAGCTCGGTGTGATTCCGCAGAACACTAAGGTCACACCCTGGCCCAATGACATGCTCAAGCCGTGGGACCAGCTCACCGACGACGCGAAGAAGCTGTTCATCCGCCAGGTCGAGGTCTTCGCCGCCTATGCGGCTTACAACGACTACGAGACCGGACGCGTGATCGACGCGTTCCAGGCGTTGCGGCCCGACAACACGCTCGTCATCTACATCAATGGCGACAACGGGACGAGCGCGGAAGGGGGGCCACTCGGCACGCCGAACGAGGTGGCGTTCTTCAACGGCCTGAACGAGCTGCCACCCGAGGTGCAGTTGAAGTTCTACGATGTCTGGGGCACCCAGTACACGTACAACCACATGTCCGCCGGCTGGTCGTGGGCCTTCGACACGCCTTTCGACTGGTTCAAGCAGAACGCGTCGCGGCTGGGCGGCACCAACCAGAATATGGTCTTATCCTGGCCGGGACACATCAAGGACAAGGGTGGCTTGCGCGAGCAGTTCATCCACGTCGCCGATGTCGTGCCGACATTGCTCGAGGTCTCGGGTATCCACGCGCCCGAGTACGTCGACGGCATCAAGCAGGCGCCGATCGAGGGGACGAGCTTCGCCTACACCTTCGACGCGGCGAACGCCAAGGCGCCGTCGCGCCACCGGACGCAGTACTTCGAGATGATGGGCCAGTGGGCGATCTACCACGACGGCTGGATCATGAGCACCAAGGTGAACCGTGCGCCCTGGGAGGCGTTCGGCCCGGCGAATCCCGACCCGCTGAACAATCAGGTGTACCAGCTCTACGACCTCGGCAAGGACTTCAGCCAGACCGACGACATCGCCGCGAAGTACCCGCAGAAGGTCAAGGAGATGAAGCAGACGTTCATCGCCGAGGCCAAGAAGTACAACGTCTTCCCGATGGATGCGTCGGTGGCGGCGCGCATCGTGGCGCCGCGGCCCAACATCACGGCGGGCCGCACCGAGTTTGTCTATACGCGGCCGATGACCGGGCTGCCGCAGGGCGACTCGCCGTTCCTGCTCGACGCGTCCTATACCGTTACTGCGGATATCGAGGTTCCGCAGGGCGGCGCCGAAGGCATGATCCTCACCTCCGGCGGGCGATTCGGCGGCTACGGCTTCTATCTGCTCCAGGGCAAGCCCGTGTGGCTGTGGAATCTCGTCGACCTCGAACGCATCAAGTGGGAAGGCCAGGAGGCGCTAGCGCCCGGCCGGCACGTCATCGAATACGACTTCAAGTACGACGGGCTGGGGGTCGCCACACTCCTCTTCAACAACTTCAGCGGCCTTGGCCGCCCTGGCACCGGGACGCTCAAGGTGGACGGCAAGGTGGTCGACACCAAGACGATGCCCAAGACGCTGCCTATGATCCTGCAATGGGACGAGAGCTTCGACATCGGCTCGGATACGGAGACCGGCGTGAACGACGCCGATTACAAGCCGCCGTTCCCGCTGACCGCGAAGCTCAATAAGCTGACCATCAAGATCGATCGCCCGCAGTTGTCGCCCGAGGACATCAAGAAGCTCGAGGCGGCGACGCGAAACAACAAGATGGCCGAGTAAGCGCGTCGAAAAGAGTGTCGATGGCGATGCCAACAAACAACAAGATGAGCGAGTAGCAGACTTTCGAGACCGCCGGGGTGGCGCACCCGGCCTCCTCGCAGGCAAGGGGTTGCTGCGCCGATTCTTACATTCGAATGGAGATTGCGATGACCAAGAAATCCCTCTGGTTAACACCGGTGGCGGCAATTGTTGCCGGCGTTGCTTATGCGCAGCAATTCCCGATTCTGGACGCGGTGGCCAACAAGGTCGTCCAGAAATACCAGGGAATGACCTGCGAGCAGCTGTGGCAGCAGAAGAGCCAGCCCAAGGGGCCGGAGGAGCAGCGGATCGTCGGGATGCTCAAGAGCGATCCGGCGATGCGCACCGAATTCCTCAACCGCGTCGCCGCGCCGATCGCCAACAAGATGTTCGAATGCGGGATGATCCCCTGAGGCGCCGATGCGCGCTCGTGACGCAATGGAGTCGGCAATGAAACCTGCTCTTTCCACTGGGCGAACGCTTCTACCCTTCGTGCTGTTCGCGCTCGGCGTGGTCGCGTGGCTTGCGCTCGCAGTGACCGTCGGCGCACAGACGACGGCGCCGGCTAACGCCCCTGCGACCGCAAAGCAGGCGGCGCCTGCCAAGACAGCCAAGCCGGCCGCGAAGAAGCCGGCGGTGGAGAAGTTCAAGCTGGTGCTCGAGCCGCGGGCGATGGACCTGCTCAAGGCCGCCAGCGACAAGCTGGCCGCAGCGAAGACGATGTCGTTCACGGCGCTCGCCAGCTACGAGTATCCGAGCAAGCTCGGGCCGCCGATCGTCTACACTACGCGCTACGACGTCACCATGCAGCGGCCCGACAAGCTGCGCATCCTGATCCCGGGCGACGGGCCGGCGTCCGAGTACTACTACGACGGCAAGACGGCGATCGCGTATGCGCCCGCCGAGAACCTGGCGGCGATCGCCGATGCACCGCCGACGATCGACGCCACGCTTGAGCAGGCGTACAAGAAGGCGGCGATCTTCTTCCCGTTCGAAGATCTGCTGGTCGCGGATCCGTACGCGGCGATGACCAACGGCGCGATCCTCGCCTTCTACATCGGTCCCTCCGGCGTGGTCGGCGGAGTCAAGACCGACATGGTCGCGTGGGCCAACAACGACGTGTTCCTGCAGATCTGGATCGGAGCGGATGACAAGCTGCCGCGAAGAGTCCGGGCGATGTACCGGACGGATCCGCTGGCGCTGCGTCACCAGGTCGATCTCTCGAACTGGCAATTGGATCAGGCAGTGTCGGCCGATACCTTTACTTCCGCGAAGGCGCAGTCGGCTGGACGCATGGCGTTCGCGGCGCCGGCGCCGCCGCCCAAGGGCGTGAAACCGCTGACCGCGGGCAAGTCGACACAAGCGACGCCGGACAAGGCGCCCGCCAAGACGAAATGACCGGAGGCGATCCGATGAAAGCGATCATTTTCGTTGCTGTCGCGTTCCTGGCCGCGGCACTTTGCGCAGGCCAGGCCGATGCGTATTCGCGAGGCAACCGCGCAGGTGGCAGCACCAGCCACAGCCCGGGCGAGACCAGTCATGAGAACGCCTGGGGGGGAAGCAGCGAGCACGAAGCGGGCGTGGGCACGGAGCATACCAATGCTTACGGCGGCAGCACGGCGCACGCCTACGGCGGCGGCACCGAGCACACCAACATGTACGGCGGCAGCACCTACGGCAAGTATGGCGAGGGCGCGTATCACACGTATCCATCCGGCGCGACGGCGTACCATCCGCCAGGCTATCCCGCGTATCCGACGTATCCGGCGTATGCGCCGCCGGTCGCCGTGCCGTATTACTCCTCGGGTTGCTACGGGTGCGCGGCTGCGGCCGGAGCCGTGGTTGGGATGACCGCTGGCGCCGCCGTCGCGTCCGCGAACACCGCGGCTGCCACATCGAGCGCCTACAACGCGGGCGTCGCGGCTGGAACAGCGAATACGGCCGCAGCGACAAGCGCGGCCTACAGCGCGGGTGTAGCTACAGGTGCCGCTGCCGCCGGCGCCACTGTCGTTGCCGCTCCCGCGGCCACCGTGGTCGTTCCGGCGTCGGGCACGTGGGTGATGGGCATGAGCTATGCGACTATCCCGACGGGCTGCGCTACGCCGAACGTCCAAGGCTCGACGTACTACCTTTGCGGCAACACCTGGTTCAAGCCAGCGTACGGCGCGAACGGCGTCTTCTACACCGTCGTCCCGACGCCGTAAGCATCACCGCGGGCATCGAAATCCAGCCGCCAACGCGGCGGCGCTTTCACGCGCACGTTGACGCATGCCGCGCGCGGTCGTCCGTTCAGCTTTGTCAGTACAGCCGCGACGGTTGCAGCCCACCCGGAACACTAGAGACAGCGCGTTGCGCGAATAAGCCGATTCGTGCGATGCTCCATCGTCCGAGGCCGCTCGTTAAGAGGCTGGGACGTCAAATCCGCGCCGTCCGCGACAGTGATGACGCGTGCGCAAGGGAGTCTTCGTGGAGACGATTGCCTGTCCCGACTGCGATCTGCTGCAGCACATCCCGCGGATTCCCTCGGGCGGCAAGGTGCGCTGCGCGCAGTGCGGGGAGACGCTCTTCATCGAGCGAGCTAATGCGCTCAATCGGACCCTGGCGTTGACGGTAGCCGCGGCGCTCGCCTTCATCATCGCCAACACCATGCCGCTGATGGGACTCTCGGCGGCCGGCCGCGAGGCGAGCACGACCATCATCGGCGGCGCCCGCGAAATGTGGCTGCAAGGCAGCGAGATCACCGCGGTGATCGTCGCCTTCTGCGCCGTGATCGCGCCGGGTGGTCACATCCTGTTCTTGCTCGTGGTTCTGCTTGCGGTGCGGCGCCCGCCCGCGCCGCGATGGGTCGGCGAAATGCTGCGCTCTGCGCACCTGATGCAACCCTGGTCGATGACCGAGGTCATGATGCTCGGTATCCTGGTCGCGCTGTTCAAGATCGCGCAGCTGGCGACGGTGCTTCCAGGCATCGGCATGTACGCCGCAGGCGCGTTCATCTTCCTTCTGTCCGCGGTCCTCGTTACCTTCGATCCGCACGAGGTGTGGAAGCGGGTCGAGTGGGCCGACGGCACTCGACCACCCGGGGTCGCAGAGACCGATTCGGGAGCGGCGCGATGAACGCTCTCGGATTGAGCGCGGCGCAAGCGGGCTTGGTATGCTGCCGGACCTGCAATCTGCTCTCGCGGCCCGCGCAGCGCGATACCCCCGGCTATTGCCCGCGCTGCGGCGCCACGCTGGTGTTGCGCAAGCACAACTCGATCCAGTACACCTGGGCGTTCCTGATCGCGGCGGCCATCTGTTACATACCCGCCAACGCGCTGCCCGTGCTCACGACCACCACGCTGGGCGAGACCGAGTCGGACACGATCATGGGCGGCGTGATCTTCCTCTACACCTCCGGATCCTGGCCGCTGGCGCTCATCGTCCTCATTGCAAGCGTGATGATCCCGCTGGGGAAGATTCTTGCGCTGGGGTACCTTCTGATCACCGTTCAACGCGGCTCGGTCGCGAACATGCACGACCGCGCGCGCATCTATTACCTGGTGGAGTTCATTGG
This sequence comes from Casimicrobiaceae bacterium, assembly GCA_035623155.1. Taxonomy (GTDB): domain Bacteria; phylum Pseudomonadota; class Gammaproteobacteria; order Burkholderiales; family Casimicrobiaceae; genus PALSA-1003. The sequence continues at coordinate 9,172 of DASPTZ010000036.1, read as the reverse complement.
CCGATGGTCGATGCTCGACGTCTTCGTCGATGCGTTCGTCGTCGCTCTGGTGCAGCTCGAGCCGCTGATGTCGGTTGAGCCGGGATCAGGAGTCGTGTTCTTCATGGCCGTTGTGATCCTCACGATGCTCGCCGCGCAGACCTTCGACGCGCGGCTGATCTGGGATTCCGCACGCCGGGTGGAAGTTGCGCATGGCTGAGCCCTCCGATCTCGGCAATCTCCCGCGGGCGACGGTCGAGCCGCCCAAGCGCACGCGCATCTCGGTCATCTGGATCATCCCGATCCTCGCCGCGCTGGTCGCCATCGGCATCGCGGTGCAGAGGATCCGCAGCGAAGGCCCGACCATCACCATCGCCTTCGCTGCCGCCGAAGGGATCGAGGCCGGCAAGACGTTCATCAAGTACAAGGACGTGAACATCGGCCGGGTCACCAAGGTCGAGCTCAGCGACGACTACGTCCTGGTGCTGGTCACTGCCAAGATCGCCAAGCATGCCGCGGGACTGATGGTGCAGGACGCCAAATTCTGGGTGGTGCGGCCGACGATCTCCTTAAGCGGAGTCTCGGGCTTGAGCACCTTGCTGTCCGGCAACTACATCGGCTTCGAGCCGGGCAAGTCACAGGAGAGCGAAGTAACGTTCGTAGGGCTCGACGAGGCGCCTGTGGCCGCTGGCCAGCAGGGCAGGCAGTTCGTGCTCAACGCCAGCGATCTCGGGTCGCTGGAAGTCGGCTCGCCGATCTACTATCGCCGGCTGCAAGTCGGGCAGGTGGCCGGCTACAACCTCACGCCCGATGGCAAGGCAGTGCAGGTCAAGATATTCATCAACGCACCCTACGACAAGTACGTATTGCCAGGCACGCGGTTCTGGGTTGCGAGCGGTATCGACGTGTCGCTCAATGCCGATGGCGTGAACGTGCACACCGAATCGCTGGTGGCGCTGCTCGTCGGCGGCCTCGCCTTCGATTTGCCGCCGTTCGAACCGTCAGGGCAGCCCGCTGCGGCGAACACCGTCTTCACGCTGTACGGCGATCGAGCCATCGCGATGAAGGCGCCGGACGCCATTATGAGACAGTTTGTCCTCCACTTTAACGAACCGCTGCGCGGGCTCTCGGTCGGGGCACCGGTAACCCTCCTGGGCTTACCGGCGGGCGAAGTGACCAGCGTCGGCCTCGAGCTCGACGAGGCAAAGGCGAACATACGGCCCCAGGTGCTGGTCACGTTGTACCCCGAGCGCCTCTTGGCGGACTCGGAGGTCAAAAGTGGAAAACCGGCAGACATAAGAGACGCGCGCAAGCGCGAAGCCTTCCTGCGGCGCCTTATCGAGGAGCGCGGTCTGCGCGGACAACTCAAGAGCGGCAGCCTGCTGACCGGCCAACTCTACGTTGCGTTCGATTACTATCCGAAGGCGCCCAAGGTGAAGCTCGACCTCAGCCAGAAGGTCCCGGAGCTTCCAGTCGTTCCCAGCACGCTGGTCGAGCTCGAAGCCAAGCTCGGCGGCATCCTCGACAAGGTGGACAAGATGCCGCTCGACGCGATCGGCAACGACCTCAAGAAGGACCTGGAGAGCCTCGACGAAACGCTTGCCAGCGCCAAGAAGCTCATGAACGATGCCGACGCCCAGCTCGTGCCGCAGTTCAAGAAGGCTCTCGAAGATTTGCATGGCACGCTGGTCGCGGTCGAGAAGGCAATGACCAGCGCCAATGTTTCGCTGCTCAATTCCGACGCGCCGGCGCAGCAGGACCTGCGCGACGCTCTCCAGGAGTTCGCCCGCGCGGCACGCGCGCTGCGCGTGCTGGCCGATCAGCTCGAGCGCCAGCCCAGCTCGGTGATTCGCGGCAAGACCGAATCGATGAGCGGAGGAAAATGATGCGCCGTCTCGCTTTGCTCGCGATGGTTGGCTCGCTCGCCGTGTCGCTGGCGGGATGCAGCTCGTCTCCCTCGCGCTTCTACACTCTGAGCGCCAACGCGACGGCGAGCTCCGCAGCGTCGAAGCTTTCGGTCGCCGTGGGCCCCGTGTCGATTCCCGCCGCCGTCGACCGCCCGCAAATCGTGGTGAGCTCGAGCGCAAATCAGGTTTCGCTCGACGACTTCAACCGCTGGGCTTCGCCCCTGCAGGACAACCTCGCACGCGTCGTCGCCGAAAACCTGGTAGCGCTGCTCGGGACGTCGAAGGTGACGCTGTTTCCACCGGGGTTGAGCACGGACCTGGATTATCGCGTCACAATCGAGGTCCGGAACTTCGAATCGATGCCCGGCAAGTCCGCCGCGCTCGACGCAGTGTGGACCGTGCGCCGAATGAAGGACGGGAAGACCGAGACCGGACGCACCAGCGTCAAGGAGCCGGCGAAGGAGGGCTTCGACGAGCTCGCGGCCGCGCACAGCCGCAACGTAGCGCGCATGAGCCAGGACATCGCCGACGCCGTGCGCGGGCTCGATCGGGGCGCGTGAGCCGCTTTCAGCCTGGGTCGCAGCGAACCGACTGTGTTCGCCGTTAACGCTTTCCGCGAAGAGCTCTCGCCACGATCAGGTCCGCCACGGTGTTCCACAGCCAGGACGGAGTCAGGCGCACGGCCCAGTAGATCAGCTTGGCCTTCAAGCCCGGGATGATCAGGAAGCGGTTGCTCGAGACGCCGTCGAGCAGCGCTTGCACGGCGGGCTCGGTCGGCATGGTGCTGCCGATTCTCTTCATCGCCACCGTTGCCGGGTGGGTGCTTTGCCGCTCGGCGGCCAGGGCGGGCGTGTCGACCTCGCCGGGGCAGAAGCATGACAGGTCGATGCCCAGAGGTTTGAGCTCGTTGCGCAGGCATTGGGCGAAACCGACCACCGCAAACTTCGATGTGCCGTAAGCCGTGTATCCGTAGATCGGGACGAATCCGCCCAGCGAGCCGACCAGGACGATCTTGCCCCTGCCGCGCGGCCGCATCGAGGCGAGCGCTGCCTCGGTGACGTGGCGGGTTCCGTAGAGATTGATCTTCATGATGCGATCGAACGTCTCGAAACTCATGTCGATCATCGGGGCGACACCGCCGATCCCCGCCATGTTGATGACAATGTCCGGCGCCCCGAATTCCTGCGCGGCCCTGGCAAAGCCCGCCAGCACCTGATCGCGCTCGGCGACGTCGGCCTCAAGCCAGCCCACCCGCTGCCGGTCGCTCGATCGCGCTGCTTGGATCTCCTTGAGCGCCGCGTCGGCTTCCTTGGCGTTCCTGCTGAAGACGACGATGTGGGCGCCACGAGCGGCGAGAAGCTTCGCCGTCGCAAGCCCCATGCCGCTGGTGCCTCCAGTGATGTAGACGATCTTGTCGTCGGAGCGAAGCATACAGAGGTTCGCTTGTGCTTCCGCTAGCCAACGGGGACGAGTACTTTCTTGCGAATTCTTCCCTCACCCCAGCCCCTCTCCCGCGGGGAGAGGGGTTCATTCTCGTCGCCTCTCCCTCTGGGAGAGAGCCTGCCCCCGACCTGATCGGGGGCCGCCGCGCGCAAGCGCGGCGGGTGAGGGCTGGGGCCGCCAATCACTTCGGGAAGGGCTAGCCGAACAGGTAGCTCAGCGCGTGTCCCGCTGCGATGATGGCCACGCCGATGGCGATGGTCAATGCTATCAGCTTTATCGTATGGAGCATTTCTTCCTTCCGTCTCGTTAAGAGCGTCAGCGTCAACTTCTGGCTGCGGCCTGGCCGGCCACCGGCCGGCTCGCCTGGGCTTCGGGATCGATGCAGATGAACGACGCCACGTGGTCTTCGTGCGCGTAGGCGGGAAGGTTGGCGTTGCTCGAGCACACCTTTCCGTCCCTGGTGAACTCCAGGTCGCGCAGGAAGGTCACGCGCGTCGGCGACGGGTAGCTCACGAACTGCCTGGTCGCCGGGGTGAAGCGCAATATGCGGTCGCTGTTGTTGGCGGTGATCCAAACGTCGCCAGTGCTGGGGTGCACGTTGAGCGCATAGGGGATCTCGTACTCGTTCGGCGCAAGGCGCGGCAGCGGCCAGGTCTCGAATTTCTTCGTCTTGGTGTCGAAGCTCATCAGGCCGCCCGAGTCGAACGCCGGAATCCAGAACACGCCGTTGCGGTCGAATCGCGGGCGCCGCGGACCGGCCATGGGCGTGTCGTATTCGGTAACCTCGAGCGTCTTGGGATCGATGCGCCCAATCTGACTGGTCATGAGCTTCGCGTACCAGATGCTACCGTCGACGGGGTTCACATCGATGCCGTACGGTTGCGTCAGCACGCCCTTGCCGACGTTGAGCCACTTGTGGTGCGACAGCGCGAGATGCAGGTTCTGCTGCGGAAACCAGCCGGCGATCTTGAGAACGATGCCGAAGAACGTGTCCATCAGCCAGCGCATCGCTCCCCCGGACGGCAGGTCGATCATCGTGAACTGCTCGGTCTTCGGATCGAAGCGTGCGACCTGGTTGGAGAGATCGACGGTGAACCACACGATGTCGCTCTTGTCCACCCGTATGGTGTGCGGATAGATGCCGCCCTTCCACAGGAAGCCGCGCGGGACCGGATAGACCTTGAACGCCTTGGTCTTCGGATCGAGCGAGACGAGCGAGCTCGACAGCGCGGCGGTGATCCAGATGCGGCCGTCGCTCGTCTGCGCCATGCTGTGCGGACCGTGCTTGCCGGTGAAGATACCGATCGGGAGTTGCAGTCCAACGAAGGTTCCCCCAACCGGAAGATCGACGTCGGGCAGCGCGAGCTTCTCGATCTCGTGCGTCTTGCGGTCGAGCACCCACACCACGTCGTGCCCCTCGTCGATGCCGTAGAGCTTGTCGTCCTCGCCAACGCCGGTATCGTGGATGAACGAAAGCCCGTCGCCGACGAGCCATTCCTCGATCCTCGAGCGCGAGAGCTCGGGACTCGCATCATAGGTCTCGATGGCTTTCACCGGCTGCCCGTTGAAGCCCTTGAACATGGTGTTGCTGATCGCGCGCGCTTCGCCGTAGGTCACCATCGCCGCATAACCTTCCATGCGCCGCACGGTCTGCTTCCACTCGTCCTCGGTGCGTGTCCGGCGCGTCAGCGAATTGCCCTGCTGATGGCAGTAGTTGCATTGGCTTACGAAGGTCTCCTTGATCGCCTTGTTCGGGAAGTCGAGCATTGCCGCGTGCGCCGACGCCGGCAGCGAGTCGGAGAGCTCTTCGGGAGAAGCGAGCTTCTCCGCCGCGAAGTCGACGGTCGAGGAATCGGTGGCGCGCACAGCGAGGGTTCTCTCGACATCCTTGAAATACGGCGTGCGTGCGCGAAGCGTCAGGTTCCCCGCGAACGACGTCTGCAATGTGTAGCGGCCATCGGCTCCGGTGAAGACTGTTTCCTTGCGGTTCTTGGGCTCGTTGAACGCGGTCACCATGGCGCCGAAAATGGGGCGGCCGTCCGTCGTCGCGACCGTGCCTGAGAGCGTTGCGGCGTGAATGCCGGGCACGAACAGGCTAGCGATCAGGATCATCAAGGCCGGGGGCAAATGTCGTGTAGGTTTCATAGGTACAGCCGTTCTAGCCGCCATGTTAGTTTGGTAGCGTCGAAGCGCTCGCCGGATCGATGAGGATCTTGGCGTGTTTCTCCGGATCGCCGAGTGCGCTGAACGCGGCATCCACACCTCCGAGGCCGACGGTCCCGGTGATCAAAGGTGCGCAATGGAGCCTACCCTCGGCGATCGCGTGCAGGGCGTCACGGTACTCGAGCGGCGTGTAGGCGAAGGCGAACCGAAGATCGATTTCCTCGTTGATCGCGACCGAGGGCTCGATGTGGTCGGTCTTGGTGCACACTCCGGCGACGACCACGCGCGAAAGCAGCGGCGCTCCGTCGATGATGTGTTGCAGCACGCCGGGCACACCGACGCACTCGAAGATCACCGGCTTCTTCGGCTCCAGGCCGAGCTTGTCGGCGAGCCGCCAGGTGTGCCACCACGGCACCGGAAGCTTGCCGAGCTTCTCGCGCGTGTCCATGATGAGCGACAGGGCGCCGGTTACATCGCCGAGGAACCCGTAGTCCTTCCAGCTCGCGAACGGGGACACCTTCGCCGGGTCGACGACGACGTCGGCGCCACACTTCTGGGCGAGCGCGCGCCGGCCGGAAGAGAAGTCGCTGGCGATGATCGTCTTCACACTTGCCGCTTTGAGCACACAAATCACGCCTAAGCCCACTGGCCCGCAGCCGATGACGATGGCAACGTCCTTCTTGCCCACGTCGCCACGGCGCACCGCATGACAGGCTACCGCCATGGGCTCGGTCAACGCGGCAAGGTCGGCGGAAAGGCCGTTGGGCACGGGAACCATCATCGTTTCCTCGACGACGGTGCGTTCGGCATAAGCGCCGGGGCTGCGCTGTGAAAGCCCGATCAGGTCGATCTCGTCGCCTCGGCGCAGAATCGGCAGAGCACAGACGCGAGTGCCCGGCTTGATGGTCTTGGCGCAGCCCGGTCCGTGATCCAGAACCTCGCCGCAAAATTCGTGACCGAACACGACTTCCTGGTTCGAGCGCATGAAGCCGTGATAGCCGATCCGTTCCAGCATCTCGTTCCAATGATCGCAATGATGCCGCGCGTGCAGATCCGACCCGCAGATACCACAACGCAGGACGCGAAGCAGCACGTGGCCCCTTCCCGGAACGGGGTCGGGCCGATCGACGACATTCAGCTTCGCTTCCTTGCAAATGACTGCCTTCACGCGCTCCTCCTAATTAACGGCATCTTTGTTGGCATCATGCCCGATACTAACGACCGTGTATTGTTATTCGGTGACCGATGATTTTGATTTGGCGACAGGCGCCCACGGCAGATCTTGCCTGCCTTTGGGTCATGCCGCCCGGCGCGCGGCGCGAAGCCAGCCGGCGGTCACAAAGATCAGCAAGAGCACAGCGCCGACAGCGACCCAAAAGTTCGGGAGCACCAGCTCGGAGGCGCTGGGCACCAGCGCCACCTCGAGCGCCATCAGCTTGTAGGGCGCGATCGGCGCATAGGCAGGATCGGTCACCAGATCGAGAAACGCGCGACGGCTCGGATAGCGCATGAGCAGCACGCGGTTCCAGCCGTCCTCTCCGGGACCAAAGCCCATGACGTTGCCGCCCTGCACTTCGCCGGCGAACAGCGGGTACGCGCCGGTCTTGAGCGCCAGCGGCATCGCCGCCTTTTCGTATAACGCGTTCGACTCGCGCGGGGTGCCCGACAAAGGTAGCGACCCGGGAAACGTTCGCAGCGTCTCGTGATAGCGCATCAAATTGAGCATGTAGAAGGGTTCGCCGTCGTCGGCCTCGGCCCAGGTGCGCAAGTGTGTGAGGACGGCTTGCTTCTCGTCGGGCGGAAACGGCACTTTCTCCAGCGCTGCCACGTAGCGAGCCACTTCGTCCTTGGTCAGCTTCGCGCCGGCGAGACCGGGCATCTGCCACAAGCAGACGCCGGCAAAGATCGCCAGCAGCAGCGCGCCAAACGCCATGAACCCGCTTCGTTTCATCGGATACTCCTATTGCGTGCGCGCCTACCGCAAGAAATCGAGTAACAGCGCATTCACCCTGTCGGGCGCCGTAAGCTGCAGCCAGTGATTGGCGCCCTCGATGCGCTCGTATCGGAAAAGGGCGTTGACATAGCGCTTCGACTCGACCATCTGCGACTCTGCGAGGAACGCATCGCCGCTGCTCCAGACGCCCATGACCGGCACCGTGACATGAGGCAATTTCCTGGGCAGGATCATGCCGATGTTGGCACGATAGTAATTGATCGCGGCGGTCAGCCGGCCCGGGCGCGAAAGGCTTTCGATCCAATGTGGCGCTTCCTCCCGATAGCGAGTCACCGCCCGAAACAACCACCAGTCGCCGAGACGCAACAGCCACTCGGCGAAACCACGCAACTGCAAGAATAGGATGTACCAGCCTTTGAGCTTCTGCTCGAGCCCCGCGTGCGCGTAGGCACTCAAGTGCCCGACCGACAGAGCCGCATAGCGGTCGACGCGCTCGGGATGTCGCATCGCGAGTGCCCAGGCGATCCCCGCTCCCCAGTCGTGCGCGACCAAGCGGACCTTGTCGATGCGCAATGTATCGAGCAGCGCCACCAGATCGGAGACCAGAAGATCGATCGTATAGTGACGCGTCCCGACCGGCGCGTCGGAATCGCCGCAGCCGCGCGTGTCCGGCGCGATGACTCTGTACCCGGCAGCGACCAGCGCCGGAATCTGCTTCCGCCACACGGTATGGTCGTCGGGGAAACCGTGTACCAACAGCAGGGGCGGCCCGTCGCCCTCCACAGCGACATTGAGCTCGATGCCGTTCACGCGGTAACGCCGGCTCGCCGCATCTTTCATTGGATTCGCTCGCCTTGTCGTGTCGCTCAGCACGCCTGCAGTACGGTCACCGACAGCGAGCTTCCCACGCCGAGGTTGTGCTGCAGCCCGGTTCGCGCGCCCTCGACCTGCCGCCCTCCCGCCTGCCCGCGCAGCTGCCAGGTGAGCTCGGCAATTTGGGCGAGGCCGGTGGCGCCGAGCGGATGCCCCTTCGACAGGAGCCCTCCCGACGGACAGACGACGACGTCGCCGCCGTACGTGTTGCGGCCCTCGGTGATGAAGGCCGGAAGCTCGTTCTCGTCGCAGAAGCCGAGGCTCGAACAGGCGATCAGCTCATTGCTCACGAAGCAGTCGTGCACCTCGGCGACGTCGATGTCCTCGGGGCCGACGCCGGCCAGCTCGTAGGCCCGGCGGGCGGCTCGCCGCGTCGCCTGCCGTCCAAGCGCATCGAGCACGTTGGGATGATCGAGGTCCTCGCCGAGGTCGGTTACCGTCACCTGTGAGCGAATAGCGACCCGTTGCGCGAGCCCGTGACGCGCCGCAAAGCGCAGGCTGCACACGATCACGGCGGCGGCTCCGCAGCTCGGCGGACACGCGTAGAGCTTGCGCAGCCGGCCGAACACCGGAGGCTCGGCGAGAATTTGAGCCACGGTCAGCGGCTCGCGAAAGATCGCATTCGGGTTGTTCGCTGCATGCGCGCGAGCCTTCACCGCCACTCGAGCAAAGATCTCGTCGTCGATACCGAGCTCGCTGCGCATGCGCTCGAGCTGCGCCGCGAAGAGCACCAGCGCCGGCGGCGCCGAACGCTCGCGCTCGCTCAAACCCATCGCGTCGCCGACACACTGCAGATGAGCGGCGAGTGGATCGGAGAGGTGCGGGAACGCGCGGTTGACCGCGCCCGGAAGCA
>DASPTZ010000035.1:0-15383 GCA_035623155.1 Casimicrobiaceae bacterium | reverse complement strand
TACCTCGCGCTCGCAGTACCAGGAAATCGAGGGGCCTGTCTCGTCGGCCCCGGGGCGACGTCACGGCGACTTGTGGTCGGCTGCGATGAGTTGCTGCAGGCGCGTCGCCAGCGCTTGATGCTCGGCGGCCGAGTTCTTGCGTAGGATGTTGGTTACCAGCGTGCTCATGTAATAGAGCCCGCGACCAACGGCGGGTGACTCGACGATCGCCGTCGAGTTCATGTAGTTCTTGACGTTGCCCGCGTACGGACGACACACGAACCCGGGCTCCTTCGCGCACTCGAACAGCGATCCCGACTTGAAGTACACCGCGGCATCGGCAAGCGCAGGCGACGACGCGTAGCGGATTCGTCGCTCGGTCACGTAGAGGAGCCGCTTGATCTCGCGGCTCGAGAAAACATCCACCAGTCGCCCCTGCTCCAGGCGCACGAGATAGCGCATCAGCTCGCGGGCGGTGCCGTAGCTGTCGCCTGCGCCCGGGACCTTCTGTTTGCCGCCAGCGGTGAGAAAGCTCCCTTGCCGGAATTGATCCAGGTCGAGGCCGTTGCGCGTAACCGGCTCGTAGAACGTCTTCTCGAACAGCGCGGTCAGCTCGGGCTTGGGCGTCATGTCGAAGAAGCGCTTGATCTCCTCTTCCGACGGCGGGTACGCGGCGCCGTACTGGCGCACCAGCATCGCCTCGCGCATCACCATGCCGGCGGCGGAGTTCGAGCTCGGCGAGAGCATCCAGTCGAGCCACTCGTACAGCGTCGCCTTGTCGCCAATCTGCACCGGGCGCCGGATAAGTGTCCTGGTCTTCGGATCGAAGATCCGCACCGTGTGCGAGTCGTGCTGCGAGAAGCTGTCGGCGGTGACGACAGTGTTCTTCAGGACTCGCCTGCGGGCTTCGATGTCGTTCGGGTAGACGTCGGCGAGGGTCTGCAACAGGGAAAGCACGACTATCAGCTTGCCGACGCTGCCGACGTTCTGCTTGTAGTCGCCGCGATGCTCGGCGTAGCGCGGGTGCGTCGGATCGGAGAGGTCCAGCACAGCAACCCCGTACTGATCCATGCTGCCGGTGAGGATCGTGGTGACCTCGCGCGTGAATTCGGGGTCGGGGGGCGGCAGGTCGAAGGTCTTGCCGGCGAGGCGCAAGTCGACGTCCTTCATCGACAGCATTGCGCCGGGCGGCTGCTTTACGTCCTTCACCACGCCCTGGTTGGCGAGACGGTTGCCTTCGAGTCGGCGAATGCCGGTCTCCTCGTAACCGTCCAAAGGGTAGGCGGCAGCGCCCGCGACGAGCCCCGCTGCGGCGATCGCAGCCATGGTGAGCGACTTTGCGCGACTCATCGGATGGCCTCCCTCATGTTCACCGTCCGGCCGATATTGGCTTCCAGCGTCTTGTCCATCTGGATCAGGTAGGCAGCGCCGCGAGCCGCGCGGCTCTCGTTGAGCGGCCGGATCTGCAGCAGCCAGAGCTTGCCGTCGACGAAGGCAAATTCCACGTCGGCTGCGACGGGCTTGCCGTCTTCGCCGAGCTGCGGGAATTGCGTTCGAACTTCATCGGCGAAGGCGATGAGTTGCCGGACCTCGTCGGGGGTGAGCAGGGTCTCGCGACCCGAGACCGGCAGCTTCGCGACGCCGCCCGTCGCCTGTGGGACCGTGCGGCGCGGCGCCGTGGCTGTTGCCAAGAGGCGCGTATCGCCCGTCTTCCGGTCGACTCGAACCGACTCGGCGGCCTGTCCCTCGACCGCGCCGCCGACGCCTTCGTTGACGGCGACGGAAAGCACGTTCTGATCGCCGGTGTCGATATCCTGCGTGAGCAACACGCCGGAGATGTCCGAGGGCACGGTCCTCAGCAGCAACACTGCCGGATAGACGTATTCGGGCCCTTTCATGTGGGACTGTCGCCACGCCCAGGCGCGCGGCTCGTAGGGCGATGCCCAGACTGCCGAAATCGCCTTCACGATATTGTCGAAGCCCACGACATTGAAGACCGTCAGGTTTAGGCCCGCACCCGTGAAGCCGGGGAGATCCTCGACGTTGGTGTCCGAGCGCACGAAGACGCCGCCGCGGAAGGTGGGGCCGAACTCCTTGTCCATCGCTGCCCGGAGCGCCTCGCGGAATTTCGGACCGGGGTCGGTGCCGATGACGATCGAATAGATCTCCGCGCGCAGCTTCTCGCCGAACGCGGCCGCTTCGGCGGACCCCGCCGGCATCGCTTCGAGCTTGCGGAAGCTCTCGACCATCCATTCGTAGACCGTCTTGTCGGAGTTCTTGTAGCGCCGGTCGAGCACGGTCGCGCGATAAAGACCGAAAGGAATGCCGACGCCGGGAGCGACGCGGTCGGGGAAGCGCGCCTTGAGCTCGCCGAGCTTCCCCGCCTTCGGGCCGACGATCCGGCCCGAGTCCCTCGCTCGGAGGCTGTCGAGACTGACGAAGTCGCGCTTCGAGAGATCGAGCTTGTCGACGTCGGGCTCGAACATGATCTCCTGGTCCGGCTTCTTCCCGGTGCCGAACACCGCGTCCCATCTCGGACCGTCCTCGTCGATCTCCACGAGGCCGGCCGGGCTGACCGCGAGCACGATGCGCTTGCCGTCATTCCTGCGCAGCTCCGGCAGCAGCGATTCATCCACGGCGACGTTGGGAATGCCCAGATTGCGGGCGAGAAGCTGCACGTGCGATAGCGGGTTCCCGGCGCCGGCCGTCAGGATCCCGGCCACCGGCGGCAGATCGGCGACGGTCTCGGGCAGCACGTAGATTCCGTCCGGGCGGAAGGCATCGATGCGCCTCATGTCGGGCGCGGCGCTCAGGACGCCGCGCCCGAGCCCGGGGTTCAGCGCGTTAAGGCCCGCGCCGATGTCCCTGCCGAGCAGCTTGTGCTGGACGCCCGCGAGGCGGTTCGCGTCCCGCGAGAGCGCATCGAGGACCTGCGAATAGAGGAGGAGCGGGCTCCCGCGCAGCTGATCCTGGACGAACAGGTCGGCGAGCGGTTCGATATCGTCGAGCTTTTGCATCGGCTCGGCGAACTGAAAGCGCAGCTGCTGGGTACCCCATCCCGGCACGAGACCTAGATAGCTGAGCCCGGCAAGGTAGTCGCGGAGCGGGATCTGGTCCACCGAGATGCGATCGAAGGTCTTGCGAAGCTCGGCGCGCTCGCGGGCATTGATCATGCCGGTCCCGTATGCGGCTTCGCCGCACGAGGACAGCAGCGTCACGTCTGCATTTCTCGACGCTCGTTCGGCGTCCTTGCGAAGCTCGGCGGCAACGCGGAAGCCCTCCGCCTCCACGGCAAGCGATAGGTCGAGCAGCTTGAGCCTTGCGGGCGGATCCGCCTTCGGCAGCGCGTCACGGACATCCGCGAGTAGATTTGCCACTACGAGATAGCGGCTCTGGGCGCTGCCGTCCCGCACGACCGCGTCGCGGGCGTCGAGCAGCAGCCTCTGCAGCGTCGGCGCGGCCGAAAGCGCCTTGGCGTTGGCCTTGAGGACGTCAACAAGCGGCACCGGTGCGTACACTCGATCGATCTCCGTGGCGAGCGCCTCCGCCTGCTGCTTGAGGCTGGGATCCGAAAGCCTGGCCGCGTACTCGCGCACGCTCGCGCCGTCGGACGCGTCGGGGGAGCCGTGGATCTTCGCCCGCAGCCGCTCGAACGCCGGATCGCGATCGCCGATTGCAGCGGCCATGTTCCGGACCTTCTGCGCCGACGCGGTGTCGGCGCCGTGCGGCAGGAGTCGGACGCCGATCCTCAACGCCGCAAAGCGGTAGCCGATCCATTCTTCCCGCGCTGCCATCGCCGTGAGCAGGTTGCGCGCGGCCTCCCGCTCGTCCTCCTCCTGGATGGCCCCCCGGTAGAACCGGGCCTTGCGCAGGATCCAGCCGTCGTCGCTCGCGACGAGGAACTTCTCGATGAGGAGCTGCGTCAATGTGTCGGGAAAATCGGGCGCCGCGACCGCCTTTTGCGCGTCGATGCCAGCGAGAAGGGTCGCGACCTTATAGCCTTGCGAACGCAGCTTCTTCGTCTGATCGCTCCATTCGCCGTGCTGCCAGCCCTGCCCTTTCTTCGAGCAGGAAAAGTCGTCCGGCGGCAGCACGCGGCCGTCCTTGCAGAACCACCGGATCGCCGCGAAAGGTCCGCGCGGCGCCTCCTTCATCTCGGCGATCCACCGTTGGTACTGCGACGTGTTCGCCTCGCCATGCGAGGCCGCCGCGGTGGCGCCGAAGGCTGGATCGCAAAGGAACAAGGCAGCCGCAAGGAATGCGCCAGCCAGCGATGGGCGATGTATAGCAATCATGGCAGCGTTCTCTCCGCTAGTGGGGTCTCAAGCGGCGCACTCGCGGCGTCCGTTGCGGCGCCTTCCTTGGGCATTGTTTGCCGCTGAAACTCGCGTCCGAGCACGACCGCGATCAGGAACCAGGCAACCGCGAGCGATACGTTGATCAGGGCGAACTGCGAGACCGACAACGCCATCACCGACGAGCCAACGAATACCGTCGCCGCCGCGAGCACGTCGCCGGCGCGGACGACGAACGTGTCGGTGACCTGCTTGGCCTTGTACTTCTCCTCGCGCGTGGTCGGCAGGTAGAGCATCTGTGCCACCGTGTTCTGAAGCGAGTAGTCCACCGATCTCTCGGTGATCTTCACCCAACGGATGATGGCGAGCGACGGGAGCAGCGCGGCGGCGAGGTAGCTTCCGAAGGCGACCAACGGGAGGATGCAAAGTCCGGCGGGCACCCCGACATACTTGACGAGCCTCGACACGACGAGAAGCTGCAGCAGCATGCCGATGACGTTCACCGCTTGGAAGTAGTGAGCGAAGAACGCGCCGATGAAAGCGCCCTCCTTACCGGGGGCGAGGATTCCGGCCGCGACGTCGGCATCCGCCGCGTGCTTCACGATTGAGGACAGGACGTACTCGCCGGTCGTGTTCACCCAATTGACCAGAAGGAACAGGGCAGCGATGAGCAGCAGGTAACCGCTGCTCAGCACCAGGCCAAAAGCGTTCCCGTGGCCGATTGGCAATTCTGCGGCCTTCGGGTGGCCGGCGGCGGCGCTTGCGGCCGAACGCGCCCGCAGATCGATGAAGTTGAAAACCACCAGACTCGCGGCGAGAATCGTCGCGGCGACCAGCAGCAGCGCGTGCACACCCAACACGCCGATCAGATGGCCGGAGACGAACGCGCCGAAGACTGCGCCGGACGAGGCGCCGAACGCGACGAGCGCGAAGAGCCGCTTTCCCGCCTCCGGCGTGTAGAGGTCGTTCGCGTATGCCCAGAACTGCGAGATCACCATCAGGCTGAACACGCCGATCCAAAGGAAGAAGGTTATGCCGACATGCACTCCGACTTCCGCCGCGAGGTAAAAGAGCGGGAGGCATGCGACAAAGAACGCCGTGACCGCGTTGATCAGCCGCCGGCGGGACAGCCGCGTGGCGAGGGCACCGTAGGCCGGCACCGCCACGGCAAGCAGGACCGCTTGCAGTGCGGTCGAGTAGCTCTTGATCTCCGCGCCGCCGGGCTCCATCAGGATCAGAGCTTCCCGCGCCGGCTTCATCACGTAATACGCGGTGAGGATCAGGAAGACGTTGAGGGCGAGCAGCACCAATTGTCCGCCCTCGCCCTCGCGGACGTCCGCGAAGAGCCGCAGGAAGCGCTCGAGCGGCCCGCGGGGGAGCGGGGCCGTGGGGGCGGTTTCGGTGGTGGCGGATAAGACCATGCGGCCGGCCGCGAGTCCTTAGCTTATGCGCCAGTGATCCCAGGGACGCCGGAGAACGAGCGGGCCACCGTACCGGCGATGCCCGTTTCACTCGGTTCTCGCGTAGTTGTCCTCGCCAGCGTAACGCCCCCGAGGCGCCGAGTCGTTAGCGAAACGTCGTCATTCCGTCCGAATTGCATGTGGAATCCGCTAACCGGAGGCACCACCGCGCAGGCCGGCAAACCGCCCGCGCTGCAGGAAGGCCGAATCCTGGCCGAGCATCAGCCGCACGAGATCCTCGAGAACAGGCTCCTCGATCGCGGCGCTGGGCAACTCCAGCGTGACGCGCTCAAGGCGGTCAACGTTGACCAGGACCACGGTCACCAGCCCCGTTTGATAGGCGACACGAAACGAAACGCGCGCCGGGATCACCGGCGAGACCGAAAAGATGCACTTGCGCAACGTCCCGTCAGGTTCCTCCTCGCGGCGGCGGGTGTACTCCAGGCCAAACGCATCGAGGGTCTTCTCGGCGAACGAAACCCATCCGGGCGGGACCTCGATTGAAAGCGGCTTGGACGCGGAGATTTCGTAGTACACGTTGATCTCTTCGAGCACCGGAAAACCGACGATGCGCCGCTCGTGCTGCCCCACCGAACCGCGGACGAATTGCGGCGAATCGAAGACGAAACCGTAGCCCAGATCGAATCGGTGATCGATCGCGGGCTTCAGGCCATTGAGGTAGGTGATCGCGCGTTCCAACCAGCGAAACGCCTTGCGAACCCGTGCGTCGATTGTTTGGAAACTCTCGACGTTACCCTGCTCATGGGTCGACTCGCGCATTGCCTCGTATTGAACGCGTAACTCATCGAGCAGCGAACCACGCTTGTTCATCCCTCCCCCGATCGGCTCCAGTCGTATGAGACGGGCACCGGCATGGATGCGCTCGCCCATGAAACCCGTTGGGTGACCACTCTCAAGATCCCGAAGCGTTTTCTGCGAGGAGACGCGCGATCATGCGATTCTCCACTTCCGAAGCTCTGCCGTGCTGTTGAAGGAATTCGAAGACGTCGCCCTCCCGTGTCGACGCCGGCCGCCGGGCAACCCAGTTCGCCGTCTGCTCCGGCACATGGCACGCGCTGCATCGTTTCTCGTATGCCGCCGCAGCCGCGCTCTGGCTGTACACCATGCGTTCAGCAGCGGCGCCCGCGGCAAACCTCTGCTCACGCTGGTTTACGGCCCATGCGAACGCCAGAGAACACGCAATCAGCAGCCCGATGAGGCCCATTGCGAGGCGCAGCGTGATGTTGTGATGCATGATCGGGTCTCTAGACGACGTTGAAACGCTCGCAATGCACGCGCGATCGCGGAAGACCGAGCGATGTCAGGGTATCTTCCATTGCATCGAGCATCGCGCTCGGGCCGCAGACGAAGTACTGAAATCGCATGAACTGCGCCGGCAGGTGCCGCTTTAACAATGCCGCGTCGATGTGTCCCCGCTCGCCTGTCCACTCGTTCGGCGGCTCGGAAAGGACCATAACAACCTTCAGGTTCATTTGTTGCTGCAAACTCTCGAGTTCCTGACGATAGACAACCGCCTCGAGCTTGTGCGCAGCGTAGAAGAGAATGACCGGACGTGCGTCGCAGCGATCTTTCATAGTGAGAATCATCGACCGCAGCGGAGTGATCCCGATGCCTCCGGCGATCAGCACGAAGCCCTGACCGGGCTCACGGTCGATCGACATCGCGCCGAACGGTCCGTTCACATAGGCCGCCGCTCCGACTGCCGCTCGAGGGATCTCCCTGCCCGACCAGTCACCCAGATCCTGGATGCTGAACTCGATGCGACGATCCGGCGCGAGCTCGGCTGACGAGGATATCGAGATCGGATGCTGGTCCGTCGTAATGGGATATCCTGTGGCGATCCACGCGAACTGACCAGGGTGAAACTCGAATCCCTGGTGTCCAACCGGCTTAAGCACGAGCGTGTGAACCCGCGAACCTTCGTCGCGGTTCTCGACTACCTTCCACGGCCGCAAAAGCATCCGGTAGTACTGCCACACCCGGTAGTGGAACATCGGAATGAGGAAGCCGATGAAATAACCGATCATCACCACCCTCACGATGCCGCTCGACGAATAGCCGCGTGCAGCCAGGATGTGCGCAAGGCCAAGAGTGCCGATCGCGAGCGCGAGTGCATAGTGAGTCACCATCCACCATCCGTAAGACAGCCGGAGCCGCCGCCTGAAGAGCGACGTAAGGGTAAGAATCACGAGCAACCAGAACGACCAGGCGCCGTAGCGGATCATCGTCGACCCGGCAAACGGGTCGAAGCTCGCGAAGTTGCCGGGAGACACCAGTAGCGGGTGGGCGATGACCAGTGCGAGTGCGCCGATGCCCAGGTACTTGTGGAAGAACATGAGCACATCGTTGCCGTAGAGGACCGAAACAGAGCGAATTCGGCCCACCAGCGAGAATTCCGACGTCAACAGCGGATACGCGACGAAACCGAGAGCGACACCGAATTCGAGCAGGAATGGCCGCACGGTCTCAATCGGATCGCACAGCAGTGCGACTACTTGTGGAAGTAGCAACGCTATGACGTACAGCGTAAACCACAGCATTGCGTCGAATATCGTTCCCATATGCGCCTAGGATGGTGGTCTACGGCCGCAGCGCCTCACGCGTGAGCTTCCACGCCTTCTCAAGCTTGTCGACACGCCTCTTCTCGTCCACGCGAACGGCTTCGATTCGCTCCTCGATGCGGGCCTTCGCGTCCGCATGCACCTTTTTCGCCTGATCCTGCAGCGCCCGGATCTTCGCCTCGGCTTCGTCGTGACAGCGCTTGGCGCGCGAGCTGGCCCTTTCCATGGCGGCGCGCAAGTTTCGCTCCGCATTGCTCACCGCCTTCTTCATCCTTTCGACTTTGTCAGGGCTGGCGGCGGCGAGCTCGGCCTTGCGCCGCGCGAGTTCCACTGAGCTCTCCTCGATTCTCCGAGGGAGCACCTGATCGATAAAATCGTCTCGCGGCTCCCGCAACACCTTGCCGCCAAGGCCTTCCATACGGACGTCCAGCGGCGTCACCCATTCCTCAGAGATTTCTGCCACGAGCGCCGTTCTGCCGGGCGACAGTTCGTCCGAGACCACGGCGACAAACTCGTCGCTCACGCCCAGATTGAAGAGATCGCGGGACACTCCAAGGATGGTTCCGAAGCCGATGCCAGCGGCGACGCCAACGGGGCCGCCCAACAGGCCAACCAGGCCGCCGACGAGCGCGCCCACCCCGACTCCGACGGGCAGGTCGCTCTGCCGCTCCTTTACCGACACGCGCCCGTTGTCAGCGCGCTGCACGACAGCGTTGCTGTACAACGTAATGCTTCCTTCCGCATGCAACTCCTTGAGCGCATGCAGTCCTTCATAAGCCTTCTTTTCATCCGAAAAAACGACGACAACGAATTTGCTCATAATGTCTCCCTGCAACGGTCGTCTTAGGGCGTGTTCATCTTGAGAGCGACCCCCAGTGCGATGGTCGTTGCGCCCTGGAACGTGAGGTCGAAGGCAAGCACCATGCCGAGGAGCCAGACCGAATCGGCAGGCCACCATGCGATGAACGCGACGCCGGCAAGGACGCTGACGATGCCGGAAATGGTGATCCAGGCCCACCCCGGCAGCGGGCGCAGGACCACGCTCCACCAAGCGCGCATCACTCCCGAGAACATCAGGGCGAAAGCGAGCAGCAGGGTGAGCGCGTTGGCGGCAAGCGCCGGATTGGCGATCGCGACAATCCCCGCCGCGGCATACAGGCTGCCGCTCAGAAGCAGCAAAGCAAATCCGCTCCAGCTCCGCACCGGGAAAGCGGTGACAAGCTGCGCGACCGCCCCGATGAGCATGAAGATGCCGACCGCGTAGACCGACGCGGTAGTCGCGGCCGGCAGGTTGAAGAAGGCGAGTGCGCCCAGCAAAATGAGCACCACGCCGAGCGCGACAAACCAGCCCCACTTGGAGCGGGTCTCCGGTTTCGCTACGTTGATGTCGATGCGAGTCAGTGTCGGCATTCGAAATCTTCTCTGGACTTAGGCATCGCGGCAAGAAAATGCTTATTGGGCCGCCCGCTGTGTCGGAACCGGGGTGAGTTGGAAATCCACGTCAGCTATCGCGGTGCCGTCGCGCGCGTCGCAAGCTCGGTGGTGACCGCGCATTCCGCACGCACCGATCACTGGCGAACGCTCCACGCCACTCGGCGCAGCCGCGTCCTGAGCGTTGGTCGCCGTCACCTGCTCATCGCCCGTGGCTACACCAAGCGCCGCCGCGACCGGCACACCAAGAAACAAGCACACGCCGAGGCAGCCAACTGCAGTGGCCCACGCCATCTTGCTGCACAGGTTCAGCGACCGCTTCATCACAGTTTCCCGGTCGGCGAATGCGCCCCTCTTGCTGCAACTTCGGCGTCGAGCCAGCCGACGACGTCGTCGAGCACGGCCTGCAGCGCCTGGTTGAAACCTCGCACCGCACCAGGCGCGTCGAAGGATGCGGCGGGAGCCGAGCGCATAAAGGTGCGCCGCGCGAGGACTTGCTTGCTATCGCCGTCCACAAGCTCGGCAGAGAAGGCGATGCACGCACTGCCCGGGGATTCCGCAGCGTCGTGGTAGATCTCGTTCAGATGGGTGGCGAGGAGGTATCGTCGGCTGCCGTCCGCGCCATCGAGGCGGGCGGCGAGCTGTTCATAAATCGCACGCTGTGGCCGTTCCGTCCAATGGTTAAACTGGTAATACCCGCGCGTACCTGGCGAGCGACTGAACACGATGTCCTGCGTGTCATAGAAGCTCGCTACCGTGGTCGGCGTCGCCTCGATGCCGATGCGCGGACGCAATGCCGCTTCACCGACGGGTCCGGCGTCGAGGATGTAATAGCGATCGGGCTGGCGCGTGCCGAGTGCAGTGCATCCGCCCAGCAACGCGGCCAGCAGGAGAACGAGGTGGAGTCTCATGGCCGATTCTCCCCGGGACCCAACGCCTCGTTGACCGGGCCCAGGATCGCCTGCTGCGGATTGCGTAACCGGCCGGCAGCCGTGGCGACCGAATCGGCGGCAGCGCGCAACGATCGTGCTGTTTCTCGCAGTTCATCTCCGGTCCCGACGAGGAACGTATCGGCCCGCTGCGTGAGCCGGTCCGCATCACCGGCGACCCTGGCGAGGGCCGACCGCGCCTCACCGACGGTGATTGTCGCTTCGGCACCCAGACCGTCGTAACGAGATGTAAGTGTTTGCACATCGAGCGCAAGCGAGCTCGCGAGACGGCGGACTTCATCGCCTGCGTGGCCGACGGACACCAACGACGTATCGGCCTTGGTGAGCGTCGCGTCGAGGTGACGCGATGCCACGCGAAGATTCGCGATGGTATCCGAGAGTGCCGTGCGGTTTTCCGGCGACAGCACGGAACTGATGCTCCGCATCGTTTCGTCCGCGTGCGCCACCAGCTGGTCGACGGATTGCGACACATGCTGCATCTGCGACTGTCCTTCGCCGATCACCGGGTACGGCTCGCCCTGCGGCGCCTGGCTCAACAGCGGACTGTTTTCCGTGCTGTTGATCAGGGACAGCGTTGCAAGTCCGGTCAGCAGATTCCGTTCGACCACGGCCTCCGTGCTCTGGCGCACCGGAGTATCCGGCGCGACCCCGATAACGACCTCGACCGCGTTCGGTCGGTCCGTTGCAAAGCGCAAGCTTGTGATGGCACCCACTTTGATGCCGCGCATCGTGACATCGCCACGCCTTTGCAGCCCCTGCAGCGACTGGTGCTCGAAATAGATCTTGTAGCGGTGATCCCCCGATCCCTCGCCGCTGCTGCGCAGCCAGATCAGCAACCCCGCGGCCACCGCGGCGAGGATGATCACCACCGCCCCGACCAGCGTATACCTTGCTTCGGGTTCCATCAGGCGTGTCCCGCAAAGTATTGGCGCAACCACGGGTTGTCGGACTCGCGCACCTGTGCAACGGATCCGTCCGCGATCACCTTGCCTGCGCCCAGTGCGATGGCGTGGTCGACGATCGACAGAAGCAGGTCTAGGTCGTGCGTCACCACGAAAACGGTCAGGCCTAGGCTGTCGGCGAGCACGCGCAAAAGACCGTGAAAGTCGCGTGCCCCGACCGGATCGAGCCCCGACGTGGGCTCGTCGAGGAACAGGATCTCCGGCTCGAGCGCCAAAGCGCGCGCTAGCGCCGCGCGCTTGCGCATGCCGCCCGACAATTGCGCGGGCGACTTTGCTCCGGCGTCCGCCGGCAGGCCGACCAGCGCGATCTTGAATCCCACCAGCGGAGAGATGACATCCATCGACAGCGAGGTGTGTTCGCGGAAGGGAACAGCCACGTTCTCGGCAACGGTCAAGGAGGAAAACAGTGCGCCGTCCTGAAACAGCACGCCGAACCGCCGGCGCAACGCGTTGAGGCTCGCTTCGTCGGCATTCCACACGTCGGTGCCGAGCAACTCGACGCGGCCGCCGCTAGGTTGGATCAGGCCGATGATCTCGCGCAGCAGAACCGACTTGCCGCTGCCGCTGCCGCCGATCACGGCGACGACCTCTCCCCGATGCACCGCGAGGTCAACGCCGTCATGCACGACCTGCTCGCCAAAGCGAGTCACGACACCTCGAGCAACGACAACCGATTCCGCCGCCATATTCATATCTCAAGCCGCTGGAACAAAACCGCGAACGCCGCGTCGAGCACGATCACCCAAACGATGCACTGCACGACGGTCGACGTCGTGTTATCGCCCACGCTGCGCGCGTCGCGGCGCACCTGCAGGCCCATGCGGCAGGCGATGGTCGCGATGAACACTGCAAAAACGGGCGCCTTGCCTAGGCCCACGTAGACATGTCGCAATTCCAGAACCGCATGCATGCGGTCTAGAAACACGTCGGGCGTGATGTGGAGCAGCAGCGAGCACACGATCATGCCGCCCGCCGTTCCGGCAATATTGCCCACGAGAACGAGTAGCGGCATGGCGACGATCAGCGCAAGCAGCCGCGGTATGACCAGAACCTGGATCGGCGATAGCCCCAGCGTGGTGATCGCGTCGACCTCTTCCTCGACCTTCATCGTTCCGATCTGCGCGGTGAATGCGGCGCCGGAACGGCCGGCGACGAGGACCGAGCCGAGGATCGGGGACATCTCGCGGCACACGGCCAAGACCACACCGTCGACGACGAACAGATTGGCGCCGTAGCGCTGCGCTTCCACGCCGAGCACGTAGGCGACCACGACGCCGATCAGGAAGTTGATCAGTGCGACGATCGGAATCGCGTCGACGCACACCGCCTCGAACTGCGACACGGTTTCGCGCGGGCGGAAGAGCGTTGGGTAACGCAGGAGCGCGACGAGTTGCGCGGTCACCATGCCTGAGAACCTCAGTCCGCGCAGCAGCTGGTCGCCGAGCGCGATCGTCGCCATTCCGATGTGCCGCAGCGGGGCATGGCGGCGCGATCCCTGCACCGCACCAACAGGTGTCGCCGTGCGCTTGCGGACCAGCGCGAGCAGGCGGGCATATTTCGAGTCCACATGCCGCTCCGCGACAGAGTCCGGGGCGTGGCCCAGTTCGGCCAGGTGCCGCAGCAGAACGAAGCCGCCGGCAGTGTCGATCGATTCGAGACGGCTGCCGTCGAGCACGACGTGCTCGACGCGTGGAATTGCGGTTTCCCGCAGGATGTGCTCGATGTCCGGTACTGCGGGAAGCCTCCAGGCTCCTTGCAGGAAGAGCACTGCAACGTCTGCTTCGACCGTGCACTCGACGCTGGCAGGCGACTCGCTCATGGTGGTGTGCTGGACGGCACTGGAGGCTGCTTCACGATTCGGCATCGAGCCTCATCACCACGCGCTGCACGCCATCCTCGATGCTCTGTTGCAATGGAAGGCCGCAATGCTCGATGAGTTCGAGCATTTCCCAGTTGTCGTCGAGCACCAGGGCTACGAGCTCGCGAATGCCCCCCGCGCGCGCGAGTCCGACGAGGTGCTGCAGCAGCAGCGTGCCTGCGCCACGGCCCTGGTAGGCGTCGCCGACGATGACGCCGATTTCAGCGCTATCCGCGCCGGGGGCGACCCTTACGAAACTCCCTTCCGCGATCAGTCTTTCGCCGTGTTCGTCCTCCACCGTCAAGACCAGCGCAACGTGGTCGCGAAAATCCACCTCGGTGACCCCGCGAAGGACGTCCGCAGTGAGCTCCTTCACCGAATAGAAGAACCGGTGATAGACGCTTCGAGGGGACAGCCGCTCGAACCCGATTCTCAAGCGCTCCTTGTCGTCGGGCCGGATCGCGCGCACGCAGACCCGCGTACCGTCACGAAGCGCGCCGTCGGCGCGATAGTCGGCACCGCTTTTCACGTCATTGGCTAGGGCAGTGTGTGGATACGAGTGTTCGCGACGACGATCCGGGCGGAACCAATGAGCGCCAGGGATCGACCGGAAGCGACACCGCCGAGAGCGTGACACTGCGGACAAGCACCGCGGGCGCGAGTTCGCCGACGTTTGCGCTCACGTAGCGTCTCCCCGTTCCATCACATCTGGCCGATGGTCTTGCGAAACCGCGCCAGCGCGACGCTGAAGAGGACCGTGCCGATCACAGCGAGGGCAACGAACTGCTGCCAAACGTCGCTCAGCCGCGCCCCACGGAAGAGGATGCCCTTCGCCAGCATGACGTAGTGAGTGGTTGGCGACGCCAGCATGATCTGCTGAACGAAGTCGGGCATGCTCTCGCGCGGCGTCACGCCACCGGAGAGCATCTGCAAAGGCAGCAACACGAGCAATATGAGCATTCCGAACTGGGGCATCGTGCGGGCGAATGTAGCCAGAAATATCCCTAGCGAAGTGGTGGCGAACAGGTGAACCACTGCGCCACACAGAAACAGAGCGATCGAACCCTCGATGGGCACCGCGAGCAGGCCCTGCACGACAAATTTCAGGGAAAGCGCGGAAGCGATGAGCACCACGAGCCCCATCGACCAGATCTTGCTCGTCATGATCTCGAACGGTGTCACGGGCATCACCAGCAGGTGCTCTACCGTGCCGCGTTCCCGCTCCCGGATCAGCGCGGCGCCCACGAGCAGGACCGCAAGCGTCGTGATCTGGTCGATGACCGCCATCACGGCGGCGAACCAGGACCTCGCGAGATTGGGGTTGTAGCGCATGCGCTCCTCGAGATCCACAGGCAGTGTTGTGTTGCTACGGTAGCGCTGCAGCCACCCCTGCGTCTCGCCCGCAACGATCGTCTGGATGTAGGCGCTGCCGGTGAACGCCTGTCCCACGCGGGTCGCATCGGTGTTCAGCTGGATCACGGGCGAACGCCCGGCCAGCACGTCCTCCTGGAACCGGGGCGGGATGTCGAGCGCAAAGGTATCCAGGCCGGCATCCATCCGGCTGTCCATCTCCTCCCTCGATACAATCTTCGCCGGCAGGAACCACGGCAGTTGGAAGGCGTTGACGATGCGCTGCGACAAGGGCGACTGGTCCTCGTCGACGACCGCGATCGGCGCCTTGTGCAGCGTGTCCGGCGCGCCGACCGAAATCGAATAGATGTCCACCGTGAACACGTACGCGATGAGCAGAAGTAGTATCGGGTCGCGGGCCAGAGCCCAGAGTTCCTTGATGCCCAGGTGCAGGATGTTCTTGGCGTACATGGCTTCAGTTCTCTTGTTTCTTCAACAGCGCCACGCTCACGCCGA
>DASPTZ010000034.1:0-54792 GCA_035623155.1 Casimicrobiaceae bacterium | reverse complement strand
GCGCGCTGGCTGCCGCTTCTCGCGGAAGTTGCCGTTGCGCTGGTCCAGCCGCCTGGGGCTCGCCGTGAGGAGACCGCGGCGCGCGCCGACGTCGAGGCGGAGCTCGCCCGCTTCGGCGAGCGCCTGCTGCCACGACGCGAGCAGTACGCCTACTCGCTCTCCTACGCCAATCGGCGGCGCACCGAAATCGGACGTGCGCTCGCTCTGCACCCTCGGTTGCTGCTTCTCGACGAGCCCACGGCCGGCATGAACCCGACGGAGACGCAGGAGCTCCTCGAGCAGATTGCAACGCTGCGACAGGACGGCCTTGCGGTGTTGCTGATCGAGCACAAGCTCGACCTCGTGATGACCCTCTCCGACCACGTCATCGTTCTCGACGAGGGGAAAGTGATCGCGGCCGGCCGGCCGGAAGCGGTGCAACAGGATGCAAGAGTCGTCGAGGCCTATCTCGGCCGTCGGCGCGGCCTCGATGCGCGCCGAGATCGCGCTGCGGAGACACCTGCTCGCTCCACTGCCGCGGCACCGCTGGTCGAGCTCACCGGCGTCGATGTCTTCTACGGTGCGGTCCAAGCGCTCGACAAGGTGTCGCTGCACGTCAGCGCGGGCGAGCTCGTGTGCCTCCTTGGCGGCAACGCCAGCGGCAAGTCGACGACCATGAAGACCATCCTCGGCCTGCTTCGACCGGCAGCCGGCAGCATGTCGATCCTGGGCGCAGACGCAATCGCGTTGCCGACCTCGGCCCGCATCCGGCTGGGCTTAGCCTCGGTGCCGGAGGCGCGTCGCGTATTCTCGGCGATGACGGTCGAAGAGAACCTGCGCATGGGCGCGTTCCTTCGTACGGATCGCGCCAGTATCCGCTCCGATCTCGAGCGGATGTTCGCGCTCTTTCCGCGGCTGGCCGAGCGGCGAGCGCAGCTCGCGGGAACGCTGAGCGGCGGCGAGCAGCAAATGCTGGCCATCGCCCGCGCGCTCATGAGCCGGCCGAAGCTCGTGTGCATGGACGAGCCGACGATGGGACTCGCGCCGAACTACGTCGAGCGCGTGCTGGAGACCATCGCGACCATCAGCCGCCAGGGCGTGAGCGTATTCATGGTCGAGCAGAACGCGACGCTTGCACTGTCGATCGCCGACCGCGGCTACGTGATCCGCAACGGTGCGATCGTCCTCGACAGGCCCGCGAGGGAGCTGCTGAACGACCCCGCGGTGCAGGATGCCTACCTGGGCCGGCGTGGCGAGGAGGCAGCCGGCTGAATTCGCGGTCACTCGCGGCGCACCGCTACACTCGCCCGCGAACCGCTTGCACGGCCGTCTCGATGGCCGAATCGGCGACTGCGAGCGGTATGACGCAACCGGGCCCCAGCATCAAGCGCCGCCCGCCGGTCGCGGCCATCGCGTCGCGGACCTCGTTCTCGATTGCTTTCTGCTCTCCAGCGAGCAGCGCACCGCGCTCATGCAGACCTCCGACGAGCAGGCCGGGAAAGCGTGTCATCGCTCCCCGCAGATCGGGGTCCGTCACCCGGTCGTGCCAGTTCATCATCTGCACCGGATACGCGGCGAGGAGGTCGAACATGATGTCCTCGCCATGCGCGTGCAGCATGACGAGGCGTGCCTTGCCTGCGAGCGCGGCCAGCACCTCCAGATCGTAGCGCCGGCCGAATCGCTCGTACTCCGCGACACTGAGCATCCGGTAGGAGGCAAGCTGCGTGGCAAAGAACACGCCGTGAGCGCCCACCGAGATGGCATCCAAAGCGAAGCGGATGGTGACGCGTGTGATCACGCTGAGCGCCTTTTCGACGGTTTCGGGCGCGCAACGCAGGTCCGCAAAGAGTCCTTCGGTGGCAAGCTTCCGCGCAGTGGTGAGCGGACTGAAGACCGTCTGCAGCAACGGTACCGAGCCGGCGAGCGCCTTCGCGACCGCGGCGAGTGCCTCGTTCTGCCTTCCGTACGTTCCACGCCGCACATCGAGCTCGACGATGCGACGCCAGTCCGCCGTGCGCCGGACCGCAGGCTCGGTGACCACACGCGCGCCATTCGCCGCTCCGCGATAAGCACTCGACGCGCCCCAGTCTTCGATACCGTACGTGCCGGAGGGCATGAACTTGACGACATCAAAGCCCCAGCGCTGCTGCCAGGCAAGCGTGTGAGCGACGAGCTTGTCGCCCCGCTGGTCGTCTTCCGGAAAATGACGCCACAGCGTGATCGGCACGTGATCGACCGCATTGCCAGCGATTGCGGCTTCGACGCGCCTCCAATGATCCATCGGCTGCATTTGCTAACGTGTACGCGAGACAGGAACGCTTTGTGAGCACCCGCTTCGGACGATCGTGGCCAATGACCAAGATATTGTCCCCACCACAATTTCGAATCACAGCCGCAAGGTCCAAAATACCGAACCTCGCGGGACGCCGACGGGTTTCCTTTTGGCCGGGCTATAGGGTGGACGGTCGATCGCTGCGCCCGCCAGCCCAGCTTTGACACGTTCGAGCTTGGCCATCCGGGAGTTCGAGCATAACAGCAATGGCCATTGTCCATTGGGGCATAATGCGGGCATGGCCTGACAGAGATCACTTCGTGAGAGCGATGTGGTCGATCGCGCGCCCACAAAGGGCAGTTCCCTGTGCGCCCACCGGCAACGGCACTACACTCACCCCACCCTCGAATTGTTCAAGCGGGCGACGGGAGCCCATATTGCACACGTGCCATACAAAGGCGCCGCGTCGGCGTTGACGGACCTTAGCGGGGCTCGCTCGCTCAGCCCTGAACTGCTCTCGTTCGACGCGTGGCTTCAGGCCAACGCGGTTCGCGTGCCGATTGCCTGATCGAAGGTGATCCCGGGGTATCTGCGGCCGGAGCGCGCTCCGGGTGTTGACAAGGCGTCGGGACAGGCGTGACGCTTAGCTATCCGGTCAGTTACTAGGGGAGGCTCTAGATGGGACAATCGTGGTGGAGCCGCGTGCTCTACTCGGCCTGGGCGCGCCCGATCCTGCTGATCGCCCTCCTGCTCCTCCTGTGGGAAGCCGTGGTGGTCGTGTTCCGCATCCCGCCCTATCTCATTCCGGCCCCATGGGACGTCGTGGTGCAGCTCGTCAACGAATGGCCCAAGCTGTTGCGCGAGAGCCTGGTCACGACGTACGCGACGCTCGGCGGGTTCGGCCTGTCCATCGCGTTCGGCATCCCGATGGCGCTCCTGATCGCATATTCACGGACGGTCGAAGGGTTCGTGTACCCGCTGCTCGTGTTCTCGCAAAGCGTGCCCAAGGTCGCGATTGCTCCCCTGTTCGTCGTCTGGTTCGGCTTCGGCATCATTCCGAAGGTGATCGCCGCGTTCCTGCTCGGCTTCTTCCCGATCGTCGTGTCCACGGTCGCGGGGTTCAAGTCGGTCGAGCGCGACATGCTCGATCTCGCCCGCTCGATGAAGGCGACCCGTCTGCAGGTGTTCCTGCGCATCAGCCTGCCGCAGGCGCTGCCCTCGATCTTTGCCGGGCTGAAGGTCTCCGTTACCCTTGCCGTCGTCGGCGCGGTCGTCGGCGAATTCGTGGGCTCGAATTCGGGTATCGGGTACGTCCTGCAGATCGCCAACGGCAATTTCGATCTGCCGCTCATGTTCGCGGCGCTCACCGTGCTGTCGCTCATCGGCGTGCTGCTCTTCGCCGCCGTCGACCTGGTGGAGAGGATGATGATTCCGTGGCATGCGTCGCACCGAGACGAATTCCACGCCACCGCTTGATTTCCGCCCCGCACCCATAATCAGGAGAAAACCATGTTCAAACGCGCCTTCGCGATCATCCTGGCCGCTTGCGCGCTCGTCGCCGCCCCGGCGTTCGGCCAAGGCAAGGAGAAGGTCGTATTGCTGCTCAACTGGTATACCTACAGCGAGCACGCGCCGTTCTATCTCGGCAAGGAACGCGGCTATTTCGACCAGGAGGGGCTCGACCTCGACATCCAGGAGGGTCGGGGCTCGGGCATCACCGTGCAGGCGGTCGCGGCCGGCACCGCGACCTTCGGTTACGCCGACGTACCGACGATGATCAAGGCCGCGTCGAAGGGCGCTCCGGTCACGGCGGTTGGCGTCGCGCTGCAAACCTCACCCATGTCGGTGATGGGCTTCGCCGACAAGAACATC
Organism: Casimicrobiaceae bacterium; assembly: GCA_035623155.1. Lineage (GTDB taxonomy): Bacteria > Pseudomonadota > Gammaproteobacteria > Burkholderiales > Casimicrobiaceae > PALSA-1003. Next base: position 50,669 of record DASPTZ010000034.1, on the reverse strand, counting down.
CGCAAGCCCGAAGACATCAAGGGCAAGATCGTCGCGGTCACCCCCGGCGACTCGATGTCGCAGATCTGGCCGCTGTTCCTGAAGAAAACCGGCCTCAAGGACACCGACTTCAAGCAGGTCGCCGGCGACGCGCAGACCAAGCTCAATGCCGTGATCAACGCTCAGGCCGATCTGCTGCTCGGTTACGTGATGGACCAGGCGATCAAGCTGCAGGACGCCACGCACAAGCCGGTGTATCCGATCCGGTTCGCCGATTACGGCGTCAACCTAGTGAGCTCGGGCATCGTCGTCCAGAAGGATTTCCTCAAGAGCAAGCCCGACGTCGTCAAGCGCTTCATGCGCGCCGCGACCCGCTCGCTGGAGGAAGCCGCCAGAAACCCGGACGCGGCGATCGACGCGATGCTCAAGGCGCAGCCCAAGTCCGGTGTCAAGGACACCGCTCTCGTCGGTCTAAAGAACACCATCGCCCTCTATCACGGACCCGACAACCCGAAGGACCCGCCGTTTCGCGTCAGCGCCAACAACATGGCCGAGACGCTGCAGCTTCTGGTGGAGTACGGCGGGGTGGACAAGGCGAGCGCGGGCAAGCCCGAGGACTATTACACCAACGCTTATCTGCCCTGAGGAGCCGCGGCGCGACCATGGTCAGCCCCGCCATGAAGAGCGCGCTCACGCTCGCTGCTTCCGGGGCGGACGCTACGGATGCTGCGCGACGCGCCTTGATCCGCATCGACGGTGTCGCGAAGACGTACCACAGCGTCAACGGACCGATCGAGTCGCTCAAGCCGCTCAGCTTCGACATCGGCGACGGCGAGTTCATGGCGATCGTCGGTCCGTCCGGCTGCGGCAAGTCGACGCTGCTCAAGCTCGTCGCGGGCCTACTGCCCGTGTCGGCGGGAGAGATCCGCCTCGACGGCAAGCCGGTGAACGGCCCGCCGGACAACGTCGGCATCGTCTTCCAGAGCCCGGTGCTGCTCGCCTGGCGCAGCGTGCTCGACAACATCCTGCTGCAGATCGAGATGCGCCGCTTGAGCCGCGCGCAGTACCTGCCGAAGGCACAGGCGCTCCTCGCGATGACCGGGCTGAAAGATTTCGCGCAGAAATATCCCTGGGAGCTCTCCGGCGGCATGCAGCAGCGTGCGTCGATCTGCCGCGCGTTGGTGCACGAACCGGCAGTGCTGCTGATGGACGAACCATTCGGCGCGCTCGACGCGATGACGCGCGAGAAGATGAACCTCGAGCTGCAGCGCATCTGGTACGAGACCAGGAAAACCGTGATGCTGATCACCCACAGCATCCCCGAGGCGGTCTTCCTGTCCGACCGGGTACTGGTCATGACCGAGCGTCCCGGCGCTGTCGCGGCGATCTACGACGTCGACCTGCCGCGCCCGCGCTCGCTTGCGATGATGGGCGACCCCGCGTTCGTCAAGCTGACGCAGACGATCCGCAGCCACTTCTACGCGCAGGGGGCGCTGGACACCTAGTCGATCAAGAGCATGTCGCAGCCCCCGACATTCGCCGTGGCCGGCATCGACTGCTTCGAGCGGCCGGTGCGCCTGCGCCTGCCGTTCCGGTTCGGAGCGGCCACGCTCACCGAAACGATCGAGGCTTTCGTCCGGGCCGATATCCGCCTGCCCGACGGCCGCGCCGGAGTCGGTGCCACCGCCGAGCTGATGGTTCCGAAATGGTTCGACAAGGATCCGGCGCGGTCCAACGAAGACAACGTCGGAGAGCTGCGCTGCGCGCTCACGCTGGCGCGCGAAGCGTACCTCGCGGACGCCGCGCCTCGCTCGGCCTTCGCGCACTTCGCCGCGCACTACGAGCGGTGTCTGGCCGAAGGCGAGCGTCGTGGATTGCCCGCGCTCGCGGCGCAATTCGGTCCGGCGGAGATCGATCGGGCGATACTCGATGCGCTTTGCCGGGTGCTGCGCGTGCCCTTCCACACCGCAATCAAGTCCAACCTGGTGGGGTTCGACGCCGCCGCGGTAGCGCCCGACCTCGCCGGCTTCGACAGCAATGCGCTTCTGGCCGGCTGCGCGCCGCGCGACTCGATCGCGCTTCGGCACACGATCGGGCTGCTCGATGCCATCGGCGGCCATTCAAGACAGGCCGCGGACGGCCTGCCCGAGTTGCTCGAGGAAGTGATCGCCGCCCACAGCCCGACCTGGTTCAAGCTCAAGCTCAGCGGAGACGTCGCCGCCGACCTCCAAAGACTGGTCGAGATCGCGAGCGTGCTCGACGGCATGCCGTCCTACAAGGTCACGCTCGACGGCAACGAGCAGTTCGAAGACGTTGCCGGGATCGCGGCGCTGCTCGACGCGATGCGCGCGGAGCCGCGCCTGCGCCGGCTCTCTGCCGCCGTCGCGTTTTTCGAGCAGCCGGTCGCGCGGCGCTACGCGCTCGAACGCGACGTCGGTGGGATCGCGCCGCGGCTGGCGCTCCTGATCGACGAATCCGACGCAACCCTGGACGCTTTTCCCCGGGCGCGCGCGCTCGGCTACACCGGAGTCTCCAGCAAGAGCTGCAAGGGTCTGTACAAGTCGTTCTTGAACCTCGCCCGCTGCGAGCGCTGGAACGCGGAGGAGGGAGCGACACGGTACTTCCTTTCCGCCGAGGATTTGACAACGCAGGCGGGCCTTTCGGTGCAACAGGATCTCGCGCTGGCGGCGATGCTCGGCATCGAGCACGTCGAGCGCAATGGGCACCATTACGTCAACGGCATGGCCGGCGCCCCCGAGCCCGAGCAGCGGGCATTTCTCGCGGCGCACCCGGACCTCTACGAGCGCTCGCATGGCGCAGTGCGACTCGCGATTCGCGACGGCAGGCTGGCGCTCGGCTCCCTCTGGGGGGAAGGCTTCGCGAGCGCTGCCATGCCCGATTGGCCGTCGCTCACGCCCCAGCCGGCGATCGACCGACTGTGGCGGCCGGCGCGCTTTGCCGGGACCGCGACGGCCGCCCGTCCGGCGATCTGACTAAGAAAGGAGCTTCGGAAAGTGGCAACGCAGAGGCTTGGCATCATCATGAACGGCGTGACCGGCCGCATGGGAATGAACCAGCATCTCATGCGCTCCATCGTCGCGATCCGCGCGCAGGGCGGCGTGGAGCTCGCGAACGGCGACCGAGTCATGCCCGACCCGATCCTGATCGGACGCAACGCCGAGAAGCTCTCCGCGCTCGCGCGCGCGCACGGCATCGAGCGCTACGACACCGACCTCGATCGCGCGCTCGCAAATCGCGAGGACGCCGTGTTCTTCGACGCCGCGACGACGCAAATGCGGCCGGCGCTGCTCAAGCGCGCGATCGCCGCGGGAAAGCACGTCTACTGCGAAAAGCCGATCGCGGCCAGCCTGGCCGAGGCGCTCGACATCGTCCGCACCGCCGAGCATGCCGGCATCAAGCATGGCGCCGTCCAGGACAAGCTGTTCCTGCCCGGTTTGCTAAAGCTCAAGTTCCTTCGCGACGCGGGCTTCTTCGGTCGGCTTCTTTCGGTGCGGGGCGAGTTCGGCTACTGGGTGTTCGAGGGCGATCTGCAGCGGGCGCAGCGGCCATCCTGGAATTATCGCGCCGAGGACGGTGGCGGCATCATCCTCGATATGATGTGTCACTGGCGCTACGTGCTCGACAACGTCTTCGGCGAGGTCAAGAGCGTGTCCTGCCTCGGCGCCGCGCACATCCCCGAGCGATGGGACGAACAGGGGAAGAAATACAAGGCGACCGCCGACGACGCGGCCTACGCCATGTTCGAGCTGGAAGGCGGCGTGATCGCCACGATCAACAGCAGCTGGTGCGTGCGGGTGCGGCGGGACGATCTCGTCGCCTTCCAGGTCGACGGCACGCACGGATCCGCCGTCGCAGGACTCACCGACTGCCGCACGCAGGCGCGAGTCAACACGCCGCGCCCGGTCTGGAACCCGGATGTGAAGCAGCCGCTCGATTTCTACGCCGGCTGGGAGGAAGTGCCGGACACGGCGACTTACGACAACGGCTTCAAGGTGCAGTGGGAGCACTTCATCCGTCACGTCGTGGCCGATGCGCCGTTCAAGTGGACGCTGCGCGAGGGCGCGAAGGGCGTGCAACTGGTCGAGTGCGCGCTGCAGTCGTGGCGCGAGCGGCGCTGGGTCGACGTGCCGACGCTGGAAATCCGAATCGCCGACGGTCTCGCTAGACGCGCTGCGGCTCCAGCAAGGAAACGATGATGAACGCCCCCGAACGATTGTCGCTGAAGATCGCGCTGCCTACCTCCGGCGGACGCATCGAGACGCACGTGCTCGGCGCCCCGCGGGCGTTCCCCGCGCGGCCGACACGCGCTTTCACTCGCGTGGCGTATTCGGCAGCGCACGTCGTTGCCGATCCGCTGGCGGCGGATCCCTGGGTCGAGCCAGCGATCGACTGGGAAGCGACGATCGCCTACCGCCAGCACCTCTGGTCGCTCGGTCTCGGCGTGGCCGAGGCGATGGATACCGCGCAGCGCGGGATGGGGCTCGACTGGCCCGCCTCGCTCGCGCTGATCCGCCGCACGCTCGACGCGGCGCGCGACGTCCCGGGAGCGCTGCTGGCGAGCGGCGCCGGCACCGACCACCTCGCGCCCGAGAAAGCACGCACGATCGACGACGTCATCCGTGCCTACGAAGAGCAGATCGGCGCGATCGAGGCGCTCGGCGGCCGCATCATTCTGATGGCGAGCCGGGCGCTCGCCCGCATCGCGCGCGCACCCGCCGATTACGAGCGCGTGTACGACCGCATCCTGAGCCAGGTGAGAGCGCCGGTGATCATCCATTGGCTGGGCGAGATGTTCGACCCTGCCCTCGAGGGCTACTGGGGTGATCGCGACCACCTGCGCGCCATGGACACCGCGGTCGCCATCGTCAACGCTCACGCGCGGAAGGTCGACGGAGTCAAGATATCGCTGCTCGATGCGGGCAAGGAGATCGCGATGCGGCGCCGCCTCGCGCCCGGCGTGCGCATGTACAGCGGCGACGACTTCAACTACGCCGAGTTGATCGCTGGCGATGCCGAAGGGCACAGCGACGCGCTGCTCGGGATTTTCGACGCGATCGCTCCGGCGGCCTCGGCTGCGCTGGGCGAGCTCGCCGCGGGCCGTCCCGAGGCGTTTCACGGGATCCTCGCGCCGACGGTGCCCTTGTCACGCCAGATTTTCGGTGCGCCCACGCGCTTCTACAAGACAGGCGTGGTGTTCCTCGCGTGGCTCAACGGCCATCAGAATCACTTCACAATGGTGGGGGGCCAGCAGAGCGCCCGCTCGATCGTGCGCTTCGCAGAGACCTTCCGCTTGGCCGACGCCGCCGGATTGCTGCGCGATCCCGAGTTAGCCTGCCGGCGCATGCGCTCCCTGCTGGCTGTGTATGGTATCGACGGATGAAGTGAGCCATGAGCTCGCCCGACCCCAAGCTCTTGTCGATCAATACCGCCACGCTGCGCCAGCAGTGGAAGCTGCCGGAGATCATCTCTGGCTGCGCGCGCCACGGCATCCGCATGATCTCGCCCTGGCGCGATCAAGTTGCCGCCGCAGGGCTCAAGGAAACGGCGCAGCGGCTGCGCGACAGTGGCGTGGCGCTGTCGGGCTACTGCCGCGGCGGGATGTTCCCGGCGGAGAGCTGCAGCGCGCGCAAGGCGGCTATCGACGACAACAAGCGCGCCGTCGACGAGGCGCTCACGCTCGGCGCTCCCTGCCTCGTGCTCGTCGCCGGCGGGTTGCCCAAGGACAGCGACGGCCTAATCGCTTCGAAGGACCTCGCCGGCGCCCACGAGATGGTGCGCGATGGCATCGGAGCGCTGCTCGAGTACGCCCGGCCGGCGGACATGCCTATCGCGATCGAGCCGCTGCACCCGATGTACGCGGCAGACCGCGCCTGCGTCAACACGATGGCGCACGCCAACAGTCTCTGCGACGAGCTCGCGCCTGGAGCGCAAAGCGGACTCGGCGTCGCGGTCGACGTCTACCACGTCTGGTGGGACCGGGAGCTCAAGCGCGAGATCGAGCGTGCCGGCGCCCAGCCCGGCAGGCTGCTGGCTTTTCATCTTTGCGATTGGCTGGTACCGACGACGGACCTGCTGCTCGACCGCGGAATGATGGGCGATGGGGTGATCGAGCTTCCGCTGATCCGCTCCTGGATGGAGGCGGCGGGCTATCGCGGAGCGCACGAAGTCGAGATCTTCTCGGCAAACAACTGGTGGAAGCGCGACCCGGACGAAGTCCTCGCCACCTGCGTCGAACGGCATCAGACCGTCTGCTAGGGCGCCAACGGGCGCTCGACCGCCTGCCGGGACTCACGAACGGGGATTTCGAGCCGCTGGGCGCTTAAGCGCTGGCTTCGGACGATTCCGGCGGCAGCCACTTCATCAGGTGTTCGCCCGCGACGACCAACTCGCCGCGCTGATTCAGCACTTCGACTTTCGAGTGGCTGCGGCTCTTGACCGGATCGAGCGCCGCGATTGTGTAGCGCGCGGTGAGGGTGTCGCCGATGAACACCGGCTTCAGAAACCGGATGCGATCGTAGCCCATGGACACCGAGGTGCCGCGGCTGCCGCGCTCGAGCGCACGCTTGCTGATCATGGCCGACACCGTCGACAACAGCGCCATGGACAGAATGCCGTGCGCGATGCGCCGGCCGAACGGCGTGCGCCGCGCGTGTTCCTCGTCCACGTGGATCGGGTCGAAATCCCCGCTGACGGCGCAGAACATCGTCACGTCCGATTCCGTTATCGTCTTCGAGAATTGCGCGGTCTCGCCGACTTCCACGTAAAAAGCGCGCGTCATGGCAATGTCTCCGCGTTTGAAGCCGCGTTCGGCGAGCAGCGAGCGCTCAGGGGCCTTGCACCGGGAGATAGCCGCCGATCGCCTGCGGTACATATAGCGACAGCCATGGCAAATACGCGAGCAGCACGATCGTCGAGAACATGATGACGATGAACGGTGTCATCGGCCAGAACAGCCGCCGCATGTCGACTTTGGCGATCGCCGATACGACGAAGCAGGCGGTTCCGATCGGCGGCGTCACGAGCGAGATCCCGAAGATCGCAAGAGAGAAGATGGCGAAATGGATCGGATCCATGCCGGCTTTCTGCGCGAGCGGAATGAACAGCGGCATCAGGATGACGAGCGCCGGTATGCCGTCCATGACGGCTCCGAGGATCCAGAACAGGATCATGACGATGGTCACGAACAGCAGATAATGCGACGTGAAGGCGCTCGCCCACGCGACGAGCGCGTCGGAGGCCTGCGTGTACGCGAAGATGTACGCGATCGCCGAGGCGATGCCGACCAGTCCGACCACCACGCCCGTGAGCCGTGCCGTCGACAGCAGCACCTCCAGCAGTACGGCCATCGAGATCGAGCGGTAGATCAGCATCGTCAGCGCTGCGGTATAGAGCACCGCGATCACCGCGGCCTCGGTCGCCGTGAACACCCCGCTCAGAATCCCGCCGAGGATGATGACCGGCGCCAATAGGGCGGGCAGGGCGGCGATGAACGTCCTGACGACTTCGGCGAAAGAGAACGTGATTCGCTCGTTGGAGGGCTCGATGCGCGCCTTGGCGCGGTAATAGATGACGAGCGCCTTGGCGATGCCGAGCAGAACCGCGGGAAAGAGCGAGGCGAGGAAGAGCTGCTTGATGGAAAGATTCGCGATCGTGCCCAGCACGATCATGGTGATCGACGGAGGAATCAGGATGCCGGTGCCCGCGGCAGCGGCGACGATCGATGCCGCCCATTCCTTGCGGTAACCGGCCTTGGTCATCATCGGGATCATCACCGATCCGATCGCGGCAGCGTCGGCGTTGACCGAGCCGGAGATTCCTGAGAACACCATGGTCGCAACCACGACGGAGATGCCCAGCCCGCCAGCCAGCCAGCCGACCAGCGCGATCACGAAGCGCACCAGCAACGCGGACATGCCGCCCTTGCCGAGGAGCTCGCCCGCAAGGATGAACAGCGGGATCGAGAGCAGCGTAAAGGAGCTGATGCCACCGTACACCGAACGAGCCAATTCGGAAAACGAAAGTCCCGATCCGGCGAAGCCGACGGCGGCCCCGACGCCCATCGCCGCGAGAATCGGCGCGCCCAGGCACAACAGCAGGCCGAAGACGCCCAGCATCACCAAGCTCATGCGGCGGCTCCTGTGCGAGGCAAACGGCCGCCTGAGGTCAGCCCTGCGCTGCGTGCAAGTCGGGCCGTGCGCTTCGGTCCGGATGCCTCACTCGGGACAGATCGCGCAGCACATGAAACAGCCCGAGGGTCGCGCCGATCGGCAGGCTCGAATAGACGGCCCATAGCGGCAGGCCGGTCGCGGGACCCGACTGGATCGTCTCCCCGGCAAAGAACAGATATCCGCCCACCTGGAGCAGCGCGAAGAACGCGAGCGAAGCGGCCCAGGCGATCCACCCCAGCGCGACGCGCACGCCGGGGCCGAGATGCCCGAAGAACTGCACTTCGATGTGCGCGTGCTCGCGCTGCGCGATAGCCATTCCGAGCAGCGTGAGCCACGCGAACATGTAGGTCGCGAGCTCGCTCGACCACGACAGCGAGTGCGAGAGGACGTACCGGAAGAGGACCTGCAGCGACACGTCGACGACGATCGCGACGAGCAGCGCGATCGCGAGGAAGTTTTCGAGGTGGCGAATGCCGCCGTCGACCACGTCCAGGATGCCGCGCCGCACGGACGGGGCCGCCGCGCGGGTATCGAGGGACGGCGTGTTCGGCTGCGTCGAGCTACTGCGTCGCTTCGACGATGTCATAGAGCTCGCCGAGGTTCGCCTTGTTCTGCTCCCAGATCGGCCTCACCTTGCGCTGGAACGCCGGAATGTCGGCCTCGTTGATCATCGTCCCCGCCGTGGCGGCACGGCCGTAGTCGGCCTCCTCGGCCTTCAACCAGATGTCGCGCTCGTAGGCGACGGCTTCGCGCGCCACGTCGCGGAAGATCTTCTGGGCGTTCGCCGGTTGTGCATTGAACCACTTCGCGCTCGCGAACAGCGGATCGATGCCGAACAGATGCTGCGTCTTGGTGAAGTACTTCGCGACCTCGATGTGCTTCATCGAGATGTAGTAGGGGACCGAGTTCTCGGCGGCGTCGACCACCCCTTGCTGGAGGGCGTTGTACACTTCGGCGAACTCGAGCGGCGTCGACTGCGCTCCCAGCAGGTTGAACGTGGCGATCATGATCTGATCCGGCTGCACCCGGATCTTGAGCTTCATGGCCGCGAACTCGTCGGGTGTTTTGAAGGCCCCCTTGCGGTTGTAGACGTTGCGGATGCCGGAATCGTAAAAACCGAGCGTGACGAAGCCGTACTGCTCCGCAACCTTCGCGTAAGCCTCGCCGAGCTTTCCGTCGAGGGCCGCGTAGAGCTTCGGGCGCGTGGTGTAGAGGTACGGCAGATTCACGATCGCCAGCCGCTTGTCGTACGTCGTCGGGAAGCCCTGGCCGCTCTTCGCCATCTCGAGCGTGCCGTTGCGCACCTGCTCGTTCATCTGGGTGTGGCCGCCGAGCACGCTGTTGGGGAAGATCTTGATCTCGTACTCGCCCTTGGTCGCCTCCGAAATGCGCTTGGCGAAGAACTGGTGCGCGAAGTACTCCGGATTGTCGGTAGTAGTCACATCGCCCACGCGCACCGTGATCGGGCCGCGCTGCGCGCGGAGCACTGCAGGGAATCCCAGCGCACCGGCCCCGGCCAGAGCCGATATTCCAGCCGATGTCCTGAGAAACTGGCGGCGACTTGCCTTCATGTTTTCCTCCTGAGCGCTGTTACGTGGATGATGTGCGTGCACATGCGTACTTCAATATGCCGCCCCTCCACGGTCGGGAGTAAGGGCGTATTGCAGCTGGTAGAGGCCGCGCTCCACGGGGGCCGTGGCGCCCGCCGCGGTAAGGACGTCGAGCGACAGCAGCTCGTCGCAGGCGCTCTCTAGCGCGGCCGCTTCGGCAGCGCCCTCGACGAGGATGATCCAGCTCGGAACGCGCGCTCGTTCTGTGTTCTTCTTTTCGACCGTCTGGATGCCGCTCGCGCGGCGATCCGCGATGCACAGCCGCGCGCGTGCGACGCCCGGGCGAGCGACTAGCATCGGCAGAGCGCGCTTGGCGAGCGCGTCGGTCATCTGCGCAGCGCGCCCGTCGGCGACTTCGTAGCGAAGCGTCATCATGAGCCCGCCCTCGCCGCCACCGAGCGAGAGCGCGACGTTGCAGAGCGATCGCGACATGTTCAAGAACGCGGCGATCAGACGGCGAGTCCCCGGCGTCGGATGGTTGAGCCGTTGCAGGTACTCTGCGCCGTCGAGCACGTGCGGGCCATCGGTGTCGTACAGGGTGAAGAATTCGGGTTCCGCCTCGATCGCGACGAAGCGCCGGCCGCGCCGGAAACCGGGAATGCCGACGCGCTCGGCCATATGTTCCCGGTTGTGCCACTCGTAGAAATCGGCGCGCGCCTCCGAGCGGATGTCGTTCCAGATCGCCACGACGGCCGCGCCGGCCTTCGGCCCGGAACGCTCGGTTCGCGCCTTATTGGCTGCAGCTTTCGTTTCCATCCGTGGCCCTTCGAGGCTGCCGGCGAAGATGCTTGACGCGGAATTTGAACCGATTCAATAATGCGGGCATTAGACCACCCGACCCGTGCGCCGTCAAGAGCCGGGGTTCGAGCGTTTGCAGCCATAGGGGAAGGCATTGGCGATCGGCCGGCTGCGGCGCTCGCGCTTGGCTCCGGCGGCCGGCGTGCGCCGGCAGCGCCCGCAGGCTGCAAGCGCGACAAGCGATCCATCCCGTTTGGAGAACGCATGGACTTTGGCCTCAGCGATGAGCAGAAGATGATGATCGACACGGTACGTCGATTCATCAGGGAGGAGCTTCAGCCGCTCGAGGAGGAGGTCGAGCGCAACGACGGCATCGCTCCGGAGCTTGCGCGCGCTATCTACGCCAAGTCCAAAGCGCTGGGCCTCTACGCCCTCAATATGCCCAGTGAGTTCGGCGGAGGAGGATTGAACACCGTCGACACGATGCTCTGCGAGGAGCAGTTCGGCCACACCACCGACATCCTGATACGCCGCGCCTTCGGTGATGTTTACGACGCGCTGCTCGCGTGCAAGGGCGAGCAGATCGACCGCTGGCTCAAGCCCATCGTGAGCGGCGAGCGCATCTCAGCACTTGCAATCACCGAGCCGGGCGCCGGCTCCGATGCGCAGGGCATCAAGACGCACGCGCGCAAGACGCCGAAGGGCTGGATGCTCAACGGCAGCAAGCATTTCATCAGCGACGGCGAATGGAGCGACTGCTTCCTCGTGTCGGCTCGGACCGGAGAAAAAGAGATCTCGTTGTTCCTGGTCGACAAGGGATTGCCGGGGTTCGCCGTCGGCAAGAACCAGAAAATGATGGGGCTTCGCGGCACTGCGCACAACGAATTGTTCTTCGACGATGTGCCGCTTGAGCCGGTGGCGCTTCTAGGAGACCAAGGGCAAGGCTTCAAGATCATCATGACGATGCTCGGCCGCGTGCGTCTCGCGCTCATCGGCGCGCGCGCAGTCGGCAAAGCGTGTCATGTGCTGGAGCTGATGACCGGCTTTGCCAATGAGCGCAGGCAGTTCGGCAAGAGCATCGGCGAGTTTCAAATGATCCAGCGGATGCTGGCGGACAGCGTGATCGACATCAATGCCGCGCGCCTGATGGTCTTGCACACCGCTTGGATCCTCGACCATGGGCTCGAGGCTCGCGAGTGGATCTCGATGGTCAAGGTGCATGCGGCCGAGGTGCTGGGCCGCGTAGTCGATCGCGGAGTGCAGGTATTCGGTGGAATGGGTTTCTGCAAGGAGCTGGCAATTGAGCGATACTACCGTGATGCCCGCGTCTTCCGGATTTTCGACGGCACGTCCGAAATCCACCGCGTGGTCATTGCTCGAAGCGTGCTCAAGCGTGGTCCAGCGTTGTTCGACATCCACCGCTGAGGCATGATCCGCTACGTCGCGTCGCGGTTGGGGCTTTCGCTCCTGATGGCGGTGCTCGCGACCCTCGTCATCTTTCTGATCGCCAACACGGTTCCCGGCGATCCGGCGCTCGCTCAACTCGGCGACGTCGCGGCGTCGAACAAGGAGTTCCTCGCGCAATTCCGAGCCAAATGGGGGCTTGACCTCCCCTTGTGGGAGCGCTACTTCATTTTCCTGAAGGGCCTTTCGCGCGGCGACTTGGGCATCTCCATCGCCACGCAACGGCCGGTGCTCGAAGACATCGCGGCCTACGCGCCGGCGACCATCGAGCTTGCGACGGCTGGATTCCTGCTAGCGCTGCTCGTCGGCATTCCCCTGGGTGTGTTCGCCGCCGTGCGGCGTGACACCTGGATCGATCACGCGGCGCGCTTCATATCGCTGATCGGCGTTTCATCGCCCACGTTCTGGCTGGCCTTCATCATGCTGGCGATCTTCTACGGCGGGCTGCAGATCGCGCCGGGGCCGGGACGGCTCGATCCTATCGCCCTGCCGCCGCCGCAAGTGACGCGCTTCTTCGTGATCGATACCGCGCTGGCGGGTGATTGGAGCGCGTTCCACGACACGCTCGCGCACCTGATCCTTCCGTCGGTCGTGCTCGCTGCAACCACCCTCGGCCTGGTCACGCGCACGACGCGGGCGAGCATGCTCGAAAGCATGCAGCAGGATTACGTGCGGATGGCGCGCGCGAAAGGATTGAGGGAGCGCGCCGTCATGATCTCCCACGTGCTCCCCAATGCGCTCATACCGGTCGTTACGCTGGGCGGCCTCGCCTATGCGAACCTCCTGAGCGGCGCCGTGATGACCGAGACGGTCTTCTCCTGGCCGGGGCTCGGCCTTTACACGTTTCGCAGCGCGGCGGCGCTGGATTTTCCGGCAATCATGGGGATCACACTCGTTGTCGCGGTGACGTACCTGCTCATCAACCTGGTGATCGACGTGAGCTACGCGCTGCTCGATCCACGCGTGCTGCGGTGAGCGTAGGCTATCGCGCACTGGAGTCCGCCGCGCTCGGCCGGCCGTCGAAGAGGCGGCGCTGGACGCGGCGTTACGGACTGGCCACGCTCGGCGGTGGGATCATCGCGATCTGGGTGTTGATCGCGATCACGGCCCCCTTGTTGTCGCCGTATCTTCCCGACACCGTGGACGTCGTCAATCGACTCGAGCCGCCTTCCTGGACGCACTGGCTCGGCACCGATGCGCTCGGCCGGGACGTGCTCACCCGCCTTCTCTACGGATCGCGCATCTCGCTCACCACGGGCTTCGTCGTCGTGCTCGTGAGCGCCGCATTCGGGACGCTCGTCGGCGGCATCGCGGCGTTTGCACGCGGGCGCATCGAGGAGATCATCATGCGCGTGACGGACCTGGTGTTGTGCTTTCCCCCGATCATCCTGGCGCTCGCCATCGCCGCTGCGCTCGGGATCGGCACAACCAACACCATCATCGCCATGCTCGTCGTGTGGTGGCCGAAGTTCTCGCGCCTCGCTCGCGGGCTGGTTATCGTGCAACGATCACAGGAATACGTGGAAGCGGCGCACGTGGTGGGACTCAACCCCTCGCGCATCCTGATGCGCCACGTCCTGCCCAACGCGGTCGGCCCGCTGATCGTATTGGTGACCCTCGACATCGGCAACGCGATCATCACCTTCGCCGGCTTGTCGTTCCTCGGCCTTGGCGTCGTGCCTCCCACGCCCGAATGGGGCTCGATGGTCGCGGAAGGCCGCGAGCTCGTGGATCAGTGGTGGGTCGCGTCGTTTCCCGGGCTCGCGATCTTGAGCGTCGTGCTCGGGTTCAACTTCCTGGGCGACGGCATTCGCGACTGGCTCGATCCCAAATCGAGGCGCCGTTAGTTTCCGGACTGAATCTTGAGCCGCACCGCTCATTCGACACCGATCGATGCCGCACCGGTCCTGCAGGTGCAGGGCCTGAAAACGCATTTCTTCACCGACGAAGGCGTGGTGCGTGCCGTCGACGGGATCAGCTTCTCGGTGGCTGGAGGCGAGACCCTGGGGATCGTGGGCGAGTCGGGCTCGGGCAAGAGCGTGGCCGCGCTCTCGCTCGTGCGGCTGCTGGACGAATCGTGCCGCATCGTCGCGGGCGAGGTGCGCTTTCAGGGACGCGACGTTCTGGCGATGACCACGGAGGAGCTGCGGTCCCTGCGCGGCGGCGGCGTGGCGATGGTGTTCCAGAACCCGATGACTTCGCTCAATCCGGTGTTGAGGATCGCGCGTCAGCTCGTCGAGACCATGGTCGTTCACCAACGCTACGACGTCGATGCGGCGACCGTGCGCTCGGTGAACCTGCTCGGACGCATGGGAATCACGGCGCCGGGCCGCGCGATCCGCAGCTATCCGCATCAATTCTCGGGCGGCATGCGGCAGCGGGTGGTGATCGCGATGGGCATGAGCAACGAGCCCGCACTGCTCATCGCCGACGAGCCGACCACCGCGCTCGATGTGACCATACAAGCGCAGATCCTGGAGCTCCTGCGCGAGCTCAACCGCGACTTCGCCACGGCGATCATATTGATCAGCCACGACCTCGGCGTGATCGCGCGGGTCTGCGCGCGCGTCGTGGTGATGTACGCGGGCGAGGTGGTGGAGGAAGGCCCGACCGAAGCGCTGCTCGCCGATCCGCGGCATCCGTACACCTGGGCGCTGATCAACGCCGTGCCGCGTCTCGACCGTCATGAGCCGGGAGCGCGACGCCTGACCACCATCGGCGGTACGCCTCCCGATCCGCTAAATCATCCGCCGGGCTGCCGGTTTGCGGAGCGCTGCCCGTTTCGCATCGAGCAGTGTGCGCGCCACCCCGATCTGCTCGACGTGGGACCCGGTCGCAAGTCGCGCTGCTGGGTCGCGCAGGCTGGCGGAACGCTCGCAGGCCATCGTCGCGAGGCTTCGCCGGCCATGGCGCAAAGCGCTTCCACGGGCTTCGCGCAAACCCACGCGACCCTGCTCGCGCGCGGTGAGCGGCTGCTCGAAGTGCGTGGCGTCACCAAGCACTTCCCGGTGCCGCGCCAGGGCTTTTTCGAGCCGCACCAGGTAGTGCATGCCGTCGACGGCGTCGATCTCGATGTCGCGCAGGGAGAAACGGTTGGCATCGTTGGCGAATCGGGCTGCGGCAAGTCAACGTTGGCGCGCTTGATCGCCCGCATTCATGCGCCGACGGCGGGCTCGATCGTGTTCGCCGGGCAGGACATCAGCAACGCCTCCGCGGCCACGATCCGCCCGCTGCGCCGGCGAATGCAGATGGTGTTCCAGGACCCGTATTCTTCGCTCAACCCGCGCATGACGTTGGGCGAGACCCTCGGCGAGCCGTTGCGCTTCCACGGCGTGACGCACGGCACGGCCGAAACCGCCGAGCGCATCGCGGAGATCCTCGAGTTGGTCGGCATCAGCCCTCGAGCGGTGAGGCGCTATCCGCACGAATTCTCGGGCGGGCAGCGCCAGCGCATTTCCATCGCCCGCGCGCTGGCGGTACGGCCCGATTTCATCGTTGCCGACGAGCCGATCTCCGCACTCGACGTCAACATCCAGGCGCAAATCATCAATCTGTTGGTCGATCTGCAGGAGCGGTTCGGACTCACGTACCTCTTCATCGCGCACGATCTCGCGGTGGTGCGCCACATTTCGGATCGGATCGTGGTGCTCTACCTCGGGAAGGTGATGGAGAGCGCGGCGGCCGACGAACTGTTCGCCGCGCCGCTGCATCCGTACACCCGCCATCTCATCTCCGCGGTGCCCATCCCCGACGTGGCTGCGGAGCGGCAGCGGCGAAACCTGCCGCTCACCGGCGAGCCGCCGAGCGCGATCGAGCCGCCGTCGGGCTGCCGGTTCCGGACGCGATGCCCGATCGCGCAGCCGATCTGCACGGAGCGCGACCCCGCGCTCGCTGTTCACCACGGCCGCCATGAGGTCGCCTGTCATTTCCCGGGAAAGTTTTCATGATGGAGAAGCGCACGTGCGACGCATAACACCCGATGAAGCAGCCAAGTTGATACACTCCGGCGACACGCTCCTGGTGGGCGGCTCGGGCGGCGGCCATGCAGTGCCCGAGGCGCTGCTCGCCGCCGTCGAGCGCCGCTTCCTGTCGCAGGGTGAGCCGCGCGGGCTTACCGTCGTGCACCCCGTCGGCCTGGGAGACGACGGCAAGCTGGGCATCGGCCATCTCGCTCACGAGGGTCTCATCCAGCGCGATGTCGGCGGCACGTTCGTGAATTCGCCGGGCATATCCGACCTTGCCATTGCGGACAGGATCGAGGCGTACACGCTGCCGCAGGGCGCTCTATCGCTGCTCATGCGCGAGATGGCCGCGGGACGCCCGGGCCTGATCACGCAGACCGGTCTGCACACCTTCGTCGATCCGCGCCTCGAAGGTGGACGCCAGAGCAGATGCGCGCGCGAAGACATCGTCGAGCTGGTGACGTTTCGCGGCGAGGAATATCTGTTCTACAAGCCGTTCAACGTCGACGTGTGCTTTCTGCGCGGCACGACGGCCGACGAGGATGGCAACGTCACGATGGAGCAGGAGGCGGTGTTCGGCGAAATGCTGTCCGAGGCGCAGGCCACGCGCCGCTGCGGCGGCCTCGTCGTCGTGCAGGTGAAGCGCATGGCCGTGCGCAACACGCTTCCGGCGAAGCAGGTGAAGATACCCGGCGTACTTGTCGATGCGGTCGTTGTTGTGCCCGACCAGCGCCAGACGTATGTCACCGAATACAGCCCCTCCTATGCGGGAGAACTGCGTTTGCCGCTGTCCGATATTCCGGTGCTGCCGCTCGATGCGCGCAAGGTGATCGCACGGCGCGCGGCGCTCGAGTTGTTTCCCGGCGCCATCTGCAACCTCGGCTCGGGCATTTCGACGGGAATCGCGAACATCGCTGCAGAAGAAGGGTGCTTGAGCGAGGTGTGCCTTACCAACGAGCAGGGCCTGATCGGCGGCGCGCCTGCTTCGGGCAAGGAGGCCGGCGCGTCGAGTAACTATGCGGCAATGATCGACCAGCCGTACCAGTTCGATTTCTACGATGGTGGCGGCCTCGAGCTCGCGTTCTTGTCGTTTGCCGAAGTGGATGCGCAGGGCAACGTGAACGTCAGCAGGTTTTCCAATCGCATCATCGGTCCCGGCGGGTTCACCAACATCAGCCAGAACGCCAAGCGGGTGATCTTCAGCGGCACGTTCCTGGCCGGCAAGACCGACATCGCCTGGCCGGGCGGTGAGACGCGCATCGTCCGCGATGGCGAGCATCGGAAGTTCGTCGACGCCGTGCAGCAGGTCACGTACAGCGGCATGTACGGCCGAGAGCGCGGCCAGAATGTGCTGTACATCACCGAACGTGCAGTGTTCCGCCTTGCGAAAAGCGGGCTCGAGCTCGTTGAGATTGCCCCGGGCGTGGATGTCGAGCGCGACGTGCTCTCGAAAATGGGCTTTCGCCCGGCCGTCGCTCCGACGCTGCAGCCCATGGACGCGCGGCTCTTTCTGCCACAAAAGATGGGGCTCGCCCGCGATCTCGCCGCCAAGGAGGTGCCGCTTCGTTCCCCGCGCCTCGCCCTGCTCGAGGACGACGCTCGAGTCTAGCGCGGACCGTTTACAACCCCGGCGTCGGCGCCTACATTGGCGCAAACGCCATCGACCACGCAGCAAGAGGGAGGATAGATGACGCACGAAAAGTTCCAACGGCTGAGCCGTAGAGACGTCCTGAAGCTCATGGGAGCGGGCGGCGCGATGCTTGCCGCGGGGCTGCCCCGCCAAGTGTTCGCGCAGGCGCACAGGAACACGCTGGTCATTGCAATCGATATCAGCGACACCATCACGCTCGATCCTGCCAGGATCGCGCAATACACTTCGCCGATGTCGATGGAGGCCGCGTACGAGACCCTGGTGACGATGACGCCCGGCGACTACATCAACCTCAAGCCGGCGCTCGCCACGCGCTGGGCCCGTACGCCCGACGGGAAAGGGTGGCGGTTCACGATCCGCGACGGGGTGAAGTTCGCGAGCGGGGCACCGATGACGATCGAGGACGTGAAATGGTCGTTCGATCGCGTCATGAACTTGAAGGATCAGCCCGCGCAGTACGTGGCCCACGTCGAGCGCGTCGAAATCGTCGACCCGCGCACCATCGACATCATTCTCAAGAAGCCGGCCCAGCCGCTGCTGACGATCATCGCCGCGCCCGAATTCGTCGTAATGGACCGCAAACTGGTCGAGCAGCACGGCGGCACCGCTGGTCCGAACGCGAAAGACGAAGACAAGGCCACCGCGTGGCTCAACGGCAATTCGGCCGGAACCGGGGCGTATGTGATCACCGGATGGGAGCGTAACGCGCAGATCCAGTTCACCCGCAACGCCAACTATTGGGGCGGAATGCCGCCGTTCGAGCGTGTGGTGATCCGGCACATGAGCGACAGCGCGGCCCAGCTTCTTGCGGTGCGGCGCGGCGACGCCGACGCGGCATTCAATCTCATTCCAGAGCAGATCGCGACCCTGAGCGGCGACAAGGACGTGCGGGTGGAGTCGCTCACCAGCCTCGATTTCGTGTACATGGCACTCACGCAGGAGCCCGAATTCAACAAGGCGCTCGCGGTGAAGGAGGCGCGCCAGGCGATCGGCTACGCCATCGACTACGACGGCATCAAGAACTCGCTGCTTGGGGGTGCCGCCGTGCGTCCCGCGCATTTCCTTCCGATCGGCGTGGCGGGCTCGACCGAAGCCATCGCCCGGCAGATCGGCTTCCGTCAGGACCTCGCGCGAGCCAAGGAGCTGCTCGCCAAAGCAGGTTATTCCGACGGGTTCGAGTTCGAGATTACGTACGGCAACGCCGCGGTCGCGGGTGTCACTTATCAGCTGCTTGCGCAGAAGATCCAGTCGGACCTCGCGCGGGTCGGCATCAGGGCCGTGCTGAGCCCGAAGGACCAGGTGAATCTGCGCACGACCTACACGACCGGCAAGGCGGTGGGCGGAGTGCTGACGTTCTGGAATCCCCCGGCGGTGGATGACAGCCTGTGGGCCGAGGCGGTCGTGAATCGCGTCGCGAAGCGCGTGCACTGGACGCCGCCGCAGGACATGCTGAATCTCACGATTGCCGCCACCGAGGAAAGCGATCCTAACAAGCAGGCGGACCTTTGGATCGAATGGCAAAAGCGCGCGGTCGACCAGGCGAACCACTTCATCTTGTTCCAGCCGGTCTACCGCATCGCGGTGCGCAAGACCATTGCCAAGTTCCCGCTCACGGCCGCGGGTTGGCAGCTCGACATGAATGCGGTGAAGCCCGCGTAATCGAGAGCATCGCGGCGGTCCCCGGCCGCCGGGGCCGCCGTGCGCCGCAAGGGCAGCGGACAAAGCGTTCAGCGCTTGAATTGCGCCGGACGGTTCTGCTGGAACGCGCGGATTCCCTCGAGGTGGTCGCCCGCTGCGAAGCACAGCGCGTTCATTTCGTTCTCGTAGCGCAGGCCGCCGTCCAGAGGAGCGATGAGCGCCATGCGCACGGACGCCTTGACCGCCTCGACGGCAACGGGGCTGTAGCTGGCGATCTGCCGGCACAGCGCGAGCGCGCGAGCGTCGACCTCGGCGTCTGCCACCAGCAGCTCGACGAGCCCCAGGCGAAGCGCCTCTTGCGCGTCGATCGCTTCGCCCGTGAGCAACAGGCGCATCGCCTGACCGTAGCCGATCAGCCGCGGCAACATCTGCGAGGCGCCGCCTCCGCCGACCCAGCCGCGCTTGACTTCCGGAAACCCGCAACGTGCGCTCGCACCGGCTACACGGATGTCGGCCGACAACGCGATTTCGCACCCGCCGCCCAGGACCCATCCTTTCAACGCGGCCACGACGGGCTTGCGCACATCGCGCACCGCAGTCGCGTACTCAACGCGATTGCGGAACTTCCAACTGGAGGGATATTCAGCGAGCGCATTGAGGTCGCTGCCCGCGCAAAACGCGCGCTCGCCGGCGCCTCTGACCAGCAGGACGCGAACGCTGTCGTCGCGATCGACTGCAGCGCAGTGCTCCTGGATGGCCGCGGCCATGTCGGGCGTGATTGCGTTCAGCTTCTCCGGGCGGTTGAGGGTCAGGATGGCGACTCCTTCGTCGATCGTAAGTGCGATCAAGTCAGTGGTCATGGTTCGGCTCCATGTGACTGAGCTGCCGTGCCGCTCAGGTGCGCATCGAGGCGCGGTTGCCGCCCCGAACGATCGGCCGCGATGACGACGCGCGCCGCGACGAGTTCTTCGATCTCCTTTTCGACATAGCCGGCCTCGCGCAGCACGTCGCGCGTGTCCTCGCCCGGATCGATCGACAGGTGGCGCAAAGGAGGCGACGCTCCGTCGTAGCGGATCGGATGGTTCACGAGCGTGGCTTGTGCATCGCGCACCGGCACGCGGCGAAAGACCTCGGCATAAGCTGCTTGCGGGTCGGTCAGCACGTCGTCGAAATCGCGCACCCGCTCGTACCAGATGCCATGCCGCTCGAAGGCGGCTTCGACGTCGGCGTAGCGGCGCCCTTGCAGAGCACGCGCCAACGCCGCGGCGTACTCGTCGCGGCGCGTAAAGCGGTCGACCTCGGAGAGCGCGGCCAGGGCGTCATCGTTCAATGCGGCCGCGAGCTCAGCGGGGTCGTTGAGCGAGATCGCGACATGGCAGTCGGCGAGCTCGTACACGCCGTAGGGCGCCTCGTTGTACCAGTTGGCGAGATGGCGCTCACGGACGAATATCCCGCGCGTGTGGCCGCCGGAGGCGTAATGCGTCAGCGCTTCGGAGATGAGATCCAATGCGGCGGTGTACAGACTGCTTTCCACCCGGCAGCCCTCGCCGCTGCGCCGCTGGCGCACGTACGCCGCGAGGATCCCGAGTGCGAACAGGGTTGCGCCGTGCTGATCGACCGCAGCGTTGCCGATCGGCGTGGGATTCGTGCTCTCGCCCGTCGCTGCCACGATGCCGGCGCGCGCTTGGAGCAAGAGATCCTGCCCGGGGCGGTCGCGCAGCGGCCCGTCGCCGTAGCCGCTCGCAGAGGCGTAGATGATGCCGGGATGACGCGCGCGCACCGCCTCGTAACCGAGGCCGATGCGATTAAGCACGCCGGGCCGGAAATTCTCGGCGACGACATTCGCTTGCGCAATCAGTCGCCACGCGACGTCGACCCCGCGCGGGTCCTTTAAGTCGACGGCGATGCTGCGCACGTTGCGATTGGCCGCGAGATACAGCGTGCTGACGCCGGCGAGGTGCTTGCCGGCACCCGACCATCGGCGCTCGAAACCGCCTTGAGGCGGCTCGACCCGAACGACGTCCGCCCCGAGGTCGGCGAGATACTGCAATGCCGCGGGCCCCTGCAGCCAATGGCAGAAGCTCACGATGCGCATGCCCTCGAGCATAAGGTTCGACTCCATATTGCGTCCTGCACGCGACGGCTATCGATGCTTGGACCGCGCGGCACTGCCGTTTCGAGTGCGCGCGCACGAAATGCGAGCGCTCGAAACGCTTGACTGCGGCAGTCGCCGGGTGCTTTAATAGTTTCGCATTTTGAATCGGTTCAAATCACGCGTCAACCGCTTTCCGGAGCAACCCACCGAGGAGCGCCATGCACGTAACAGAGGAGCGCGCCGCGCCGGACTCGGCGCGGGCGGAGGCCATCCGCGAAGCGACGCGGCGCTTCGCCGAGGAGCGCATCAGGCCAATCGCTGCCGAGCTCGACGCGACAGAAGCGTTTCCGTGCGAGCTCTACACAGAGTGCGGCGCGCTCGGCCTGTTTGGCATCACCGTGCCCGAGCAGGATGGCGGCGTGGGTGCCGATGTGCGCACCTATGCGGCGGTGATGGAGGAGCTCGCCCGCGGATATGCGTCGGTTGCGGATCAGTGCGGATTGATCGAGCTCATCGGCACGTTGCTCGCCGGCTACGGCACGCCGGCGCAGCGCGCGCAATACCTGCCCCCGACCATCAAAGCCCAGAAGCGCTGCGCCTACGCGCTCACGGAAGCCGAATCTGGCTCGGATCTGGCGAGTCTCAAATCGACCGCCGTGCGCGATGGCAGCGGCTGGCGGCTCACCGGGCAGAAGCTGTGGATCCACAACGCGCCGGTCGCCGATTTCGCGCTGGTGCTCGCTCGCACCGATCCCGAAGCGGGGCACCGCGGCATGAGCATTTTCATCGTCGATCTCGACCGTCCCGGTGTGGCGCGCGGCAAGAAGGAGCACAAGATGGGCCAGCGCGCCTCGCAGGTTGGGGCGCTGTTCTTCGACGATGTAAAGCTGCCGGCGGAGGCGTTGCTCGGCCCGCTCGGCCGCGGCTTTCACATCATGATGAGCGTGCTCGAGAAGGGACGCGTGGGCATTGCCGCGCTTGCGGTAGGCATACTGCAGGATGCGCTCGAGCAAAGCATCGCATACGCCAAGATGCGGCGCCAGTTCGGGCGGCCCATCGCTGAATTTCAAGCCGTGCAATGGATGATCGCCGACATGGCGAAGGACACGCACGCCGCGCGCCTGATGGTCGAAGCCGCGGCCGAGCGCCTCGATCGCGGCGAGAAGGCCACAATGGAGTCTTCGATGGCCAAGTGCTTTGCCGGTGACGCCGCCGTGCTGCATACCCAGAACGCCGTGCAGATCCACGGCGGCAGCGGCTACATCCGCGGGGTCACGGTCGAGCGGCTCTATCGCGATGCCAAGATCACGCAGATCTACGAAGGCACCAATCAGATCCAGCGTATGATCATTGCGCGGGAGCTGCTGCGGTGAAGCGTGCGTGGAAGCTTGTCCATGAACCAGGCGGGCCGCAATAGCACCCGCCCGGTCGCTCTTGTCACCGGCGCGAGCCGGGGCATCGGCCGCGGAGCGGCGCTCGCGTTGGCCACGCGGGGTTTCGATCTCGCGCTGGTCGATCTTGCCGCCACGAGCGAAGCAATGGAGGTGACGCGCGGGCAGGCGCATGCGCTTGGCGCGCACGCTCGCTTCATCGCCGCCGATATCGCGCGCCTGGACGTGCACGCCAGGATCGTCGTCGAGGCGCGAGAACGTACGGGCACGATCGACGTCCTGGTGAACAATGCCGGCATTTCGGTCGCGCGGCGCGGCGACGTGCTCGAAGTCACGCCGGAGAGCTTCGACAGGGTGCTCGGCGTCAACTTGCGCGGGACGTTCTTTCTCACGCAGGCGGTCGCGCGGTGCATGCTCGAGGCCGCACCGCCGCGACATCCGCGCGCGATCGTGACCGTCACCTCGGCCAACGCCGTGATGGTGGCGCCCGACCGCGCCGAGTATTGCTTTTCCAAGACCGCGTTGTCGATGGCGGTGAAAGTGTTCGCGCTGCGGCTCGCCGAGGCCGGTATCGCGTGCTACGAAGTGCGGCCTGGCATCATCCGCACCGACATGACGCGAGTGGCTGCCGAAAAGTACGATCGGCTGATCGCTGCAGGAATCACGCCGATCGCACGCTGGGGAGAGCCCGAGGACGTCGGGCGCACGATCGCCTGCCTGGCCGCGGGCGACCTGCCGTTCGTCACCGGCGACGCGGTCCACGTCGACGGCGGCCTGCACATCCACAAGCTGTGAAGCGGCGCGTCACGTTGAAGGATATCGCCCGGCACGCCGGTGTGGCTACCGGCACGGTGTCGATGGTGATGAACAACAGCCCGCTCGTGGCCGAGACCACGCGCGAGCACGTGTGGCGCGTGATCAAGGAGCACGGCTACGTCTACGATCGCGCCGCGGCGCAGCTTCGCAAGAAGCGCACCAACATCGTGGGAGTGTCGATCTGCGATCTTCTGAATCCGTATTTCGCGGAGATCGCCGCCGGGGTGGAGCAAGTGCTCGAGGAACACGGGCGGGTGTTGTTTCTCGGCAACAGCGCTGAATCGGTGCCGCGGCAGGCGCGCTTTCTCGCCACGCTGCGCGAATACAACGTCGAGGGCGTGCTGCTGATGCCGGCGGTGGGCACGCCGCGCGCGGCGGTCGAGCGTCTGCGCGAATGGCACATTCCGGTGGTGATGGTGTCGCGCTACGTTCCCGGCGTCGACGTCGACTACGTGGGCAACGACAACCGGCTGGGATCGGTGCTCGCCACCCGCCATCTGCTCGACCTGGGCCACCGTCGCGTCGCTTTCATAGGGTTGAATCGACGCACCACGACCGGTCGCGACCGCTTCGCAGGCTTTCGTTCCGCGCTCAAGGAGGCCCACATTGCGCTCTCGCCGGACCTCGTCGTGGAATGCAGCCCCACGCGCCAGGACGGCTATCACGCCGTTCGCAAGCTGTTCGACGCCAGCCGCCCGCCGACAGCGGTCGTGTGTTTCGACGATCTTCTCGCGTTCGGTGCCATGCTCGGCCTGCGTCATCTTGGTGTCGAAGTCGGGCGCGACTGCTCCGTGGTCGGCGCCGATGACGTGATCGAAGCCGCCCTGTGGCTGCCGCCGCTGACGACCATGGCCGTCGACGTTGCCGGGATCGGCCGTGCCGCGGCGCAGTTGCTGCGCGAGCGCATCGAGCATCCGGACCAGCCGACGCAGCGGCTGGTCATTCCACCCGAATTGGTCGTGCGCGCGTCGTGCGGAGCGGCGCCGCGAGCGGCACTGGCGAGATCAGGCACATGAGCGAACCCCTGCACTACGAGGACGTGCCGGTGGGGTTGCAGTTCGACACCGGCGGCATCGACATCACCGAAGCCCACATCGTGCAGTTCGCCGGACTTTCCGGAGATTTCTTCGACGTACACATGGACGATGCCTTCGCCCGCGAGCTCGGGTTTCCGCGCCGGGTGGCGCACGGCATTCTGTGTCTCGCTCTGATCGACGGCCTCAAGAACCGCGCGTCCGAGCGCTTTGCAAGCGTCGCCTCGCTGCATTGGGAGTGGAGCTTTCGCGCGCCCGTCTTCGCCGGCGATCGGCTGTCGGCGCATGTCGAGGTCACGGCCAAGCGACCGACGGCGAAGGGCGATCGCGGGATTCTTACCCTGCACATCCAGGCGCTGAATCAGCATCGCGCGGTGGTCCAGGACGGCACCAACCTGCTGCTCGTTCGTGCGCGCGGCCAACACGGTGCAGCGGAGGCATCGTGAACCGAGTCGGGATTGGAATCATCGGGCTCGGCATGGCCGTAAAGCCGCATGCATTGGCGCTGCGCGACCTCGCGCAGAAGGTCGAAGTCATCGGGGCCTACAGTCCGAGCCCAGAACGCCGTGCCGCATTCGCGCAGCAATACGATCTCCCGGTCGTCGCCAGCCTGGATGCCTTGCTTGCCGATGCGCGCGTGCGCGCCGCGCTGATTCTGACCCCGCCGCGCACGCATTCGGAGCTCGCGATGCGTGCCGCGGGGGCCGGCAAGGACGTGCTGCTCGAGAAGCCGGTCGACGTGGATCTTCCCGCGGCCCGCGCGCTGGTCGAGCATTTCGAAGCGCGTGGCCGTACGCTCGGCACCGTGTTCCAGCATCGCTTCCGTCCGGGCGCCTTGCAGCTCGCCCGGTTGCTGCGCGAGCGCGCGCTGGGTGGCCTGCTCAGCACGTCGACGTCCATTCGCTGGTGGCGCGCGGCCGACTACTTCGCGCAGCCCGGGCGAGGTACACTCGCGCGCGACGGCGGCGGCGTGCTGCTCACCCAAGCGATCCACACGCTCGACTTGCTGCTCGATCTCGTCGGTCCGGCGCAGCGGGTGTCGGCGGTGTGCCGAACGAGCCCGTTGCGCGCGATCGACACCGAAGACATCGCCTGCGCAACGGTCGAGTATGCTGATGGCGGCATCGGTGTGATCGACGCCACCAGCGCCGCGTACCCGGGCTACCCGGAGCGTATCGAGGTTGCGGGCGAGCTCGGCAGTGCGCTGCTCGAAGCCGAAGCGCTGACGGTGCGGCAGCAGGGGAAGCCCCCGCTCGAGGTCGCGGGCTCGAGCGAGGGTGGCGGCGGCGCCGACCCGATGGCCTTTTCGCACGGGGCGCATCGCCTGCTGATCGAGGATTTCGTCGACGCGATGGTGCAGGGTCGTGCGCCGCGGGCCAGCGGGCGCAGCGCGCTGCGCGTGCACGCGCTGATCGATGCGATGCTGGAATCCTCGCGCGAAGGGCGGCCGGTGGAGGTCGCGCCAACCGATTGATCCCCGCGATGCAAAATCAACGCCGGCACCGGAAAAAAACTTCCGCCCAGAGTGCGACTTCCTGACGTGAAGGGCTTGCCTGGCGGATCATCCCAGAATACTGTTCCATCTTTGAGCAGTGTATCGTCTTCTATGAGACCCAAGCAAGCGAGCGCAGCAGTCGGCACTCGTGAAGGCACTGGTGAAGCTATCGGGCGGGCGCGAAGCGCCGTTCTCTGATTATTCGACGGGAGCGTGGAGAACGTGTCGGTGACTGCATCACCCGAGCGCGCCAGCGGAATCGCAAGCCCGGAGGATTGGCAAGCGCCGCCGTCGGCAGAAGGCTTCCAGGCCACTCCGCGCGCCGGAAGCTCGAAACGCTTTCGGTTGCTTCGCCGGATCGCCTGGAACCTGCTCCCACCGCTGACCTTTGTCGGCATGGTTGTCCTGTGGTGGGGCGCGGTCGTGCTGTTCAAGATCCCGGCCTACCTGCTGCCGGGACCGGGCGCGGTTTTCTCGCGCTTGGTGAGCGACTCGGGTCTCCTTTGGAGCCATTCGCAGACAACGCTCATCGAAATCCTGCTTGGCTTCGGTCTCACGATCGTAACTGCGATTCCGCTCGGCCTCCTTATCGCGCTTTCCGCGCTCGCCAAGCAGGTCGTCTATCCGCCCATCATGCTGATGCAGCTGGTCCCTAAGATCGCCGTCGCGCCCCTGTTCCTCGTGTGGCTCGGATTCGGACTGGAATCGAAAGTGCTTCTGACCATCCTCATGACGTTCTTCCCGCTTCTGCTCGCAAGTATCAGCGGCTTCATGATCCTCGACGACCGGTTGCTGTTTCTTACCAAGTCGATGGGGGCATCGCGCTGGGACACGTTCCGGTATCTGCGTTTTCCCGCCGCGTTGCCCGTCATCTTTTCGGGTATCAAGACCTCTGCGACCATCGCAGCCACCGCGGCGATCGTCGCTGAGTTCGTCGGCGCGAACAAGGGCCTGGGGTACGTGCTGCTGCGGGGAACGAGCACCATGGACATCGAGCTCGTGTTTGCGGTGCTCGTAGTCCTGACGATCGTCGGGATCACCATCAACTATCTCGTCGAATTCAGCGAATGGGCGATGACGCCCTGGCAGCGAGCGAAGTACAACTAATTAGGAGCTTTACGTCGCGTAGAAGCATCACAAGACCCGGGGCATCGGATCGGGCCGCCCAACTCAACGAGGAGACCACATGCATCAAGCGTTCTCGAAGTCGTTCATCGTCGGCACATTCGCGGCAGCGCTCCTGACGGCTGCGAACGCGCGTGCAGCCGGCACGCCGGTCACGTTCCAGTTGAACTGGATGGCGGGCGGTCCGAACGCCGGCTTCGCGGCCGCCGTCGCCGAGGGGTACTATAGCGACGCGGGCCTCGATGTCACGCTGGTGCAGGGCAACGGCTCGGGCAACACGGCCCAGCTCGTCGCCAACGGACGCGCCCAGCTCGCGTACGCCGACGCGGTCGCGGTGATGCAGCTGATCGCGAAGGGCGCGCCGATGAAGGTGGTCTCGACCATCTATCAGTCGAACCCCAACGCGGTCATGTCGCTCAAGAAGACCGGAATCAAGTCGGTGAAGGATCTCGCCGGCAAGAAGGTCGGCGTGCCCTCGGGTTCCTCGCAGACGACGATGCTTCCACTCCTGCTCAAGGCCAACAATCTGAAGGAATCGGACGTCAACATGATCGACATGCCGGTCGCGTCCATGGTGCCGGCGCTCTTGCAAGGCCAGGTCGATGTGGTGCTCGGCTCGATCGACGCCTACCAGATCCAGGCGGAGTCGCAGGGCGCCCAGCTTGACGTGTACCGCTTCGCGGACCATGGCGTTCCCACCGTGAGCACGTCGATCTTCGCCAGCAACGACTACCTCAAGAGCAACCCGGACCTCGTGAAGAAATTCATCGCCGCGAGCCTCAAGGGTTGGAGCTTCGCGCTCGACCATCCCGATCAGGCGATCAAGGATCTCAAGAAGGTGTTCCCCGAGGTCAATGAAAAGCTAGCGGCCTCGGAGCTGGCCGCGATCACGCCGCTGTTCTGCAGCGGCGGCGCGAAATACATCGGCAAGGCCGAAGATCCGCTGTGGGCGAAGTCGCAGGACCTTCTGTCCGAAGTGAAGCTTCTGCCTGCGGGACAGGACCCCAAGTCCTACTACAGCAACGACTACTTGCCGGCGGTATCGGCCATGCGCGCGTGCAAGTCGTGACCGCGTAATCCGTCAAGCAACGGAGCCGCCAGGGATGGGCAACGAACGCAAGCTCGGTTACACCTATGGGGATCTTCACGTCGGGATGTCATTCCGGAGTCCCGGGCGCACGGTCACCGAAGCCGACCTCGTCGCCTTCGCCGGCCTTACCGGCGACTATTCGGAGCTGCACACCAGCGATGTCTATGCCAAGAACAGCCAGTTTGGGCGTCGCGTTGCGCACGGGATGCTCGGTCTCGCTTATGCGCATGGGCTGATGTGGCCGCGTACCGGCGAGTTTCGCGAAACCGCGGTCGCCTTCCTGGGCATAAGCGACTGGAAGTTCGTCGGTCCGATTTTCGTCGGCGACACGATTTTCGTCGACTATCGCATTACAGAGCTTCGCGACAGCAAGTCTAAGCCCACCCTGGCGATCGCGACCTTCGACGTCGAGCTTGTCAATCAGGATGGCGGGGTTGTGCAGCGCGGACGCAAGGTCTTGCTCGTCTCGAAGGTGCCGCTGAAGGCCGTCGACGCGTCGAAAGCCCCGGCAGCGCGAGGCGACTGAACCAAGATGTTGCAGCCGGAGAACGCAGTGAGCATGCAGCCGAGAGGCGGAGTGCCGATCTGCATCGACCGGGTCACGAAGATTTTTGGCGAAGACACGGACAACCCGTTTCGTGCCCTCAAGGAGGTCAGCGTCGACATCGAGGCCGGCGAGTTCGTGTCCGTCGTGGGGCCCTCGGGGTGCGGCAAGAGCACGTTGATGCTGATGGTCGCAGGGCTGCTCAAGCGCAGTCGCGGTGACATCTCGATCGCGGGGCAGTCGGTGGTCAAGCCCGTCACCGACGTCGGCATCGCGTTTCAAGACCATCTGTTGCTCGACTTTCGCACGGCGCTGAGCAACGTTACCCTGCATGCAGACATTCGCAAGCTGCCAGGAAAGGAAATCGAGACCCGGGCGAAGGAACTATTCGCGCAACTCCGCTTGACGCCGGCGATGGACAAGTACCCGCGTCAACTGTCCGGCGGGATGCGGCAGCGTGTCTCGCTGATACGCACGCTCGTCCACGATCCGTCGCTGCTGCTGATGGATGAGCCCTTCGGCGCGCTCGACGCGCTGACGCGTTTGCAGGTTCGCACCGACCTGGAGGCGCTGTGGCTGCGCCGTCGGTCCACGGTGCTCTTCATCACTCACAGCGTGGAGGAGGCCGTCGGACTGTCGGACCGCATCCTCGTCATGAGCCCAAGCCCGGGCGAGGTGGTCGAGGAAATTCGCGTCGAAATTCCCAGGCCGAGACCGATCGTGCTGGGCGATGTTCCGGAATTTGCCGCGTATGTCGATCGAATTCACCGGCACTTCGAGCGGCTTGGCGTGCTTCACGGATTCGATGCGGCTGCGCAGGGTGCGCGTTGAAGGTTCCAGGAGCAAGAAGGAAACACGCGTGAAACTTGTGAGGCACGGCCCAAAAGGCGGCGAGCGGCTGAGAATCCTCTATTCGGAAGGGAGTATCCGCGATCTAAGCAAAATGTGCGATGACTTCGGTCCTGCATTCATGCGGCTCGGCGTCGAGGGTCTCGGCATCCAGGGGCAACGCGTCGTTCGCTGGGAAGATCTCTAGGTTCGTATGGAAAAGATCACCGCAGACGACGCGGCGCGCCTGATCCGGGACGGCGATGCGATCTTGATAAGCGGATCCGGGGGCGGGCATTCGGTGCCTGAGACGTTGCTCGCCGCGGTGGAACGGCGCTTCCTCGCCGAACGCAAGCCGCGCGGGATTACGTCGGTCAGCGTCGTGGGTGTCGGCGATCGTGCCGCCCTTGGCGCGACGCACCTTGCGCACGAAGGGTTGCTCGAGCGTGCGATCACCAGCGCGCTGGTGGACTCGCCCGGTCTGGTTCGTCTCGCTGCGGAAGACAAGATCGAGGCCTACACGCTCCCGCAGGGCGTGCTGTCGCAGCTCATGCGCGATATGGCAGCTGGTCGGCCGGGGCTACTGACTAAAACAGGGCTGCACACCTTCGTCGATCCGCGCCAGCAAGGTGCGCGACAGAGTCCGCGCACGCCGCCCGATTTCGTCGAAGTCGTCAATCTCGCGGGCGAAGAGTGGCTGTTCTTCAAGCCCGTCCCGGTCAACGTGGCTTTCCTGCGCGGGACAACCGCCGACGAGGACGGCAACGTGACCATG
This sequence comes from Casimicrobiaceae bacterium, assembly GCA_035623155.1. GTDB lineage: Bacteria > Pseudomonadota > Gammaproteobacteria > Burkholderiales > Casimicrobiaceae > PALSA-1003. The sequence continues at coordinate 20,245 of DASPTZ010000034.1, read as the reverse complement.
GAGGAGGAGGCGGTGCTCGGCGAGATGCTGGCGATGGCCCAGGCGACGCGCCGCGCGGGCGGCATCGTCGTCGTGCAGGTCAAGCGCATGGCGCGTCGCGACACTTTGCCGCCCAAGGAGGTCAGGATCCCCGGCATTCTGGTCGATTTCCTGGTCGTCGATCCCGACCAGCGGCAGACGTATGCGACGTACTACGATCCCAGCTACTCGGGCGAGCTGCGCATACCGGTTGAGCACATCAAGCCGCTGCCCTTCGGGCCGCGGAAGGTGATCGTGCGCCGTGCCGCGATGGAGTTGTTTCCGGGCGCGATCTGCAATCTGGGCGCGGGGGTATCGACGGGGCTGTCCACGGTCGTTGCCGAGGAAGGCCTGCTCGATGCCGTGTATCTGACCAACGAACAGGGCATCATCGGCGGCGCGCCGATCAGCGGCCGCGATTCGGGAGGCGGGCAGAACTTTGCGGCGATGATCGAGCAGCCGGCGCAGTTCGACTTCTACGACGGCGGTGGCTTGGACCTCGCGTTTCTCTCGTTTGCGGAGGTCGACGCTCGGGGAAACGTCAACGTCAGCCGCTTCGGCGACCGAATCATCGGGGTCGGTGGCTTCATCAACATCAGCCAGAACGCCAAGTGCGTCGTGTTCGGCGGCACGCTGACCGCCGGTGACCTCGATGTCGGCTGGGAGCAGGGCAGGACCGTGATCCGCAAGGAAGGACGCCACAAGAAGTTCGTGCCCAAACTGGAGCAGATCTGCTACAGCGCGGACATCGGGCGTGCGAAAGGTCAGCTGACCCTGTTCGTGACGGAGCGTGCCGTATTTCGGGTGTGCGCGGACGGACTCGAGCTGATCGAAATCGGGCCAGGGCTCGACGCCGAGCGCGATGTGATTGCGCACATGGGTTTCCGCCCGCGCGTAGCGAGCGATCTGCGCGTCATGGATGCGCGGATTCTCGCCGACGGTTCGATGGGCCTTGCAGCCCATGTTCACGGAAAGCCCCATCGTTACCGCTCACCGCGGGTCGCCCAGTGGTACGAGGCTCGCGAAGCGACACGCCGATGAACCGGGCGGTGAGAATCACGGGCGCCACGCGCCTGTACGCCATCATTGGCGATCCGATTGCGCAAGTGCGCTCGCCGGAGGTTTTTTCCGAGCGCTTCGCGGCGGAGGGAATCGATGCCATTCTCATCCCCGTTCATGTTCCAGCGAGCTCCTTCGATGCGATCGTGCCGGCTCTGCTGAAGCTTAGCAACATCGACGGAGTGTTGGTCACGGTGCCGTTCAAGGCCCGCATGGTGACTTTCGCAGAGCGACTGGGGCCGACCGCCAGGACGGTCGGCGCGGTGAACGCATTGCGTCGTGAAGCGGACGGGTCGTGGACGGGAGACATGTTCGACGGTATCGGCTTCGTTCGGGGCGCCGAGGGCAAGGGCGAGCGCATTCGCGATCGCCGCGTGGCGCTTTTCGGTGCAGGGGGTGCAGGCAGTGCAATCGCCTGTGCGCTGGCCGACGCGGGGGTGAAATCGATCGACATCATTGATACGGATGCGGCAAAGGCGAGGATCCTCGTCGAGAAGCTGGAGCGCGCGTTTCCCCGGTGCGCATTGGCCGCGGCGAACCGCATTCCACGCGGTGCCGACATGGTCGTGAACGCTTCGCCCGTGGGCATGCGCCCGGACGATGGCCTTCCATGGGAGATCGGGCCGCTCGATCCGACGACTCTGGTGGGCGATGTCGTGATCACTGCCGCGCCGACGCCCCTCATCCGGCATGCCATGCAGTGTGGATGCAACTGGGTTGACGGTCGCGACATGCATGGCGGCCAAGTCGATGCGATCACGGCATTCTTCGCGTCGCCTTTGCGAGCCTCGATCGCCGCGCGTGCCTCTCCGTCGAGCTGATCTCTGACGCTGTACCAGACGCTGCCATGTCTCACGTGCCCGCGGAACGCTGCCTCGCCATCATCGAGCTTCTCGCCGGTGGCGCGTACGCGATGCCGCTGGGCGAGATCGCGGAGCGCCTCGCGCTCCCGAAGAGCGGCGCCCATCGCTTGCTTGCGACACTGGTTGATCTTGGCTGGGCCGAGAAGGATCCCGAGACCAGCTTCTATCGCCTGACCATGCGTCTTGCGGTTCTCGGGCAGCAGTTCTACGTTGCGACCGGCATTCCCGACATCTGCCAGCCGATCCTCGATCCGTTCGCGCAACGCTGCCACGAGTTTGCGCGACTGGCCGTGGTCGACGGCCACTCCCTGGTGTGGGTCGCCCACGCGCAAGGCGCATCGGGGGGCTTGGTGTATCAGCCATCGCTTACGTCGAACACCGTCCCACTGTTCGCGACGGCGAGCGGCAAGGCCTGGCTGGCGACGCTTCCCATGGATCTCGCGATGCACTGCGTAATGAAGAACGGCGGCTTAAAGGATGCGGATCGATATGGACCCAATGTCGTACGGTCCGTCGAGGCCTTGTTGCGAGAATTGAAGGCGACCAGCCGTCGCGGCTACGGGCTGGCGTTCAGCGAAGCGGAGTTCGGCGTCTCCGCGGTTGCCGCAGCCATTCGTGCCGGTCAGCGAGGCCCGGCGCTGGGAACGGTTAGCATCGCGGGGCCCAGCGCACGGATCACGGAGAAACGAGCGCACGAGCTCGCACCTCTCGTGCTGAGCACCGCGAGGGAGCTGTCGAACCTGTGGCCATTACGGGTAGGCGCAGCCGGCAAGGACCGGCGCCACGAGGGCCAGCAGCGCGCGGGCGATCCAAACCGGCTGAATCGCTGTTACGCCGAGACGCTTGGCGACGACGGAGCCAATGTGTCGAACCCTGATCTGGGAGGAAGCGGTCTCGAGTTCCAGATTGGAACGTGCAGGTTGGAGTACTTGAAGCCGACCACCAGCGGTGATGCGCCTTCCGACTGGCTCCGGGAACGCGGCCCATGCCCATGCGGTGCTGTGCTTCGATTGTCTGGGGCCGCCGGTGTAGCCGCGCCCGAGAACGCGAATGGCGTTCGGTTGTGGCTAGCATCCGGAGCTTCATAACGGATGGGAGGGGCTACTTAGATGCGATCAAGGTGTATACGAAAATGTAGCTTCGCCGTTTTGCATGCCCCTGTGTTGCACTGCATTCGACTACAATGGTGAGGTTGCGCGGACACCGTAAGCAGTTGATGAAACAGTTAAATTAGCTTTCCTCTTGACAGACTGTTAATCCGCAGGTCCCAGGTTCGAGCCCTGGTCGGGAGCCAAACCAATGACGGCGTTGCATAGGATTGCTGCGCTTCATTCGATCGCTACTGCATGGCTGATAAATGGCGTTGATGGCTATTCGCTAGCAGGGGCACGTGCCCCAATCAGCGGGTCGCCGAATAAATGGTTCGCAGCCACGCGCTCGCCTGGTCCAGTCGTGCGCTTGCTTCATCGATGATCCCCGCAAATCGCAGGAATCCGTGGTTCATGCCCTCGCATCGCCGCACCTGCGCGGCGACCCCGGCGTTGCGCAGGCAGTCGACATAACGCTCGCCTTCGTCGCGCAGCACATCGTATTCCGCGGTCAGTATGAGCGCCGGAGGCAGGTCGGCAAATGAGCGCGCCCGCAACGGCGAGGCGCGCGGGTCGTCCGCGAGGGAGGGATCGAGTAGGTACAAACTCCAGAACCAGCGCAACGTGTCGAGTGTGAGACCGTAGCCGGTCGCGAATGCCAGATGGGTCGACCGCAGCGGGTCGGGAAAATCGGTCACCGGATAGAACAGGAGCTGACCGCACAGGCGCGGACCGCCTTCGTCGCGGATGCGGAGCGCCGTCACTGCCGCGAGGCCGCCGCCGGCGCTGTCGCCGGCGACGGCGATCCGCGCGGGATCCCCGCCGAGTGCAAGCGCATGTGCTGCGGCCCAGCGGGTGGCGGCAAGGCAATCATCCGGCGCCGCCGGAAACCGATGTTCCGGCGCCAGTCGATAATCGACAGAGATAACCACGCACGCTGCACCCTCGCAAAGCCGGCGGCAGATCGCATCGTGCGTGTCGAGGTCGAGCAGGACGAAGCCGCTGCCGTGAAAAAAGACCAGCAGCGGAAACGGACCCCTGCCCGACGGGGTGTAGAGGCGAGCGCGAACCCCGCCATTTCCGCCCGGCAATACGATGTCTTCCACGGCGCCCACCGTCACTGGAGCGGTCGGCGCGTAAGCGGCCTTCGCCTGCGCCCGCGCCTCGGCGATTGGCTGGGTCTCCAGCGGCGGTTGACCCAGCGCGGCGTCCAACGCTACGCGAATCTTTGGATGCAGAGGCATTATCCGTTCCCCGCCGAAGTTCGGCCGCCTCAGTGGCCGATCAATTTCCACAAGGTGAGTGACAGCGCCGGAACGTAGGTGATGACAAGCAGTCCGATGCCGCAGGCGAAAAGGAACGGATTGCATTCCCGGAAGACTGCGTTGGCAGGAACTTTGGCGATCGACGCGCAGATGAACACGAGAATTCCCACCGGCGGCGTCAGCGACCCGAGAACGGAATTGATGACGATGATGATGCCGAGGTGAATAGGATCGACGCCGACAGCCAGCATCACCGGCACGAACAGCGGCACCATGATCAGCATGATCGGGACCACCTCCAGAAAGGTCCCGGCGATCAGCATCAGGATGTTGATCAGCAGCAGCAATTGCCAAGGCTCGCTCACGAAGCGCTTGGTCCACTCGACCAGCACCTGCGGCACCTGCTCCGCGATCAAAACCCACGCAAACGGCACCGAGACGGCGATCAGGAAGCCGATCAGCGCGGTGTCGACCGCGCACTCGGCCATCTCGTCGAAGAACTCGCGCCACGTGAAGATGCGATAGGCGAACTTTCCGAGCAGCAGCGCCCAGAGCACGGCGATGACGCCTACCTCGGTTGCCGTCACTACGCCAAAACGCAAGAGTCCGAGGATGAGAAGAATCAGCATGAACGCCGGCACCGCGCGCAAGCCGGCGCGCGAAATATCCGCAATCGATGCTCGCGACTTGCCTCGCTCGTAGTCGCGCTTCGTGGAGACGAAATGCACGGCAATCATCATCAACACGGCGAGCAGCAAGCCGGGAAGAATGCCCGCGGTGAAGAGCTGCGCGACGGAGACCTCGGCGACCGCCGCGTAGATCAGCAGCGCGATCGATGGCGGGAAGCAGGAGGGGAGAATCGAGCCGACGGCGGTGATGGCGCACGCGAACGCGGGCGAGTAGCCGCGTCGGATCATTTCCGGCACCAGAATCTTTGTTGTGCTGGCGGCGTCGGCGCCGGACGATCCGCAGATGCCGCCCAGCATCACGCTGTGCAGGACATTGGCCTGCGCGAGGCCGCCGCGCCAATGACCGACCAGGACACTCGCGAAGTCGATGATGCGAGCCGAAAGCCCTCCCAGGTTCATGAGGTAGCCGGCGCTCAGGAAGAACGGAATGGCGAGCAGCACGAACGGGCTCGCACCGCTCACCATGCTGTGCACCACGCCGGCGATCGGAAGCAGGTTGACGCCCCATGTCGACAGAAACACGCTGAACAACATGGCGAAGCCGATCGGCACACCGATGACCAGCGCGATGCCGAAGGCGACGCCCATGATGAGGCTGGGGCTCGCCTCGGGAAACGGCGAACCGGACGTGGCCGAGGTCGTCGCGTAGAGTGCAAACGCCAACGCGATTGCCGCGGCAGCGGTGACCACCGACCAGGGCCCGCGTTCGGCGACGCGGCCCAGAAGCAGGTAGACAAGGCTCACGGCACACGACGCGGGGATGATCGCGTACTTGACGTAGTTGGGCCACTGCAGGGCCGTGCTGGTGCCGCCGATCGACCGGACGAGTTTCTCGCCACCGAAGAGCAGCATCACCGTCGTGTAGGCGACGATCAGATCGACCAGAAACGCAACCCCGGCCCCCCAGCGCGGCGAGAGCGCGCCATCGATCATGCTGACGGTGATGTGTCGCTCACCGCGATGACCGGCGGCAACGCCGGTGAAGATCAGCCATATGAAGCTCCACGACGCCAGTTCCTCGGTCCATGAGAACGAGGCGTTGAACACGTAGCGGGCGATTACCCCGGCGAAGACCGTAATGATGATTTCGACCAACAGCATCAGCGCGACCAACCTCACCCCACGGTCGAGTAAATCCAGCAGACGGGCGATCGCACGAACGGTAGGCGGCGGGAACACCGCAGGTGCGGAAGGGCGGTCAGCGCTCAATGTCATGGCCTCTTTGCATTCCGGTGCGCACTGCGACCAGGTCGTGCGCGCCTTCGGCCGTCGAAGCGGGCTGCAGACTTTCGCAATGACGCGCCGGCGCAACGATCCAGACCGTTGACGGTGCCGTATTCATGCTATCATAATATTAATGAGCGCAAATCGCCGAAAGCTTCCATTAAGCCTGCACGAGCACGTCGTCGACGAGCTCGGTGGTCGTATCGTGCGCGGAGAGCTCAAGGCCGACGAAACCCTGCCGACCGAGGATGGCATCGCCGAGGCATTCGGGGTAAGCCGCACTGTCGTACGCGAAGCAATCAAAGTCCTGGTGCACAAGCGTCTGCTCGAGGTGCGCACGCGTACGGGCACGCGCGTTCTCCGGTCCGCATCGTGGAACCACCTCGACCCGGATATCCTCCAGTGGCGATTTGCCAGTGCGCTCGATGCCAAGTTCGTGTCGGACGTTATTGAATTGCGGCGGATCGTTGAACCCGCCGCCGCCGAGCTTGCGGCGACACGCGCAACGCGCAGCGCGGTGCACGCGATTGAAGCGGCGCTGCACGACATGGCGACCACGACCGACGTCAACGCGCATCATGCTGCCGACCTCCGCTTCCACTTGTGCATCTTGGAAGCTGCGGGAAACGACCTGCTCCTCGGATTTCGGCATGGGATCGAAGGCGCGTTGAGCTTTGCAATTCGCCTGTTGACGAGATCGAAGGAAGAAGGGGAAAGCTCACACGCACTGCACAAGGCGGTCGCGGACGCCATCACCAGGAAAGACCCCGCGATGGCGCGCGCCGCCATGGACCGGCTGGTCGATCGGTGGGCAGTCGATAGCCTGCGCATGATCTCCAGCAACAGGAAGGGCGCTTCCAATCGAAGCGCCGCCCAAGGCCGGATAACTCGAGCGTCGAATAGGCGCCAGATGTTGATCGCGTGATGCGGTCATCGCACCCGAACCGCGGTTTCGACTGATAACCGGATACAGGAGGAGCGCCATGCAGCGAGCATTGATCACCAAGGGGATGGTTGCGGGACTGGCACTGGCGGGAGTCACCGCCACCGCGACGCTGCTGCCATCAAGCGCAATCGCGGCGCCAAAGTATGTCGGTCGCATGTCGATCGAGGTCCAGGAAGGGCATCCGAAGCATGTCGCGATGGAGAAATTCGCCAAGCTGGTGAGCGAGCGAACCAACGGCGAGGTGGAAATCAAGATCTTCCCCAACAGCCAACTTGGCGGAGAACTCGAGACCGCCGAAGGCATCAGGTTGGGGTCGATCCAGTTCGGCGCAGTGACGAGCTCGGTGCTCGCCAATTGGGTGCCCGACGTGCAGGTGATGGATCTGCCGTTCATCTTTCGCAGCGAAGAGCATGCGATAAAGGCAAACACCTTGCTGAAGAGCCGATTCGGCAGCAAATTCGAAGCGCAGGGTTTTCACCTTCTCGGCTTTTCGGTCAACGGCGCGCGCGAGTTGATCAGCACGTTTCCAATCGAGAAGCCGGAGGACGTCAAAGGCAAGAAAATGCGCGTCATTCAAAGCCCTATCCACATCGACATGTGGAAGGCGGTCGGCGCCAATCCGGTCCCGATTCCGGCGCCGGAGATCTATACCTCTCTGCAGAACAAGGTCGTCGACTATTTCGACAACACGACGACCAACTACTACACCTTCCGCTTCTACGAAGTCGCGAAGTATTTCACGAAACTCGACCATCTTTTCGCGATGGCGACGTGGATCGTGGATGCGAAATGGTGGGCGCGGCTGCCCAAGGGCCACCAGGACGCCATCGAGAAGAGCGCGGGCGAGATTCAACCGCTGATCCCGGAACTGCTGGCCAAGAACGATGATGCGGCGCTGGCCAAGACGGTGGAGCAAGGTGCCAAGGTGATAATCGTCAAGGACAAGACGCCATGGCAGAAGGCGATGGCGCCGGTCTGGGATCAGTACTCCGTGAAAATTCCCGACGGCAAGGAGTTGATCGCCGCAATAGGCGCATTGTAGCTGGCAACGCGGTGGGCATCATCAACTAGCGCAAGCGGTGGAAGCCTCGGCAATGAAGTAACCGCCGTCGAAACGATTCGCTTGCGCGAATTCGGCAACGTGATCTTGGTGCGCCTAACACACGACGCAGGGTGTAGGGCCCGGTAAATTGTTTAAATCGGCCCGGTGGACTTCCCACGGAATCGCAGCCACGCCGGCGCCTCACGCTGAGGCCCGCTCGAAGGCCTCGGGAAGAAGGTCGTAGCTCTGATGGTGGCCTGGGTCCTTTTGTACTAACATCACCGGTCTAGTGGTTAGAACCCAGGGGGAGGCGAAGATGCATGCACGCTTCGCGATGCGGTGCATCGCGGCCATCGGAGCGGTCTCGGTTGCGGCTCTCGTCGCGGGGGCTGCCGGGGCACAGGAAGTAACGCTCGAAGTCTGGAGCCACGAAGCGGACGAGCCGGCGAAAGTCGCGTTTCGCGAGCTGGCGGCGAGGAATCTCGAAAAGGCCCACCCCGGCGTCAAGGTCAAGATCACATGGTACGAGAAGAACCCGTTGTTCGCGGCGCTCAAGACAGCGCTACCCGCGGGCAAGGGTCCCGACGTGTTCTATCTCGAGCCCGACCAAAGGGAATACATCACCGCAGGCTACATCGTCCCACTCGACGATCTCGTCAACTGGAACAACATCGAGCCGTGGGCGCGCAAGGTTTGGATGCAGGACGGCAAGACCTGGGGAATCCCACAGGAGGCCTACACGGTCGAGCTTTATTACAACAAGGACATGCTCAAGCAGCTCGGCGTGACGCTGCCGGCCAGCGCGCAGTTCACGCAGTCGCAATTCCTCGATCTCGTGAAGAAGGCGCGCGCTGCAGGCATGACGCCGATCGCGCAGGGCGTGGGCGACCGTCCCTATCCCGGAGCCTACATCGCCGCCGAAGCGCTACTGCGCAAGCTCGGCCCGGACGATTACCAGAAGCTCTTCACGGGTAAGTTTGCGTACACTGATCCGCGAGTGGTCGAGACGCTCAAGTGGGTCAAGGAAGTTGTCGATGCCGGTGCGTACCCGAAGAACTTCATGACGCTCAAGCTCGGCGAGTCGCACTACTATTTCTACAGCAAGCCTGGCGCGCTGACGCTGCCGATGGGAAGCTTCTACACCGGCCGCGCCTTCGTGCCGGAGGACAAAGGCGGCCAGCCCACGAATTTCCCACTCGGGATCATGCAATTCCCGGCGATGGATGGCGGCGCGTGCAACGAGTGCAAGACCTCCACTATCGGCGCGAGCTTCGCGATCAACGCGGCGAGCAAGAACAAGAAGCTCGCTGCCGAATTCCTCGATGCGATGTCCACGCCGGAAATGGGCAAGATGTGGATCGAGACCGTCTACCTGCAGACCGGCATCAAGGCCGACGTGAGGAACTTCACCGGCCCGCACGCGGCCTACTTCACGGAGCTGATGGAGCGGCAGAAAGGCGAGAAGTACTTCATCGGCCAGCCGCGCGACATGGTAACCGGCGAATGCAAGGACACCTTCGCGCAGGTACTCAACTCCGGCTTTCCGGGGGGGCTGCTCACGGTCGATCAGACCGTGCAGATGATGAACAAGGCCTGCTACAAGGGATAGGACATTCTGGGGCGTCCGGCTGACCTCGCCGCGCACGGCACGGCGCCGCCGGCGATCGACGCACGGCGGGCCGGCTTCGGGATTGTCGCGGCGTTTCTCGCGCCCGCCCTCGTCGTCTACGCCGTCTTCACGATCTTTCCTGTCCTGCGTACGTTCTACAACGCCTTCCACACCATAAAGCCGCACAACGTCGTCGAATTCGCAGGTCTCGCCAACTTCACGGCACTGCTCTTCGCCGATCCGGTGTTCTGGAAGGCGGTGACCAACACCGGGCTTTTTACTGTCGTCGCCACCATCATCGACGTCATCGGCGGGTTGCTACTCGCGCTGTGCCTGTTCGCGCGCGCGCCTCTCGCGCGTGCGTTGCGCGTGCTTTGGTTCACCCCGGTGCTGATGTCCTACGTGGTCGTCGGGATTCTCTGGGTATGGATCTTCGACTACGACTGGGGGCTCGCCAACGCGACGCTGCGGTTCCTCGGCCTTGGGGCATTCGAGCAGTCATGGCTCGGGCAGCCCTCGACCGCGCTGTGGTCGGTGCTGGCGGCGCACGAGTGGAAATGGCTCGGCTTCAACATGATTGTGTTCCTCGCCGCGCTGCACGCGCTTCCTTCGGAGGTGCTCGGCGCAGCGGAGCTCGACAACTGCGGCTGGTTCGCCAAGCTCGTCTACATCATCACGCCGATGCTCAGGCGAACCATTGTCAATCTCACCGTGCTCTCCTTCATCGGCAAGATGATGGTGTTCGATCTGATCTGGGTGATGACCGGCGGCGGGCCGCTTTGGTCGACGGAAACGGTGTCGACCTACGTCTACAAGCGCGCGTTCGAATGGAACACCTTCGATCTAGGCTACCCGTCGGCGATCGCCGTGCTGTGGTTCGCGATCATTCTCGCCTTCGTCGCGTTGATGACGCGGCTCTTCCGCGTTCGCGACCGGCTGGAGTTCTAGGGTGACAGCGCTGCACGGATTCGCAGATCGCCTGCGGCGCCTGCCGGTCGTTTTCTTCGTGCTGATCTACAGCGTTGTCACTGGCGGGCCGTTGCTGTGGGTCGCGATGATGTCGCTGCGCACCACGGCCGAGATCTTCAAGAATCCGTATGGATTTCCGTCGCCCGCCCATTGGGATAAGTTTGCCGACGCCTGGTTCAAGTCCAACTATCACACCTATTTCTGGAACAGTGCGATCGTCGTGGTCTGCGCGGTCGTGCTGGTGACCGCCATCGGGGCAATGGCGGCGCACTGCCTCGCACGGTATAACTTTCGCGGCAACCGCCCCGTGCGCTTCCTCATTCTTTGCGGGCTGATCCTGCCGCCGCAGCTCCTGATCCTTGCGCTGTTCCAGATTCTGCTCGACATCGATCTCTACAACACGCTCACCGGACTCATCCTCGTCTACGTCGCGACGCACGTCGCGGTGACGGTCTACATCCTCGAGGGATTCTTCGCGCAGATCCCGCAGGACCTGTTCGACGCCGCGCGCATGGACGGCTACTCGGACTTCGAGATCTTCTGGCGCGTGACCGTCCCCATCGGCTCGCCGGCGATCTTCACCGCCGTGACGGTCAACTTCATCGTGATGTGGAACGAATTCCTGTTCGCTGTGGTGCTGCTGACCGACGACGACAAGCGGACTCTGCCGCTCGGCATCATGCACTTCACCGGCAGCCACCAGCTCGACGTCGGCATGGCGGCGACCGGGTTGATGATCGCGATCGTGCCGATCATCGTGCTTTACGCGTTTTTCTCCGAGACGATGATCAAAGGCATGACGGCCGGCGCGGTGCGCTAGGGCCAGCCAGGTCATACGGACGAAACGGACGTGGCGGTCATCACGGTCGACAATCTCAGCAAGCGCTACGCCGGCGCCGCCGCGCCTGCGGTCGACAACATCAGCTTCACCGTGGCCGACCAGGAGTTCATGGTGCTGCTGGGGCCGTCGGGCTGCGGGAAGTCAACCGTCCTGCGCATGATCGCCGGGTTGGAGCCGATCACGTCCGGCACGGTTTCGATCGACGGTCGCGTCGTGAATGAGGTCCCGGCGAAGTCGCGGGACATCGCGATGGTGTTCCAATCCTACGCGTTGTATCCGCACATGACCGTTTACGATAACCTCGCCTTCGGGTTGAAGCGGCGGGAAGTCGAGCCGGCGGAGGTCGCGCGACGCGTGCAGGCAGCCGCGGGCAGGCTGGGATTGACGGAATTCCTGAAGCGCAAGCCTCATGCGCTCTCCGGCGGGCAGCGGCAACGCGTCGCGCTGGGACGCGCGATCGTACGCGATCCGGAAGTATTTCTCTTCGACGAGCCGCTTTCGAATCTGGATGCCGCATTGCGCGTCACTACCCGCAACGAATTGATCAGGCAGCAGCAGGAGATCGGCACGACTTCGATCTATGTCACGCACGATCAGGTCGAGGCGATGACGATGGGACACCGCATCTGCATCATGAATCAGGGCAGGGTCGTGCAGATCGGCGAGCCGCTGGAAGTCTATCGTCGTCCAGCCGATACCTTCGTGGCGCGCTTTCTCGGCAATCCGCCGATGAATCTGCTCTCGGGGAGGCTCGAGCTCAGTGACGGCCGGATTGTGGCACGGTTCGCGGGTGCTGTCGTACCCGTGCAACGCGAGTCTGCGCAGCTCATGCCGTACGTCGGGCGCGACGTGACCATCGGCATTCGACCCGAAGACATCTACGAATCGTCTCGGTCCGGGCCGTCGGGGTTGGTCGTCCACGTGCCGGTGCGCGTCGTTGCCGTCGAGCCGCTGGGCGCCGAGACCCTGCTCGTGCTCTCGCTCGAGAATTCCGGGGACGAGCTGGTCGCGCGGATCGGGCGCGACACGGCGTTGCGCAGCGGCGACCGACACGAAGTCGTGCTCGACGCCGCGGAACTGCATCTGTTCGATCCGACTACGACACAGGCGATCGTCTAGAGGCATGCTCATGGCGGCGGGGCGCATCGTCGACTGTCACGCGCACATCATCGATCCGGTGCGGTTTCCATTCACGGGGGAGCGGGGCTACCAGCCGCGTCTGGACGAGAGCGGGACGCGTGAGGAGTTCTGCGCCGTCCTCGACCGTCACGGGGTTGCTCACGGCGTGCTCGTGCAGTTGAGCGGCTACGGCACGAACAACGGCGCCATACTGGATGCAATGAGGGCCTATCCGGGAAGGTTCAAGGCGATCGCGATGGTCGATCCAATGGCGGACGATGGGAAGCTCGACGATCTGGCTGCTGCCGGCGTGGTCGGCGTGCGCTTCAATCTCGTGAGCTACGACCCCCAAGCGCTGGCGCGGCGCGAAGCGTCGCGCCTCCTCGATCGAATCAAGGCGCTGGGCTGGTTCGCGCAGGTCTTCGCGGACGACGCGCAATGGCCGGCAGCGGCCGCGCTGCTCAGAACGAGCGGCGCGCAGGTGCTGATCGATCATTTCGGCGTGAGCGATCCCGCTGCTGGAATCTGGCAGAGGGGATTCCAGGCCGTTCTCGCCCTCGGTCGCGAGGGCCGCGCGACTGTCAAGCTGTCGTCGCCGTTTCGCGTCGCGCGCACGCTCTCGGGCTTCGACGCGTTGGACCCGTTCGTCGAGAAGCTCATCGAAGCCTTCGGCGTCGAGCGCTGCCTCTGGGGATCGGACTGGCCGTTCGTCAACGTGCCGCAGCGTCCGGTCTATGCCGATGTGCTGGCGCCGTTGACGCGCTGGTTCCCGAACGCGAGCGACCGGGAGCGCGTGCTTGTGCGCAATCCGCAGTGCCTGTTCGGATTCGGAGCCTGATCGATGGACGCGAAAGCGACGCCATTGAAGGTTGCCCTCGCCGGAGCCGGAATGATTAGCTGGTTCCATCTCACCGCGTGGCGAAGCGTGAGCGATCGCGTACGCGTGGTCGCGGTGTGCGATCCGGATCTCGCGAAAGCCTCGGCTCGCGCCAAGCAATTCTCGATCCCCGGAATCTACGTCGACGCCGAGGCGATGTTCGCCGCGGAAACGATCGATGTGCTCGACGTAGCTTCACCGCGGCAGACGCACGCCGCCTGGGTCGACGCTGCGGCGGCGCATGGCATCGACGTGCTGTGCCAGAAGCCGTTGACGCCTACACTCGCGGAAGCGGAGTCGCTGGCGAGGCGCGTGGAAGGCAAGGTCCGGCTCATGGTGCACGAGAACTGGCGCTTCAGGCCGTGGTATCGGGAGCTGAAGCGCTGGATGACCGCCGGCGATCTTGGCGACGTTCTGCTCGCGCGGATGGCGATGATCACCTCGGGGCTTTTGCCCGACGCGACCGGGCGCCGACCGTCGCTCGAGCGCCAGCCCTTCATGCAGTATGAGGAAGAGCTGATGATCGCCGAGGTGCTCATTCATCATCTCGACGTGATGCGCTTCCTTTGCGGCGAGCTCACCGTGATCGACGCGCGCGCGGCGCGCACGCTTGCCGACGTACGCGGAGAGACGCTGGCGACGATCTTGCTCGAGACCGCCTCCGGCGCGCCGATCGAGGTGACGGGCACGATGGCGGCGCCTGGTTATCCCGCGCGGCCCCCGGATCGTCTGGAGCTCGTCGGCAGCAAGGCGAGCGCGGTGTTCGATGATGCTGGGCTGCAACTGCTCGGTCCCACGCCGCGAGTGAAGCAGTACGATCGCGATCGTGGCTATCAAGCGAGCTTCGACGGCGTGATCGCGCATTTCGTCGACTGTCTTCAGAGCGGGGCTGGCTTCGAAACGGGCCCGGGCGACAATCTCGCGACGCTGCGGCTGGTCGAAGACGCTTACCGAGCCGCTGGGTTGCGGCGTCGGTAGAATGTGACCATGGACACGCGAACCTCGCCGTCGGCAAGCCTCGTCGGTCGGCCGGTGTCGGCGCTCGACACACCGGCGCTGCTGGTGGACCTCGACGTCATGGCGGCCAACATGTCGCGGATCGTCGCGGCGTGCCGTGCCGGAGGGGTCGCATGGCGGCCGCATTCCAAGGCGCACAAGACGCCGGAGATAGCGAAGATGCAGATGGCGGCGGGCGCGATCGGCGTCACCTGCGCGAAAGTGGGCGAGGCCGAGGTGATGGCCGCCGCCGGGATTCGCGACATCCTCATCGCCAACCAGATCGTGGGCGAGGTCAAGATCGGTCGCCTCGTCGCACTCGCCGATCACGCTGACCCGATCGTCTGCGTGGACAGCGTGGAGAATGTCGCGCAGCTAGATGCCGCGTTCCGGCAGGCGGCCAAACCCTTGCGCGTGGTGATCGAAGTCGACATCGGGATGAATCGCGCCGGGGTCGCTCCTGGTGCGCCGGTCGTCGCACTGGCGCACGAGATCGCGCGCCGTCCGGGGCTTCGCTTTGTCGGCGTCGAAGGATGGGAAAGCCACGCGACGATGCTGGCGGATCCGGCGGAGAAGGAGCGCACGGTGCGCGAGGCGCTCGCCGCGCTGGTCGGCAGCGCGCGCGCCTGCCGCGAGGCAAGCTTCGGCGTCGCGATCGTGAGCTGCGGCGGGACCGGCACGTTTCCTTTCTGTACGCGGCAGCCGGGCGTGACCGAGGTGCAGATCGGCGGCGCCATCTTCAGCGACATGCACTATCGGACGAACTACCACGTCGACTTCGAGCCCGCACTGACCGTGCTCGCGACAGTTACGAGCCGGCCTACGCCGACACGCATCGTCGTTGACGCAGGCAAGAAGACGATGAGCGGAGACGCCGCGATGCCGGCGCCGCGCGGCTTGCCGACGGTGCGTGCGATGAAACTCTCGGCGGAGCACGCGAAGATCGAGCTGGAGCAGCCCAGCGCTGCGCCGTTGATCGGCGATAAGATCGAATTCGTCGTCGGCTATTCCGACACCACCGTGCACCTGCACGAGGAGATCGTGGGCGTTCGAGCCGGCCGCGTCGAAGCGATATGGCGTGTCGCCGGACGCGGCAGGATCAAATAGCGGGCGGGCTTCCACGCGCCGCCAGAGGAGGGGGATCATGATTCTCGAGGTCGCTGAGTTCCGCATCAAGCCGGGCACGCAGAGCGCGTTCGATGCTGCGATCCGGCGAGGCGTCGAAACCGTCATCGCGAAAGCCAAGGGGTTTCGCGGCTACAAGATCCAAAAGGGGATCGACTCTCCGGCGCGCTACCTGCTTTTGATCTACTGGGACAGCGTCGAAAATCACACCGTCGATTTCCGGCAATCGCCGGCGTTCCAGGAATGGCGAGCGTTCGTCAGTCCGTATTTCGCCTCCCCACCGGTCGCCGAGCACTTCGCCTTGGTGGCCGAGTCATAAGCCTCGAAGCGCCCTCCCGGAGCTAGAGAACGGCCCCGGATCGGTGCTCTTGCATAGCCAGCGCTTTCTGCTGTCTGACGTTCACGCGCTTGACGATCAGCCAGGTAGACGAGGCCTCCCGGCGAACGCCGGAAAGACGTTGCCGATGCCGTTAGCCTTGCCGAAATGATTAGGTCCGCGACGTGGCTCGCTCACGCCGGCTCCATGCCTTGACGGCGTTTCGCCGGGTCGGCCGCCGGCGAAGCAAGGAAGGACAGCAACGCCATCGCAGCCTCGCGTCGACGCGACGCGCTACAGACCGCGCCCGAGAACACCGTGTTGAGCTGGATCTCCGGCGGAAGCGGACCGACGACATCGATATCCGGCTGATGGATCAACTCGCTCAACTGCTGGAATCCGAGCTCGACGTCGCCGCGCGCGACGAGGGTCGCCACCGGAGTTCCGGGCGGCGCCTGCACGACGCGCGGCGCGATCGTCGCGGCGACGCCCCAGCGTCCGAACAAGCGCACGAGATGCGTTCCACTCGGACCGGTCGAGTAGCCGATGCAGCGGGCAGCCAGCACGGCGTCGCGAACCGCCTGCTCGTTGGCGATGTCGGGCCGTCGCGCTCCCGCTGCAACCGCGACCGCCACGCCCGAGCGAGCCAGGTCGATTCGACTGCCTGCAACGATGCTACCGGTTGCTGCCAACTGCTCGATCGCGTCGGCCGCCAGCACGACGAAATCGAACGCTTCGCCACCCTGAACGCGCCGGGCCGCATCGACGCCGCCTACCGACACCACGGCGACCCGTTGTCCTGATTTCCGCTCGTAAGCATCGCTCAACTCGGCCAGCAGGTGGCGCGTTGCCATTGAGGAAATGCCGGTGACCTGCTCGGCGTCGGCGGGGCTGGTGGTCATCTTCGGCTTGTATTCCCTGTCGGCTGATCCCAGCCGAGCGTTCCGGCCTCTTTGCCCGCCACCGAGTACAGCGCACCAGGCGCGTTTCGCGTGCGCTGGAAGGTTTCGAGCGATTCGCCGCGCATCGCGGCGTAGATGTGCAGGTTCGACACGCCGATCACCGCGCCGAGCTTCTCGAGCATGAAGAAGATGACGCCGTAGTGAATGAGGCCGCGCCAGTCGCGGCGACGTATCAGGCCTCGCTCCTCCTCGGTGAGGCCGGCCGCCGCGAAGCTGGCCTCGGGATCGCGAAGGAAGGCTGCGCGATGGCTCGGCTCGACCATCCGGTGCAGGTAGTCGTTGATGCGGAACGCCTTCACGCTGCGCTCCAGGGTGAATGGGTACGTGCCTTCGAGTTTCTCGGCCCCGCTAAGCTCGGCCGCCATCTTGCGCCGGTGGCGTTCGACCACGGCTGGATTGGGCGCACCGTCGATTCCTTCGTAGATCGCGGTCGCGATGCCGGTCATCGACGGCAGGTAATAGCTGCGGTGCTTGCACACCACGCTGTCCGCCAGCGCGCTGCGCATGGTGAGCCACATGACGACCTCGGCACCCTCGAACCCGCCCAGTTCGGCGTATTCGGCAATCGTCATCTCGGCCAGTTGCTCTGGATCGTGCTCGAAGAGATCCAGAAAACGGCTGTCCCAGACAGGGTTGTTGAATCCGGAGCGCTCGCCGTGCACCTGGTGCGACAGTCCGCCGGTGGCTACGATCGCGACCCGCAGATCCTCCGGATAGCTCGCGATCGCGCGTCGCAGCGCCCGCCCGAGCTTGGCGAAGCGGCGCGCGCTGGGGATCGGCAACTGCAGCACGCCCATCTGCAGCGGCACGATCCTCACCGGCCATTCTGGCTCGTGCGGGCAAAGCACCGACAACGGCGAGAAGCAGCCGTGGTCGAGCGCCTTGTTCTGGAAGAAGGACATGTCGAACTCGTCGGCCATGAGCGAGTTCCCGATGTGCGCAGCGAGCTTCGGATGTCCCTTGATCGCCGGCAGGTCGCGAGCTCCGGCGCCCTCGTCGGCGACGCGCCATTCGGGGCCCACTCCGAGCGCGAACGCAGAATAGTGGTCGAAGAAGAAGGAGGTGACGTGATCGTTGTAGATGAGCAGCAGAACGTCCGGGCGTTTCTCCGCAAGCCAGGCAGCCAGCGGCTCGAAGTTCTCGAAGATCGGAGCCCAAGCGGGGTCGGTGCGCTTGTTGCGGTCATACGCGAAACCGATCGTCGGCGTGTGCGAGGCGGCGATGCCGCCGATGATGCGTGCCATACCCGTGCTCCTCCATGCAATGGATCGAAATCGAGACCGGCGGCGCTTACGTTGCCGTGTCCGCGGAAATGCGATCCCAAATCAACCTGCTTGGCATCTGCGAGGGCGCCGGGACCGATGATCACCCGCTCCCTCGCCCCAGCGATCGCCAGTCGGGCACACCCCGTGGTCTTCAACGACAGCAGCACCGTAACGCTAACTCTACTATCATTTGCTATCAGCGCATGCCGAAGCTCGATGTTCGGAGGGTTTCTGTCCGTGGCTCGCCGAGGAAGCGCTGGCTCGGCCGAGCGCGTGGGTGACGATGAAACAGGTCTTCGCAGCCTGGCTGGTCGGCTTATGGGTCGTCGGCGCGTCGCCCGCGGCACGTGCCGATCCGGAGGTACAGGCTCTTGCCATTGCGAGCGCAGTCGTGGTTGTGGCCACGATCGCGGAGCCTCCCCTCGACGGACCAGACGAGATTGCGTTCGAGGCGGGCGGCTTCGACGTCGTCAAGAACGTGCAGCCCGCGGCGGCCTTCGGTCTCGAGTACCGCATCGGAAAGTCCCTGTTGTGGAAGCTGCGTCCATTTGTCGGGGCGGGCGTCACGACTCAAGGGAGCTTCTACGGCTATGGCGGAATCCGCGTCGCGACGTACTGGGGTGAACGCTTGGTCATTACACCCAGCTTTGCGGTGGGAGGGTACGGCCACGGCTCGGGCAAGGATCTTGGCGATCCGCCGGTAATCGGACGCTTCGGTATCGACGTCGAATACCGCCTCGACAACGACATGCGCGTTGGCATCGCCTATCACCACATTTCGAACGGCAAGGTCCTCGGCCAGTCGACCAATCCCGGCACTGAGGTCATCGGCCTCACTCTCTCGGTGGCCCTGCAATGACAGGACGGATGCAAGCCGTTGCGGTAAGCTTCGCGTTGTCACGGCGGAGGTGAAGCGATGGCCAGTTCCGACAGTCCGCGTTACCCGAGGGTCGCGCCCGAGCAGTGGAAGGACGCCGCAGCGAAGAGCGCCCCCGGCGGGTCGCTCGAGAAGCTCGTCTGGCACACCCCTGACGGGATACCGGTGAAGCCGCTGTACACGGCCGCCGACACCCGCGATCTCCCGCACGCCGACACCATGCCGGGCTTCGAGCCGTTCGTGCGAGGCCCGCAACCGACGATGTACGCAGGGCGCCCATGGACGATCCGCCAATATGCTGGGTTCTCCACCGCCGAGGAATCGAACGCCTTCTACCGGCGCACGCTCGAAGGCGGCGGCCAGGGCGTATCGGTCGCCTTCGACTTGGCGACCCACCGCGGCTACGACTCGGATCATCCGCGCGTGCTCGGCGACGTGGGCAAGGCGGGGGTCGCGGTCGATTCCGTCGAGGACATGAAGATCCTCTTCGACGGCATTCCGCTGGACGAGGTGTCGGTGTCGATGACCATGAACGGCGCCGTGCTGCCGGTGCTCGCCGGCTACATCGTGGCGGCCGAGGAGCAGGGCGTCGCGCAGGAGAAGCTCTCGGGGACGATCCAGAACGACATCCTCAAGGAGTTCATGGTCCGCAACACCTACATTTATCCGCCCGAGCCGTCGATGCGGATCATAGCCGACATCATCGAGTACACGGCGCGCCGCATGCCGCGCTTCAACTCGATCTCGATCTCTGGCTACCACATGCAGGAAGCCGGTGCGAATCAGGCGCTCGAGCTCGCATTCACCCTGGCCGACGGCAAGGAGTACGTGCGCACCGCGCTCGCGCGCGGAATGGACGTCGACGCTTTCGCCGGGCGGCTTTCCTTCTTCTTCGCAATCGGGATGAACTTCTATCTCGAGATCGCCAAGCTTCGCGCCGCGCGCCTGCTGTGGTGGCGGATCATGAAGGGGTTCGCGCCGAAGAATCCGAAATCGCTGCTGCTACGCACCCACTGCCAGACTTCGGGCTGGTCGCTCACAGAGCAGGATCCCTACAACAACATTGTACGCACCGCGATCGAGGCGTTGGCCGCG
>DASPTZ010000033.1:0-3439 GCA_035623155.1 Casimicrobiaceae bacterium | reverse complement strand
TTGAGGTGCTTTGCGGTGATACGCGCGTACTTCATCTCGTCGAACTCGTCCGAGGCGAAGCCGATCGAGTATGTTCGCGCCGGGGTGCGGGTCAGCTCGGTCAGCATCGTCGCAACTGTCGAGCTATCGGTGCCGCCGGAAAGGAACGTACCGACGTCGCTGTCTCCGTCGATGGCGTGCTTCGTGGCGTCCTTCAACATGGAGCGAAACCGACGTTCGAGAGCATCGACCGCTCCGGCACCCTCGTCGTGATACCTGAGCTGCCAGTAGAATCGCCTCTCGACGACCCCGTTGCGGAAGACGATGCATTCTCCGGGCTCGAGCTTTTGCACCGTGCGATAGATGGTGCCCGGGCTGGGGATCACATGGAAGTAGAGATAGTTGAAGATGGCCTGCTTGCTGATATCCCGCTCGACGGCGCGGTGCGCCACCACGCTCGTCGCGTTGGACCCGAAGACGAGTCCGCCGGGCGGATTCGCGTAGCACAGCGTCCGAATACCGAGCCGATCGATCGCCAGGAGGCCGCTGCCGTTGCGGGCATCGGCAATGGCGATTGCAAAGGGACCCAGCATCTGCTTCAGGCAATCCGTGCCGTGCAGTCGATAGGCTTCAACGACAGCGGCAGCCACACCATGCTCGCGAGCCACGACGCCGAGGTTCTCCGATCGCCAGCGAATCTGGCCCTCGACGGCGGCAAGGAGACCTTGTGTCTCGTGCAGGTCCACCGCGCGGATGCCCGGTTCGGCCGCGAGCGCGCAAAGACCGTTGATGATCGGCCGCGGCGCGTCCGCGCCGTTGTCGCGGAGGCCCTGTCGCATCGCATCGAGGGTCGCGTGCGCGCTCTCGTCCCCGGACGCAAGGTTGATCCAGCCGAAAATGCCGCTCATCGGTGTCACGGCCAGCGCCGCCCCGCAGCGCTTTGCCCAGCCCCGCAGGTCGTGCGAGCCGCCATCAAACGGTTGACTCGGCGTGCAACAGCGCCCGCGGCCGGGTGAAAACGTAAGTGAGCCAGGCCGGGAGAACCACACCCGTGACCCACGCGAGCTTGCGCAGGCGGGACACGCGTGCCAGGCGGCGGATCAGGAAATGCACCCGCGCACTAGCCCGCCGTTCGACCAGTGCCGAGCGCTCGCGGTAATGCTGCACGAGTTCGGCAGTGCTCATGAACCGGAGCCCGGGGAAAGCATTGCGCGCTGCCTCCAGGAGGCGTTTCACCTCATCGAGGGCATGCTGCGCTTCACCTTCCTCGCCGATGAAGTTCGCGCGGTGGGTTTCGAGCAGCGTCGGGCGCGCTTCGTACGTTTTCGAGCGCAGGGCGTCCATCGCGCGCTCGTGGTTGTGCCCCATCGAAGGCTCGAAATAACAGTCGCGCACGACGTACGAGACACCACGCGGCCCGCTCGCTGCGTTGAAATAAGTGCGCTTGCCGACGACGATGCGTCCCTGCGCGTCGCGGCTCTCACTGCGGGTGCCCGGCGTAACGACGACCCGTAGGCCCTCGCGTGCCCACGCGCCTTCCACTTCATTGGTCCATACGAAGGTCGAAGGCACCACGACGTCGGGTGTCCGACCGAAGGTTGCCGTGAACACGTGCACCTCCTCACTCGCTGCCGCCGCAACCTCGTCAGCAGGCAGAGGGCTCGAAGGCAGCTTGGTGACGTCGATCCAACGGCTCTGCAGCGCCGAGGGCAGGGCCTCAGTGCAGGGGAACGTACTTCCGGTGAGCCAGTTGCGAATCGCTCCATCGGTTACTGCCGCGTGCATCAGGCAAGACGGCCAGTAGTGCTCCATGCCGTGCAACTGCAGGGCGAATACGCCACGGGCGGCGCCACGCAGCATCGCATCGCGCACCGGCTCCAGGCGTGGATCCATGAGCGTTGTGCGGTGATAGGCGCGATAGTCGCCTGCGTGCATGCGATCGGTATCCGGTCCGCCGAGGACGACACCGAGCGTCATGACCGCGTGCCTTCCGCGCACATCGGTAAAGCCCGCCAATAAATCGGCTATGCGCTCGAGGCGTTGCGACTGGAGCAACGGGCCGTATCCCCAATCATCGCTTTCGAGGATCAATACCGGTGCACGCAACACGGGTTCGCGCCAGGCGGCCGAAAGCGTGCGGCGATAGGCCAGGGCGAGGAGAGCGCTCGCGACGGCAAGCCAGAGAATCGCTGCCATCAGGATCGTCATGGGCGGGGAGAGGGCCGCCGGTCGCAGGGTCTAGCCACTCTTTCGAGACAGGAGGAAGTCGGCCATGGCGTCGATCGAGCCCAGGTTGTCGATGTTGATGTCCTCCTGCTTCATCGGAAAATTGTAGGCGTGCTCGTACCACACCACCAGTTCCAGGATGGCGGTCGAGTCGAGGTAGCCCATGGCGGGGATGATGTCCGCATCGCCGATGCCGCTAGCGTCGTTGTTCAGCGCCTTGGCCAACTCGATGATCCTGGCGCGAATCGCTGCCTTGACTGATTCGCGATCCAGTTTCACGAGCAATGCGCGAGTCAGGCGGGAGGCTGCGCGAGCGCCTGCAGCACGTTGGCGACATCGAAACCCGTCAGCAGCCGGTGGTCGTAGCTCGCGCCAAGCACGGCAGCGCCCGACGCCCGGGGGGACGCGTGCGAAACGATCAGGCTCGCGAACGGAGGCAATATGGGGATGTGGCGGCTCACGTTCCACCGCGCCATGCTGGAGAAGGCGACCGTCGCTCCCGACGACTCGCTGGGGCGCAGCCTGTGCGCCATGGCATGTCTTTGTACCTCGCCGAGCGCATCGATGAAACGGCCAGCGCTCATCGCCTCGGCACCCTGCACGACGGCGAGGTAGAGGGTCTGGCCGGCCTGGACGGTGAAGCCGACGTTGACCGGGTGGTACTGATACCGACGCTCGTTGACGACGGTGGCATTGATCCGCGGATTGCCCTTGGCCAGTTCGACGAGACGGAACGCGAGCAATCCAAGGAGAGGGGAGAGCAGCAGCTTATTGTCCTTCGCATAGCGAGCGGCATATTCGTCCCAGGCTCTAGGATCGTATTCGATCTCGAGGTAAGCCGGCACGGCGTGATCCCTATGCCAAAGGACTGCGAGGAACATGCCACGGTCGGCAGCATCGAGGTCGAGATATTCGCCAGCCACGCTCGGCGTTTGCTCCGTCGGCATCGTTGTGCGCGCGCTTGACGCTGGAACGGATCGCTGTCGGGATGAGAGCCACGCCTCGATGTCAGCAACGGTCAATCGCTCGCCTGCCGCAGGGATCGCCTGGGCGTCGAGATGCAGCTCCTCGAGCATCGCGCGAGCCTTCGCGGTTGCGCCGGCAGCGCGCGCCAACGGCGGCTCAGGCGCCTGCTCGGGGACCGCCTCGCCCGCAGCGTCGCCCAGCCAAAGCAGCACCGAGCCGACGCTTGCGGTGTCGCCGGTGTGGCCGAGAATCTTCAGCACGTAGCCGT
>DASPTZ010000032.1:0-2799 GCA_035623155.1 Casimicrobiaceae bacterium | reverse complement strand
GCCGAAAGATACTCCGCCTGTGTGACCTGCTCGCCGAACGGCAGACGCAGCGACTTCAGCCGCTCATCGAGCGGAGCGATCGAGTTGTAGCGCACCGACGAGACGCGACCGTCGC
Source organism: Casimicrobiaceae bacterium (assembly GCA_035623155.1). Classification (GTDB taxonomy): domain Bacteria; phylum Pseudomonadota; class Gammaproteobacteria; order Burkholderiales; family Casimicrobiaceae; genus PALSA-1003. The sequence continues at coordinate 2,684 of DASPTZ010000032.1, read as the reverse complement.
CCAGGTCAACGGCTGTCAGCGACTTCAGCACGTCGTTCAGTTGCGCCGTGGTGAAGTCGATGCTGAGGTCCTGCGTGCCGTGCACGCGTGCGGTGTGCTCGAAGTAGCCGACGCCGTTTTTGTAGAGCACCACGCGCTTGACCGGCAGGCGCGAGGTCGAATCATGAGACGACGAATCTCCGGACGAGGCCGGAGCGGCAGCCTGCGGCGGTGGAGTTTTCGGTTGATCAGTCTTGGCTTGACCAGCCTTGTTCTGGGCCGAGAGACCAGCGGCCAGGAATGCAAAGAGAAGCGCGGACAGGACAGCGTGACGCATGGCGCACCTCCGATTTCGCAAAACTCACGTTCAAACACAACATGATTCTGCAGAAGCGGAAGTCTAGCAGTTGGTTGTCTGTGGAACGCGGGACGGGAACGGCTTTCAGGCAGTTTTTACACGAAAATCCCGCAACTCCAGCTCCAGCCCGCCATACTCAGGATGATCGTTGTGCCCAATGCTGAAGGCGATATCGACCGTATCCCCCGCCAGCAGCAGCGTTTGCTCGAGCCGCTCGGCCATGTGCCAGCCCAGCGCATCGAACGTAATCTTCGATGCAAGGCCGGTCCTCGCTAAATCGTCATGTAGGGACAGCCGCACCCGGCTGTCCGGTGGAGCGAAGCTCGACGGGGTTTGAGCACCCACCTCGAGGGTTGCCGCTTCCCGTTCGCTGCGCCGGATCGCGGCCCCGTCCGGATGACAGCGCGGCGTCGCCAGAATCGCTGCCGCCGTGAGCTCCTCCGATTCTTCCCGCAACGCCGGCGCTGCCCCCGCTCTCAGCTTCAGCTTCACGTGCTTGTCCTTCATGATCCGCGGAGGCGCCGTCAACTGCACACCCCGCGCCGCGAACACAGGCTCAGGATTCCCCACGCCATACGGTTCCAACAGCCGCAGCGCCTGAAACAGTTCGGGCGTAACATCGCCCAGCCATAACTCGCCATCGAGATCAAGTACCGGTTCGAAATCTGCCAAAGTCAGCCGCGAGCGCGCAAATGCATCCAGCCGGGCCCGCAGCTCGGCGACATTCGCCGCGGGCATGGCGAAGCCGCAGGCATGCGCGTGCCCGCCGTAACGCGAAAAAAGATCGCGGCACGACTCAATCGCCTCGAGCAGATGAAACGGACGGATCGAGCGGCCTGATCCGAAAGCTTCTTCGCCCTCTCGCGAGATCACCACCGCCGGCCGGTTATAGCGTTCGACCACGCGCGTCGCCGTAATGCCGATCACGCCGCGATGCCAGCCTTCGCCGTCGACGACGATGCAGTAGGCGTCGCTTAAAGCCGGATCGGCTGCGAAGCGCTCCTCGAGTGCCTTCAGAATGCGCCGCTCTTCCTCCTGCCGGTCGGCGTTGAGCCGGTCGAGCTTCGCCGCCAGCTCCCGCGCACGCGCCGGGTGCTTCACGCTGAACAGTTCGATCACATCGCGCGCCACATCCATCCGCCCCGCGGCATTGATACGTGGCGCGATACGGAAGCCAACTTCGCCGGAAGTCGGCGGGCGTTTGGCCGAAACCTGCGCCACTTCGAGCAACGCTTTCAGCCCGGGATTGACTGCCTTGCGCAGCGCGTCCAGTCCCAGCGCCGCAAACACACGATTCTCGCCCGTCAGCGGCACAGCATCGGCGATGGTCGCAATCGCCACCACTTTCAGGAACGACAGCAGCAGCTTGTTCTGATCCTTCGCGTCTTTCTCCGTCAGCCCGCGCCGCTGCATCAGCTCTTGCGCCACCTTGAACGCCACGCCCGCGCCGCAAAGCTGCTTGAAGGGGTACGAGCATCCCGCCTGATTCGGATTCACCACCGCGAGCGCCCGCGGCACGCCCTCGGGCCCCGGGAGGTGATGATCGGTCACGATCAGGTCGACGCCCAGCCTCCGCGCCGTCTCCGCCGGAGCATGCGCGCGAATCCCCATATCGACGCTGATAATCAGGCGAACCCCGGCGGCAGCGGCGGTCTCGATCACATCCGCCCGCACGTCGTAGCCCTCGCGAATGCGGTGCGGCACGTGGAAGTCGGCCGCGCCTCCGCAGAGTTCGATCGCGGTCTTCAGGATGATGACCGCCATCGTGCCGTCCACGTCGTAGTCGCCGTAGATCAGGATCGGCTCCATGCGCGCGATCGCGCCTTCGATCCGGTCCACGGCAGCGGACAGCCCGGTCATCAACTCGGGCGCATGAAGATGTGCAAGAGAAGGCGACAAGAACTGCCGCGCAGATTCGGCATCGCGGATGCCGCGGCTCGCCAGCAGCGGCGCGAGAATGTGTGCGGTCTCTGCCCGGCCATCAGTACGCAGTGCCGAGGCCAACCGCGCGACGAGCTCTTGATCAGCTGGCTTCGGAATCCATTGCATTTTGGCGTGGCGTCCCGAACTATGTGGCGACGGGCGCCCTCGCCCGTCGGGCCGAGCGCAGCTCGCCGGTTGTGGCTGGCTAGTTCTCTTCGTCCTGGTCAGGCTCATCCATGGTGATGCCGCCGAACTCGTCCGACACCTCGAGCAGGTGCTGATAGCGCTCGTACCACTCCGTGCTCACCTCACAGAGAAACATCGTTCCCTGGTAAGCCCACCCCAGCTGGAGAAAACCCACTTTGCCCACATGCGCGCGCAGCCAGCGCGCATCCTCCACATCGTCGTTGTCGGTGAACTCGGA
>DASPTZ010000031.1:0-35122 GCA_035623155.1 Casimicrobiaceae bacterium | reverse complement strand
CGCCTTGCTTCACGCTTTACCCCCGAGCAGCTCAACCAGGAAGGCTTCCATCTCTATGAGCAATTTCGGCCAGCGGTGCCGCCGGGCGAGCGCGGCTGGGGTGCGAAGGGAGTACTCGATGTCGCGAAGATACGAGCCCTGGCAGCGCGATGACTTGTACTGGCGGTGGCGGGTATGCACGCCGCGCGCTCCGCTCGGAGTGGCGTCCGGCGCCCGGCAGCGCATGACGCGCTATTCCATCCGAGCAGCAACATTTCGAAGGTTGCTGGCGACGGTTGTGAGCTGCATTGTGTTCGGCGCCGCCTCGCCCCTACCTGCGCAAATTAATAGCGGGGAGAAGACGAACGTCTATCGTGTGGGCGGGGAAGTAAGGACTGAAGGGCGGGTCAACGGCGATTTCATCGGCGCTGGCGGTAGCGTGAGCATCGATGATGCGGTGACCGAGGATGCGACGGTGGCCGGGGGTGCGGTGCGTATTCGCGGGCCGGTCGGCGATGACCTGCGCGTGGCCGGTGGGCAGATCACGCTCGAAGGCAAGGTCGGAGGCGAAGCAATGATCGCCGGAGGCAACGTGACGCTCACGCGGGACGCCAGTGTTGCGGGGCGCACGTGGATCGCGGCGGGTAACGTCGCCCTGAATGGCAAGATTGCGAAGGACCTGCAGATCCGTGCCGGCAAGGTGATTATCGATGGAGAAGTCGATGGGGACGCGCGGATCATCGCCGGCGAGATTGAATTGCTACCCGGCGCGCGACTCAACGGATCGCTAAGCTACCTCAGTCAAGAGGAAGTCCGCATCAATCCGCAAGCGCAGGTGCGCGGCTCGGTGACTCGGGAGGTGGCAAAGCGGGGCTCGCGCGGCGAATCGCAGCCACCGCGTTTCGGCAGAAGGTTCGGTCTTGCTTGGTTTGTGGGTCTTGTCGTTGCGGGCGCGTTGTACCTCCTTATCTTTCCCACGTTTAGCCGCAACGTGCAGCAACGTTTGGCCGCCGCGCCTTGGCCCAGTCTGGGTCTCGGTGCGGCTCTGATCTCCGCCGTGCCTCTCCTTGCGATCGCGCTCGTGGTTACCATCATCGGCATCCCGCTGGCCCTTGGCTTGCTCGCCGCCTATGCCATCACGCTGCTGGCTGGCTATCTGATCATCGCCGACTTCATCGGTGAACGCGCGCTCCGCGCAGTGCGTAGGAATGGTGAGGCTTCGACCGCATGGCGGATCGCCGGTCTAGTGCTGGCACTGGTGGCACTCGCGCTGGTGCGGTTCATACCCGTCATCGGCGGGCTGCTCATCCTGATCGCGTTGTTCTTCGGCGTAGGGGCGCTGACCCTGCAGGTGGCTCGACCGAAGGTGGCGGCACCGCAATAACAGCTACTCACTGGCGGAACGTGAATGGCGCCTAAGGGTCGGTCGTGAGCGGCGTGGAACGTCTGCTACGGCAGGCGCAGCATGGGACTGCCTTCGGATGGTGAGGTGTCGTTCTCGATGCGTGGTCTCTTCGTACAACGATCGCTCAGCCCCACCCTTCACACGCGCCGCGTTACGCGAGACGCGCACTCCAAGGTTCAGAGTCCTCCGCTCTCGGCTCCACGTCTTGAGAAACTTCGAGTTAAGCACCCGACTTCATTATCTACGTGCTGAGCCTCGTGGCGCTCAGAGCGAGGTGCGAAGAATCTCGAGCAAGAGCTTCGCAGAGCACGAAGAACGGGGTTCTCAGAACGCGGGGCGAAGTATTAAGGGCTCAGTGCTGGCACGGTTGCTTCGCCCGTGAGGCAAGAGCGCTTCGCCGTTCTGTTCCGCAGATTCGCTTCGCACGGCAGTTGTTTGCCTAACACGGTATTTGCGCTCGCATTCATGATCACGTCTATTCGCGGTTGCTTCGGATAAAATGTTCAAATGAGACGGCGGGATTTCATTGTGGCTTTCGGCGGCGCCGTTGTCACGTCGCCCCTTTGCTTGCAGGCGCAGACGCCCTCGCGAATGAGGCGGGTCGGCGTGCTGCTTGCCGGTGCTAAAGATGATCCGGTAACACTGGACTACATAGCGGCCTTACGCGAAGGGCTCGCGAAGCTTGGGTGGACTGAGAGCCGTAACATCGAGCTTGATTATCGATGGGCAGCTGCCGATTCCGATCAATTCCCGGTGCTCGCCAAGGAGTTGCTGGCCCTGCAGCCGGATGTAATCGTTGCTGTTACCACGACCGCGGCTGCCGCCCTGAGGCGGGAAACCACAACTACGCCGGTCGTGTTCGTGAATGTCGTCGATCCGATCGGCAGCGGCCTGGTTGCCAGCTTGGCGCGGCCGGGCGGCAACTTCACCGGGTTCATCCATTTCGAGCCGAGCATGGCAGGCAAGTGGCTGGAGATGCTCAAGCAAGTAGCACCAGCGATCACGCATGTCGCCGTCCTCTTTAGCCCCAAGACGCTTCCCTCGCATGGTTTGTACGTGCGTGCGATCGAGGCGGCAGCTCCGTCATTCGCGGTCCAGTCGTTTGCATTGCCGGCCAGCGACGCCGCCGAAATCGAGCGAGCAATCGATACCTTTGCGCTCAAACCGAACGGGGGCCTGATCGTGCTACCAGACGCCACGCCAGTGGTGAACCGCGGTCCGATCATCGCCCATGCCGCGCGCAACCACTTGCCGGCGGTCTACCCGTTTAGCTTCTTTGTCCGAGATGGAGGCCTGATGTCCTACGGGGTGAATAGCAGCGACCGATACCGGCAGGCTGCGTCGTACGTGGATCGCATCTTGAAGGGCGCCAAGCCAGCCGATCTCCCCGTGCAAATGCCAACCCAGTTCGAGTTGGTGATCAACCTCAAGACAGCTAAGGCTCTCGGCCTGACGATCCCGCAGTCGCTGCTGCTGCGCGCGGACGAAGTAATCCAGTAGCGGTCGGACCGCGGTCGCATCGCTACTTCGGACGCGACATCTAACCCCGAGGTACCTTGTACGACGGGCTCGCGGCTCGGCGCCGAGCGGCAAAGAGCGGCCATTCTTGGTGCACGGCTCACGAGATGAAGGAGAACCCGATGATCAGATATGGAAGCTGGGACCGGTATCTACGCTTGGTTAGATTCCTTATAGCAACTGCGCTGGCAACGGGGTTGCAGGCGCCTCCTGCTCGGGCAGACGATATTCGGATCGGGTACACGCCTTCACTCTCCGGCATTCGGGCTGGACAGGGGGCGAACGAACTGAAGTCGGCCCAGCTGGCCGTAAAGCAGATTAACGCCGCCGGCGGGGTGAATGGTAGGAAGATCGTGCTTGTTGTCGCCGACAACCAATCCACGATCCCCGGAGCGAGCGCAGCCGTCCAGAAAGTCGTCGAACAAGAGCATGCGCTGGCACTGATAAGTTTTATCATCAGTGCGCAAGTCTTGGCGGTATCCGACGCGATTAAGAGCTATGGCATTCCAACCATGATAGGCGGGACCAATGTAACGCTGACTCATCGCGGGAATCCATGGCTCTTCCGGGTACGGCCGGATGATTCCATTGCTGCGTTCGCGATGATCAAGTACATCGACGAAGACCTGAAGTTGCGCAAGGTCGGCATCCTGCATGATCGCGACGCCTTCGGCACCGGGGGTGCCGACCTGTTGGAAAAGTCAGCCAAGGAGCGGGGTCTCGTCATCTTCGGCCGCGAGAACCACGCGAGCGATGACAAAGACTACAAGGCTCAGTTGCGGGCGCTCAAGGCAGCAGGCGCGGAGATCATGGTCGTCTATAGCCACGAGGGCAACGCTGCTTGGATAGAGAAGCAATACGGGGAGCTGGGCTCACCCTACCAATACCTTGGATCACCGGGCAGTCGGATCGAGAGCACCTTGGACATTTCCTAAGTACTAATGCCTTCGGAGGGCGGCTTAGTATCTCATTTGCCGGCTGTCGTCTTCGGGAGGAGCGGACGCCCATGGAACTCCGCAGTCGGCCATCAGCAGCCCTTTCAAGCGGCGGGCAATCGCGATACGCGCAGAGTAGAATCGGCGCTCGGAGGTCATCATGTGGATTTCCGGCCTGCGCCGCGCAGCCTTTGTTCTGATAGGGATTTGCCTGTGCTGTGCGCTTCCTGCTCGGGCCGGGGCCGAGACGGTTCAGTGCGCACTGGGCGGGAATGCGTTGCCCAACGGACTGGTCGTACTCCTGCCTTCGGGAGAAAAACACTATCGGTCGATGAAACTGCAGCTATTGAGCAATCCCTCTATGAGCGGCGTGGCGGTGCAGATAAATTGGAGCGATATCGAGCCGAGCGAGGGCAAGCCGGATTGGTCGCAGCTCGATGCGCTGTTCGCTGCCGCGACCACGGCAAAGAAATGGGTACATCTGATCATGTTCCCCGGTTTTTTCTCACCGCAGTGGGCGCTCGAAGGGGTGGAGACGGATCTATTCGAGATTCAGTACGGACCGGGCACGGGCACCCGCGCCAAACTTCCGATGCCGTGGGATCGGGTGTACCTGGGAAGATGGTTCGCCTTCATGAAGCTGTTGAGTGCCCGCTACGGGGGGTTGCCCGCGTTCAGAATGATCGCGGCTGCCGGCCCCACCTCTGTTTCCGTGGAGATGACTTTGCCGAACTCGCCGGCCGCGCACCGGCAATGGATGGCCAACGGCTATACGCCCGCCCGGTACCTGAGCGCCTGGGACGACGCGTTTCACTTCTACGCCGAGACGTTTCGCAATCAATGCATTTCCCTGTCCGCTCCGGGTCTGCCGTTTCTCGGAGCCGGCCCAAAGGGTCGAGCGGCGCACTTGCGCGCCAAGCAGGAGGTCATCGAACGCGCCGCGCGCGCTGTCGGAAACCGGCTGGCGATTCAATCGAGTGATCTTCATGCCGGCCACGCTAGGGTCGAAGCGCCCGACAATACCGAGTTCATCAACAGCTACAGCGGGCGGATAATCACTGGCTTTGAAATGCGCAGCGGCTCGCAAGACGCAATTGCGAGCAAGGTAATGGGTGCCGAGGGGGATCCTCCGCTAGCCCTGCGAAGATCCATCGATAAGGGGATGGCACGCAACAGCGGCGGCCGGCATGTGAACTATCTGGAGATCTACGCGGCGGACGTAGAACCGGCCGCAATGCAACCAGTGCTGCAATACGCCGCGCAATTGTTTAGCGCCGGCAGCCACTGATCTTCTAGCCTGCGGCGCGTCTCGGGGAGTTGATCTTTCCGCGGCCGGACATTTGGATGCTGCGCTGGAACGCTCCGCGGCACGCCGCCTATGAATCATGATCGGTCGTGCTACTTGACCTAGATGCGGGAGCGATCTGGCGTGCGTCGATCAGTTGAATCCGCAGGCAACGCTTGACCCGCGTCTTGAAGCCCGACGAACTCGGCAGGTATTAGAAACGGCGCCACGGGGCAGACCGGTACCCCGAAAAACTCAAACAGAGAAATAACCAGCGCCGCCGAGGAAAGAACGCTGTTCAGGCGAAATTCCGCCGACAGAGACAATGCCAATTAGGTACGATCCGTCACCTATGTGTCCGGACCCAGAACTACCTGGCGGTGGGCGGAGTCCGCTGCGAACCCGTCTCTCCACAGAGATTCCCTATAACAGTGAATGTTACAGGCAAGTCTCAGCTCGGTTAGCCCTAACAGTTCGTTGAAATTATGGGCGACTTGAACAACCTTGGTCCTTCGCGATGATGCGTCTTGATATGAATCGGCGACGAGGAGAGGGATCGCGTGGGTTTGTGCCTTGGCTTATGCCCGATTCGCCGCGATTTCGGGTCAAATCGCGCATGTGGAGGCACCTCTCCCGTCTATCCACTCCCGGCCATGACTGCCTGCGCCGCCAGCAGGCTCGGCAATCGGCGCAGATTCACCGCGAGCATGGCCAGCGCGAACACATCGCTGACCTTCGCGCGGCCGCGCAGTTTGACCTGCCGGACCGTGCCGCCGTGTTGCTTGCTATCGCCAAAGAGCGTCTCGACCATCTTGCGAATGACTTGGCTGAGCGCGTACCCGGGATGCCGAGTGGTGCGCCCGTCGATGCGGCTCTCGCGGCGCACGCGCTTACCTCTCCTGGTGTCGTACTCGTAGCTGTTCTGCGCCACGTGCGGGGTGACGTTGCGCTCGCGGCAGCCAGTGACGAATTCGGTGGTGTCGAAGTTCTTGTCGCCACCGACGCTCTTGCGCTGCTCGCCAGGCAGGTTGCCGAGCATCTGCAGCGCCGCTTCGTGTTCCGCCTTCCCGCTGGCCAACGTGACCCGGGTGTCGACGGCGAGCTTGCTGCGGTTCTCCATGAGCACGTGGCCCAGGTAGGCCGGCAGCGATTCCTGTTTGTGCGACTTGGCGAACAGCCGCGCGTCCGGATCGCTGGTGCTGGCATGGGTCTCGTTGCTGCGCTTCTTCCCCTTGAAGTCGACCTCCGGATTGGTGCGACTGCCCGAGCTCGGTGGCGGTGGACCGTCCTTGGGCACAAAGCTCTTATGCGAGGCCCAGGCTCGGATCAGGGTGCCGTCGACACTGAAATGCTCATCGGAGAGCAGTCCCGCCTCCTTGGCCTGCTCCATCACCCGCTCGAAGAGCGCGCGCACCACCTCATGCTCGATCAGCCGGTCGCGGTTCTTGGTGTAGGTACTGTGATCCCACGCCGCGTCGTCCATGCTCAGCCCCACAAACCAGCGGTAGAGCATGTTGTAGCCCAGTTGCTCGCAGAGCAGCCGCTCGCTGCGAACCCCGTAGAGCGCCTGCAGCACCAACCCGCGCAGCAGCCATTCCGGCGGCACCGAATCGCGCCCACGCTCCGCGTAAATCGACTCGAACAGCAAATCCATGTCGCGCAGCGCCCGGTTGAGGATCTCCCGGATCGCCACCAGCGGATGCCCCCCCGGCACGTAGTCCGCCGTTTGTCGCGTCACGAACAAGCCTTCCTGCGTCATATCGGCTCCGCGCATCGTTCCGGCCTCCACCAGCAAACGCAAGTCGTTGCCAGAACCATAGCTCAGAATGGCTGCATTACAAGGCGAATTTCAACAGACTGCTAATGGGCTTGAAGTACTCTTTACGACTCGCCCGCAAGCCGGGTTCCGCGAGCGGTAGACACCAAAGTTGTCCTGGTGGGAAAACAGGGAAATATCTAGGAATGAGGAATTTCTTACTGAGACCCTGGTGAACATTATTGGAGAGCAGCGGATCAATAGTCTCGCGCGATTGCGTCGCCCGACAGGCCCTAAGTTGCGTTTCGATGGGTATCGTTCCGTTCAAGGCCTCGCCCCGCGGGGCAGGCTTGGGCGAACCAGCATCGGCCCGTAGACTGCGAGATATACGGTGAAGCAGATGAACCAGAGTACAACGGAGGTAATGATCGCCCATCCTCCCCAGCCCAACGTCGCCACGCCGAGTCGCAACAGCGTCGCCGCGAACATGGCGGGGTAAGTTCCGACAACAATAGGAGAGAGAATGAGCGGACGTCCGGTGTGGCGAAGCGAAACGCGCGGCATCAGCGAGAGCATCATCATGCCCACCGCACCCACCGTTACCGCGTGCACCCAGGCTCGCGCCGCAACGCCGAAGGCTGCGGCGGCCGCGAGCGCGAAGGCGATCACGAGCCAGGCGTAAGCGAGGTGCATCGCCAGCACGAGCGGCACTCTGCGCGCCGCCCAGCCGCGCCAGCCCGCAAGCCGCAACGCGTGCGCGACGAAGGCGCACACCGACACGGCCGCAGTGACCAGGGGCTCGGCTCGAAAGGCCACGGCGAGCGCGAATGCCACGACGCTCGCGTGGGCGAAGCGCTCGATCGCCTGGTTGCGCCACACACGATCGCTCTCTCCCAGCTCGCGCAACGCATTGCGCGTGAACACGGGCGTCATGAAGCCGCCAACCAGTGAGAACAGGACGGCAATCACGGCCACCGCGGCATCGAGCGCGACTGCGGCCTCGCTCGTCAGTCCCCGGGCGGACGCGACGTGGAACCACAGGTTAGTCGCGCACAGCGCAAGGACCACAGGAAGCAGGACCAAGAACTTCTTGGGACGGGCCTTGAGCAGCGCGGGCAGCAGGAACGCGAAGAGCAGCAGCAGCGAAGAAACGTCGACTGCGCCGACCGCCGCAGAGGAAAGCATGGGCGCGACCCCAATGGCGGTCCGCCCCGCCAGCCAGGTTCCTACCAGAAGCGCCAGCTCGCCTCCGGCCAGCTCGCGCATCCCTCCCCAGCTCGGCAGGGCAGTCAAGAGCAGGCCGCAAATGATTGCGGTGGCGAAGCCGAAGACCATTTCATGACCATGCCAAAGGTTCGGCGCCATCGTGCCCGGGACGCTCCACGCGCTGGCGTAGGCGGCGAGCCATGCGCCGGTAGTGAACAGCCCGTAGGAGGTGCCGAGCAAGAAGAATGGGCGGAAACCGCTCACCCACAACGGAGCGCCGAATAGCGAACGGTTCCCCGCGCGGGCGGGGGGCTTCATGCTGCCGCTTGTTCGGCGCGCGCAGCCCTGAATTCCCGAAGCAGGCGGGCTAGGCGCGCACTCGCGTCAGCGGCGCTTCGCACCCGCACCGCTCCGAAGCCGCGGATCGACTCGGGAACGCTTGCTGCGGTAACGGCCGTGCTCCAGTTATGCCGATCGAGTGTCGCGAGCAATTGCTCGACCGCGCGCTCGTATTCCGCGACGAGACGCGAATTGAGTGCTCTCTCGGGGCGATGCCGGAACGGATCGAGCCACGTGCCGCGCAGGACTTTAGCTCGAGCAAGCGCATGCAGCACGACGACAAACCAGGGTCCGAACCTGCGTTTGCGCAGAACGTCTCCAGACTGGCCGCCGCCGACCGGCCATGCAAAGTGGAACGCCATCCGATAGTCGCCTTCGAACGCAGCGCCGACGCTGCGTGCAAATGCCGGATCGACGTACAGACGCGCAACTTCGTATTCGTCCTTGTGCGCGAGAAGCTTCCGATAGCTCCGCGCGACGGCTTGCGCGAGGCGCGGCGCCGCGACGCCTAGCCTACCCTCCGCGGCGCGCACGCGCTCGACCAGTGCCACATAGCGCTCCGCGTAGGCCGCGTCCTGATAGCGTGTGAGGAAGGCGCGGCCGAACGCGATTTCGTCGTCGGACGCGTTCGGCGCGTTCGACCCCGGTGGTTCGTGCACGCCGGCGCGCAACGCAACGGCAGCGCAATCGAGCGCAGCGTGCCTCCCCCACTGAAACGCGTCGCGGTTGCGCTGCGCATCCACCGCGTTGAGCTCGATCGCCTGCAGCAGCGCCTCCGGCGAGACAGGCAGCAGACCGTTCTGACAGGCGAATCCGAGCATGAAGACATTGGTGGCGATGGAGTCGCCAAGGAGCGCTGTCGTCAGCATCGTGGCGTCGAAGAAATCCGCGTTCGCGGGACCCACGGCGGCGCTCACGACTTGGCGCATCGCCTCGAGCGGAAGAACGAAATCAGGGTCGGCGATGAACCCGGCGGTGGGCGCTAGACGCGTGTTCACAACTGCGCGCGTGACCCTCCGGCGCGCCGTTGCGAGCGCCTCCTCACCCGCGGCTACCACTAGATCAGCGGCGATGATTGCATCGGCTTCGCCTGCCGCAATGCGCGCCGCGTGCAGGGACTCCTGCCGTTCGGCCACCCGCACATGCGAGAGGACCGGACCCGCCTTCTGTGAAAGGCCCGTCACGTCGAGCACCGTGACGCCCTTGCCTTCGAGGTGCGCGGCCATCGCGAGGATGGCGCCGGCCGTCACGATGCCGGTGCCACCTACTCCGGCAATCAACACCGAATACGGGACGCGCATCGGTGCGATCTGCGGCTTGGGCAACGGCGGCATTGCGTCGAGCGCCGCAACGCCGACCTTGCGCAGGGCGCCGCCTTCGATGCTGACCAACGCAGGGCAGGCTCCATCCAAGCAGGACCTGTCGAGGTTGCAACTTGACTGGTCGATCGCGCGCTTGCGGCCCAGCTCGGTATCGACGGGCACGATGGCCAGGCAATTGGACTTCACCGAACAATCCCCGCAGCCTTCGCACACCGACTGGTTGATGAACACACGGCGCGCCGGCGTCGGCGTGAGCCCGCGTTTGCGGCGGCGCCGCTTCTCTGCGGCACACGTCTGGTCGTACACCAGCACGCTCACGCCTCGCGTAGCGCGGAGTTCGCGTTGTACTGCGTCCAACCGCTCGCGCGGAAACACTTCAACGCCGGGCGCGAGGCCGAACGTGTACTTGGCATCGTCTTCGGCGACGACCACGATGCGAGCGACACCTTCGGCGGCGAGCTGGCGCGTCAGGGCCGGCACGCCGAGCGGCCCGTCGAGCGGCTGGCCGCCAGTCATCGCAATCGCATCGTTGTAGAGGATCTTGTAGGTAATGTCGACGCCCGCCGCGACCGCCGCGCGGATGGCCAGCAACCCGGAGTGGTAGTACGTGCCGTCCCCCATGTTGGCAAACACGTGCTTGGTTCCGGTGCTGCCTTTGAGACCGATCCAGGCGGCTCCCTCGCCGCCCATCTGGCTTACGGCGAACGTGCTTCGTCCCATCCACATCGCCATCAGGTGGCAACCGACCCCGGCGAGCGCGCAACTCCCCTCGGGAACGCGGGTAGACAGGTTATGCGGACATCCGGGGCAGAAGAAAGGCACGCGCAACGTCGGCTTAGCCGGCGTGCGTTCGATGTCGGCGATGAGCGTGAGCCGCTCCCGGATGCGCGCGCTCGCGTGGAACGGCGCAAGCCGTTCGGCGATGACGCGCGCCAGGATGCTCGGCGCCAGATCGCCCATCGGCGGAAGAAGCCAGTCGCCGTGCGGCGGCGTCCACTCGTCGCGATCGCCATACTTGCCGAAAACAGTCGGATGCGTCCCGGACGGAAGCTTGTAGAGTTGCTCCTTGAGCTGGTATTCGACGATAGGCCGCTTCTCTTCGACGACGAGGATCTCCTGCAGACCCTCGGCAAAGCGGCGCACGCCCTCCGCTTCGAGCGGCCACACCATGCCGACCTTGTACAGCCGCAGACCGATGTCCGCCGCCACGGCGGCGTCGATGCCCAGGTCGTCCAGCGCCTGGCGAACGTCGAGGTACGCCTTGCCACAGGTGATGATCCCGAGCCGGGGCCGAGGGCTGTCGTGGACGATGTGGTTGAGTTCGTTGGCTCGCGCGTAGGCGAGCGCGGCATAGACCTTGTAGCGGTGCATGCGGCGCTCCTGCTCGAGCGGCGGATCGGGCCAGCGCAGGTGTACGCCGTCTGGCGGCAGTGCGAAATCGGTCGGGAGCCGTACCTCGATGCGCTCCGGGTCCACGTCGACCACCGCGGAGGTTTCCGCCGTGTCGGCCGCCGTTTTCATCGCGATCCAGCAACCGCTGTAGCGCGACATGGCCCATCCGTGCAATCCCAGATCGAGGTATTCCTGGATGCTGGATGGCGCGAGCACCGGCATCGCGCAGGCCGAGAATAGATGCTCGCTCTGGTGCGCCACTGCCGAGGAACGCGCCGTGTGGTCGTCGCCGGCGACCACCAGCACCCCGCCGTGCGCCGAGGTTCCGGCGCAGTTGGCATGCTTGAAAACGTCACCGCAACGATCGACGCCTGGCCCTTTGCCGTACCACATGGCGAAGATGCCGTCGCATCGCGGGTCGGGATAGAGGTTGAGCTGCTGCGTGCCCCAGATCGCAGTCGCCGCCAGCTCCTCGTTCACCGCAGGCTGGAAGCGAATCTTATGGGTGTCCAAGAAGCGTTGCGCTTGTGCAAGCGACTGGTCGAGGCCTCCCAAAGGCGAGCCACGATAGCCGGAGATGAACCCGTGCGTATCGAGCCCAGCCGCGGCGTCACGCTGCCGCTGCAGCATCGGCAGCCGCGTCAGCGCCTGAACGCCCGTGCAGAAGACCTTCCCGCGCTCCAGCGTGTACTTGTCCTCAAGCGATACGCTTCTCAACCTCATCTCAATTCGGCAGAAGCGCCCACTTGCCGTCCTTCACGGTAAGCAGCACCCGCCCCCGCTGGTCGAAGCCCGAGTGATCGGCAGCCGTCATGTTATAAACGCCCTGAGTGGCCACCAGCTCCTTGGTCGATTCGAGTGCGTCGCGCAGCGCGGCGCGGAACTCTGGCGTTCCTGGCTTGCCTTTTTTCAGCGCCTCGGGAATCGCGCGTTGCAACAGCAACCCTGCATCGTAGACGTTGGCGCCGAAGGTCGCCGGCCTGTTGCCGTACATGCGCTCGTAGGCAGCGACGTAGTCCACCGCAACTTTCTTGGACGGAACGCTGTCCGGGATCTGGTCCAGAACCAGCATCAAGCTCGCCGCCATGATGGTGCCTTCGACATTCTTGCCGCCGATACGTATGAAGTCGTCGGTGGCGGCGCCGTGCGTCTGGTAGACCTTTCCCGCATATCCGGCTTCCGCAAGCTGCCGCTGCGGCAGCGCCGCGCCGGCGGCCACGCCGGCGACGAACACCGCGTCGGGCGCTGCGGCCTTGAGCTTGAGCACCTGGCCCGAGACGCTGGTGTCCTGCCGGTTGTAGCGCTCGTTGGCCACGACCTGGATACCGGCCTTCTGCAGCATCGGCGTGATGGTCTTGTACCACGCCTCGCCGTAGGGATCGTTGTAGCCGATGAAGCCTACCGTCTTCACGCCGCTCTTCTGCATGTGCTCGATGAGCGCGTCGCCGATGATGTCGTCGTTCTGGGTGGTCTTGAACACCCAGCGCTTCTTGGCGTCCATCGGCAGCACCACGGCAGTGGTGCCCACCGGGGCCAGCATCGGCGTCTGCGCCTCGGCCATCACTTCCACCACGCCCATCGCGTTGGGCGAGCCGGAGGGGCCGATCAGTGCATCGATCTTCTGCTCGGCCAGCAGCTTCTTGACGTTGCTCACGCTCATCGTCGGATCGCTGGCGTCGTCGAGAGCGATATATTCGATCGTGGTGTCGCCCACCTTCGTCGGCAGCAGCGCCACCGAATTCTTCTGCGGCATGCCCACAAAGGCAGTCGGCCCCGTGGCCGAGCTGACGACGCCAATCTTCACCTGCGCCTGGGCGGCGAACGAGACCGCCGTGAAGACTGCCACGACTGCTGCAAACGATGCGGTTTTCATGTGTACCTCCCTCTAATGATCCAACGCCGCTGCTGGTTCACCCATTTGCACCGTGTACTGCGGCAGCGACGCGAAACGACGGCGGGATCGCGCCCGCCGAGACGAGTGCATTGACCTCGCGCTCGCTCAAGCGTGCTTCCCGCAGCACCGCACCGGTGTGCTCGCCGTACTTCGGCGCGAAAGCGAGCTCCCGCGGCGCCCCCGCAATATCGACCGCAGCGGGTTGCATGTGCACGGTCTTTCCGGCTGGGGTGAGGGTCTGCGTGAGCCTGCCCGAAAGCGCCGGCAGCTCGCGCACTGCGCGGATGTCGTTGATCGGCGCGTGCGCGATGCCTGCCGTCGCGAAGTCGGCCGCGAGCTCCGCGGTGGCGTGCCGTGCGGCGATCGCCGCGATCTCGGCCTGAATCGCCTGCCGCTCGCGCGAGCGTCCCTCGTTGGTCGTGCGCCGCTCGCACGCGATACTCTCGAACTTCGGAATTTCGGTGAGCCGCCGCCACTGTCTGTCGTTGCCGATGGCGACGAAGATGAAGCCGTCTCGCGACGCATAGACGTTGGTCGGGATGAATTTGCGGTGCTCGTTGCCGCAGCGGGTGACTTCGCTGGGTTCGCAGTCGAAGTCGAGCAGCGGCAGCGTGGTGATCAGCCACGACGCGGCGGCTTGCAGCATGGACACGTCGATGCGCGAACCGCGTCCGGTTTCGGCGCGCTCAGCGAGCGCGAGCATCACGCCGGCGTAGACTTCATCGCCCGCCTTGAGGTCGATGACGGGCACGCCGTTCAGCATCGGTGGACCGTTCGGATCTCCTGTCAATTCCATGTAGCCGACCATCGCCTGCATCACCGGGTCGTAGCCGGGAGCATCCGGGTAGTCGGCGCCGAGCGCCGAGATCCCCGCCCAGATCAGCTCGGGCTTTGCAGCCGAGAGCGTGGCGTAGTCGATGCCGAGCGCCTCGTAGCGCCGCGGCAGTGTGTTGCAGCAGAACACATCGACGTCGAGCGCGTGGAGCAGCCGCTGCAGCAACGCGCGACCCTCGGGGCGGCGCAGGTTGAGCGCGATCGCCTCCTTGCCGACGTTGGGCGCGACGAAGTAGCTGCGGCGGTCCTCGTCCACAACGCGCGAGCCGATGTAGCGGTTGGGATCGCCCGGCAACGCCTCGCCGGCCGTGAACGCCTCGATGCGGATCACCCGCCAGCCGAGCTGCGCGAAGCGCAGCGTCGCGTAAGGAAGCGCGAGCGCCTGCTCGAGCGAAAGCACGGTGCGTCGCTTCATGCGGCCGCCTCCTTGCGCCGGCCGCGAATGAGCCGGCCCATCGGTGGCCGGCCGCGATTCGAGCGCGCCCGCGTCCCCGCGAGCGGGGCGATCGGCGAGGCGGAGCAGGCCTCCACGAGCGACAGTGAGTGGAGGCGACCCGAGCCGAGCGCCTGGGACCGACAAATGCACATAGCAAGCTCACGCGCCCGTGATGGAGGTCCCTGCTCCCTGCTCACGCCGCCCCCTCTTCGCGCGCGGCAGCGAGCGCGCGATATACTTTCTCCGGCGTGAACGGCAACGCGTAGATGCGCACGCCTGTGGCGTTGTGGATGGCGTTGGCGACCGCCGCAGCCACGCAGATCGCCGGAGCTTCGCCCACGCCCTTCGCGCCCTGCGGGCCCTCGCCGTCCATGGTTTCGATGAAGTGAATGTCGATCTTCGGAATCTCCGGCGCCGTGACGAGCTTGTAGTCGCGGAACGCCGGATTTTTCACCACGGCGCGCTCGACGATCAGCTCCTCGGTCAGCGCGTAGCCCGCGCCCATCACTACGCCGCCCTCGATCTGGCCCTCGATGCCGAGGCGGTTGAGCACGCGTCCGACGTCGTGTGCGGCGGTCACGTTGAGCATGCGCACCACGCCGGTGTCGGTGTCGACCTCGACTTCGATCACCTGTGTGGCCCAGGCGTACGCCGCCGACACGTCGCCCTTGAACTCCTTGTCTTGGTGTTGGCTCGGCGGCTCGTAGTAGTTGGTCGTGATGACCAGCTCGGCCTTGTCGGAGAAGTGCAGCGAGCGGATCAGCTTATCGAGCGCCATCAGCGCCTTGCCGCTACCCGTCTCCACGATGTGCCCCGCGCGCAGGTCCAGGGTCTCCGGCTCCCGTCCCAGCAGCTTCCCAGCCGCGGCGAAGATCTTCGCCTTCGCCTTCTTCGCCGCGCCGATCGCGGAATTGCCACCGATGAACGTGGTGCGGCTCGCGTGTACGCCTACGTCCCAGGGCGTGATCTCGGTGTCGTTGTTGACCACCTTCACCGACGACATCGGCACACCGAGCTCTTCGCACACGAGCTGGGCGAGCACGGTCTCCGACCCTTGCCCGATCTCGGAGGCTCCCGTGATCACCGTCACCTGCGCGAAGTCGTCGACCTTGAGGATCGTCCCGCAGCCGTCGGACGGATAGATCTTGGCACCGCCGCCGACGTGCAGCATCGACGCCATGCCGACGCCGCGCTTGATCGCGCCCGACTTCTTCTGGTTGGCGACGTTCTCTCGATGCTTGCGCCGGTAGTCGCCGAAATTCGCCGCGGTGCGCAGGCAATCCTTCAAGCCGCAGGTCCTGAAGTGCAGGCCCGCTGGAGAGACCTCGCCGGGATCCTGCGCATTCTTCAAGCGGAACTCGAGCGGATCCATGCCGATCGCCTCCGCGAGCTTGTCCATGTGGCTCTCGACCGCGAAAGTGCCCTGCAGGTTGCCGTAGCCGCGGAACGAGCCCGCGTACGGGTTGTTGGTGTACACCACCGTGGTGTGGTACTTGCAGTGCGGAACGCGGTAGAGCGAGGACACCGTCTGCATGATCACGAACGGCGTCGAGGCGCCCCACGAGGTGTAGGCGCCGTTGTCATGCAACGTGTTCACCGTGCGGAAGGTGAGCGTTCCATCCTTCTTCACCCCGCTGCGGAGCGTCAGGATCACCGGCTGGCGCGTCGGCGAGGCGATGAATTCCTCTTCCCGCGTGAACATGAGCTTCACCGGACGCTTGGCCGCCTTAGCCAGGAAGATGCAGATCGGCTCGAAGGGGTAGATGTCGAGCTTGCTACCGAAGGCGCCGCCGATCGGCGGCTGGATGATCCGGATGCGGCCTGGGTCCATGTCCAGCAGCTGTGCAAACTCGCGCTTGTGTAGGAACGGCACCTGCGTGTTCGAGTACAGCGTTAGGTTCCCCGCTGGATCGAAGTCGGCGATGATGCCCGAGACGCCCATGCAGCAGTGCGTCACGTAGTGCAGGCGGAAGGTGTCTTCGATCACCACGTCGGACTCGGTCTCCCCCTGAACCACGTCGCCCTGCGCGTAGTCCCACTGCTTGGTGATGTTGTCGGGGTGGCCGTCGTGAACGGTCGGCGCTCCTGGCTTGAGCGCGTCGCGCGCATCGGTGAGGATCGGCAGGTCCTCGTACTCGACCCCGATCAGCCGCAGCGCTTCCTCGGCGATCTCCTCGGTATCGGCCGCGACCGCCGCGATTTCGTCGCGCAGGCTGCGGACCTTGTCGCCCTTGAGCGGCATGTTGTCCTTGGCGATGATGCCCAGCGGCCGCTGATACGGAACGTCGGCCGCGGTGAGCACGGCGTGCACGCCGGGAAGCGCCTTGGCGCGGCCTGTGTCGATGCGTACGATCCGCGCGTGGACGCGGCTCGAGCGCAGGATCTTCGCGTGCAGCTCGCCAGGGAGGTTCAAGTCCCCGATATAGCGCGTCTTGCCGCTCGCTTTCTCCGGCGCATCGAGCTTCGCGATGCGCTTTCCGATCAGCGTTTCCTTGGCAACTCCTTCCATGCATTTCTCCTACGGCGTTCCTTCGGCCGCTGCCTCGACCGCGTCGACGATCTTCACGTAGCCGGTGCAGCGACAAAGGTTGCCTTCGATTCCGCGCTGGATCTCCTCGCGCGAGGGGCGCGGATTGCAGTCGAGCAGATGCTTCGCCTGAACCAGCATGCCCGGTGTGCAGAAGCCGCATTGCACCGCGCCGCGGGCTACGAACGCGTCGCGCAGCCTCTCCCCAGCCGGTTCCGACGCGACCTCTTCGACCGTGGTCAGCTCGCGGCCGTCGCAATCCACGGCGAACATGAGGCACGCATTGACCGAAATCCCATCGACGAGGATGGTGCATGCGCCGCATTCGCCCTCGCCGCAGCCGTACTTGGTCCCGATCAAGCCCAGCTCGTCGCGGATCATGGTGAGCGCGCTCATAGTGACCGGCACCGAGAGCTCTTTGGGAGCCCCGTTGATGGTGAAGCGAATCTCATGTCGCAGCGACATCGCTCAGGACCCTTTTCGTCAGATTGTGGATCAGCTCCCGCCGGTACCACTCGGAAGCGCGTACATCGGAGATTGGTCGCACCTCCTCGCGCGCGATCTTGGCTGCCGCGGCGATCGTCGCTTCGGTGAGAGTGCGACCCTCGAGTTCTGCTTCGGTCTTGGGCGCCCGCATCGGCGTCGGCGCCACCGCGCCGAAGGCGACGCGAACGTGGCTCAACGTCGCCCCCTCGCGCACGCATCCCAAGCCGATGGAGATTGCCGAGATGTCGAGCGCCGGGCGCGTGCCGAACTTGTAGAAGCGCGCCATGAACCCCTTGGGTGGCAGCGGTACCCTGACTTGCGAGAGAAGCTCCGAAGCCTTACGCACGGTCTTGCCTGGGCCGGTAAAGAATTCTCGCAGCGGCACTGCGCGCGATTCGCGGGCGCCGTCCGGTTTCGAGACTAACTCGACCGCGGCATCGACGACGAGCAGCGGCACCAGCAAGTCTCCTGCCGGCGAGGCGTTGCAGATGTTGCCGCCGATCGTCGCCGCGTTGCGCAATTGATCGCTCGCGAAGTGATCGCAGGCTTCCACCAGCACCGGGAGATGACCGCGTATCACCTCGTTGCGCATCAGCTCCGTGACCGTCGTCAGCGCGCCGATGCGGATCCCGCCCTGCTCGAGGCCGATGCCGTGCAGCTCCGGAATCCGGCGGATGTTCATGAGCACGCGCGCGAACCGAGCGCGACCAGCCTGGAGTTGAGGCATCAGATCGGTGCCGCTGGCGAGGATCGTGACCTCGCCGCCATGCAGCACCGCGGCGGCTTCGTCCAGCGAGGCCGGCACGCAGTAATGCTCGACGGCTGTATTCATGACGCCTCTCCTCTAGAAGCGGATCGGTTCGCGGTAGCGGCCGTACACTGCGACCATCTCCCGCGTGAGCTCGCCCACGCTCGCGTACGCCTTGACGGCATCGATCAACGCGGGCATCACGTTGACGCCGGCCTTGGCATCGCGGTGCACTCGCTCAAGCGCTCGCTGCACGCCCGCGTTGTCGCGCTCGGCGCGCATGCGTCGCAGCGCCGCGACCTGCGCCCGCGCGTCCTCCTCGCGATACGGGTGGCACTCGACCTTGGCCGTTTCCTCCTCGATTCGATAGCAGTTAACGCCAACCTTGCGCAGCGTGCCGTCTTCGAGCGCCTTCTCGTGCGCGTAAGCCTGCGCCGAGACCTCCGCCTGGATGCTTCCCTCCGCAACCAGCTTGACGATCCCGCCGCGGGCATCGACGTCGGCCATGATGGCCTCGATCTTGTCGCGCATCTGGTTCGTCAGCGTCTCCACATAGTAGGATCCCGCGAGCGGATCGACCGTGTCGCACAATCCCATCTCCTCGATCAGCAGCTGCATCGTACGCAGCGAGATGCGCTGCGCGTATTCGGTCGGAATCGTGTACGCCTCGTCGAAACAGCACAGCGCCATCGTCTGGGCGCCCGCGAGCGCGCTGATCAGACCATAGTATGCGCCGCGCACGATGTTGAGCTCGGGCTGCTCGCGCGTAAGCCCGCTGCCGCCACCCCCGGCGATCATCCGCATTAGCATCGATGCGGGGTCGCGCGCGCCGTAGCGCTCCTTCATGATCGTTGCCCATAGCCCGCGCGCGGCACGGAACTTCGCAACCTGCTCGAAGATATTGCCGAAGATGTTGAAGTTGTAGGAGAGCCGGCCGGCGAATTCGTCCACGGCGAGCCCGCGCCGGATCGCCTCGTCAGCGTAGGCGCGCGCGATGCAGAAGGCATAGGCGATCTCCTGCGCCGGTGTCGCGCCGGACTCCCGGATGTGGTAGCCGCAGACGCTGACCGGCGTGTACTTCGGTGCCTCCTTGGCGCAGTACTCGATGGTGTCGCCCACGAGCTTGAGCGACGGCTCCACCGGGAACACCCAGGTGCCGCGGCCGATGAACTCCTTCAGGATGTCGTTCTGCGCCGTGCCCCGCAGGCGCTTCAAGTCGTAGCCGCGCATCTCGGCGAGCGCCAGATACATCGCGATCAGGATCGCCGCGGCACCGTTGATCGTGAGCGACACCGTGATCGCATCGAGATCGACGCCCTCGAAGGCGATCTCGAAGTCGCGCAGCGTGTCCACCGCCATGCCAACCCGCCCGACTTCGCCCTCGGAAAGCGGATCGTCCGAATCTAGGCCGGTCTGCGTGGGCAGGTCGAACGCAACGTTGAGACCGGTCTGACCGTTGGCAATGAGGTAGTGGAAGCGCCGATTGGTGTCCCTCGCACTGCCGAAGCCCGTGTACTGGCGCATGGTCCAGGGCCGCTTGCGAAACATCAGAGGATGGATTCCGCGCGTGAAGGGATATTCCCCAGGCAGCCCGATCATTGCCGTGCCGCCGCTCGCGGCAACGTCGGCGGCCGTGTACACCGGCTTGATCTCGATGCCGGATTCGTTGATCAGCGGCCGCAGGGCCGGATCGTCGCGCGGATTCATTGCACGTTCTCCCGAATGTAGTTGACGATGTCGGGCAGCCTCGAGCCGGTGGGAAAGATGCCCTTAAAGCCAAGCTCGCGCAGGCGCGGCGCGTCCTGCTCGGGCAGGTTGCCGCCGATGATCCAGAGCTTGTCGCCGAGCCCCGCTTCTTCCAGCCGCGCCTTGAGCTGCGCGCACAACGGCAGATGCGAGCCGGCCATGCTGGAGACCGCGATCACATCCGCGTCCTCGTCCAGCGCGATCCGGGTGATCGACTCCGGCGTCTGCCGCAGTCCCGTGTAGATCACCTCGAAACCGGCGTCCTTGAGCGCGCGCGCAACCACCTTGGCGCCACGGTCGTGACCGTCGAGTCCCGGCTTGGCGACGACGATGCGAATGGGTCGATTCATCCGGATAACTCCTTGGCGATCACCAGTTTGAGGATTTCGCTGGTGCCGCCGCCGATCAGCGTGAAGCGGACGTCGCGCAGGTAGCGCTGCACCGGATACTCCATCGCGTAGCCGTAGGAAGCGAGCACACGCGCGGCCTGCTCGCAGACGCCCGCCGCCGTCTCGCTCGCGAAGAGCTTCGCCATCGCGGCTTCCTTGTGGTGCGGCCGGCCCGTGTCGCGCAGCCACGCCGCGTATTGGACGAGGTGTCCCGCGGCTTCGACGCCAGTCGCCATCTCGGCGAGCTTCAGTTGGATCGCCTGGTAGCGGTTGATCGGCTTGCCGAACTGCGCGCGTTCGCCCGCGTAGCGCATAGCCGCATCGAGCGCGGCGCGCGCCTGTCCCATCGCCATCGCCCCGGTGATGATGCGGATCTCGGCCAGCGTCTTCCGGAGGTGCGTCTCGCCGTCTCCCTCCTCTTTCGACAGGCGGTGGCTGTCGGGCACGAAGCACCCATCGAGAGCGACCTCTGAGGTCGGCAGTGCCCACACGCCCATCTTCTCGATGGCGCGTCCGATGGTCAGCCCGGCGAAGTGGCGCTCGACCAGGAAGATAGTGAGCTTGCGCTCTTCCCCCGCGCGCGCAAACACCGTGAAGAAATCCGCGACAGGCGCCGAGGTCACCCAGGTCTTCCGCCCGTCGAGGATGTACCCGTCGTTGATCTTGCGCGCCCGCGTGGCGATCGAGTCGAGATCGCTGCCCGCGTCGGGCTCGGTCATGCAGATGGCACCGATCTTTTCGCCGCGCAGTGCCGGCTTGAGCAGCCGCTCCACGATGTCCGGGTCGCCGAGCAGATGCAGGAACTTGGTGCCCATGAGCGACTGCATCGCGGCGCAGCCCGCGAGCGACATCGAGCCGCGAGCAATTTCCTCCAGGGCGACGCAGAACTCGCCGAGCTGCATGCCGCTTCCGCCCAATTCCTCGGGATAGCGCATGCCGAAGAGCCCCAGCTCCGCGAGCTCGGCGAAGAGCTCGCGCGGGAAGGCGTGCGCCTCGTCGAGTGCGGCGGCCTGCGGCGCGATGCGCTGGTCGCAGAAGCGGGCGAAGGTCTCGCGCACCTGCTGCTGTTCGGGGCTGGACTCGAAGTCCATGTCAGGCGCGAACGCTTTCCGCACTGAGCGCGACGGCGGCGCGGACCGCCTCCTTCTGTATCTTGCCCAGCGCGCTGCGCGGCAACCGCTCGAAGAAGCGAACTTCGCGCGGGTGCTTGTAGCGGGCGATTCGCCCGTGAAAGAGCGCCAGCGCCTCGGCCTCAGTCATGCGGCAGCCCTGCTTGAGCACGACCGCCGCTACCACTGTCTCGCCCCAGCGCGGCTCGGGCCGGCCCACTACGCACGCTTCCTCGATCGCCGGAGACTCGAGCAGCACGCTCTCGACCTCCGCCGGGTAGATGTTCTCTCCGCCGGAGATGATCACGTCCTTCGTGCGCGCGACCACGTAGAGGTGCCCTTCCTCGTCGAAGTGGCCGAGATCGCTGGAGCGGTACCAGCCACCAGCGAACGTGATCGCGGTCTCCGCGGGTGCACGCCAGTATCCGCTCGCCACGCTAGGCCCTCGCACCATGATCTCTCCCACGCTTCCCACAGGCAGCTCGGCACCGGCCACGTCGACCACCTTCACTTGGCAATGCAGCGCCGCCGTCCCCGCCGAGCCGGCCTTGCGCAGCGCGTCCGCGGCGCGCACGTAGGTCGCGATCGGGCAGGTCTCGGTCGAGCCGTACACCTGGATCAGCGGCACGCCGCGCTCGCTCACCTTGCGCACGAATGCCTCCGGGACGATCGTCGAGCCGGTAGTGATCATGCGTAGGCTGGAGAGATCGGCACTCCGCCAGGCCGGCAGTTCCATCATCGCGGTGAGCTGCGCGGGGACCAGCACCGCCAATGTGATCCGCTCGCGCTCGATCGCATCGAGCGTGGCCTGCGGATCGAAGCGCGGGTGCAGCGTGACCGAGGCCCCGGCATGCAGCGCCGGCGTGGTCTGGATGTTCATCCCTCCGACGTGGAACAGCGGCAGGGTCGTAAGCACTCGGTCGGCGCTGGTGAGATCGTGCATGTGCGTGCTGTTGACCGCGTTCCAGAACAGCGAGCGCTGCGTGAGCACCACGCCCTTGGGCGCGCCCGTCGAACCCGAGGTGTAGCAGAGCAGCAGTGGGGAGTTCTCGTTACCCGCGCTCCGCGGCGTGCTGCCCGCATCGCGCTCCAGCGCGGCAATGTCCGCCGCAGGAATCGCACCGGCGATCTCGCGGGCCCGCTCGGCGAAAGCCGGCTCGAAGAACAGGAGTCGGGGTGGGCAGTCGGCGAGCACACGCGCGAGCTCGGGCGGCGCCAGGCGCCAGTTGAGCGGCACCAGCATCGCGCCCAGGCGCGCGCAGGCGAAGAGCAGAACCAGCTCGGCGGGGTGATTCAGGCCCAAGTACGCGACTGCGTCGCCCGCGGTGATGCCCTGCTCCGCGAGGACGCCTGCGGCGCGGCGGATACGCGCCAGAAGCTCGGCGTACGAAATGGCGCGGCCGTCGTAGCGAATGGCGATCGCGTCAGGCGCGAACCGCGCATGCCGCTCGATCCATTGCGAGAGGTCCATACCTATCTTCCCGTCACCTCAAGCACCACCGCCATCGCGGTGTCGCCCGCCGCGCAGCCGGTGAACAGGCCGTAGCCGCCGCCCCGTAGCGCCAGCTCTTCGATCAGCTCGATCACCGAGCGCATGCCCATCGGCGCTTGCGGATGACCCCACACCAGCGAGCAGCCGAAGTTGTTCATGCCTTCGATGCTCACACCCGTGGCGCGGGAGAATACGATGTCGTTCACCGCGAACGGGTTGTGGGTCTTGATTGCGTGCATCGCCTCGATCGCGAGGCCGGCCTGCGCCAGCGCGCGCTGCGCCGCCGGGAGCGGCGCCTCCGGCATATAGGCGAGCGCGGCGCGGGACTGCCCGAAGCCGTGCAGCCGCACGCGGATGTCTGCATCGCGCGAGAGCTCGCGTGCCCGCTCCGGGGCAGCGAGCACCATCGCGGCGTTGCCGTCCGCAGGATGAGTCTGGCCGCCGTAGGTGACCGTGCCGCCCGGCGTCACCGCCTCGAGCGTCGACAAGCCTTCCGCGCTGGAGAAGTTGATGCCTTCGTCGCCGTCGAGCTTCGCCGCCGCCTTGCGGAATCGCGGATCGGGAACCTCGAAGGGCAGCGTCATGAAGCGCTTGTGAAACGCCCGATCATCGGCGAGCGCATCGCGGTACTGCGCCTCGCGGCGCAGCACGACCTCGTGCTGCTCGGCGGTGCCGATGCCGTGCTTCTTCGCCACGTTCTCCGCGGTAGCGACCATGGCGTGCGGGCCGAGCGGGTCGCAGCCGAAGTTCTCCATTACCCAGTCCTCGTTGGCGCCTGTGCCTCCCGGTCCGCGCGGGTTCGGGTAATACAGGTGCGGCCCGTTCGAGGTGCGGTCGCAGGTCACCGCCAGCGATACGCTGGAGAGTCCGCATTCGATCTCCTGGGCGCCTGCAAGCAGCACGCGCACACCGGTTGCGCACGCCTGCATCAGTGTCGGGCCGCCCACCTGCCCCATGCCCGCCAGCCCGGTGAGCCAAGGCAGTCCGTAGAAGGCGTGCTTCTGCGGCACGCTGAAGCCGAGCACGCCGTGATCGAATGCCTGCGGCGCGATGTTCCGCCGCGCCAGCTCCTTCTTGGTCACGTAGGCGGCGAACTCGATCGAGTGCAGGTTCGCGAACGCGCCCTGCCAGCGCGCGAAGGGCGTGCTCCAGTAGCAGCCGTAGGGAATCTCCGCCTTGTAGGCCATCAGCTCCGCCTGATCAGATCGAGCAGGATGCGCCTGGCATTCTCCAGGTGCGCGCGCATCGCTCCCGCCGCCGCCTCCCCGTCGCCCGCCGCGAGCGCCGTGGTGAGCCGTTTGAGCCCCTTGAGCACGAGCGCGCGCACGCTGGGTTCGTCCAGCGTGAAGGCGCGCAGATAACGCACGTGGTCGGCGTAGAGCTGGATCGCGCGCACCAGGCGTCTGTTCGGCACCAGCGCGGTCCACGCGTCGCGGTAGCGGTAGTTGGCGTCCATGAACGCCTTCCCGTCGTCTGCTTCGTGCGCAGACACCATGCCGTCGAGCGCCTCGCGCAGCGGCGCGAGCACCCTGCGGTCGGGCTTGCCCTCGGCGATCGATCGCAGCGCCTCGGGCTCGAGCAGGAAGCGCAGCGCATAGATGTCTTCGATGTCGCCCTCGGACAACGTGGGCACGGTGAAGCTGCGGCCGTCGGCGACCACCAGCCCTTCGCTCGCGAGCCGCGTCAGCGCCTCGCGCACCGGCGTGCGCGACACGCCGAGCTGCGCTGCGAGCGTCACCTCCTGCAGCGGCTGGCCATGAGGAATGCGGCCCGCGCGCAAATAGTCGCGGAGCGTGGCATAGACCCGGTCCCCGAGAGGCTCGAGCCTCGGCAGCGCTTTGAGCTCAGCCATCATTCGACATCGCCTTCAGCCGGTTCGCGCGAAATCCGGGGCTCGGCGCTCGCGGAACGCAGTGATCCCTTCGCGGGCCGCGGCGGTACAGGCACTGCGCCCGAACGCCGCGTAGCCGATCTCCAGTGCCGCGGCGAGCGTCGGGGCCGCAGCCGAAGCCTGCACAGCTTGCTCGATGATGCCGACCACCTCGCGGCTGAGCGGCTGCTTGCTTCCTGCCGGCGATGGGAACGGCGGGGTCTGCACCGCGCCGTCGAGCGTGGGACGTACCTTACCGGCAAGCACGCGCACTTGTGCAACGGCTTCAGCGATCATCGAGCCATAGTCGTCCGCGAGTTCGGCCACGATCCCGGCCTCGTGCGCGCGCACCGCGTCGAGTCGCTCTGCCTGCTGCAGCATGCGGTGGAACACGCCCGCTGCGCGCGGCCAGCGGCGGTAGGGAACCACCATCGCCCCGATCCCTGGCGCGATGCCGAGCGTGATCTCGGGGAATTGCAGCCACGCCCCGCGCTGCGCGACGATCGCGTGGCAACGCATGGCCAGCTCGAGCCCGCCGCCAAGCGCCATGCCGTTGAGCGCAGCGACCACCGGCTTGCGCATCGCGTCGAGGTGCCGGAGCAGACGAGAGCATGCGCGCGCATACTCCGCTGCCGCGCCGGCGTCGCCCAGCATCGCCGGAAAGCGGCCGATATCGGCGCCAGCGCAGAACGCACGCGTGCCGTAGCCGGTGATCACGAAGCCCGCGACGGCCGGGTCGGCCTCGTGGCGCCGTATCACGGAGAGAATCTCGTCGTTGAGCGCATCGTGCAGAGCGTTGAGCGCCTCGGGCCGGCGCAGCGTGACCACCTTTACGCCGTCCACGTCGTCCACGAGCACGTTGCGCGCGAAATCCTGGTACTCGCTTAAGCGATCCTTCGGCATCGGCATGCCGGGGCGCTCCGAGGCGAAGCGCTGCAGGATTCGCTGCACCTCCTCCTCGCCAAGACTAGCCATCAGATCGAGCGGACCTTGACGAAATCCGAGCGCGAGCCGGCATCCGAGCTCGAGGTCCGCCGCTTCACCTATGCCGCGGTCGAGGATGTCGACGGATTGCGAGAACAAGACGCCGAGCAGCCGATCGCGCACGGCGGAGGCCGCGTCCGCAGCAACCTCCGGCCGCTTGCCCGCGGGCCCGGCCGTCGCCCAGCTCGCCACCGAGCGGAAGATCTGCGCGGGCCGGTAATGCTCACCCTCAGCCTCGGCCTGCAGCGTGTTCGTTTCGACGATGATCGGATTGCCGTTGGCGAGGTTGAGCACGAAGAACGGGCCAGCGTGCACGAATTCTTCAGCGACGGCGTCGATCTCGCCAGCGCTGGCGCGATCGAAGCACAGCGCGGCGTCGTTGCACCAGTTGTCGAAGACCCGGTCGAGCATGAAGCATTCCACGTCCTCGGTGAGCAGAGGAACCTTGCCGGTCGAGCAGAAAAACCAGCGCAACCACTGCACCGTCTCGGGATCGGCGTCGTGCGCGCGGATCACCTCTACCACCGGATTGCGCCAGGCCGGCGCGAAGAAGTGCGTCACCGTCGCGCGGCCCTTGTGCTTCAAGCCCGCGAACACGCGCGCGGCCGGCAGCGAGCTGGTGTTGGACGTGATGAGCGCATCGGGCGCGATGAGCGCCTCGACCTGCGCGAAGATCCTGTGCTTGAGCGCGAGATCTTCAGACGCGGCCTCGAGCACCCACTCGGCGCCGCGGATCGCCTCGTAATCAGTAGTTCCGCGCACGCCCTGCGTCACCGCCACCGCTTCCGCCTCGCTCATCTTGCCGCGCGCTACCGCCTTGCGCGCGTAATCGGAGAAGCGCGCGAGCGCCCGGTCGAGCGCCGCCTGCGCCACGTCCACGAGCAGCAGGTCGAGGCTCGGCAGCGCGCTCTTGAGGTAGTAAGCGATGTCCGGGCCTATGGTGCCCGCGCCGATCACCGCCATCCGCGCCGGCATTGGCCGCGCGGGCTTGGCGAGCAGAGGGTTACCCGAATACGCCATTTTCAGTGTACAGTATACGTATACAGTACACACGGGGCAAGCCCAATGCGCGTCGGGGTCGATGTCGGCGGCACATTCACGGACTTCGTCCTGCTCGAGGACGCCACCGGGCGCTTAGCCACCTACAAGTGCCTCACCACGCCGCGCGACCCCTCCGAGGCCATCGAGGAGGGCTTGCGCGCCCTCGCCTCTCAGGTTCCCGGATTTGTCGAGCGGCTGGCGGAGCTGATCCACGGCACGACCCTGGTCATCAACGCGATCATCGAGCGCAAGGGCGCGCGCACGGGGTTGCTGACCACCCGCGGGTTTCGGGACGTGCTGGAGCTCGGACGCGAGATCCGCTATGCCGCCTACGACGCCTTTGCCCGGATGCCGGAGCCGCTAGTGCCGCGCGAGCGCAGGCTGGAGGTGAATGAGCGGCTGCGCGCCGATGGTAGCGTGCTGGCCCCGCTCGACGAAGCGCAGGCGCGCGAGGCGGTGCGCGCGCTCGCGAGCCAGCGCGTCGAATCGGTGGCGGTGTGCCTGCTCAACTCCTTTGAGAACCCGGCCCACGAATTGGCTCTCAAGCGCATCCTCGCCGAGGAGCTTCCGGGTACGTCGATGTCCATCTCCTACGAGGTGCTGCCGCAGATCCGCGAGTACGAGCGCACCAGCACGACCGCTACCAACGCGTACGTTAAGCCGCTGACCGAGCGCTACCTCCGACGGCTCGCAGAGCGGCTGGCGGCGATGGGTTTTCGCGGCCGGCTGTTCATCATGCTCTCCTCCGGCGGCGTAACCTCGGCCGAGACCGCGGCCGAATTCCCCGTGCGGATCATCGAATCGGGGCCGACCGCTGCGGTGATCGCCGGACAGTACTACAGCCGGCTCTTCGACTGCCCCGAGATGTTTTGCTTCGACATGGGCGGCACCACCGCTAAGTCGTGCCTGATCCAGCACGGCGTTGCCGGGGTGGTGCCCACCTTCGAGGTCGGCCGCGTGCAGCGCTTCCAGAAAGGCAGTGGGCTCACCATCCAGGTGCCGGTGGTGGACTTGATGGAGATAGGCGCCGGCGGCGGCAGCATCGCCCGTGCCAGCCGCCTCGGCACGCTGCAGGTGGGACCCGAGAGTGCCGGCGCCGAGCCCGGTCCCATCTGCTACGGGCGCGGCGGGACCGAGCCAACGGTCACCGACGCCGATCTGCTGCTCGGCTATCTCGATGCGGACTATTTCCTCGGCGGCACCATGAAGCTCGACGCCGTGGCGGCGCGACGTGGCATCGAAGAGCGCGTCGCGCAGCCGCTCGGCGTATCGCTGATCGACGCAGTATGGGGCATCCACGATCTGATCAACGAGACCATGGCGGCGGCCGCCAAGACGCACATCGCCGAGCGGGGCGGCAATCCTCAGCTCGCCACCGTCGCGGCGTTCGGCGGCGCGGGCCCCGTGCACGCCTGGGGCCTCGCGCGCAAGCTCGGCACGCCGCGGCTGGTCGTGCCTCCCAACGCGGGCGTGGGCTCGGCGCTCGGCTTCTTCACCGCACCGCGCGCCTTCGATCTGGTGCGCAGCCACAAGGTCCCGTTCGCGACCGCCGATTTTGCGCGCCTCGAGGCGCTCTTCCGCGAGCTCGAAGGCGAAGGCGAGCGTACGCTGCGCAAGGCTGGAGCCGAAGGCGCGATCGAGTTCTCGCGCTCGGTCGAGGCGCGCTTCATCGGCCAAGGATCGGAGACGAGCCTCAAGCCGCCGCCGGGAGATTTCGGCAAGGTGGATCCGGCGGAGCTGCGCAAGCGCTTCGACGAAACCTACACACGCCTCTACGGACGTACCTATCC
Organism: Casimicrobiaceae bacterium; assembly: GCA_035623155.1. GTDB lineage: Bacteria > Pseudomonadota > Gammaproteobacteria > Burkholderiales > Casimicrobiaceae > PALSA-1003. The sequence goes on along the minus strand of DASPTZ010000031.1, from coordinate 6,639 downwards.
CGAATCGCCCGTGGAGTTCGTCAACTTCTGCGTGCGCGCGAGCCTGCCGGTGAAGCTGCTTGCGCTGCCTAAGCTCGCGGTCCGGGGACGGCTCGAGGACGCGGTGAAATGCTCGCGCAAGGCATATTCCCGCGCCGCGCAAGACTTCGTTCCGCACGCAGTCTATGATCGCTACAAGCTTCCGCCCGGCGCCGTTATCGCCGGCCCCGCGATCGTCGAGGAACGCGAGTCGACGGTGATCCTCGGCGATGGTGGCGAAGCACGCGTGGACGAGTACGGATTTCTGTGGATCTCCCTTTCCGAGGAACGAAGCCATGGCGCAACGCTTTGATCCGATCACGCTCGAGATCCTGTGGCGGCGGCTGATCTCCATCGTCGACGAGGCCGATGCGGCGGTCGCGCGCACTGCGTTCTCGAGCCTCTTACGCGACGCGCACGACTACACCTGCATGTTCACCGACTCGCGCGGGCGCGAGCTCGCGCAGGGTACTCTCGCCACGCCGGGCCAGTCGGGCGCGATGGCGCTCGGCATCGGCAAGCTGGTGCAGGGACTCGCGGCGAGGTCGCTCAAACGCGGCGATGTGTTCATTACCAACGATCCGTGGGCGCTGGCCGGGCATCTCAACGACGTGTGCGTGCTCTCCCCGATCTTCCACGGTGAGAGGCTAGCCGGGATCACCGCCTGCATCCTGCATCACTCCGACGTCGGCGGACGCGTGTCCTCCGACAACCGCGAGGTGTTCGAAGAGGGTCTGTTCATTCCGCTGGTTAAGCTCTACGACGCGGGGATGCTCAATCAGGGCGTGCTCGACATGATCCTCGCCAACGTACGCACGCCCGAGCAGGTCAACGGCGATATCCGCTCGCAACTTGCCGCCAACCACGTCTGTGCCGAGCAGGTGCTGCGGATGATCGAGGACTATCGGCTTGAGAGCCTCGACGAACTCGCCGACGAGATCATCGCGCGAAGCGAGCGCAGCATCCGCGCCTCGATCGCAAGGGCACCTGCGGGCGTGTATCGCGCAGAGGGCGCGATCGAGCAAATGCAAGGCCAGCCCGAGGTGCACATCCGCTGCGCGGTGACGATCAAGGGCAACGACATCACGGTGGACTTGACCGGTTCCTCGCCGCAGGTCGCCTGGGCCGGCAATGTGGTTTACAACTTCACCTACGCTTACGCGCACATGGCGGTGAAGAGCATCTTCGACCCCGACATTCCCAATAACCACGGCGTCGCGGCACCGATCCGCCTGATCGCGCCCGAGGGCACGGTTGTGAACTGTCGGCATCCCGCAGCGGTAGCGGCGCGCATGCAGATCGGGCACTTCGTTACCGAGATCATCTATCGCGCGCTCGCGAAAGCCCTGCCCGACCGCGTGATCGCGGCGAGCGGAGGAACGCCCGCCACGATGCAGATGTTCTACGGCCGGCGCGGCGATGGCCGGCCGTTCCACACTGTACTCATCCGCGGCGGGGGCTTGGGCGCGAGCGCTGCGGGCGATGGCGAAGGCTGCTTCATCTTCCCCGCGAACGGCGCCAACACCCCGGTCGAGATTCTCGAAAGCGATTCGCCCCTGATCGTCGAGAGTCGCGAACTGCTGACCGACTCTGGCGGTCCCGGCAAGCACCGTGGCGCGCTCGGCAGGCGCGAAGTATTCCGAGTGCCCGGCGGCGACAGCGCGCCGCAATCGGTCAGCCACGCGCTGCAGTCGGGGCGTTTTCGTCTCCCGCCCGAGGGGCTTGCCGGCGGCAAGCCCGGCGCGCACGCGCAATTCCTCGTCAACGGCAGGCCCGGCGATCCCTATGGTCTGACCCAGCTCGCGCCGGGAGATGTCGTGGTGATGGACGCGGCGGGCGGTGGGGGCTACGGCGACCCGCGCGAACGCGACGCGCAAGCCCTTGCGCGTGACGTGAGCGAGGGAAAGGTCAGTGCTGAGCGCGCACTAATTGATTACGGCGGTACGGGATGAACGAGCAACGCTGCAATGCCTTGTCGCAGCCCGCGATCGCCGCATCCTAATACAATTTCGATCGCGATGCGTCGCAGCGGCGATCCGTCGCTTGTGCGACGCCTGTGACGAGGTACGAGGCTTTGCTGGGGTCCGTGGGGTTGACCGTAGTACCCGCCTGACGAAAACGCACGAAGGCAGCTACGTCATGGTTTAGGGATCAGGAGCCCTTAGGGTCCGCATTGCGGTCCGACCGGCGGCCAATTGCCCCGAAAGCCTCAAGTTCTTGCAGGAACTCCGCCTGGGCTTCGGCCTTCACGGGGGTGCCACATTCGTAGCACGTGTTTGTCATGCGATCGAACCAGCGGCATCCGCACTCGTCGCAGGCCAACTCGGGCGCACCCGCCGGGTTCCTGAAGATCATCGGCACGCTCCCATGAACGCGAAGCCGAGGGCATCGAGCATTTCGTCGAAGCCGCGCTCCTCCAGGACGCAGCGCCGCTTGAGCATGTAACACACGATGTGGCCAGAGCGGATGCCGGCGCGCAGCTCGACGAACAGGCCGGCCTCGCTCGCCGCGTGGATCTTCATCAGGGAAGCGTCGTCGGCTGCTAGCACGATGTCCGCCCGGGTTGCGGCGTAGCCCGCAAATGGTTCGATGCGGACATCGATCCCGGAGTCGCCAACCTCCCACACGAGCATGTCCATCGGCGCCTCGCGCGCCAGCAGCGCGATGCGGACGCCCGGGTCGAGGGGCGCGAAGAGTTCCTCGTGACATACCGCGGCAGCACGCCAGGCGTCCCGCGGCGGCAGCACGCCGGGCGAAGCGGTCTCGCGCGCTCGACCCGTCGGCGCTGGGACGCTCCCGACCCGATTCACAGTCGGACACCCAGGCGAAAGCCTTCGTGGATCGCCTGTTCGAGCCCGCGCGGGATCAGCGCGTCGCCGACGCCGTGCAATTCGTCGACCATCCATTCGAATTCGTGAAAAAGCGCGTGTGCCGGTGCGAGCCCGTCAGCCTGGATCACGGTATCTGCGGCGATGGCAATCTCCTGTCCTTTCGCGCCTCGCACCTTGACGCCGTCGGCGTCGATCTCGAGAAGCGTGCTCGAGGTGAGGCACGTGATGCCGAGCTCCTCGACCCAGGACGCGTGACGCCATTTGAACGACGGCTTGACGTCGCCCGCGATGCGCTTCCCGGATTCGATCACGGTCACCTGGGTATGCTGATGCTTGCACAGGGACTCGGCAACTGTGAGGCCGACCTTGCCGCCGCCGATGACTACGACGCGCGGACCGGTCCCGACTCGACCGTGCGCGACATCCAACGCGTCGACCAACCGCTCGGCGCCCTTGACGTGGGCGTAGCGCGTACGGTCGATCGTCGCGCCGGCGGCGATGACGCAGATGTCGTACTGGTGCAGCACGCTGCGCATGAACTTCGCGTGAACTTCGGTGTTGAGCCGTACGTCGACGCCCAGCTTGTGCGCAATGACCTCGTAGTGCGAGATCACCGAGAGCAGATCGTCGGGCCGCGCGAGGTCGTTGATCGCATACGCGTACAGGTTGCCGCCGATGCGACCGGCTCTGTCGAAGACCGTGACGTCGTGCCCGCGCTTTGCCGCAGTGATCGCGCACTCCATCCCCGCGGGGCCGGCGCCGATCACCATCACCTTCTTCTTCAGCGCCGCCGGCGTCACCTCGTACTCGGGCTCGACCTCGTGCCCGAGCGCCGGGTTCATCGTGCACGTGTACGGCAGGTCGCGGAACAGCCGCGACAAGCAGTTCAATGAACCGATGCACCGACGTACCTCGTCGAGCCGATCCTCGGCGGCCTTGTGGATCAGATCCGGGTCGGCCAGCAGTGGGCGGCAGACCTCCCAGTAGTCGAAGACTCCGTCGCGCAGGCATTCGTCGGCCATCCGGGGATCGGGGAGCCGGTTACCGAACGTGATCAGTGTGTTCGGAAACATCTTCTTGGCGCGCGTCGAAAGGTAATTCCAGTAGCCGGGCGGGATGTCGCGGCCAATCGACGATTCGGGCGCCTCCTGCCACCCCACCGTCACGCTGATCATGTCGACGCCGACATCCACCGCTTGCTGCATGAGCTCGAAGCACTCGTCCTCGGTGTTTCCGCCCCACTTGTCCATCAACTCGGCGCCGTTCAGACGGACGACGAGCGGGTTATCGGGTGTCGCCTGCTTGATGCTGTCGATCAGGTCTCGCATGAACCGACCCCGGTTCGCGATCGACCCGCCATACTCGTCGGTACGCTGGTTCGTGAAGCGCGAGTTGAAGTTGGCGAGCAGATAACCCATGAAGCTCGTCACCTCGGTGCCGTCGAAGCCGGCGCGAATGGCTCGCTGCGCCGCGTCGGCGTGCTGGTGGATGCAGTCGCGAATCTCGTCCTTCGTCATCACTTTCGGCGGACGGAAGTGCGGTAGCGTCTGCGGTACGTCGGACGGCTGGATGCAGTAGCCAAGATCGATGCCTCCATAGCGGCCGGCGTGGAGGATTTGCTGTATCGCCACCGCACCCTGGGCCTTGATGTCGGCGGCGACGCGCTCGAACTGTGGCAGGAACTTGTCGTCGAAGATCGCGAGCTGCCGGAAATAGGACTTGCCCTCGCCGAGCGGGTCGGGGTAGGCACCCTGGTTCGTGATGATTCCGCAGCCCGTGCGGGCGATGACGCGCATTCGCGCGATCTCGCGTTCGGTAATGAAGCCATCCTGCGTGTTGTAGTTCGACACGCAGCACGCGCCGTACTTGATGCGATTCTTGACCTCGAAGCGGCCGAAGCGCCCGGGCGCGAACAGGTGCGGCAGCTTGGCAACTCCTGGTTGCATGCGATCTCTCCTCAAATCAACTGGGGTCTCGGTCCTTGGCAGCAGCGTCAGCCCTTCTTCGTAGCCTTTCCCCGCTCCACCTCGAGGCGCGCGATGACGGCTTCACGCAACGCGCGTTTCAGGATCTTGCCGACGGGACTCACGGGCAGCTCGGTGAACAACTCGAGTCGCTCAGGGAGCTTGAACGACGCGATCTGCTTGCCGCGCAGGAAGGCAACCAGCTCGGCGAAAGTGAGGGTCAGCCCCGGCAGCGGAACGACGCAGGCGCACGCCTTCTCGCCAAAGACCGAGTCGGGCATCGCCACCAGCACGGCGGACTTCACGCTCGGGTGCGCGAGGATCAGGTTCTCGACCTCCTCGCAGCTGATCTTCCCGCCGCCGCGGTTGATCATGTCCTTGCGCCGGCCTTCGGTAAAGACATAGCGGCCGCGGCGGCGAACGATGTCGCCCATCCGGTACCAGCCGCCGGGCAGGAAGGCCTCCGCATTCTTATCGGGTGCATTGTAATAGCCGCGGATCGTGTACGGACCACGGGTAACGAGCTCGCCGAGCTCACCGTCCGGCAACTGGCGACCGGCGTCGTCGACGACCATGATCTCGTCGTCGTCGCTTACGGGTGCGCCGGAGCTTTCGAGCAGCAGTTCGTCGGGGTCGTCGAGACGCGTCATGTTGATCAGTCCCTCGGCTGTCCCGTAGATCTCCTGGGGCGTGCAGCCCAGCCGCTCCCGCATTCGGCGCCGCAATTCCGGCGCAAGTCGCGCGCCACCGTTCTGGACCACCTCGAGCGACGACAGGTCGTACATCGATGGAGCGTCGGAGTTGAGCCACGCGGTGATGAGCGGCACCACGGCGGCGATCACTGTTACCTGCTCGCGCTCGACCAGCGCGAAGACTTCGTCGATGGACGTCCCGCCGGCGATCACCACGGTGCCGCCGTAGTAGAACGTCCCCAGCATGCCCGGCGAGGCCAGGTTGTAGTTGTGCCCCAACGGCAGGATCGCCATGAACACCGTGCGGTCGGTGAACCCACCCGCTGCGCCACACAGTCGGGCGTTGAGCACGTAGTCGTCGTGTGTGCGAGGAATCAACTTCGACAGCGAGGTGGTGCCGCCCGAGAGCAGCATCGTCGTGACGTCCGACGCCTGCGGCCCCCCTGCGAGCGCCGGCGCGGTCGGCAGGCTACTGAGGGCGAGTTGACCGGGAGCGGGCGCGCCGGCCACCAGAACGTGTCTGAGCTCGGGGAATTCCGACTGCATCTCCGCGGCCATCGCCCGAAAGTCGAATCCGCCGCCGACGTCGGGCACGATGTAGGCGCTGGCGCCGGAAGCCCGCAAGAAGTGGCGCACCTCCGCGTGCCGGTGGGCTCGCAACGCCATCACCGGGATCGCCCCCAGAAAGTTGAGCGCCAGATAGCTGACCACAAAGTCGATGGTATTCGGCAGTTGCAGCAGAACGCGATCGCCCGGACCCAGGCCGATACCCCCGAGGCGGGCAGCGAGGTCGCGGGAGGCCGCAAGCAGCTCCGCGTAGGTGAGCCGACGCTCGCCGTGCACGACGGCGACCTTGTCGGCCCAGCGCTGCGCGCTGCGCGCGAACATCTCGCCGATCGTCACACCCTCCCACAGACCTTGCGCACGGTAGCGGGTCGCGACGTCCGCGGGCCAGCCCACGAAGCCTTCCATGTCGTCCTCCTTAGGGCCTGTTAACGCTATGGGCGCATACGCGAACGGGTGCCCTGGGGCGCCAATCAAGGCGCAGGACGAAGCCAAGACGAGCGGTCTTGGCGAGGACGGCAACACCGAGTGGCGCCCCAGGACGCCCGTTCCCTTCGGGTTGCTGCCGAA
>DASPTZ010000030.1:0-4428 GCA_035623155.1 Casimicrobiaceae bacterium | reverse complement strand
CGCGCGAGAGGCGGGACCTTGCTGCGCTGGCGTACCTTGGGATTGCCCCAATCGTGCAGCTCAAATAATCGAGTAATCGAGCGGATGGCCCGCCCGTCCTCGCTGTCCGCGAGTGAAATGAAAAGGGGGCTGCCATGGAAGAAAAAATCGGAACAGCTCCCCGAGTTGCGGTCACTGCGCGCACCGGATGATTGCGACCAGCCGTTCTGATTGATTGCGACCAGACGTTCCGATTGATCGCGACCACCTGTTCCGGGGGATCGCGACCAGGCTGTGGACGGGGTAACGGGCGTCGTTGGGTGATCTGCGAATCGGCATGGCTTCGCTCCTTTTCCTCAAGGAGCAGGGCATGCCTGGAGCGAGATTACCCATGCGCAAGATTCGCGACGTGCTGAGGCTGTCGGCCGCCGGCATGTCCAAACGCAAGATCGCCGCCAGCCTCGGGATGAGCGCGACGGCCGCCGGGGACTGCATCCGGCGGGCGCGGCGCGCCGGCGTGGGCTGGCCGTTGCCGGAAGGCCCGACGGAGGAGGCGCTGGAGCGCCGGCTCTATCCGCCGTCCACGATTGCGGCCAAGGAGTCTCGGCCACGGCCAAACTGGGCTGCGATCCATCGCGAACTTCGGCGGCCGGGCGTGACGCTGCAGCTCTTGTGGGAGGAGCATCGCGCGACGCACCCAGACGGCTACGGCTATAGCCGGTTTTGCGAGCTCTACCGCGGCTGGGAGGCACGCCTGTCGCCGACCATGCGGCAGACGCACGTCGCCGGCGAGCGCCTGTTCGTGGACTACGCTGGCACGACGATCGCTGTCATCGACGGATCGACCGGTGAGGCGATGCCGGCGCAATTGTTCGTCGCGGCGCTCGGCGCGTCAAACTACACCTATGCCGAGGCCACGTGGACGCAGGGCCTGGCCGACTGGATCGGCTCGCACACGCGCGCCTTCGCCTTCATCGGCGGCGTCACGGCGATGGTGGTGTCCGACAATCTGAAGTCGGGCATCGCCAAGGCCTGCTTCTACGAACCGGCGGTCAACCGCACCTACGCCGAGATGGCGGCCCATTACAACACCGCCATCGTGCCGGCGCGGCCGTACAAGCCGCGCGACAAGGCGAAGGTCGAAGCCGCCGTTCAAGTGGCGACGCGCTTCATCATCGCGAAGCTGCGCAATCGGCGTTTCTTCTCGCTGACGGCGTTGAACGCCGCCATCGCCGAACTGGTCGCGCAGCTCAATGACCGCATGTCGCGGCATCTCGGGGCGAGCCGACGCGCGCTCTTCGAGGAGTTGGACCGCCCCGCGCTCAAACCGCTGCCGGCCGAGCCCTACGTCTTTGCCGCGTGGAAGGAATGCAGGGTCGGGCTCGACTACCACGTCGAGATCGAGAAGCACTACTACTCGGCGCCCCATAGCCTCCTGCGCGAGAAAGTCTGGGCACGCATCACCGCGCGCACGGTCGAACTGTTCCACCGCGGCAAGCGGGTTGCGGCGCATGTGCGCGCGTCCGCAAATCGCAAGCGCACGACGGTGCGCCAGCACATGCCGTCGAGCCACCGGCGTTACGCCGACTGGACGCCGGAGCGCCTCAGGCGGCAGGCCGGCGAGATCGGGCCAAACGCCTCGGCGCTGGTCGAGATCATCCTGCGGGAGCGGGCGCACCCCGAGCAAGGTTTCCGCGCCTGCATCGGCATCCTGCGGCTCGCCAAGACCTATGGCCATGCGCGCCTCGAAGCTGCCTGTCGCCGCGCCATCGACATCGGCGCGCGCTCCTACAGCTCGGTCCATTCGATTCTGAAGAATAATCTCGATCGTCGACAGCCTGCCATGCCCGCGGACGGGCCGTCGATCGCGCACGACAACATCCGCGGACCCGCCTACTTCAATTAGGAGACGACGACTGATGCTCATCCATCCCACCCTCGATCAGCTTAGAGCGCTCAAACTCGACGGCATGGCGCAAGCCTTCGTCGAACTCGAGGCACAAGAGGAGGCCAGTAATCTCGCGCACGCCGAATGGCTGGCGCTGCTGCTCGACCGCGAAGCGGCCAATCGCAACACCAAGCGCTTCCAAACCCGACTGCGCGCCGCCCGGCTGCGTCACAGCCAAGCCGCAATCGAGGACGTCGACTTCCGAACGCCGCGGCGGCTCGACAAGGCGCTGTTCCAGCAGTTGGCGACCAGCCGCTGGATTGCCGAGCGCCGCAGCCTGCTGGTCACCGGGCCGTGCGGCGTGGGCAAGTCGTGGCTGTCCTGTGCGTTGGCGCAGAAGGCCTGCCGCGACGGCTACACCGTCCACTACGCCCGCGTGCCGCGCCTGTTCGCCGATCTCGAACTGGCGCACGGCGACGGGCGGTTCGCGCGGCTGTTCAGGATGCTGGTCAAGGTCGATCTCCTCATCCTCGATGATTGGGGCCCCGATCACCTCTCCGCCAGCCAACGGCGCGATCTCATGGAAATCGTCGAAGATCGCCATGGCCGCGGCTCCATCCTGATCACCAGCCAACTCCCTGTGCCAACCTGGCACGAGGTTATCGGCGAGCCGACGCTCGGCGACGCCATTCTCGATCGCATCGTCCACAACGCCTATCGGCTCGAGCTCGATGGCCCGTCGATGCGCAAGATCAAAGCCGCCGCGATCGAGCCCGCGGCGCAGTCCGCGCCGACAACCGCAGTGGATGACAAGCCGAAAGGAGGAAAGAAATGAACCGTAGAGTCAGCATCCCGGCCGCCACCGTGGGTCAACAGCGACCTCCCGCGCGCGCCGCTACGTCAGCCATGAGGGCACTCCGCGACGCGCGCGGGCTCCTCCTGTTGACTACGGAGACGGCCAATATCGCCCTTGACGCCGAACGCGAACACTGAAATCAGCAGATGCACCTAACGGCGCCTTCAAACCCCGCGCCACGCTGGTCGCGATCGTTCGGAACGGGTGGTCGCGATGCGTCGGAACAAGTGGTCGCGATCGTCGGAATGCGCACATGTCGGTCGGGATTTCGAACTGTGGTGTCGTGCTCATGGTGCTCTCCGCTAGCCGGCTTGCCGATTTTCCTCTAACCTTTTTTCGATCGTCTTCACCGCCCTTCCGATTTCCTGGACCTGAGACGACAACATGGCATAGAGGCTGCTCATTTGCTGGAGCTTGGCGTTGAGGCTGTTCACCTGCTTGAGCTCGGCTCTTAGCCACTCGGCCTTTTCATCAGCATTCATCTCTTGCCAGGGCTTGGTTCTAGGCGGGTTTTCCCAAGGCTTGTCAGCATTCATCTCTTGCCAGGGCTTGGTTCTAGACGGGTTTTCCCAAGGCTTGTCAGCATTCATCTCTTGCCAAGGCTTGGTTCTAGACGGGTTTTCCCAAGGCTTGTCGCTGGACATCCTCGATCTTCTTTTTCCAAGTCTTTGCCGACACTCTTCAGATCCGCCAGCGTCCAGCGGAGCAGCGCTTTGCCCTCAGCCTTGTGCGGAACGCACGTACAGACAAATTGGTGGCCGATCCGCGGTTACGCAAGATGAGAGATTCAAGTTAGCGGCAGCGCGCGAAGCCATGGATGCGCCCGCTCGGCGAGGTGTGCTTTAGGCAAACTCGACCATGCCAGCTCAAGGCTTGGCCGCGACGGGCATCTCGGAGCGCAACCAGTTTGGCAAGCTCCTCTTCTTGCTGGGCGATGCGGTCCGCTATCCTAGCGTCGTCTCCGGCGCCCGAATAAGCGGTGGCCTGTTCGACCAACTCGGCAATATTTTCCCGGATCAGGGCAATGCGGTCGTCAAGTTTAGTGATCGTCGGAGCGCTGCTCATTCCCTCGCCTCCTTCCTTTGGACGCGCCATTTAGAGCATCTTGTCCCATCGTTGCAGCCTCGTCATCACCTCCCGCCGTCGCACCCGCGGCAAGCCCCGCCGCGGCCCCGAAAGACACCCGACGAGCTGTCCGTCTACAACAGGGGGCCACCTGAGCACGCTCAGATCGCCCCTACACTCGACAAGACGGGGTGCCACCCTTCAGCACACCGGGGCAGCCCCTGCGTACCGCGCCGGCAGCACACCAGCCGCCCGGCGAGCCGCGCCCAAAGCCGACCTCCACAAGTAGGCTTCAGCGCATGACGGCGAAACACCTCGGTGCAGCCCACCGTGGTATCGCACCGGGGGCTGGCCCGGGGCTATGAAATACGAGTACCCAGCAATCGCAGTCCACCAGGCGACCGGCCGAGGCGTTTTCTTTACGCCGCGCGAGCGGGAGCGCCACGTCTACATCGTCGGCAAGAGCGGGTCAGGAAAGACGACAACGCTCTTCAATATCGCCATGAGCGACATCGAGGCCGGTGAGGGCGTGACGATCATCGACCCGCACGGCGACCTCGCCGAGAGCATCATCGACTGCATTCCCCGTAGCCGCACCAACGACGTGTGCTACCTCAATGTCGGTGACACCGCACAGCCG
>DASPTZ010000029.1:0-2073 GCA_035623155.1 Casimicrobiaceae bacterium | reverse complement strand
TCGATCGCGTGCAGGTGGAGATCGGCGTGCCGTGGCGCGCCGTCTGCGACGTCGCCATCGCGGACAAGGTCGACCTCATCGTCGTCGGCTCGCACGGCTACGGCGGCGTCGATCGCATCATCGGCACCACAGCCGCCAAGATCGTCAATCACGCGCACTGCTCGGTCTTGGTCGCGCGCAAGCCGCTCTAATCCCAGAGTTCGCCTTGTTTGATCTAGCGAGGGCGTGCCCGGTGAGGCGAATCGCGTTGGCGCCCGCAGCGACCGACCGAGGAATACTCGTCGGTATTTCGACCGAGGAAGTGAGGACGCACGGCGCGAGGCGACCGCTGGGATCGTCCGCAGCAGGTCGACTGAGATACCGTCTCGCGCGTCAAGCGGCTTTCTCACGGCGTAACCTCCGCAGCAATCAGGCGCGGGGTGAAGGGCTTGCGGTTCTTGGCGACGCTGTAGATCGCGGTGACGAGCTTTCGCATGGCTGCGCACAGCGCGACTTTGGGCAGCTTGCCTGCGGCGCGCAGGCGCTCGTAGAAGGCGCGTAGCCAGGGATTGCGACGTACCGCCGTCAGCGTGGGCATCCACAGCTTGGCGCGTACTGCAAGATTCCCGAGATTCGTCAGGCCTGCGCGCATGCCGATGCGCTTGCCGGAATGCCGCAGCGACGGGACCAGGCCGAGGTACGATGCGAGCGCCTTGGCGTCGCGGAAGTCGGCGGGGTCGCCGCACTCAGCGATGATGCGCGCCGCCGTCGTCGGGCCGATGCCGTCGATGGTCGTCAGAAGCTTGCCGACCTCATGGGCGTCGAGCTTGGTCCCGATGTCGCGCTCGACGCGGCGAAGCTGCTTGCGCAAGAGCGCCAGCGTCTCGCACGCGCACTCGACCTGGATGCGATACGCCTCGCCGTGGTGTTGTCCGACGGAGATCTTCGCCCCAGCGATGAGTGTCTGCGCCAGTGCGCGCCCGACGTGCCGTCGCCCGTCATAGCAGAGGTTCGCGAGCTCGCCTTCGCGCGCCTCGGCGAAGGCCTTCGCCGTCGGGTAGCGCGACAGCAGCGCCTGCGCCAGCTCGCTGTTCAGGTCACGTACGTGCCGCGTCAGCTCGGGAAATCCCAGGTCGACGAGTCGGTGCAACTGGCGCACCTGATCGCCAAAGTCCTGTACCAGCCGATCGCGTAGCCGCACCAGTTCGCGCATCTCCTGCGTCGTCTCGTTGGGCAAGCGCGTCGCCGTCGGATGCTTCTCCGCTGCGAAGCGCGCGATCGCCAGCGCATCGATCGCATCGGTCTTGGTGCGCTCGAGATCTTCGCCGGCGAATCGGCGCGTGCGCAGCGGGTTGAGCAGCGCGACGGCAAAGCCGTGGCTGGCGAGCGCCGCAAAGAGGTTCTTCCAGTAGTGTCCGGTCGCCTCCATCGCGACGAGCGCGTCCGCAGGCTCACCGAGCAGCGCAACGAGCTTTGCGTATCCCTCGGTGTCCTCGCCGAACGTTGTCGGCTTCACGACGACTTGGCGCTCGTCGTCGAGGACCGCCACGACGTGCTTCTCCGCTGCAATGTCGATCCCCACGTAGCGCATGTACCTCCTCGGCGACGGACATCGCTGGGAGCCTCGGTGCCGGTGTCCTTGCTCGCCCTTGTGCATGCGAGGACTCGGCGTCTCCGCCGGCCTCAGGATACCGTTCGAGCCTTGAACACCGGACGAGGGCGCCAATCTCAGTCCCGAGGACAATGCCTCAAGGCGCACACGGCGACCCTCTCCCGGATTCCGTCTCACTCCATCATCACCGGCCTTGGCCGTTGAGTGAAGGACATACAAGGCGATCTCTGGGATTAGTGCTGCGACCGATGCACAGTGATTTCATTCGAGGCCGCAAAGCGGCCGTCGGCCGGGAGTCCGGCCGCGGGGAAGCTCGTCGAGCTTTGCTCGACGAGCGGCGCTTGCGCGGCGCTTGCGCCCTTCGATCGAGCCTGGTGCTCCTCGCGGCGGAACGCCGCGGTCGGAGCACTAGGAAGGAACATGTCGCGCTTCGTCGTCGAATCGGGGATGCTCGACGGGCCCGCCCCGGCGCTACGCTCGCG
>DASPTZ010000028.1:0-51780 GCA_035623155.1 Casimicrobiaceae bacterium | reverse complement strand
GCTTGCTGCATCATATAGCCGAAGGGCATCATGCCGGCGCCACGGCCCCAGCCCATCATTCCTGGGGCGCCCCAGCCGGGCCCTCCCCATCCCATCATTCCTGGGCCGCCGTGGTAACCAGGCCCTCCCGGCATCATGCCCGGGCCGTCGCCCATCATCGGGCCAGGGCCGTGACCGGGGCCCATGTCGCCCCACATCCCCTGTGCCTGCGCTGCAGCGGATGTGACCAGCGCCGCGAACGTAGCGACGCCCAGTGCTCTGATCATGACTTTCATGTTCTGTCTCCAGCGTGAATTGGGTTGCAACCATCGAGCCATGCCTGCAGAGACGCCCACGAGCAAGCCCACGATCCGAATGTTGCTCTCGCGGCGGCAATTCTGCCTTGACTTAGGGCAACCGCCCTGCGCGTGTGGTGTGCAGAACTGTTTCAAGCCGTTTCGCTTGGGTGCGCTCCAGCGCCCCTCTTTGGAGCGTTGACCTTGGTCAAGCACCTCACGCCGTGCGAGCGCGATGATGTCCATGCCATGCCCGACGGACGGCCGTTGTGAGCAACGCACGCCAAGGCGACCGGCAGCTGCCTGACGTCTCCAGGCAAATCTGGGAGACGCGTTACCGCTCGGGCGGTGCGGGGCGAGTCGCTGAGCGGTCGATTGACGAATCCTGGCGCCGCATCGCCTGTGCGCTGGCCGCCGCCGAGCCCCGCGACCGCGACGCGTGGGAAGAGCGCTTCTGCCAAGTGCTCGAGGGTTTCCGCTTCCTTCCTGCGGGCAGGATCCAGGCCAGCGCAGGCACGCAGCGGCAGCTCACGCTGTTCAACTGCTTCGTCATGGGTCGCATCGAGGATTCGCTCGACGGGATCTTCGACGCGCTCAAGGAAGGCGCTCTCACCATGCAGCAGGGGGGCGGGGTCGGCTACGACTTCTCGACGCTCCGGCCCCGCGGGTCGCTTGCCCACACCTCGGGTGCGGTCGCCTCCGGCCCCGTCTCGTTCATGCACATCTGGGACAGCATGTGCGCGACGCTGCTCTCGACCGGCAATCGCCGCGGCGCGATGATCGGCACGCTGCGCTGCGATCACCCCGACATCGAGGAATTCATCGACGCCAAGCGGGACCGGCAGATCCTGCGCCGCTTCAACCTCTCGGTGCTGCTGACCGACGATTTCATGAGCGCGGTGCATGCCGACGCCGATTGGCCGCTCGTCTTTCCGATTGGGTCGAACCCCGCGGAGCGCGGCAGCGAGCTCGTCGAACGCGCGTGGTCGGGAGAAACCGATCCGCGCCCGTGCCGCGTGCATCGGCGCGTCTCCGCGCGCGCCTTGTGGGAGCGCATCATGCGCACCACCTACGATTGCGCGGAGCCCGGTGTGATCTTCATCGATCGAGTCCAGCGCCTGAACAACCTCTGGTATTGCGAACGCATCAGCTCGACCAACCCGTGCGGCGAGGTCCCGCTGCCGGCCTACGGCGCTTGCGACCTCGGATCGATCAACCTCACGCAGTTCGTAGGCGGTGCTTTCACCCCCGGAGCGACTCTGGACCTCGAGGCTATCGCCGCGACCGCCGGCGTCGCGGTGCGCATGCTCGACAACGTCTACGATCTGTCGCACTTTCCACTCGCGAAGCAGGCGGAGGTCGCGCGGAGGTCGCGACGGCTGGGCCTGGGGCTCACCGGTCTGGCCGACGCCTTCGTCATGCTCGGGATCCCCTACGGCTCCGAGCGCTCGCTCGAGCTCGCCTCCGATGTGATGCGCACCATCTGCCACGCCGCTTATCGCTCATCCACCGCTCTCGCCCGCGAAAAGGGAGCGTTCCCGTCGTTCGATGCCGATCGTTACGCCCGAGGCGAGTTCGTACGGGGCCTACCCGAGGACATCGTGGCTGCGATCCGGCGCGACGGGGTCCGGAACAGCCACCTCACCGCGATCGCGCCCACGGGTACGATCAGCCTGCTCGCAGGCAATGTGTCGAGCGGCCTGGAGCCCGTCTATGCGTTCACGCTGCACCGTCGCATCCGCGCCGCCGACGGCAGCGAGAGGATGGTACCGGTCGAGGACTACGCGCATCGGCTGTTCCGCGAAAGCTTCGGCGAGCGGGCCGGCCTTCCGCCGTCGTTTGTCACCGCAGCCCAAGTCGCGCCGTCGCAGCAGCTCGAAATGCAGGCGCGTCTGCAGCGCTACGTCGACAATTCGATCTCCAAGACGGTCAACGTGCCGGCCCACTACAGCTTCGAGGATTTCCGCGGAGTCTACGAGCGCGCCTACGAGCTCGGCTTGAAAGGCTGCGCGACGTTCCGGCCCAATCCGGTGACCGGCCAGATACTCGTTCCCGATGCGGCCTGCGATCGCGAGAGCTCTGCGGCATGAGGCGGCGGCGTTTCCTTGCGCGCGCCGGCGCCGCCGCGCTGGTCACTTGTACAGCGGTTGGGCGATCGCGCGGTGCTGCCCGCACCGCGACAGGCACGCTGTCGCCGACTGAAGAGGGTGCTCGCATGGGACGCGAGATGACGCTGTTCCTATGCGGCGACGTCATGACCGGACGCGGCATCGATCAGATTCTTCCTCACCCCAGCAGCCCGGAGCTCTTCGAGCCCTACATGCGCTCGGCGCTGGGTTACGTCGAGCTGGCAGAAACCGCGTCGGGGCGCATCCAGAGGCCGGTCGACTTCGCGTATGTCTGGGGCGATGCGCTCGTCGAACTGGAACGCGTCCGGCCGGACGTCCGCATCGTCAACCTGGAAACGTCGATCACGGCAAGCAACGAAGCCTGGCCGCGCAAGGGCATCCACTACCGCATGCATCCGGCCAACGTGCCCTGCCTCACCGCCGCGCGGCTCGACTGCTGCGCGCTGGCGAACAACCACGTTCTGGACTGGGGACGACCCGGCCTCGCCGAGACGCTGGAGACGCTGCGGCGCGCAGGGTTGCGCACCGCAGGTGCCGGCCGCGACGAGACCGAGGCGGCGGCGCCGGCGATCATCGAGCTCGCTGGTGAGCGCCGCGTGCTCGTCTTCGCCTTCTGCACGGAGTCGAGCGGCGTGCCGCAGGCGTGGGCGGCAACTCGCAACCAGTCCGGCGTCAATCTGCTCGGGGATCTGTCGCTGCGCAGCGTCGACGCCATCGGGCATCAAGTGCAGGCGCACAAGCGAGCCGGAGACGTCGTCGTGGTTTCGATCCATTGGGGCGGCAACTGGGGCTACGAAATCTCCGAGCGCGAGCAGGCGTTCGCGCGGCAGTTAGTGGACGCCGCAGGCATCGACCTCGTCCATGGCCACTCCTCGCATCACGCGAAGGGCATCGAGGTCTACCGCGACAAGCTCATCCTCTACGGCTGCGGGGACTTTCTCACCGACTACGAGGGCATCAGCGGATACGAGGCGTATCGCGGCGATCTGGGCCTGATGTATTTCCCGACGCTCGACGCGGAGAGCGGGCGCCTGCGGCGCCTCGAGATGACCGCGACGCGGATGAGGCGCCTGCAGGTGAATCGAGCATCCGCGGACGAGGCTCGCTGGCTGCTCGAAACGCTGAATCGCGAGGGCAGGAAGCTCGGAACGCAAGTCGAGCGTCGGGCGGACGGCGCAATGCTGTTGCGGTGGAGCTAGGACCGGCACGTCACCGGTGCGGCGATCGCTCGGCCCTGCCTAAGCCAAGCTTCGTTGTCGTCTTCGCACAATCCACTTGCGCAGCTCTTCGAGCACGAGCATGCCGCCTGCGAACGGCAGCACGAATACCCACACATTGCCGGACACAGGCGCGGTGCCCACCAGCAGATTCCCCGGCGGCGTATAAGCGATCAGCAGGATGAGCGCGATCTCCAGGGCAACGCCCCAGGCGATCCATGCGTTGCCGCCAAGCCCCGTCGACACGATCGAGCGCGACGCGCTGCGGCACAGGAAGACGTTGGCGATCTGCATGACCACGATGGCGATGAGGCAGGCGGTCGTCGCCTGGAGATAGACGGCATCGTCGGCGGCCAGCAACTGTCCGTAAGCCCAGCCGCCACGGTGGAGCACGAAAAAGAAAGCCGCCATCGCGGCTGCGCCTTCGATCAGTCCCAGGAACAGATACGCGCGCAACGCGAGAGGCCAGTCGAACAGGCGCTCCTCGCGCCGGCGCGGCGGTCGCTGCATGACGCGCGGCGCGGGTCGCTCGACACCCAGGCCAAGTGCGGTGAGCGAGTCGGTCCCCATGTCGACCGAGAGGATCTGGATGGGCGTGAGCGCCAAGGGAATGTTGAACAGCGAGAAGGCAAGATAGGGAAGGAGCTCGGGGACGTTGTGCGCGAGGATGTAGGTAAGGAACTTGCGGATGTTCTCGAACACCGCACGCCCTTCTTCGATTCCGCTGACGATGCTCGCGAAATTGTCGTCGAGCAGCACCATGTCGGAGGATTCCTTGGCCACGTCGCTGCCCGCAATCCCCATCGCGACACCGATGTGGGCGCTCTTCAGCGCGGGCGCATCGTTGACGCCGTCGCCGGTCACGGCCACGACATGTCCCTTCTGCTTGAGCGCCTCGACGATGCGCAGCTTCTGCTCCGGGGAGACCCGCGCGAAGATGACTTCCGGCGCGTCGAGCGCCAGCTGCAACTGGGTGTCGCTCAGGCTGCGCAGTGCCTCGCCTGCAATGACGGGACAGTCGTCCGACCGGGCGAGGTCGATCTCGCGGGCGATGGCCGCCGCGGTCCGCGGATGGTCGCCGGTGACCATGATCACGCGGATGCCCGCTTCCCGGCACCTGCGGATCGCCTCAGGGACCTCGGCGCGCGGGGGGTCCTCCAGCCCTGCCAGGCCAGCGAACACAAGCTCCCGCTCCAGCTCCATGTTGCGCCAGTCGGCGGAAAGTGGCCGGTAAGCAAACGCGATGACCCTCAAGCCCCGTTCCGCCATCGCTTCGTGTGCATCCTGCACCTCCCCGCGGAGCTTCTCGTCGAACGGGCGGACCTCGTCTTCGAGGAGCATGCGCGAACAGCGAGACATCAAGACCTCGGGCGCGCCCTTGCAGTAGAGCGTCGGGCCGCCGCCTGCTTCGTGGACGACGCTCAGGCGCATGCGCTCGGCGTCGAACGGGATTTCGTGGAGCCGGGGAGTGCGCTGGGCGGAAGGCAGGGCTTCCCGCGCCATAACAAAAAGCGCAATCTCCATCGGCTCGCCCAGAAGAGCGTTCTCGTCGCGCACCTTGGTTTCCCTGAGATCGTGGCAGAGCATGCCGGCCAGGAAAAAGGGCCGGAAGCGCTCCGCAAGCTCCGACCTGCGTTGCGCGGCAGCGGTCGAATCGAGCACGCGACCGAGGAACAGCTCCTTCACCGCCATGCGATTCTGCGTCAGCGTCCCGGTCTTGTCGGTGCAGATGACCGTCGTCGAGCCGAGCGTCTCGACCGCGGGCAGGTAGCGGATGAGCACATTGCGCTTCGCCATGCGCTGAGTGGCGAGGACGAGCGCCAGGGTCAGCGTCGGCAGCAATCCCTCGGGCACCATGGCGACGATGATGCCGATCGCAAAGATGAAGTCCTGCCAGAAGGGCACGCCGATCGCGCGACCGATAGCGAAGAACACCACCCCTATGACGACCGACACGACCCCGATCACCCGGCTCAGCCGCGCGAGCTCGCGGCGCAACGGCGACTCGGCCTCGGTCCCCGACTGGACGAGATGCGCGATCCTGCCAAGTTCGGTGCGCATGCCCGTGGCAAACACCACCGCCCTGGCTTGACCGGACACCATCGAAGTCCCGGCGAGTACCAGATTGGTGCTTCGGAGCGCATCGTCATGGATTGCGGGCTCGGCGTCGCGCGCTTGCGGCGCGGCCTCGCCGGTCACCGTTGCGTTGTTGACCCGCACGCCGAACGCCTCGATGAGCCGGCAATCGGCCGGCACATTGTCTCCCTGTTGCAGGAGCACGACGTCGCCGGGTACCAGTTGCTCTGCGGAAATGCGAATCACGACGTCGCCGCGCATCACCTCGACGTCGTGCGGCAGCAGTCGCTTCAGCGCTGCCAGCGTTCGCTCGACCCGGAACTCCTGCCAGAACGAGAACAAGCCGCTAATGATGATCACCGCGACGATGGCCAATGCGATCTTCGCCATGCCCTGGCCCGGCGAGCTCCACTCGGCGATCAACGCGAGAGCCGCCGCAAGCCAGAGGATCAGCGCAAAGAAATGCGTGAACTCCTTGACGAAGCGAAGCAGCAGCGGCTCCCCGGCGACACGCTCGACGCGGTTGGCTCCAAACTCGCGCAGGCGGCGCTCGGCCTCGGTCGCGGAGAGGCCACGCGTGGTGCTGTTGACGCTCGCGATCGCTTCGGCGATTGAAAGCCGCTGTATCTTCATCGGGCTGTAACTCGCTATGCCGTGCGCAGTGAGCTTCTCAGGCGGCGCGTTGTCGTGCGGCGGCCAGTGGCCCTACCCTTGGCCCTACCCTTGCGCCAGGTCAAAGCGCAGCGCCCGCCCTGGGGGCAAGCTTGGTTCTGACAAGGTCTCTGTGTGCCCCGGCGCTGATGCGCCGCCGCGGTGTTCGGCGGGCGCCGGTGGTGAACAGAGGCGGCAAGCTGACCGGTATCGTCACGCTCGACGATCTGCTTCGCATCGTCGTCGCCCAGCTGGACGACCTTAATCGCCGCGATCTCCGTCGAGCTCGAGACCGAAGCCCGCGAACGTTCATAGGTGACTCGTCTACGTCTACGTATCCGCGATGCGTAGCCACGCCTTCCTGCGGCGCGGCCCGTCGAACTCGCAGAAGAAAATCGATTGCCAGGTGCCGAGGAGCGGCGCGCCGCCTTTGATGAACACCGTTGCCGAGGAGCCCACGAGCGCCGCCTTGATGTGGCTGTCCGCGTTGCCCGAGGCGTGCGAGTAGCCCCCCTGGTGAGGGACCAGGTGCCCTAGCCGCGCGAGGATGTCCTTGGCGACATCGGGATCGGCGCCTTCGTTGATGATCACGCCCGCCGTGGTGTGCGGGACGAAGATGTGGCACACGCCATCCTTAACGCCGCTCTGCGCAATGGCTCTCGCCACCTGCTCGTTGAGCTTGACGAGCTCGATGCGTTGACGCGATTCGATTGCAATCTCTGTGAGGTGGGCCATGCAGCGCTCACTTAAGTGTTGCACCCCGGAGGGTCCTGGTCGTCAGCGGAATACTAGGACCGGAATCTTCGAGTGGGCGAGAACCTTGAGCGTTACGCTGCCCGCGACGAGCGCCGCGATCTCGCTTCGGCCATGCGAGGCCATGAAGATCACGTCGCACTTCTCTTTCCTTGCTGCGTCGATTATTCCCTCGTGAACCGCGTCCGGCCGCGTGATGACTGCCTCGCAGGGCACCGATGCTGCGCGGGCGAGCCTGACCGCCTTGTCGACGTACTTCTGCGCCTCAATGCGCGCTACGGCCTCGAACTGTTGCATCGCCGCCAAGCCGCCCACGGCGTACACCGGAATCTCGAGCGCATGATAGACGGTGGTCCCGGCGCCAAGCTCCTTGGCGAAGGCCATCCCGGCCTTGACCGCTTTCATGGACAGGCGCGAGCCATCGGTTGGGATGAGAACGTGTTTGAACATCTTTGGGTCCTTTACGAAACGACGCGGGTGGTCTTTGGCGAGTCGCTCCGGCGGCTTACGCTGCGCCCACGGGGGCGATTCTCGTCAGATGGTCGTGAACGCCCTTCACCCCATGGACATTTTCCACGAGCACGTGAAGCGCGCGCCGCTGCCCCTCATCGAAGATCGTTCCATTGACGTCGACGAAGCCGTTTCGGACGCGAATGCTCAGCGATTGAACGGGACACCATGGCTGCTTTTTCATCTCAGTCATGATGGCCCGGCGGATAGACTCGTCGCTCGCAGGCGCTTTCGTCGCCTGGCTCAAGCGCTCGGCCAGAGCCGACATCAGGTCCGCGCGGCTCACGATGCCGACGATCCGACCTTCCTCTGTCACGGGGATGCGCTTGATGCCGTGTTCCTCCATGAGCTCGACCAGTTCGGTGAGAGGCGTCTCCTTGCTGGCAGCAACGACGTTACGGGACATCACCTCCTGCACCTTGCGGCCGTGGCTGCGCGCGTACTCCTCGGCACGAGAGGCCGGTCCCAGCAACAGCTCGAGCCATCGCCGCTGGGGCGCCTCGGTTCCTATCTCGGTCCTGCGTAAAAAATCTCCTTCGGTCACCATTCCGGCCAGCTTGCCGTCGGCGTCGATGACCGGCATGCCGCTTACCTGGTGACTGATCATGCGGGCGATCGCGTCGAGAATCGGCGCCTCCGGCCCAATGCTGACCACACAGTGCGTCATGACATCTTTGGCTTTCATGTTGACCTCCACGATGCTTGATGCCTTACACCCAATGATCGAGCCTTCGCTGCAGGCGGGGTCACGGCGCGAAGGACAGGATCCAATGCACGAGTTGCCTCGCCTGGGCCTCGTCGAGCTCCTTGATGTTGGGCAGCATCGCCCCGTCGCGAACCTTGCCCTTCCAGTGGTGCTCCTTGCCGCCGCGGCCTGATCCGGAGACGACGATCTCCGTGAGGTGGTCCTCGGCATCCTTCTGGTCCGCGTATCTCCTCGCGATGTCGTTCCACGACGGCGCTACGGGCAACGCCTCCCCCTGCTTCGCCGGCTCCGCCCGGTGACACAGGTAACAGCCCTTGTCGGAGGCGAGCTCGTCCATTTGCCTCGCCGACGGCTGCGCGGCCGACACGGGCATCGCGCTTGCCAGCAGCCCGAACAAGATCGACGCGCCAAGGCGATTCATCGGAAATTCCTGTTCGCCGGAGGAGCGCCGGTTGCCTGAGGCTTCATGGCTGGGCCGACACGACGGTTGCGACCAGGCGGCTAGCCCGCCGCGGCGGTCTCCCGCGTGGCGTAATAGGTTCGGCACTCGGGCTCGCGCCCACGGATGACCCGGTGACCTGCCAGCGGACCGCGCTGCTCCGTAACCACGGTGCGCTGGCTCTCGGCGTGGTGATCGTCGTAGAAGTACAGCACCACCCAGTCGCGCGTGCGTCCCAGTTCGTGAGCCGTCGCGGTGTTAGAGAACAGGGCGGTGAAGTGCCACCCCTCGCGCACCGTGTGCAGCACCGGTAGCCAGGCTTTGCCTTCGGGATTGAAGCGTCGGGGAGCGATCGTCGCCAATTCACCCCCTTTGACCTTGTGGCGATACTCGCGATCGACGTCGAGCAGCATGTCGACAGGAGGCTCCCTGGTCGTTGGCGCGTACTCGCGTCGGCGCAGCCGCGACCGATCGAGGATCTGCGCCAGCGCGGCGCGAATGGCGGCCTCCCGTCGCCGGCCCACGCCTGGGATCCTGCCAAGCCTTCCGTCGTGACACGCCACTTCGAGGGCTTCCAGCGTTTCGATGTCCAGTGCGCCGTGAATCCGCTGCGCCAGCTCGGGGCCGATGCCGGGCACGGTTTGAAAGAGGACCGCCGGATCCAATCGGCCGCGCAACCGCTCGAGCTGAGTCCAGTGCCCCGTCTCGAGCATTTCCGCGATCGCCGCCGCGATTCCCGGACCGACGCCGGGGAGCTCGTCCAAGCCCGCCCTGCCCTCCGATTCGTACAATTCCCGCAGGTCGCCGGCGAAGCGCTCCACGCTCTCCGCCGCCCTCCTGTAGGCGCCTACTCGAAATGGGTTGGCGTTCTGCGCCTGGAGAATCTCGGCGAGCTCGCGCAAGCGCTGCGCGATCTGCTGACTGTCCGGGGATGGCAGCGAAGGCGTCATGGCTGGTCACCAACGCGCCGCTCGCGCGGGCATCCCATCTGCACAGCGGTCAAGATAGCGCCACACCATTTGAACATCGACCCACGTGCCATTCATTGTGCGGACTTTGGTGCGCGGGTCCTTGACCTAAGACAAGAGTGCTGTCCAGTCTTGCCGCGTCAAAGGCGTCTTGCGCGATCCCCAGAGGAACCGGTTGGTTGATCTGGGTCAAGCCTGCCCAGTGCCAATCATCTAACGTTATCCGTGCGGTGGGTCCCGGGATTCCGTTTGCCGAATCATGACCCTGCGAGACGTCACAGAGCCCTTGGCTGCACGCTGGCAACCGTCCGGTAGCCTTCTCCGTCAGCGCATCTCCGACTTGCGGGTCCACGGTTGCCGAAGCGGCCCGACTCTCGACATCCGGCGGCCGGAGGGCGCGCAATGACCGCGGACACGATGGCGCAGGCGACCATCGAGGCGGGGCGCGCGCCCGCTACTGGAGTCGTCGAGATGCGCTGCGCGGGACCGTGGACCGTAAGAGGAATTGCGCAACTGGAACAGCGGCTGGAGGGTCTCTCCTGGCCCCCGGGACGAGAGCTGGTCATCGACGGCTCGGCGATGTCGGCACTCGACACTTCGGGCGCCTGGCTGCTGCACCGGACCGTCCGCTCGCTCGAAAAACAGGGACGCTCCGTGCGCATGCAGGGGCTGCGGCCCGAGTTCGCGTCTCTGCTGCAATTGATCACCTCTCGCGAAGTGGCGGCGCAGGGCCCGGTCGTCGCCGCACCGAGCATGCTGGCGAAAGTGGGCGAGGAAGCATGGTCGATCGTGCTCGGCACGATGGGCTATCTCTCCTTCGTGGGGGAAACCTTTACGGTGCTGTTCCATTCCCTTTTGCAGCCAAGCCGCATTCGCTGGCGTCCGATCCTGCACAACATGCAGATCGCCGGGGTGGAGGCGTTGCCGATCACCGGACTGCTTTCGTTTCTGATGGGGATCGTCATTGCCTACCAGGGCGCGGACCAGCTGCAGCGCTTCGGCGCGAACGTCTTCATCGCCGACCTGGTGGGCCTGGCGATGCTGCGCGAGCTCTCGCCCCTGCTGACCGCCATCATCATCGCCGGGCGGTCCGGATCGGCTTACACGGCGCAGATTGGAACCATGAAGGTCACTGAGGAAATCGACGCGCTGCGCACCATCGGCGTCGTTCCGCAGGAGCTGCTCGTCCTGCCCAAGATGCTGGCGCTGATCATCGTCATGCCTCTGCTCACGGTCTACACCGACGTGACCGGCGTGCTGGGCGGCATGATCATGGCGCAGTCGAAGCTCGATGTGAGCTTCAAAGTCTTCCTCGACCGACTTGACGAGGCGATCAGCCTTTCCTCCTATGTCACGGGGGTGAGCAAGGCCCCCGTGTTCGCCATGATCGTCGCGCTGGTGGGCTGCTATCGCGGCTTCCAGGTCACCGGCAGCGCGGAGAGCGTAGGCCAGCAGACGACGTTGAGCGTAGTGCAGTCGATCTTCCTGGTGATCGTCACCGACGCCATGTTCTCCGTCGTTTTCAACATCCTCGACCTCTGATGAGAACCTCCGAGCGTCCCGCGAGCGGCGAGCCGGTGATCGAGGTCCGGGGCGTGCATACGCGCTTTGGCTCCGCGGTCGTGCATGAAGGCGTCGACATCACGGTGTATCCGCAAGAGATCTTCGCACTGGTCGGCGGTAGCGGCACCGGCAAGTCCACGTTGCTGCGCGAGGCGATCCTATTGCAGCCAGTCGCCTCGGGGTCGATCCGGGTCTTCGGTGAGGAGGTCGTCGGCATGGGCGACGAGGAGGCGTTGCCCTTGCGGCGTCGCTGGGGCGTGATGTTCGAGCGCGGCGCGCTTTTCAGCGCCCTCACCGTCACCGGCAACGTCACCATGGTGTTGCAGGAGCACACCGAGTTGAGCGAAAAACTGATCGACGAAATCGCAGCCGTGAAGATCGCGCTCACCGGACTGCCCGCGGACGCCGGCCCGAAATATCCCAGCGAGTTGAGCGGCGGCATGCGCAAGCGTGCTTCTCTCGCGCGCGCCCTGGCGCTCGATCCGGAACTGTTGTTCCTGGACGAACCTACGGCTGGGCTCGATCCCTTGAGCGCGACCGGCATCGACGAGCTGATCCGAAGCCTTCGCGATTCGCTCGGGCTCACGATCATGATGGTGACCCACGATCTGGATCTTCTGTGGCGGGCGGCGGACCGCGTGGCGGTGCTGGGCAACGGGCGCATCGTCGGAGTCGGGACGATGACCGAGCTCTCGCGGTCGGACGACCCGCTGGTGCGCCAATACTTCTACGGTCCGCGGGGACGAGCCGCCAGCGAACAGGCATGGAAGCAAAAGTCAATTTCGTAGCCATCGGGGTGTTCGTGGTCGTGCTGAGCACGGCGCTGATCGCGGGCGTGCTGTGGCTCTCCAGCGGCAAGTACTATCGCAGGAACTTCGACATCTACCAGACCTACATGAGCGAATCGGTTTCGGGGCTCAATCTCGACGCTCCGGTCAGGTATCGCGGCGTCGACGTCGGCCGGGTGCGCAAGATCGCTCTGGCTCCAGGAAACGTCGAGCAGGTCGAGGTGACGCTCGAGATCGACCGCGGTACGCCGATCAAGGAGGATACCGTCGCCACGTTGCAGACGCAGGGTCTGACCGGCATCGCCTTCGTCGACCTGACCGGCGGCCTCAAGGATTCCGCGCCGCTCAAGGCCCATCCTGGAGAAGCCTACCCTGTCATCAAGTCCGGGCCGTCGCTCATGACCCGCCTGGAGACCGCCGCGCCGGTGCTGCTGGATCGGCTCAATCGCGTCACCGACAGCCTGAACGCCTTGCTCGACGAAGACAACCGGGCGGCGATCAAGAAGACGCTTGCCGATCTGCAGGTGCTTTCGCGGACACTCGCGGCACGCTCTCCGACCATCGATTCGAGCCTCGCCAACGCATCGCGGGCGGCGGAAAACGCCGCGCGGTTCAGCGACCAGCTGCCGCAGATGGCGCAGCGCTTCGAACGCAGTGCCGATGCCTTCGACCGCATGTCGAACCAGCTCGCCGGCGCCGGCGTGAGCGCCAGCGGCACGCTCGATGCCACGCGCCCCGACTTGAAGCAATTCACCAGCGAGACGCTGCCCGAGGTACGCGAGCTGGTTGCGGAGTTGCGGGAGCTCACCGCGACGCTGCGCCGAGTGAGCCGCGAGGTCGAGGCGAATCCGAGCGTGTTGATCGCAGGCAAGCCTCCACCGAAGCGCGGGCCGGGAGAATGATGCGCGCCTGGCCGATCCTGCTCCTCGTCTCGATGCTGCTCGCGGGCTGCGCCGCCTTGCAGCCGGCACAGGTCGAGACCCCGAACCTGTACGTGCTCGAAGCCAAGCCGCTGGCAAAGGCTGCGCGGGCGAAGCACGACCTGGTGCTGGAGGTCGGCGGGCCCCACGCCTCGCCCGGATTCGACACGGCCCAGATGATCTACGTGAAGCGGCCCTACGAGCTCGACCACTTTGCGGCCAACCAGTGGGCGGACACTCCGTCGCGAATGCTGGCGCCGCTTCTGGTGCAGGCATTGGAACAGACCGGAAGCTTCAAGGCGGTGGTCGAGGCGCCGGGCATCGTTCCGGCCGACGTCCGCGTCGATGTCGAGCTCGTTCGCCTGCAGCAGAACTTCGCGGCGCGACCAAGCCGCGTGGAGCTAACGCTGCGGCTGCAGCTGACCGACGTCCGCGCCAAGCGCGTGCTCGCCACCCGGACAATCGACGAGAGCGAGAATGCCCCGAGCGATGATCCCTATGGCGGCGTGATTGCCGCCAACCTTGCGCTACAGCGCGTGCTGGAGCAGGTTGCCGAGTTTTGCGTCACGGAGCCGGGCAACCGCTGAACAGTGAACGTCAGGGTATCGGCGGGACCAGTGGTTTTGCCTTGACGGGCGTACCACTCGTTGAGGCCAGCCCATATTTCCTCGGCCGTCTCCGCGAACCAGAAGAGCTCCGTATCTTCGGGATCGATCGTGCCTTCGCCCGACAGGAAGTCGAAGTGGACGGCCCGGCGCCAGTAGCGCTCGCCCACCAGAACGACTGGGACCGGCACGATCTGTCGCACCAATAACGATTCTAACGGTGCAGCTTTCCTTCTACGACCAAAGCTGCGGGTCTTGCTCCGGGCGCAGCAGCATGACGCAAAGTCAACTCACAAAGTCAAGATGAATAGGCGGACATGTGGGTAGAATACCGAGTGAAACGTCGCTTCCTCCTATAGGGATATGGCGAAGAAGGAAACCCGCATGCAGCACCGAAAGCGCGTCCGAAGCAGGTCGGTGGCCGGTGAGCGAGCATCGAGCGCAGTGGCTGACGCAACCACTGCGGCTTCGGGCGCCGGACCGGGCGAGATGGGCGTTGCGGGGCACCCAAGCCCGATGGCCGGCTATTACCGTGAACTGGCAAGCACTCAAGCTTCCCGCGCGACTCCGCAGACAACGGCTTTGTCCGGCGATGGACCGGCCGAGATCAGCGAGGACGAGCGCAGACAGATGATCGCGACGGCCGCCTATTACCGCGCCGAACGCCGCGCGTTCACTGGCGGCTCGCCCGACCGGGACTGGCTCGAAGCCGAAGCGGAGGTCGACCAAGCGCTCCGCCGGCGCAGCGTTTGAGCCGCGACAGGATTCCACATTGCCGCTTCCGTATCACGCGCCATGACGATGTTACGCGATGCCGGCCAGACGGCTTGGCGCTCTGAGGCTGTTCGGCGCAGGCAGCATCCTCCTTTGGACAATTTCAGCGCGCTCGCCAAGCCGGGCCGCGACGAACCTGCTCACCGGCGAATCAGACGCGGCGAGACGCTGTTTCGGGCTGGCGATTTGTTCCGCTCGCTCTACCTGGTTCAGCTCGGGTTCTTCAAGAGCTTCCTATCGAGCGAAGACGGCCGTAGCCAGGTCACCGGCTTCCAGATGCCCGGCGACCTTCTAGGCATGGACGGTATCGGCATCGCAGAGCACACGCAGACCGCTGTCGCGCTCGACGACAGCGCTGTCCTGGTCTTTCCCTACGCAGAATTCTGCTCGCCGTCGCCTCGCGCCAACGCATTGCAGGGCCCGCTCCATCGCGTGATGAGCCAGGAGCTGGCGCGCACGCACGGCATGATGATATTGCTTGGGACCATGCATGCCGAGGGACGAGTGGCCGCGTTCCTGCTCGACCTGTCGCAGCGTTACGTGGTTCGTGGTTACTCTGGATGCGAGTTCACGCTGCGGATGACGCGCGAGGACCTCGCCAGCTATCTCGGGCTCAAGCTCGAAACGGTCAGCCGGATCATCTCCAGATTGAAGGAAAACGGCCTCATCGAGGCACACAACCGCGACGTGCGAATCCTGGACAAGGTCAAGCTTTCCGAGCTGGCCGGTAGGACCACCACTGCGTGATCCGGTGCAGCTCGGCTGGAACGACGGAGTCGAGATAGGGATCGCGCCGCCGGCCTCGCGTCCCAAATTGCCGACGATCGATCTCGTCGGCTTTTCTCAAACCCTTTGCAGGAGAGTTCACGATGGCAAACATCACCCGCTTCGATCCCTTTGGCGATCTCGCACGCTTTGAGCAGTTCCCCGATATCGAAGATTTCTGGCGCGCACCGTGGACGCGCGCGCTGTGGAAAGGCCTGCCATCGCAGGCTCCGATCAAGATCGACGTGACCGAGGACGACAAGTCCTACCGCGTCAAGGCCGACGTCCCCGGCGTCAAGAAGGAGGACATCAAGGTTTCGATCGACGGCAACCAGGTCTCGATCAGCGCCGAGGTGAAGAGCGAGAAGGAGGAGAAGAAAGGCGAGTCGGTCGTCCGCAGCGAGCGCTACTATGGCAAACAGTACCGAAGGTTCTCGCTCGCGCACGACATCGATCAGGGCGGCGCCGAGGCGAAGTACGAGAACGGCGTGCTTCAACTGACGCTGCCGAAGAAAGAAAAGAGCAGCGCCAAACAGTTGTCGATCAAGTAGCTGGGTTGTCGGCTTCTGACTCCGCGAGTCAGGCAACCATGAACGGCCGTTTGCCGGCTGCCGGACGATCCTAAGCGCATGTCGCCAAGTCCGGCTCGCCGCAATTGGCGAGTATTGCCGCCCGCACTTGATCGCGCAGGCGCACCGCGGCCGACCAGTCGCTCCCCGTGGGACGGACCGAAGGCGATACGATAATCTGGATGACACCGCGCCGAGGCAGCCATTGACCGTCGCGCAGCACCGAGCGGGTGCCGCGAAGGGTCACGGGGACGACGGGTGTCGCGCTGCGGGCGGCGCCGAGGAATGCACCCATGTGGAAGGGGCGCAGGCCAGGATTCCGGCTCAGCGTCCCTTCGGCGAAGAACACCAGTGATTCACCGCGAGCGCTCAAGCCGGAGAGCGTCTCCCCGGCCTCGACGCTGCCCTCGATGTCGAAGCGCTCAACAAAGCGGGTGCCGATGCCCCCAAGCAGCAGCCGGGTTACGATGGATTTGCTCAATTCGCGCTTGGCGACGAACAGACACCGGGCCGGCAGCACGGTCAGCAGCACGATGCCGTCGAGATAGCTCGCGTGATTGGCGACGGCGGTGATCGGTCCGTCCACCGGAAAGTGCTCCAAGCCGGTGATCTGCACAGGAACGCCGGACATGGCTACGAATGCGCGCGCGAGCGTCGTTAGGACAGAGCGGCGCCAGTCTAGACGTGGAAGGATGATCACCGCGACGAGCGCCGTCAGTCCCATGATGCCCAGCAGCGCCCACGTGTAGGCGGCGAAGAGCAGCTCGCCCGCGCGCTCGATTGCGTGTCGCGTGGATGCCTTCGCGCCCGCCCACAGGAGGCGCATGAGCTGCATGCGCCATGCCCGCGGGCCGGCGCCCTTCATGCCGCGCTGATATAACTCGCGGCACGCCGAGCGCCGCAGCTTGCCGCTTGAAGTCTTTAGCACAGCATGCGGTGGAGCGAGAACCACATCGTCGGGCGGCGCCCCCAGCAACATGCTGACGCGCTCGGTGATCTCTCGGCGCAGGTCCTCCTTCTTGGGCGGATCGGTTTCGCGCGTCTCGGCGAGGACCACGACTTTCTCGGTGCCGCTGCCCGGGTCGGGCACGCCGAACACCGTCACGCAGCCTTTGCGGATGCCGGGGATATTTCCGATCGCGGTCTCGGCTTCGGCCGGATGCACGTGCTGACCGGCGCGAATGATCAAGTCCTTGGCGCGACCGGTGAGGTAGAGCTCGCCTCCTGCAACATAGCCAAGATCGCCCGTGTCGAGCCAATCGCCGCGGAACAGGGCGCGGGTGGCCTCCGGATTGCGGAAGTATCCCGAGGTCGCCGATGGCCCGCGGAACTCGACGCGCCCCTCTTGCCTCTCCGGCAACTCTCTGCCCCCGGGATCGACGACGCGGATCTGGTGCCCGGGAATCGGCCGCCCGCAGGCGATCAGGCACAGCGCATTGCGATCATCGGCGGCTGCGGGAGCCGCCCTGCCCGTTCGCGCGAGCTCGCCTCGATCGACGCGATCGATAAGCGGGCCGCGTTGCAGCGGCGGAAAGGCGAGCCCGACGGCGGCTTCCGCCAGTCCATAAACGGGTGTGTGAGCGGTTGGATCGAAACCGTAAGGCGCGAAGCGCTCGGCGAAGCGCCTTACGGTTTCCGCGCTCACTGGCTCCGAGCCGTTGAAGGCGATTCGCCAGGAGGATAGATCGAGTCCCGCCAGCCGTCCGGCGTCGAGCCGGGTCGCGCACATCTCGTAGGCGAAATTGGGACCGGCCGAGATGGTGCCGCGATAGCGCTGGATGGCGCGCAGCCAGCTCTCCGGCCGCGCAAGGAAATCAGTGGGCGGCATGACCACCAGCGGTATGGCGTAGTAGAGCGTCCCGAACCACGCACCGATCAGCCCCATGTCGTGGTAGAGCGGAAGCCAGCTCACGAACACGTCGTCGGGCGTCACCGCAACTGCCCGACCCATCGCGCGGATGTTCGCCAGTACGTTGCCGTGAGTGAGCACCACGCCCTTGGGGCTGCCCGTGCTTCCGGACGTGTATTGCAGGAAGGCGATATCGCGCTCGCCCGCCGTGCTTGGCGCGGTGCTTCCCGTTCCGTCGAGCTCCGACGCCGACACGATATGCTCGAGCGATGGCGTAGTAGCGCGCAGCAGACGCACCGCCGCTCGGGCCTCGGGCACGGTGATGAGCCACGCGGCGAGGCTGTTGGCGAGAATGCCCGACTGGCGGCGCAAATGCTCCTCGAGTTGCGAGCGTCGCGCAGGCGGGTAGATGGGAACGGGCACCCCGCCAGCCAACAGGATGCCGAAGAAAGTCGTGAAGAACTCGCGGCAGGTCGGCAGCATGATGGCCGCTGCCTGGCCCGCTTCCAGGCCGCGCTCGACGAGGCTCGACGCCACGCGGCCGGCCTCGGCGTAGAGCTCGCCAAAGCTCATCGGCTGCGCCCGCGGACCCGCTTCGTCCTCGATGAGCAACGTGAGGTGGTTCCGCTGCGGATATGCGCGAGCGTGCCACGCCAGTACGTCGACGAGCGTAGCTGCCTCGTGCGGAACGCTAGCCGCGCCGGCGGTCGCCGGGACCTCGGCCAACGCCGCCGGCGGCGCGCCGGCCGCGGCGGCTCCTGCGAGCACGGCGCGCAGCAGGTCCCGCGACGTTTCGGCGGTGGCGAGAGTTCGCACCGGCAGGCGTACCCCGAAGACGCGCTCGAGCCGGAGCAGCAGCTCGGATCGCTCGAGGCTGTCCAGACCGAGATCACGCTCGAGGTTGGTGTCCAGCTCGACCCGCGGCGGCGGTGCGCCCGCGCGCAATTCGCTCAGCAGGCCGCCCACAGTCTCCAGCAGCGCAGCTTCGCCTGGGCGCGAAATCTCCCGGTCATCCGATGCGTTGCGCGGCGGGGTCGCGACAGTGTCCATAGACGAACCCGGCCGAGCGAGCGTCGACCGAATCCGGCCATATCTTCGCCCATGCAAAGTCGGCCGCTTATGACCCCGGTCAACTTCGGGCCAGCGGCGTTCCATGTCTTGACGAGCCCGGAGAATGGCCGCACCCGCGCGCGACGTGGCATCGTGACGCCACTTCGATCAGGCCGCATCGAGCCGCCCAGTCCGACCCACATATTGACCGCGGTCAACTCCCTCGGGGCAGGAAGGGGGATTATTTCTTTGCCTGCAACCAGTCTTTTGG
This sequence comes from Casimicrobiaceae bacterium, assembly GCA_035623155.1. Taxonomy (GTDB): domain Bacteria; phylum Pseudomonadota; class Gammaproteobacteria; order Burkholderiales; family Casimicrobiaceae; genus PALSA-1003. The sequence continues at coordinate 32,902 of DASPTZ010000028.1, read as the reverse complement.
ACTGGCGCGGCACGGGCGTCACGCAGAGAGGGCGTGCGGACGCGCAGATCGGTTATCCGGCCCATAGGAGGGCATCCGATCATGGAATCACTGACATCGAGACAGGAACGGCAACTCAAGCAGGAGCTGGAGAAGCAGCGCAAGGAGCGCCTCGCTGCGGCGCAGGAGGAATTGCTCGACGTCGCCGATCAGCACTATTCCACTTTCGCGGGAGAGGTGCCCGACGAGGGCGACCAGGCGGTCGCTACGGAGCTCGCCGACTTGGAAAATGCGCGGGCACGCCGCTATGCCGCGTCAATACGCGAGATCGACGATGCCCTGATCCGAATCGGCGAACATTGCTTCGGCCAATGCATCGACTGCGGCGATGACATCGGCTACCCGCGTCTGAGCGCGATTCCCACGGCCCTGCGCTGCGTGCGCTGCCAGGACCAGCACGACAGAACATACGCGCACGAGGCCAGGCCGCGGCTGTAGGTCGCCAGGCCTATTTCGCCTTCGAAGGCAGCCGGAGCCAGTCGCCAGCAACCGCGAAGACGCCCTTGCCGGCGTGGTGGATCGTTCGCGGCCGCTTCACGGAACGGTCGCGCCACGCCTTGATCACTTCGAGAACGAACATGTTGTACTTCGCGACCATTCTCGTGTCAGCGACCTTGCATTCAAGGTTGGCGTAACACTCCTCGATGCGCGGCGCCTCGACGCGCGAGGAGGCAACCGGCGTCAAGCCGAAGCGCTTGAACTTGTCGACTCGCCGCCCGGAGACGTTGCCGCACCCGACCACCTTCCTGGCGAGATCTACGGTAGGGATGTTGATTACGCACTCCCTGCTTCGGCGCAGCAGGTCGAATGTGTAGTGGCTCCCGCCGATGATGCAGCCGACCAGCGGCGGCTCGAACTCCATCATCATGTGCCACGACATGGTCATGACGTTCGCGCGTCCCCGGGCGGCGGTGGTGACCATCACCACCGGTCCGGGTTCGAGCAATCGATAGACCTCGGAGAGCGGAAGAGACTGCTTGGCCATGAACCTGCCTCCCGTTATGCTCTCGCTGGCGGCCGGCGCTCGGGAACGAACGGCATCAGCTGCCTTGTCGGGGCGGTTCGTGCGTCTTGACGTCGCCGCGCTTTTCGCGGATCACTTCCTCGAGCTGCCGCGTCGTCGAGGCGAACGCGTCGCGCAGAGCGACGTACACATCCTCGTCGTGGTGCCGGTTGGAGACGATCTCCGCGTGCCCCGGCACACGAACGTCGACGCGAACCTCGAACTGTCGACCCTGATGATGATGCTTGCTGAATTCGCTGACGGTCACGCGGCATCTCGTGATTCGCGAGTGGAAGCGTTCAAGCCCCATCACCTTCTCGCGGATGCGGGCATCCAGGGCGTCCGAGCGTGGCATACCGTGAACCGTGATCTGCAGGGGGATTTGCATGGCTTGTGTCCTCTCTCGTCATCGGCTGGCGCTGCGCTTGGGGCGCATTTCGCCCGCGCGCATCCACACGCCCGGAGCCTCGCAACGCATCCATTCGTTCCCGCTGCGCACGTACTGGCCGATTGAGAACGCTACTTCCGCCCCGTGCCACAGAGGGTGTTGCCCTTACTGACTGTCGCATGACCCAGATTGAGATTAGTCGCTTGTCGGCGAGCGGGGGTTGATCGCCGACAAGCATTGAGCGGGTTGCCCAGTACAGTTTGGCGGCGCCAGCCAGGCATGCGAGCGTAGCTCGCGCAATCAAAGCCGTGAACGCACGGCTCTTGACCCCGGTCAATACGGGCCACTCCATAGGGGAGAAGAATAGCTCAACCGCTTGGAGGTGGCCCACATGCGGCTCACGGGTGAACAAGTGGTTCCAGCATATCGGCACGTGTGCGCGATCCGGCGATTGAAGCGGCGCGTACATAAGGCATTCGCCGCCGGACAAATCTTTTCGCTTCCGCAATCCGCTGCGAGGACGCACGGCGGTTACGGCCATTCGATCGAGGAAGGAGGGCAGTCATGAACACGCTCTGGATCGTGGTCTTGAGCGTTCTGACCACTTATCTGGCTTACAACTTGTACGCCAAGCGCATCGACCGGAACGTCATCCAATCCGACGCCAGGCGGGCAACGCCGGCCAAGATGTACATGGACGGCGTCGACTTCATGCCCACCAGCCGCAACGTCCTCTTCGGGTATCACTTCAAGGCGATCGCGGCCGCGGGGCCCATCGTGGGACCGATCACTGCCGCCAATCTCTGGGGGTGGTCACCGTCGCTGGCGTGGCTGATCCTGGGCGTGAGCCTCATTGGCTGGGTGAGCGATTATTCCGCGATCATGGTTGCGGTGCGCAACGACGGGAATAGCCTGTCGGCGATCTCGCACAAGCTCATTGCCCCCCGCACGCGCACGATCCTGTTCGTGTTCATCTTCTTCTACCTGATGCTGCTCGCCGGAGCGTTCATCGGCATCCTCGCGGCGATCCTCTCCGCGCGTCCCGACGTCCCGTTCGGCATCGTGATGCTCGCCCTGATGGGACTGCTGGCCGGCCAGATGATGTACCGCTGGAAGATGGGCATCATGGGCGTCACGGTGTTCGTCGTCGCCTTGACGCTTGCCGGTATGGCGGCGGGACCGTGGGGGCAGCACCGCGACGAAAAGGGTGCGCAGGTCGACGGTCCAGTGGCCGCAGCGGTAGCGAGCCTCAATAGCGCGGTCGACGGTATCACCGATCACAAGGCGCTTTTCGCGGTCGAGGACCCGACGCTGGCGGATCCGAGGATCCCTGTGCCGGGGAAGGATGGCGTGCGCCCGACTACACCCGCGTACGACTCGGCCACGGGGCAGCTCAAGACCCTGCCCAACTACCTCCTGTGGATGGTGTTTCTGTTCGCCTTTAGTTACCTGGGAGCGAACCTGCCGATCTGGCGCTTCGCGCAACCGGTGAACTACATCGGCTTCTGGATCACCTCGATCACCATTCTCCTAAGCGCGCTAGGCATGATCGTTGCGCCCATTCTGGGCACCAAGGACGCGGGCGGCAACCTCATCGGAGAATTCGCGCTGCCCGCCCTCAAGGGCCTGGGCTTCGGCATCGACGCCGGCAAGGCATGGCAGCCGCTATGGCCGATGCTCTTCGTGACCATCGCCTGCGGCGCGATCTCTGGCTGGCACGCGCTGGTTGGCTCGGTCGGCACCGCGCGGCAGCTCGAGTACGACACCGACGGACTCCCGGTCGGCGCTGGAGCGATGTTGTTTGGCGAGTTCCCCCTGGCGATGCTGTCGCTCACCGCCGTATCGATCGCCGGTGTCGGTGGCGGCGGCGGCCGCTTCGCGCTGGGCGTCGGCAAGCTCGTCTACGCCGGAACCTTTGGACTCATCCCAGAGACCTTCGGCACCGCGCTCGGCTTTGCCACCTTCGTCATCATCGTGCTCACCGTGACTCAGCTCGTCTTCCGCGTGATGCGGGTGACGCTCACCGAGTGGGTCGGTGACGCCATCCCCCTGGCGCGCAACATGCACGTGTCGAGCCTGATATCGATGGTCTTGACGCTCGCGCTGGTGCTCACCGGCACGTGGGTCTACCTGTGGCAGATGTTCGGCGCTTCGAACCAGCTGATGGCGGCGCTGAGCTTGCTGGTGGTCGCGGTGTGGCTAAAGTCGGAGAAGCGCAATCCGACCTACGCCCTGCTGCCGATGCTCTTCATGTATGTGACGACGCTGGCCGCCACCGTGGTGACAGCCCGGAATCTGTACGTGACGATCGCGGCGAATCCGAAGATGGCGCTGCTGCCCGTGGCCGGTGCGTGGACCATGATCGCGGTCTCTGCCCTGTTGTTCGTAGCGGCCATCCTCATCGGCTGGGACGGCTACAAGGCCTATGTCCGCCACGGTGCGACACCCGTCGCACCGGTGCCGCGTCCGGCAGTCGTGCCGCCCACGGCGCACGCATAGGGAGTCGGGTCGTGTCAGCCAAGCGCGAGTTCGGCGAGGCTGCGTACCGTTTCGAAGAACTCGCGCGCCGGTTGCCGGCGATCGGGGAGTGAGACGTGGAGCTGGAAGTTCGGCTCGGTGCCACGCAGAGACAGCCGCCATATCGTCAGCCCGGCGCGCTGGGCCAGCGCGAGCGACGCGTCGGCGCGCGCGAGCGCCGCGGCGGTCGCGTAACGCACGACCAAACCGCCTGGGCCGGCGGCCTCGCGGACCAGCCACTGCGGCGGCACGCGCGCGCGCGCGTCGCGGGCGGACCAGCTCTGCGGGTCGAGCGCTTCGAATTCGACCGACGGGGCCTTGCGCAGGACGCCCCGGATGATGAGCGTGTCGCGCCGGCCACGGAGGTGACTGAGCGGCCACCACGGCAAGTCGCGCGGCTCGAGGAAAATGACTACCGCCACCCTTGCGAACTGGGCTTTGCCCTGGTCTATGACCATCTCCACGGCAGTGGAGCCCAGCCAGCGCACCGTGGTGCGCTCCCCGAGAACAGGCAAGCCGCCCTGCATCCAGCGCATCAGCTCGCGTCCCAGGCGGACGTTCCAGATCGTCCCGGCGGCGAACCAGGCGACAACCGCCACCGCGGCGACAGCGACGAGCTCCGTCATGGTGGACCGGACGATAGCACGCCCGCTCGCCGCGGGTGGCGGCGGGCGTTGCGCGAGTTCATGTACGGACTGTCCGGTTACGAGATCGCGCAGCAGGCCCTGGAGATCCGCGCCACGATGGAGACGCTGTTCATGCTGGGCATCTTCGGCGACATGCTGGGGGTGCCGATCCTGCCGCCGTACTACGGGCTCCGGTTGCTGCCCTGGGTGGTCCCGCAGATCGAGACCTGGAAGCGTCGGGTCGTGCGCGAGCGCGAGCTGGGCAGCGACCACGAGCATCACCTCCACGGAGTGTAAAGGAAGACGGCCATGACAGATGACGAAAAGGTGGGCGCGGCGAAGCGAATCTGGCAGAACATCCGCGATACGGTCTACGGCATGGCGGCGCACGACATGAGTCGTGCGGCGCTGCGCACGCGTGCATCCATGGAGCACCTCTTCATCCTGATCACCATGGGCGACCTGCTCGGCATCCCGATCCTGCCGCCCTACTACAGCCTGCGGCTGTTGCCCTACGTCGTGCCGCAGATCGCAACGTGGAAGCGGCGCATGTTGCGCGAGAAGGACGTCGCGGACGCAATGTTCGGGTAGAGCCATGGCACTCAAGGACGTATTCCTGCAGCACCCCGAGCGCCGCTACATCATGTTCGGTGGAAAAGGAGGCTTGGGCAAGACAACCTTCTCCGCGGCGGCAGGCTACTGGCTCGCGAGCCAGGGCAAGAAGGTGCTGGTGTTCTCAGTCGACCCGCAGGCCTCGCTCACCGACATCTTCAAGCGCGACATCTTCGGAAAGGGACCCGTGCCCATCATGGACAACCTCTGGGCGCAGGAGATCGACGCCGACAGCCACATCAAGGCGTACCAGCAGGAGATCCGGCAGAAGATCCTGGACATGTACGGGCTGCCCGCCGTGCCCGAGGAGATCGAGAACTACATCCAGGCGGCGAGCGCCGAGCCAGCGATGGAGGAGAGCGCGATTTTCGACGCGGTGGTGGACGTGGTCATGCAGGGCAACTACGACTACTACATCTACGATCTCGTCCCCCTCGGCCACGCGCTCTACTACCTGTCGATGGCCAAGGTCTACGACGAGTGGATCAACAAGGTCACCAAGCTGCGGGAAGAGATGCGCGAGTACGAGGAGATGGTGAGCCGCCTGCGGCGCGAGAAGGTGAGCGAGCAGGACCAGATCCTGCAGGAGCTGCTCTACATCAAGGGTCGCATCAACACCTCTGCGGGAATCCTCACCGACAAGACCAAGACGGGTTTCTTTTTCGTGGTGGTTCCGGAGGCCATGATCATCGACGATACGCAGAAGGCTGCGCAGATGTTCGCCCAGTTCGACGTGCCGGTCGCCGGCTACGTCGTGAACCGCGTCATCCCGCACGAGCTGCTCGAGCAGAATATCCCCGAATACCTGCGCCGTCGCATCGCCATGCAGGACCAGCACCTGCGCGACGTGCAGACAGCTTTTGGCAACAAGGTGATGGCGCTCGTGCCGGAGATGGAGCGCGACGTTACCGGGCTGCCGATGATCGAGAAGCTGGCCGACATCATGTTCGCTTGAGGAGGCTCGTCATGGCCGAGATCACCATGCCGATGGGGAGGCACCTGCGCGAACACCCTGGGCTGAAGTACCTGTTCTTCGGCGGCAAGGGCGGCGTGGGCAAGACCGTGTTCGCGGCCGCCGCCGCCATCGGGCTCGCGCGGCAGGGGCGCCGGACGCTGCTCGTGTCGACCAATCCGGTGCACAGCCTGACGAGCCTGTTCGGTCGCGACATGCTGGGCAAGCACGTCGCCGTCGAGGGCGTGCCAAACCTGTGGGCTTACGAGATCGACACCCGGCAGTCGATCGAGCGCAACAGGATCGAGATCCGGGAGAAGATCCGCTGGTTCCTCAAGTTCGCTGACATCACCACCAAGGCCGACGACTTCGTCGAATCGGCGACGATGAACCCCGCGTTCGAGGAGTCGGCGATGTTCGAGAACATGATCGACGTCATGTTCAAGAACGAGTATGACGCCTACGTCTTCGACACAGCGCCGACCGCCAACGCACGGCGGCTACTCGGCATGTCGTCGGTCTACTCGCTGTGGGTCAACAAGATGCTCAAAAGCCGCGAAGAGGCGCGGACCCTGCGCGAGATGCTCTCCTTCACCAAGAAGAAGGAAGCCGATCCGCTGATGGAGTACCTGGTCTCGTTCCGCGACCGCATGCAGCACGCGCGCGTTCTGCTGACCGACCCCAAGCTCACGGCGTTCTACTTCGTGACGCTGCCGGAGGCGCTGCCGATTGCCGTGGTCACGCGCTTCATCCAGTGGTTCAAGGATTTCGGCATCCCCGTGGGTGGCGTGCTCGTCAACATGGTGATCGACCCTGCATCGGTCGGTCCGGACGCCGCAGAGTTCGTCAAGAATCGCCTGGCCATGCAGCAGGAGCACATGGGCACGATCTGGAAGGAATTCGACGATAGCGTCCGGGCCATCGTCCCGCTGTTCGAGACCGAGGTCCGCGGCGTGCCTATGCTTGAGCGGCTGTGCGACGCCATTTTCGCGGGCGACGGCGCGAAGCCCGGAGCCACCGAAAGCGCCGGGCGCCAGGAGGTTGCGGCGCGAGCTTGACTAGTGAGGCCCCAGCACGGTGCCGCGCGCTCGCTGCCCATAACCTCAATCGGAGAATGATCATGACCAGACTGGATGACGGCGAGATCCGTCGCAGGGTGCTTGCGCAGCTCGACTGGGATCCGAGCATCGACGCCTCAGACGTCGGCGTCGCAGTCAAGGACGGCGTTGTCACGCTGACCGGAACCATAGCGAGCTACTGGCAAGAGAAAGAGGTCGAGCGGGTCGTGAAGTGCGTAACGGGTGTCAGAGCCGTTGCCGAGGAGCTTACGATCAAGCTGCCGGGAAGCTCGGAGCGCAGCGATGCCGACATCGCGCAATCGGTGCTCAACGGCCTGTGCTTCAACGTGGCTGTTCCGAGCAATCGCATTCAGGTGACGGTCGAAGGCGGGTGGGTGACCCTCGAAGGACAGGTGGAATGGCAATACCAGAAGAGCGCTGCCGAAAGTGAAGTTAAGTACCTGATGGGCGTCAGGGGTGTCACCAACAACATCCAGCTCAAGCCGGGGGTCAGCTCCGCCGACGTGAAAGCAAAGATTGAGGCTGCCTTCCAGCGGCTGGCGCAGCTCGACGCGAACCAGGTCAGCATCGAGGCCCGAGACGGGAAAGTCATCTTGCGCGGCAGCGTTCGTTCCTGGGATGAAAAGGACCAGGCTGAGCAGGCCGCTTGGGCGGCACCCGGGGTCATTGCCGTGGAGAACCATGTAATCGTGACCTAACGAGGCTTTGGCGTGGCCTGGCGATTTCTCGAAGGGATCGCCCCGAGTGAGTATCGGATGCTCGCCCTACCTGTGCAGTCAGTCAATGTCCGGGCACCGCAGCTGCATCGCTTCGATCGAGAGCAGCCGACCTGGACCTACGCGTCCCCCGGCACCGATCTCAATGTTGTCTCCTGGGGCAAGGGGGTGTGGCCCCTGGACGATCGCGACACGTCCTCGAACGCGGCCCGTTCTTTGGAGAGTAGCCATGGCTGCAAAGCTCCTCAAGTTTCATCGCGACGCGCGGGAAGAGGTCTGCACCGGGCGGGCACATCGGGTTATTCATGGGCGCTCGTACGTGGCAGCTCGCATGGCCCGAGGTCGCGGCGTGGATCAGTGAGCATGAACCGAAGCCCCAGTGAATGAGTCTGACTCTTCGGTCGGTGACCGGAACCGTTAGAGAGAGTCCGCATGCAGGCGACGCTGCCTTTGCGCAGCCTCAACGCGGTCACGTACTCGCGGGAGGAGTCGGCTTTCTGCACGAGTTGATCCGTGACTTCAGTCTCACAGCCCGTCGGACGCGTCGAGGCAGCGCACGGTCCGGTGGTCGACGTCCGCTGCAGCTACCTGCCCCCGCTCGGCCAGGCGCTCGACATCGCCGATGGCGAGGGGCGCTACGTCTTGGTGGTGCACCAACACCTCGCTCCGAACCTGATCCGCGCCATCGCCTTGCACTCGGCATCGGGGCTTTATCGCGGTATGGCAGTCTACGACCGCGGCACACCGCTTCATGTGCCGGTCGACCCGAGCTGCCTTGGGCGAATGCTCAACGTCTTCGGAGAGCCACTGGACGGTGGAGCGCCGTTGCCCGCGAAAACATTCCGCAACATCCTTGCTCCGCCCGCGCTCCTTCCCGAGATACTTCCTGCGACGCAGATTCTGGAAACTGGGATCAAAGCTATCGACCTGCTGTGCCCTTTCGTACGCGGCGGCAAGACCGGATTGTTCGGCGGTGCAGGCGTCGGCAAGACGGTGCTGATGATGGAGTTCATGCACGCCGTGAGCGCCGCGATGCAGGGCGTATCGGTGTTCGCAGGCGTCGGCGAGCGCATGCGAGAAGGCCACGAGCTGTGGCACCAGATGAGCGAGGCTGGCGTGCTATCGCGTGCGGTTCTCGTCTTCGGCCAGATGGACGAATCACCTGGCGTACGCCTGCACGTCGGCTATAGCGCGCTTGCCTATGCCGAGTATCTGCGCGACAACCTCGAGGCGGAAGTGCTGTTCCTGATGGATAACGTCTTCCGCTTCGTGCAGGCGGGCAGCGAGATATCGGGGCTGCTCGGTCGCATGCCGGCCACGGTGGGGTACCAGCCTACCCTGCTCACGGAGGTCGCGTCGCTGGAGGAGCGCATTGTGTCGACCCGCGCGGGTGCGATCACGGCGGTGCAGGCGGTCTACGTCCCCGCAGACGACATGAGCGACCCGGCCGTGGCGACCGTGCTCGGCCATCTCGACAGTGTCGTCATCCTCTCCCGCCAGCAGGCCGCGCGAGGCATCTACCCGGCTGTCGACCCGCTGCGCTCGAGCAGTCGCGTCATGGACCATCGCATTCTCGGCGATCGTCATTACCGCACCGCTCGGGCCGTTCGCGAGCATCTCGCCCGCTACCGCGAGCTCGAAGACATCATCGCCATGCTCGGCATCGAAGAGCTCTCCCCCGAAGACCGCCGCACCGTCGAGCGCGCGCGCCGCCTGCAGCGCTATCTGACGCAACCGTTCAGTGTGGTGGCGGCGCATACCGGCATGGCTGGGGTGCGCGTGCCGCTCGATCAGACCATTGTCGACTGCGAAGGGTTCATCGACGGGCGGTTCGACGGGTCAAGCGAAGCCGAGTGCTACATGCGCGGCGGCATGCCGGCATGAGAACGTTTGCGGTCACACTTCTCGACGGTCGGGGCGCCGAGCGCTTCGATAGTGTCGTCGAGTTTATCGGCGCGGATGCGAGCGGCAGCTTCGGACTGCTCGCCGGTCATGCGAGGTTTGTGTCCGTACTGCGCTACGGCCTCGCGCGATTCCTCGACAATGGCAGCCGATGGCGCTACGTCTCGATGCCGGGCGGGGTGCTAAGGTTTGCCGACAACCATCTCAGGCTGACCACCGTTCGCTATTTCCTCGGCGACGACCGCGGCAAGATCGTCGAGCGACTGGCGAACGAAATGGCGCGAGCCGACTCCGACATGAGCAAGGCGCGCACGACTTTGAACGAGATCGAGCACTCGCTCATGCGGCGGCTGATCGAGCTCAGCGCGCGCGGTCGGCCGGTCCCAGCGATATGAGCGAGCAGAACAAGCAACTCGCCGAAGACACGAAACGCGACGTGGAGCGCCTCGAGCAAAAAGAGCGCCGTCCGGCCACCTGGATCGGCGTCGTGTTCTACGGCGGCACTCTGGGCCTGCTGTTCGTCGTGCCGATCGTCGCCGGCGCCTATCTCGGGCGGTGGCTCGATTCGCTCGCCTCCGGCTACTCGGTTCGGTGGACCGTGAGCCTGATCGTCATCGGCATCGCGGTAGGCGCCTACAACGTAGTGCGCTTCATTAAGCACAAGACATGAACGACGGCGCACTCGGCGCGAACATCGTGATCCGGCTGGGAAGCTTGACGATCACGGACACGGTGGTCACCACGTGGTGGATCATGCTCGGCTTGGCGCTGGTGGGCTTCGTCGTCACGCGCCGCCTGAGCTCCAAGCCCGGACGGTGGCAAACCGCCGTCGAGGGCATCGTCGCGACGATCGAAGCGGCGATCGCCGAGGTGCTCCCCGGCGCCGCCACGCGCCGCGTCCTTCCCTTCGTGGCTACGCTGTGGATTTTCATTCTCACCGCGAATCTCGCCGGTCTCATACCGGGCGTTCACGCGCCTACCCGCGATCTGTCTGCCACGGCGGCCTTGGCTGTCCTCGTGTTTCTCTCCACGCATTGGTTCGGCATCCGCGCCAAGGGCCTGCGCAGCTATCTGCGCCACTATGTCGAACCGAATGTGATGCTGCTCCCCTTTCACGTGGTGAGCGAGCTCACCCGAACCCTGGCGTTGGCGATTCGGCTCTTCGGCAACATGATGAGCCTCGAGATGGCTGCGCTACTCGTTCTGCTCATCGCCGGCTTTCTGGTTCCGGTGCCATTGCTCATGCTCCATGTGATCGAGGCGCTGGTTCAGGCATACATCTTCGGCATGCTCGCGCTCATCTATATCGCTGGCGCGCTCGAGCCCACCGAAAGCGCGACTGACGCGCCGCGCGGCACTCCGCCTTCGAAGGAGAGACAATGAGCGACCTGCACTTGTTCAGCATCTTGTCCACGATCGTCGCCGGCCTAGTCATCGCGCTAGGCACCATGTTGCCGGCGCTCGCGATGGGGCGGGCGATCGCCGCCTCGCTCGAGGCGCTTGCGCGTCAGCCGGAAGCCGAGCGCACGATCACGCGGACGCTCTTCATCGGCCTGGCGATGATCGAGTCGCTCGCCATCTACTGCCTGGTCATCGCACTGATCGTGTTGTTCCGCAATCCGCTCCTCGAGTATTTCCTAAAGTGATCAACCACGAGGGGTATAGTCATGCCATTCGACTGGACGACATTCGCGCTCGAGGTGCTGAACTTCTTCGTGCTGGTGTGGATCCTCAAGCATTTCTTCTATCGCCCCGTGCTGGCGGTGCTCGATGAGCGCCAGGCTCGACTCTCCGCCGAACGGCAGCAAGCGGAACAGATGCGCAACGATGCCGCCGCACTGAAGAGCCAGTACGAAGCGCGCTTGGCAGACTGGCAGCGCGAGCGCGAACAGTCACGCCGCCTGCTGGACAACCAACTGACCCAAGCGCGGACCTCGGCCATGGAGAGTCTCAAGAAGCGGCTCGCCGACGAGGAGGCGAAGGCGCGTGCTCGCGCCGAAGCGCTCGCCGCCTCACGTGAAGGGACTCTAAGACGCGAGGCTTTGCGGGACGCGTATCGGGCGACGGCTGCGATGCTCAAGCGGCTCGCCATCCCGGAGCTCACCGAGCGGATCGCGGAAGTTTTTCGCGAGGATGTCGCCACTTTGCCGGATGAGCGGCGCACCGTGCTGCGTAATGCCGCGCAGGCGCTTGGCGTCAGCGCGACGGTCGACATCGCGGTCGCCCATCGGCTCGCCGGTCCCGAACAGGCGCTGCTCAGCGCCGCTCTGGTACAGGCGGCGGACCGCTCGCTGCCAGTAACCTTCAAAGAGGCTCCCGAGCTCATCGCCGGAGTCCGCGCTACGGTAGGAGAGTGTCTGCTGCATGCCAACCTTGCCGACGAGCTGGCGTTCTTCAGCGGCGAGAACCCGCATGGCTGATCGTGTGATGACAGCGAATGCGGGGCTCGATGAGGGGTATAGCTTCGCGCTGCGCGTCTCCGAGCGCGGCACGGTAAGCGGCGTTGGCGACGGCATCGCCTGGGTGCGCGGCTTGCCTTCAGCGCGTCTCGATGAGCTGATCGGCTTCGATGACGCCAGTACGGGCCTCGTCTTCCAGCTCGACAGGGATCTCCTCGGAGCCATTCTCCTCGCGCAGACGCACGAGCTCATGGCAGGCGTAACGGCGCACCGTACGGGCCGCCGACTGGCGCTTGGCGTGGGCGACGCTCTGCTCGGCCGGGTGATCGATCCGCTGGGCAACCCGCTCGACGGCGAGCCACCTCCGGAAACGCGGGAGCTTCATCTGCTCGAAGCTGCGGCGCCCACCATCCTCGAGCGGGATTTCGTTCGCGAGCCACTGTACACGGGTTGCAAGATCGTCGACGCGCTTATCCCGATCGGCAAAGGACAGCGTCAGCTCATTATCGGCGACGACAGCGTGGGCAAGAGCGCGCTTGCGCTCGATGCGGTCATCAATCAACAGGGGCGCGACGTCTTGTGTGTCATCGTGCTGATCGGGCAGCCGCGCGCCGCGGTAGCGGCCACGGTGGAAGCGCTGGAGAGCGCCCGCGCGCGCGCCCACACTGTCGTGGTGGTCGCCGAGGCGAATGCCCTTCCCGGCTTTCGCTACTTGGCGCCTTTCGCAGGCTGCGCGATCGCGGAGCACTGGATGCGCGCCGGGCGGGACACACTGGTGGTGTACGACGATCTCACGCGGCACGCTCAGTCGTACCGCGAGCTCTCGCTCCTCATGCACCGACCACCAGGGCGCGAGGCCTACCCCGGCGATATCTTCTATCTGCACGCGCGCCTGCTCGAACGCTCGGCGGTGCTCGGGCCCGGGTATGGCGGCGGCAGCATGACCGCCTTTCCGATCATTGAGACACGGCAGGGCGAGATTGCCGCTTACATTCCGACCAACCTGATCTCGATCACCGATGGGCAGATTTATTTTGACAGCCGGCTGTTCGCGGCCGGGAACCTGCCCGCGATCGACATCGGCCGGTCCGTCTCGCGCATTGGTGGCAATGCGCAGCATCCCGCGATCAAGGCTGCGGCGGCGCATATCCGGCTCGATTACCTGCAGTTCCTGGAGCTCGAGCTCTTCGCGCGGTTCGGAACGCGGATGGAAGCGTCCGTCGAGGAAAAGTTGCGTCGCGGCCGCCTCCTGCGCGAAATGCTCAAGCAGGACCGATTGGCGCCGCTGCCTGAGCAGGCGCACCTCGCATGGCTGCTCGCGTACGGCGAGGGACTCTTGGTCGCGCTCGATCCCGCCGCCTCTGCCGCTATATTGCCGCGGCTGCTCGCCGCCGTCGCAAGTGCCGGTCTCCAGCTCGACGAGCCGAAGGAACGCTGGCTCGCGGTGCTGCGCGACGCCTTAGCGAGGACGCCATGACGCAGCGACGGGAGGTCGAGGCTCGCCTCGCTCTGTACGACGACCTGTCCGGCATCCTCGGCGCGATGCGCAGCTTTGCGCTGGTCGAATTGCATCGGGTCGCGCGCAGAGAAGCCGCGCAGCAACAGCTCGTGGGCACGCTCTCGGAGACCCTCCGCGACGTCGCGCCCGCACTTCCGGCACCACAGCTTCCGGCGAGCGATGTCTGGGTTCTGTTCGGCTCTGTGCGCGGCTTCTGCGGCAGCTTCAACGAGGACATCCTTCGTGCCTGGCAGGCAGCAGGAAGCGTCACCAGCCCGGTAGTAGCGGTGGGCGAACGTCTGCAAAGCCTGCTCCCGAGGCAAGGCTCCTTGTTTCCGGTGCGCGGGGCCACAGGAGCGGTGGATGCGGCGAGCGCGATCGATCGCATTCTCGCGGCGGTCAGCGCGGCGACCCGTTCGCTCTCGCGCGAAGCCGGACTGGTGGCCTGTGTGCGGGAGGACGCCGGCCCGTGGGTGCAGCGCCTGCTACCGCTTACGATTTCAAGCGATGGCTCTGCCCAGGAGATCCCACTCACCAACGAGCCGCCTGAGCGCGTGTCTGCCGGAGTCGCCGAGCACTATTTGTTTCACACGCTGCTCGCGCTCATGCTCCGATCGATTCGCGTCGAGAACCACATGCGGCTCCTGCAGATGGAAAATGCCATGCAGCATCTCGATCGCGGGCGTGACGAACTCAAGCGGCAGCTTAATCGCTTGCGCCAGGAGGAAATCATCGAGGAAATCGAGCTGATGATGGTTAGCTAGTCCCCTGCGAGAATCAGATGACTCCTTTGCAAGGCTCGAGCCGGCGGTTGCCATCGACAATAAGAGCGTGACGTGGAGTCAGTCCAGCTGGAGAGCCCGCAGTCGACCAGAAGGTTCAGCCCACCCGCTTCGAGCAGGTGGCAGGAGCCCGTCACCGCCTGGGCGGCACCATGAAAGGAAAGCTTCACGGCCCGCCCTTCGTTGTCTGCGTCGGGAGTGGGTCGCCTTTGCTTGCATACCACTCACTGATGCTGGCCCATATCTCCTCGGCGGTTTCCGCGAACCAAAACAGCTCCACGTCTTCCGGATCGATGGTCCCCTCGTCGGTCAGGAAATCGAAGTCCACGGCCCGGCGCCAGTACCGTTCTCCGACCAAAACAACCGGCACCGGAGCGATCTTGCGGGTCTGCACCAGGGCGAGTACCTCGAAGAGCTCGTCCATGGTGCCGTAGCCGCCTGGAAATACGACCAGCGCCCGGGCTCGCTGCATAAAGTGCAGCTTCCGCATGGCGAAGTAGTGGAACCTGAAGCATAGTTCCGGCGTGATGTAGGGGTTGGGAAACTGCGGATTCGGAAGTGCGACGTTGAGCCCGACCGTCTTCGCCCTCACGTCGAAGGCACCGCGGTTGGCGGCTTCCATGATGCCGGGTCCGCCGCCGGTCATGATGACAAGCCGCAGCGCATGATCCCCGGCGCTCGACTCGCCGACAATCCGCCCGAATGCGCGCGCCACGTCGTAGTAGTGGCTCTGGGCGCAAACGCGTTCGGCAATCTTCACGCTGCGCTTGCGATCCGTATCTTCCGGCAACGCGGCGAGTGACCGGCGGGCGTCCTCCAGTCGCCGGAGTGCCTCTGCCGGCTCCGGAATGCGGGTACTGCCAAAGACAACGATGGTGTGTTCTACGCCGTGCGCTGCCAGCAGGTCCTCCGCCTTCCAGAAGTCGAGTTGCAGGCGAACGCCGCGCATCTCGGGCTGCTGCAGGAAGGCGATGTCCTCATCGGCCAGGCGGTAACTCGGGCTTTCAAGGAGCGCCCGCACCCGCTCCGGAGCCTCGACGTCGTCGTCGACCGACTTGGGCCGATGCCATGGCAGAGGGGAGCGCCGGTCAGCCTTGGCCGGCTGGGGAAGAGTGCGTTTTGGGGAACGTGCTGAACGATTATCGCGAGCCGCCATAAAGGTCCCTCAATGAAACGTTTCCTGAACCCGCAAACTTCGATTTCTACCCCATCCTGGGGGCGGCCGATAGTTCGGCCAAACGACCATGGACCATAGCGTGGTAGGAAAGGGGTCGAGGCGTTGAACGGTGATCGGAAGCGATCGGGTTTCGTTTGCTCTGGGGCGCCACTCGAGCTCGCTTTGCGCGGCGGCGAACAAGATTGTGGGATCGGCTCTGCCGCGCGCGACCTACGTCACCGGAAGACGCAAGGAATGGTTGAGCCACGTCAAGGCCATGCGGCCTCCGCAAGCGTACGTTGCAAGCATGATCATTCGAGTGCGCACATGGTCTGGAGAACCGCGTATCCGGGAGTGACCATGAACAAACTCTGGCTTAGGCAATATCCGCAAGGTACCCCGAGCGAAATCAATGCCGGCGAGTACGCCTCGCTCAAGGACATCCTCGAGCGAAGCCATGAAAGGTTCGACGCGCTGCCCGCGTACGGCAACATGGGCGTGTCCATCACCTACGGCCAGCTCGATCGAGCAAGTCGTGCCTTCGGGGCGTTTCTGCAAAAGGCTCTCGGTTTCAAGCCAGGCGCGCGCGTCGCCATCATGCTGCCGAACCTTCTGCAGTATCCGGTTGCCCTTTTCGGCGTGCTGCGTGCCGGCATGACCGTGGTCAACGTCAATCCCATGTATACGGCGCGGGAGCTCGAGCATCAGCTCAAGGACTCGGGCGCCGAAGGAATCGTGGTCCTGGAGAATTTCGCGCATACGCTGCAGGAGGTGCTCTCGAAGACGGCGGTCAAGAGCGTCATCACGACGCAGGTCGGCGATCTGTTTCCGGAGCCCAAAGGGCTGCTTACCAATCTCGCGGTGAAGTACGTGAAAAAGATGGTTCCCGACTGGCGCATCCCGGATGCGATCGAATTCAAGGCGGCGCTGCGTGAGGGCCGCGCAAGGACGCTTGACGACGTGCGGCTCGGTCCCCGCGACGTCGCCTTTCTGCAGTACACCGGGGGCACCACCGGAGTCGCCAAGGGAGCCATGCTCACCCACGGCAATATGGTGGCGAATGTGCAGCAGATGCACGCCTGGATCGGCCGCAATCTGCGGGACGGCCAGGAAGTCGCCATGCTACCGCTCCCCCTTTATCATGTCTACGCGCTGACCTCGAATCTCACCTTCATGAAGATTGGTGCGCACACCATCCTGATTACCAATCCCAGAGACACGCCGGCCTTCATCGACGAGCTCAAGAAGCATCGGTTTACGGCCATCGTCGGGATCAACACGCTCTATAACGCACTCCTGAATGCACCGGGCTTCGCCAGTGTCTCCCTGAACAGCCTCAAGGTGGCCAGCGCCGGCGGCATGGCGGTGCAGCGTGCAGTGGCCGAGAAGTGGAAGCAAGCGACTGGCACACCGATCATCGAAGGGTACGGGCTCACCGAAACCTCACCGTTCGCCATCTGCAATCCAATCGACATCAAGGAGTGGACCGGCACCATCGGCGTACCGATGCCTTCAACGGAGGCTGCGATCCTCGACGAGGAGGGTCGCGAACTGCCAATCGGCGAGCTCGGTGAACTATGCATTCGCGGGCCACAGGTGATGGCAGGCTACTGGAATCGGCCCGACGAAACCGCCAGGGTGATCACCAAGGACGGATGGCTGCGCACCGGGGACATGGGCTTCATGGACGCGCACGGCTCCTTCCGGATCACCGACCGCAAGAAGGACATGATCATCGTGTCCGGCTTCAAGGTCTTTCCGAACGAGATCGAGGACGTCGTGATGATGCATCCCGGCGTGCTCGAGGCGGGTGCGGTGGGGGCACCCGATCCTAAGTCTGGCGAGATTGTCAGACTCGTCGTCGTGCGGAAGGATCCTCAGCTCACCGAAGAGGCGATTCTCGAGCACTGCAGGAAGAACCTGACCGCCTACAAGGTTCCCAAGATCGTCGAATTCCGGGAGGAGCCGCTGCCGAAGAGCAACGTCGGAAAGCTGCTGCGCAGGCTGCTGCGCGAGACGGTGCCGGCTTGAGGGGCGCGGCGATCGGCTCGACGCCGGCGATGTTGCCACCATCTTTTCAGCCAGGTACGCGACGCAGCCATCGAGCGAGCCATGGAAGACCCGCAACGGCGGCGGTCGCATAAACCGATGAATCGCGCTGAGCATTCGGCAAAGGTGCGCCAAGCGGTATTCGATACGCTGCAGCGGATCGCGCCGGAGTGCTCGCCTGGCGCCTTGAATCCCGCAGTTGCGCTGCGCGACCAGGTAAATCTCGATTCGATGGATTGGCTGAATTTCCTTACGGCGCTCAATGAGAAACTCGGCGTCGGCATTGCCGAGGCCGAGTATCGAAAGCTGGTTACGCTCAACGACCTGCTCGCCTATCTTGAGAAGCGTCACCGGACCAAGCCTCGCTATCCAGCCACCCTGGTCGGCCAGCACCAGCTACCCGACGGCACGATCGCGACAATTCGCCCAATCAGAGCGGACGATGCTAATCGCATTCGCAATTTCTTGACCGCAAGCTCGGAAGAAAGCCGCTATAGACGTTTCCAGAAATGGGTTGGCACGCCGTCGAACAACCTCGTTCATTTCCTCACCGACGTCGACTATGAGAAATGCCTGGCACTGGTATGCACCGTCCCGCATGGCGCCGACGAGGACATCGTCGGAGAGGCGCGCTACATCGTGAGTCGCGACGGCAAGAGCTGCGAATTCGGACTGATGATCGAGGATTCATGGACCAAGACCGGGATCGCCGGCCTCATGATGGAGGCGTTGATAGAAGGAGCGCGCGATCAGGGGCTTGCCGAGATGGAGGGTCTGGTGCTCGCCAGCAACGCACCGATGCTGCATTTCGCACACGCCCTCGGGTTCGAAATCGAACCGATGAAGGAGGACCGGACAACGCTCCGCGTGTACCAACGCTTGCAACCTCGCCGTGAGCCGACTGCGGCGGCAAAGTCCTGACCGATTGCGACTGCCGAAGGGTCAGCTGCGCCGCACGCCTTTTCGCTGAGGCCGCTTCGGAGAGCGCACCAGCAGCACCGGCACCGGCGCTTCCCGCACCACCATTTCCGCGTCGCTTCCCATCAACAAGCGGGAAAGTCCGCGGCGACCATGGGTGCCGAGCACGATGACGTCGGCGTGCCATTTCTTGGCTTGCCTGATGATCAGCTCGGCGACCCTGTGCCCGAGGGTCTCCAGCAGCACCGTCTCGACCTTCACCTTGCTCTTCTTCACCCGCTCCTCGGCTCTGGCCAGCAGCTTCTTGCCGTCCTTGCGCAACGCCTCGATGAATTCGTCGATGTAGTTCTCCGGGATGTACGCGGCGCCGTCAAAGCCCTGTGTGACTACGAGCTCGTCGACTACGTGCAGCAGACAGAGGCGCGCGGACGGATCCGTTGCCAACGCAATCGCTTCCTTGAGCCCCTGGTTCGACGTCGGGCTTCCATCAATGGGTACCATGATCCTGCGGAACATGTGCGTATCCTTTCTTCCCGTGGCCGTGATTCGACCTAGAGGGCGGCTCGGCCACCCTGCTTCGCGGCACCCTTCTTTCCCGACTCGCGGTCCGGGCTGGCCACGAACTCGCCCAGGTGATCGTGGACACCCTTCACGCCTTGAACGTTCTCAATCAGCACGTGGAGCGCCCGGCGCTGCCGCTCGTCGAAGATCGTCCCATTGAGATCAACGTAACCACCCCGCACGCGGATGCTCAACGACTGGACGGGGCACCATGGCTGTCGCTTCATCTCGGCCACGATCACCCTCCGGATCGATTCATCGTCGGCAGGCAGCTTCTTCGATTTGCTCAAGACCTCGGCCAGCGCCGACATCAGATCGGCGCGACTCACGATGCCGACGACCTTGTCGCCATCATCGACGACCGGAATGCGCTTTACGCCGTATTCCTCCATGAGTCCTGCCACGTCCCTCAAGGGTGTGTTCTCGTCGACGGTAACCAGCTTGGTCGACATCACCTCTCGGACCGTGCGCCCATGGCTGCGCGCATATTCGTCAGCACCCGAGCCGGGCCCGAGCAGCAGCTCGAGCCATCGCCGCCTCGGTGCCTCGGTGTGGGTTTCAGATCGGCGCAAGAAGTCGCCTTCTGTCACGACGCCTACCAACTTGCCTTCGGTATCGAGGACCGGCATGCCGCTTACCTGATGGCTGATCATGTGAGCGATCGCCTCCAGAATGGGTGCATCGGGCGCGACGCTGACCAGACAGTGCGTCATCACATCTTTGGCTTTCATATCACCTCCGCAATCCTTGATGGGGCTTCATCTCCCGCAGCGCAATGCCGTGTCAAGCAAGCTTATGGCGTGAACGAAAGGATCCAATGCACGAGTTGCCTCGCCTGATCCTCGTCGAGCTCCTTGACGTTAGGCAGCATGCCCGCGTCGCGCACCTTGCCCTGCCAGTGGCGCTCCTTGCCGCCTCGACCGGATCCCGAGAGGACGACCTCGGTAAGCCGATCCTGTGCATCCTTCTGACCGCGGTACTTCCGGGCGATTTCCCTCCACGATGGCGCGGGGGGCAAAAGCTCGTTGAGCCCGGGCTTGCCGGGCTCCGCCTGGTGGCACAGATAACAGCCCTTCTCCTCAGCGAGCTCGTTCATCTGCTTCGACGACGGTTGCGCGGTTGCCGCGGGGTCGATGGCGAACAGCGCAAGCAATAGGAGCACTGCGACTCGACTCATATGGCAATCGCCTCCCGCGTCTCGTAATAGGAGCGGCGCTCCGGCTCGCGGCCGCGAACCACCTGCCGGCCCGCCAGGCGACGGCGCTGCTCGGTGACGACGGTGCGCTGGCTGCTCGGCATCGGCTACGCCGCCACCATCTTTTCGGCCAGGTACGCCACGCAGCCATCGAGCGTGCCGATCTTCCGATAATCGGGCTCGGGAATCTCCACGCCAAATGCCTTGTGCAGCCCGAGCACGAAGTTAAGAAAGTCCATCGAGTCGAGATCGAGCTGATCGCGCAATTGCGCTTTCGGGTCGATGGTCTGCGCATCAAGCTCAGGAGCGACATCGCTCAGTGCGGCAAGTACGGCGCTTGTGATTTGCTCTGGACTCATAGCTTTTCCGGCTCCTGCAACAGACGATCGATGGCATCGAGGAGCAGTGCACCGCGGTGGCCGTCCGTAGCGCGGTGGTCGCCCGACAGCGTGGCGGTCACAACCGGCTGCGTCACGATCCCGTCGTCGACCACCCATGGCCGCTCGACGAGCTTGCCGAAGCCGACCAGCGCGAGTTGCGGCGGATAGATGATGCCGAAGACCGACTCGACGCCGCGCTCGCCCAGGCTGGTCACGGTAATCGTCGGATCGGTCATTTCCGAGCTGCGGAGCGAATTCGCACGGGCCCGCTTGGTGAGATCCTGGAGTCGGCGCATCAGCTCGTCGAGGCTGCACTGCTCCGCGTCGTGCAGCGCGGGAGCCACCAGCCCTCCTCCGCGCAACGAGATCGCGACTCCGACGTGAATCGCACGGCTCGGCTCGGCTCGGCCATTGAGCCAGAAGCCGTTGAGCTCCGGCACCCGGCGCAGCGCCAAGGCGGTTGCCTTGATGAGCAGCACGCCAGGAAGCAGCCGCTCGGTCACCGGCCGTTCATTGTTGCGCGCCTCCAGCCAGCCGAGCGCCTTGGCCATGACGATGGTGGTGGCCAGGTAGTAGTGCGGAATCTCCCGTTTCGACCGCGCCATGGTCGCAGCGATTGCGTCGCGCATGCGCAGCACCTTGTCGGGTACTTCGGTCGGCGCCGGTGCCGGTGCCGGTGCTGGCGGCACCGCTGCGGCGGCGCGGTCCACATCCTCCAACGTGATACGACCACCGGGACCGGTACCAGAGATCCGCGCAGGATCGATGCCGAGGTCGAGCACATGCTTGCGCGCGGCAGGAGAGATTTTCGGACGCTCCAGAGCCGCCTCGGCGACCGGCACGCGCATCGCTGGAGCAGGACCCGGGGCCAGTGCGGCCACCGCAGGTGCAGCGGCGGTCGGTTGCACAGCGGGCGCGACTTGGGGCGGCGCCTCGCCTTCGACGCGAATCACCGCCAGTGGAGTTCCGACGGGCAGCCATTCGTCATGTGGTTCGACCAGCGCGCTCTCGAACACGCCGTCGACGAATGACTCGGTATCGACATTTGCTTTGTCGGTTTCGATCACCGCGATGATTTCGCCGCGCCTAATCGGCTGACCCGGCTTCTTGCACCATTCCACCAGCTTGCCCTGCGTCATGTCGGCGCCGAGCTTGGGCATGATGAATTGAACCATTGCTTCGGCCCTAGAGCAGCGAACGTACCGTGGCCGCGATCATGGCGGCTTGGGGCATCGCAGCGTCTTCCAGGTGCTTGGCGTATGGCATCGGCACTTCGGCGCTGCACACTCGCGCAACCGGCGCATCGAGCGAGTCGAAAGCACCCTCCATGATTTGCGCGCTCACTTCCGCAGCGAGGCTCCCGGTGCGCCAACCCTCGTCGATGACGACCGCGCGGTGGGTGCGGCTCACCGAGTCGAGGATGGTCGCAGTGTCAAGCGGCCGCAGCGTACGCAAGTCGATGACCTCGGCGTCGATTTGCTCTGCCGCCAGAGCTTCGGCCGCCTGCAGCGTCTTGCCCAGCGTGCCGCCGTAGGTGATGAGAGTGACATCGCGCCCCTTGCGCCGCACCGCCGCCTCGCCGATCCGCATCGGCGTCCCATCCTCGGTGTCGCCTTCCAGCGCATAGAGCAGAGCGTGCTCGAAGATGAACACGGGATCGGGCTCTTCGAGCGCCGCCAGGAGCAACCCACGGGCGTCGGCGACCGTGGCCGGCGCGACCGACTTGATCCCGGGCACGTGAGCGTACCAGCACTCGAAGCTGTGCGAGTGTTGGGCGGCCATCCCGCGCCCGCCGCCGCTGGCCATGCGAACCACCATGGGCACGCTGAACTGACCGCCCGACATGTGGCGCAGGGTCGCTGCGTTGTTGACGATCTGGTCCAGCGCCAGGAGGCTGAAATTGATGGTCATCACCTCGACGATCGGCCGCATTCCGCCGAGCGCCGCGCCGATGCCCGCACCGACGAACGTCGATTCGGAGAGCGGCGTGTCGCGAATGCGTTCGGGTCCGAATTCCTTGAGAAGCCCCAGGCTTACGGCGAACGCCCCGCCGTAGCGGCCGACATCCTCGCCCATGAGAAACACCCGCGGATCGGCGCGCATCGCATCGCGCATCGCGCCGCGAACCGCTTCCCTGTAGGTCATCTTGGTCATGGCGAAGCCCTCGTTTGACGAGGCGTGTAGACGTCCCGAGTGAGATCCTCCGTTGGCTCCCAGGGACCAGCATCCGCGACGGCGATCGCTTCCGCGATTTCGGCCGCGACGTCGGCCTCCATTGCTTGCCGCTCCGCATCGGAGAGCAAACCTTCCGAACGCAGCATCGCCGCGAAGGTTTCGATCGGACAGCGATGTTTCCACTCCTCGACCTCGGCCTTGCTGCGGTAGAGATCCGGGTCTGCCATCGAATGCGCGCGAAACCGGTAGGTGCGGAATTCGATGAAGCGCGGCAGCCCATCGCGGCGCACTGCCGCTGCGGCTTCACTCACCGCTGATTCGACCGCCAGAACATCCATCCCGTCCACAGCCCGCGACTCGATGTGGTAACCCTGCGCTTTGAGGTGCAGATCGGTCTCCGATTCGGAGCGCGCGAGCGCGGTCCCCATGGCGTAGCGGTTGTTCTCGCAGAGAAACAAGACAGGCAGCTGCCAGAGCGCCGCCAGGTTCATCGATTCGTGGAATTCCCCCTCGGCCACCGCACCCTCGCCGAAGAAGCAGGCTGTGATGCGCGGGCGGTTGAGCATTTTGTCGGCGAGCGCGAGTCCCACCGCGATCGGCAGACCGCCGCCGACGATCGCATAGCCTCCGTAGAAGCGCCGGCTCGCGTCGAAGATGTGCATCGATCCGCCCCGGCCACGGCTGGTTCCGTTGGCTTTGCCGTACATCTCGGCCATTACCGCGCCCGCCGGGATACCGCGGGCGATCGCGTGCCCGTGCTCGCGGTAGGTGGCGACGATCGCGTCATCGGGAGCGAACGCAGGCATCGCCCCCACGGCCACGGCCTCTTCGCCGATATACAGATGCAGGAACCCGCGGATCTTGCCCAGCGTATAGACCTCGGCGGATTTCTCCTCGAAGCGACGGATCAGCAGCATCTGCCGCAACAGCTTGAGCGCGTGATCGCGCTGCAATTCCGGTAGAGCGAGCAGTTCGGTGGCCATCATCCACTCTCCAGTGTGGAGGTGTCGCCTTCGGGAAGTCCGAGCTCCCGCGCTTTGAGCAGGCGCCGCATGATCTTGCCGCTGCGCGTCTTCGGCAGCGAGGCGACGAATTCGATTTCCTTGGGCGCGACGACTGCGCCCAGGCGCTTGCGCGCATGAGCCAGCAGCGCTTTCCTCAAAGTCTCTTCCGGCGCGTTGCCGCTCTTGAGCGACACGAATGCCTTGACGACTTCCAGCGCCACGGGATCCGGCTTTCCGATCACACCGGCTTCCGCGACCGCCGGGTGTTCCATCAGCACGCTTTCGACCTCGAATGGTCCGATCAGATGGCCGGAGGTCTTGATCACGTCGTCCTTGCGACCGACGAACCAGAAGTAGCCGTCGCGGTCACGCCGCGCGAGATCGCCGGTCAAGTACCACTCCCCTGCAAAGCACTTGCGGTAGCGCTCCGGCTCGTTGAGATAGCCGCGGAACATCGACGGCCAGCCGGCCTTGAGCGCGAGCTCTCCCTGCTCATCGGGTGCGTCGATCACCGCGACGCTGCCGTCGTCGTTGCCGCGCACGATCTCCGCATCGATTCCCGGCAGGGGACGGCCCATCGATCCCGGGCGAACGTCCATCGACGCATAGTTCGCGACCATGATCCCGCCGGTCTCGGTCTGCCACCAGTTGTCATGAAACGGCAATCCGAACGCCTCGACACCCCAGAGCACCGCCTCTGGATTGAGCGGCTCACCAACGCTCGCCAGGAAGCGCAATGCCGGCATGGCGCTTCGGCGAGCCGGATCGATCCCGGCTTTCATCATCATGCGAATCGCCGTTGGGGCCGTATACCAGACGCTCACCTTGTGCTGCGCGAGGATGTCGTACCAGCGCTCGGCTTCGAAGTCCGCCTCGTCCACGATGCTCGTGACGCCGTTGGTCAGCGGCGCGATGATCCCGTACGACGTGCCCGTCACCCATCCCGGGTCGGCGGTGCACCAGAAGATGTCCTCGGGATGCAGATCGAGGGCAAGCTTGCCGGTGATATGGTGCGCCACGACCGCCTGGTGCACGTGCACCGCGCCTTTCGGAGTCCCGGTCGTTCCGCTGGTGAAGTGGAGCAGCGCCATGTCCTCGGGATCGGTCGGCGCGATCGTGAACGCGTCGCTCGCGCTCTGCAGAAGCTCGTCGAAACTGCGCGTGCCATCGAGAGGACCGTCGCCGACGATGAGCACGTGCTCGAGCGAAGGAAGCGATGCGCGCAGCGCTGCGATCTTCTTGTCATAGAGTGCCCGGGTCGTGATCAGAACCCTGGCTTCCCCTTTGACGATCCGGGCGCGGAGTGGCTCTGGCCCGAATGCCGAGAACAACGTGCAGAACACCGCGCGGCGCTTCCACGATCCCAGAGCGGCGATGTAGAGAGCCGGGATGCGGCCGGTCAGCGCATAGACCCGATCGCCCGCCCCGACCCCCAATCTGGCAAGCACGTTGGCAAAGCGATTGGAGAGCTGCGCGAGCTGACCGAACGAGTAATTCTCGATGGCGCCGTCTCGACCGAGCCAACGGATCGCGATCTGATCGCGCCGCGCTCCGACTGCGTGGCGGTCGACGGCTTCGTGAGCGATGTTCAGGCCGTGCCCGCCCGGAAGCCCGTCGAGCTCCGCGCGCGCCTGATCCCAGGAAAAGCCGCGACGAAACGACTCGTAGTCGCGCAGGTTGGGGGCTATGCGCAGATCGCCGAGCGCCTTGGTGATCGCATCGTTAGGCATCTGCTCCTCATACGCCGGCGTTGACCCAGGGAATGCTCGAACCCCGCCTACCATGGTAACCACGTAGACACGTTCGATTGTTGATCAATATCAATGCTTTGACTGCAGAGCCCCGCATGGCGGGTTACGCCCCGGCGGTGAACGGCGCTCCGACAAGGCTAGGCGTGGCAAGCTCCTGAGGGCTCACCGGATCCGACCTGCGCTCACGCCCAGCGCGGCGACCCCCAGCAGCAGCATCATCGCGAACTCGAACAGGTGATCGGCGATCCCCGTGCCCTTGAGAAAGATGTCGCGGACGACGACGAGGTAGTAGCGCAGCGGATCGACCCAGGTTAGGAGCTGCACGGCCTCGGGCATGTTTCGTATCGGGAAGGCGAATCCCGACAGAATCGTCATGGGCATGATGAAGAACATAGCCGAGAGCATCGCCTGCTGCTGCGTGCCGGCATAGCTCGAGATGAGGAGACCGAGCCCCTGGGTGCTGGCGAGCAGCACGAGAGTTGCCAGTACCAGCGCGACAACCGCTCCGCGCAAGGGGATCCCGAACCATGCGAGCGCCACCGTCGTGATGAGCGCGACGTCGAACAGCCCTACGCAAGCGACCGGAATCATTTTCCCGATGAGGAATTCGAGGCGTCCTACCGGCGTCACCATCAGCCGCTCCAGTGTGCCGATCTCGCGCTCGCGCACGACCATCATCGCCGTCAGCATCACGGTGCTGATGAACAGCACGTTGGCCATGATGCCCGGAATGAAGAACCACCGGTCCTCCAAGTTCGGGTTGAACCATGCGCGCTCCTCGACCGTCAGCGGCGGCACGTAGCGCGCCTGGGTCGCCGCGTACTGCCCGATGACCTGGACAAGCTCGGCCATGACAAGCTGCGCCGTATTCGGATCGGAGCCGTCCGCGATCAGCTCGACTTGCCGCTGCGTTGCGAAGCGTGCCGGAATCTGCATGATGACGCCGACCCTGCCTTCGTCCATTTCGGCGCTCGCGGCTTTCAGCGATGGCACGAAGCCCAGCGTGTAGTGCCCCGTCGCCACGACGGCGGATAGAAGCTCGCGGCTCTGCTGCCCGTCGTCGTGATTCACGACCGCGACATTGGCATGGCGGACGTCGAAGGTCGCGGCATAGCCAAAGACGACCAGCTGAAGAAGGGGCGGCACGAACAATGTGAAGCGCATGCGCGGATCGCGCAAGAGCTGCACGAATTCCTTGGCGAGCAGCGCCGAGAGTCGCCTCCACGAGGCGCGTAACCGCGACCTCATGTCGCGAGCCCCAATCGTCCTGCCCGGCGGTAGAGCAGCGCGGCGAGCGCGCACAGCAAGAGGGCAAGCGCGACCACGTTGGGCCAAAGCACCAACGGCGACACCCCCTTGAGGAAGATGCCCTTGGACAGCGTCACGAAATAGCGGGCGGGAAACACCAGCGTCGCGTACTGCAGCCACAGCGGCATGTTGCCGATCGCATAGATCGCGCCGGAGAGAAGGAACGAAGGCAGGAAGGTCGTGATCTGGACGAGCTGGCTGGAGAGCATCTGATTGCCCGCGACGATGGAGATCAGAGCCCCCTGGCACATGACCACGAGAAGGAAAAGCGCCGAAGCCGAAGCGATTGCGGCGAGCGACCCGCGCAGCGGTATGTCGAAGATCAGAACCGCCGCAGCGATAGCGGCGAGAACATCGATCATTCCGACGAAGAAATACGGGATCAGCTTGCCGACGAGGAACTCGCTGCGCGAAAGCGGCGTGGTCCTGAGCATGACGATATTGCCGAGCTCCATCTCCCGGGCGATGGTGAGCGCAGTCATCAGCGCGCCCACGACCGACATCACCAGGACGATCACTCCGGGGACGATCGCGTAGCGGCTCTCGTTGGTTTCGTTGAACCAGGTGCGGGCGTCCACTTCGATGTACGGTGTCGTGCCGCTGACCGACAAGGCGTACGCGTTGACGATCGCGAGGGCATAGTTGCGCACGAGTCGTGCCGTATTGGCGTCGGTACCATCCAGGATCAATTGGACGCTCGCCTGGCCACGGCGAAGATCGCTCGCAAAGTCGTGCGGGATGACCAGCGCAGCCCAGACCTTGCCGCTCTGAATCGACGCCGCGAGCTCGTGCCGATCGAGGTATCGCGCCGCGACCTCGAAGGCGCGGCTCCCTGCAAAGTGCGCAGCCAGATCGTTCGAGGCCACATCGGTCGATTCCTGCAGGATGCCGATCGGTGCGTGCATGATGTCCAGCCGGATCGCGTAGCCGTACAGGAACAGCATGATCGTCGGCATGAGGAACATGAGCGCGAGGCTCCGTGCGTCACGCAGCAAGTGGCGGGTCTCCTTGCGCGCCATGGCGCGAACGTTGCGCCACCTCACGCGGCCCCCGCCGTCTCTTCGAGCAGCGCGACGATGACATCCTCCAGCTCGGCGCTGGCGGGCGTGACGCGATCGATCGGCATGCCGGCAGCCGCCGCCTGAGCGACGATTCGCTGCGCGGCTGCCGCGGCGTCGCTGCCCGCGCGAAGCCGCGCGCGCAGACGCCCTGCGTAAGGGACGAGCTCCATCACGTCGGCGTCTTGCGTGAGCAATGGCAGGCAGGCACCGATCCGGGCGCTCTGGATCTCGAGAATCGGCGTGCCGACGCCCCGGCCAAGCAGCGCACGCGGCGTGCTTTCGACGACGATGCGGCCGGCATGCATCAACGCCAGCCGGTCGCAGAACATCGCCTCGTCCATGTAGTGAGTCGTGACCAGCACTCCGACGCTACGCTCGGCGAGCTCGTAGACCAGCTCCCAGAACTCGCCGCGCGCCAGCGGATCGAGGCCCGATGTCGGCTCGTCGAGAAACAGCACGTCGGGCTCATGGAGCAGCGCCGCGGCGATGGCCAGCCGGCGCTGATGGCCGAGCGGAATTCCGCCGGCCCGGGCGGAGGACTCATCTGCGAGATCGAGCCGCTCAAGCGCCCAGTCGATCCGCTCCCGTTTTCTGGCCTGATCGAGCCCGTAGAGGCCCGCCTGCAGTGCCAGATTCTCGTGAACGGTGAGATCGCCGTAGAGCGCGAAGCGCTGCGCGACGTAGCCGATTCGCCCCCGTGCCTCGCGGGCGCTGCGAACCATGTCGATGCCCGCGATCTGGATCGCACCGCTGGTCGGAGCGAGCGTTCCGCACAACATGCGAATCGCGGTCGTCTTGCCGGCACCGTTGGCGCCCAGCAGGCCGAACACCTCGCCATGACGCACGGAGAGATCGATTCCGGCGACAGCGACGAAGTCGTCGAAGCGGCGCGTCAGTCCGCGTGCCTCAATGGCGCTGTCGGGTCGGCCTTCCGTCATCGATTCCCTCGGCAAGCGCGAGATCGCGCAAGGCGACGTCGTGCAGCGACGAGCGCAACGGGCGCACGCCAAGCGTCGGAGCCACCTTCGTCATCGCGGCGCGAAAGGCGTCTTCGTCGCCGGCGCTGCCCAGCCACACCTTCAGCGTCTCACCCACGGGGAACACGAGCCGCACCGCTGGCAACGCCCGAACCTCGCGCCGCTTCGCGCGAGCCTCCGCGCCGCTCAGCTCGAAGAGCGGAGCCTCGGCTCGTCGAATGAGCTCGAGCGGCGATCCCTGATGGATGAACCGGCCGTCGATGAGCATGCCGACGCGGTCGCATCGCTCGGCTTCGTCCATGTTGGCCGTGGCGTAGACGATCGCCACATTGTCCGCGCGAACCTGGTCGAGCAACTGCCAAAAAGCTCGACGCGACACCGGGTCGACACCGGTCGTTGGCTCGTCGAGGAACATGACTTCCGGCCGACTCACCAGCGCACACGCAAGCGCGAGCTTCTGCATCATTCCGCCGGAGAGCTGGCCGGCGCGCCGTTGTCTGAACTCAGCGAGGCCGGTCCGGTTCAGAAGATCGGCGATCAGCGCCTCGGCGGCAGCGTGATCGAGCGCGTGCAGGTCGGCGAAGAACTCGAGGTTCTCCTCCACCGAAAGGTCGAGGTACTGTCCGAAGCCTTGGGGCATGTACGCGATGCGACGGCGCAGCGATGCATCTGTCGCCGGCAGCCCGAGCACCGATACGTTTCCCGAGGCGGGGACAAGCTGGCCGATCAGCAGCTTGAGCAGCGTGCTTTTTCCGGCACCGTCGGGGCCGACAACCCCAAATACTTCTCCAGGTTTGAGCTCGAGATCGACGTCGCGCAGCACCGGCCGCGTCTGGTACGCGAACGACACGCCTTGTGCGCGGACAACCGCGGCATCGCTCATCGCTCGACGCCAAGGCGAACGTCGGCCGGCATGCCGATCTTGAGCTGCCCCGCCGCGTTCTCGACATCGACCCTGGCGCGATAGACGAGATCGACACGCAGTGCGCGCGTCTCGACCGTCTTCGGGGTGAATTCGGCTTCGGGAGAGATGAAGCTCAGATGCCCGGCGAGCGTCCTTCCCGGCAGACCGTCGACCGTGACCGTTGCTGGTTGCCCGAGCCTGACCCGCGCCAATTCCTTCTCGTCGAGATAGATGCGCACCCAAGGTCGGTCGAGCTCGGCGACACGGAACACCGGCTGACCTGCCGTCACGTTCTGCCCTTGCTCAGCCAAGCGAACGCTGACCACGCCCGCCACCGTGCTTGTCAGCCGCGCATAGGTGAGCTGCTGCTCGGCTGTCGCCGCCGCAGCTTTCGCCGCGTCGAGATCGGCGCTCGCCCGCTCGATGTCTTCCTTGCGTGCCCCCTCCCGCAGCAGCGACAGGTTCTGCCGCGCCTGCTCGACTTTCGCCACGCCGACATCGACCTGATCGTTCGCCGTATCGAGCTGCTGCGGGGGCGCGAAATGATCGGCGACGAGTTTCGCGGTGCGTTCCTGTTGCGCCTGGGCGAAGCGCAGATCGGCCTCGGCCTGCCGCAGGGCGGCCTCGGCCGCCTTGATGTCCTGCACACGGGAGCCGGCTTTGAGCACCGCAAGCGCCTTTTCTGCGGATGCTGCCTGGGCCCTCGCCCGGGCGAGCGCGAGCTCAAGGTCGCGCGGGTCGAGCTCGGCCAGCGTATCGCCGACGTTGACCGACCTTCCTTCGTCGGTATCCAGCCGCAGGATGCGGCCACCTACTTGAAACGAAAGGTCCACTTCGTGCGCATCGACCGTTCCGGACAGCTCGATCGTTGCCTGCTTGCCGCTGTTGCTCCAGGGCCAGGAGACGTCGCAGCCCGCGAGCGGTGGCAGCAGCGCAAGCAGCAAGGTGGCCGTACGCGCGGCGCGCAGAAACGCGAATCGCAGAGTGCTTTGAGAGACCTCGTGCACAGTCACGGAGGGGTTATCGCGACCCAATCCAAAAGGTAATGGCCCTGGTCGGTGCAGACATTGACGCATGTCAACCATCGCGCCAGCCCCAAGACGACGACACACGGTTCTGCGGGTTGGTTCCATCTATGCCGTTGATCCCGCGCAATCCGCACCGACCATCGAAGGTCTCCGTTTCACCCTTCTCGATATGCCGGGCGCGGGGAGTCACCGCGCCGCGGACGCAGCGTTCTGTTCCATCCAGGACTTCCACGCACCGCCCATCGCAACGAATAGCTGCGCCGTATCGAGATACCGCTGACCCTTGGCCTTGGCATAGCCCAACCGCGCCTGCTGAAACAAGCGCTGCGCCTGAAGAAGTTGCAGAAAGCTTGCCTGTCCTTCGGCATAGCTCTCCTGTGTGAGCTCGAGAGAAGCCTGCGCGGTAGCGAGCGCGGCCTGTTGAGCGGCGAGCGCTTCGGCATCGTGCTGAAGTGCCCGCAGGGTATCCGCGACCTGGCCGAACGCCAGCAGCACCGTCGCGCGGTAGGTGGCGAGCTGCGCGGAGTAGGCGTCCAGTGCCGCCTGCCTTTGTGCCTCCAGCGTTCCGCCGTGAAAGATCGGCGCCGCAAGCGTGGCGACGATGCTCCACAAGCCGCTCGGGCCGCTAAACAGCTGACCGAGTGACGCAGACTGCTCGGTCCACGATGCCGATAGCGTGATGCTCGGATACAGTTGCGCCGTCGCGACACCGATGGCGGCGCTTGCAGCGTGCAGCTGCTCTTCGGAGGCCAGGATGTCCGGCCGCTCGCGTACCAGCGAGGAAGGGAGGCTCACCGGGATCTCCGTTGGCAGCTTGAGCACGGAGAAATCGAAATCCGGCGGGGTCCAATCGTGGGGCGACTTGCCCGCGAGCACGGAAAGCGCATGGCGCGCGATGCTGAGCTGCTGCCTGACCGGCGGCAACAGGGCCTCGTCGCTCGCGAGCTGGCTCTGCGCGTTGAGCACATCGACGTGTGCGGCCTTGCCGGCCTCCTCAGCGATTTGAACCAGCTCGAGGTTGCGTCGGTCGATGGCGATGATCTCCGCCACCGCCTGGATCTGCTCGCGCGCCGCTGCGATGTTGATCGCCTGAATGACTGCATTTCCGGAGAGCGTGAGATAGGCCGCGGCAAGCTGATAGCGCTGGTAGTCGGCGAGCGCGGTCTGCTGTTCGATTGCGCGTCGGCTTCCCCCGAAGACGTCCGGGTTGAAGCTTACGCTAGGACCGACGCTGTAGACGTCGGTAATGAGATGGGGAACGCCGACCGACGAGAGCACAGTCGCTGTTTGTCTTGCGGCTGATGCGTTGATGTCGGCCTGAGGATAGAGGGCGCCTCGCGCCGCAACAACGAGCTGCTCGGACTGCGCGAGCGTCGCATTGGCGGCTTCGAGCGTCGGGCTGCCTGCGATCGCAATCGTGAGCACCTCATCGAGGGCCGTGGACTCGAAGAGCGCCCACCACTTCGCCACAACTGCCTCCCCAGGCGCCAACGTCTGCCGTACATCGCTCTTGCCCGCCGACGGCAGTTCGACGCTGGTGGCCGTGTAACCCTGGTCCGACGGTGCTTCGGGGCGCGTGAAGTTCGGCCCGACCGCGCAGCCGGTCAGCGACACCGCTGCGACGCCGGCGAACATCCACCGAAGCGACGCGGTTCGACGGCGTACATGAGGCATGTAGCTCACTCGTAGCGCAACGCCTCGATCGGGTCGAGGTGCGACGCCTTGCGTGCGGGGTAGTAGCCGAAGAAGATGCCGACGGCGGCCGAAAAAGCAAATCCGCCTAGCACGGCGGCGGTCGACAGTTGGGTGGGCCAGTGCGCGATGCTCGAGATCAGGCTCGACGCAACCATCCCTGCGACGATGCCCGCTGCGCCGCCGACGACGCTCAGCATGATCGCCTCGATCAAGAACTGCAGCAGGAC
>DASPTZ010000027.1:0-4247 GCA_035623155.1 Casimicrobiaceae bacterium | reverse complement strand
CGTGTTGGCTACCTGTGCAATGAGCGACACCGTGACGGCTCTCCGAGCGCTATCGCTCGCGAGGAACTGTTCGAGCGCGGCATCCTTGAGGTTGCGCACCCGCCCCCAGAAGTCGATTTCCCAAGTGGCGGCCGTGAGCCCCACATCGTAGAAGCCGATGGCGTGGTAACTCCCGGTCGTGCTGAAGTCCTTTGGAACGCCGAGCCGGAACATGTCCGAGCCCGCTCCGATGGTCGGAAATTCATCGGCGCGGTGGATCTGATAGATCGCGCGCGTTTCGAGAACGCGAAGTGCGGCCAGCCGCAGGTCCCGATTATTCTCCAATGCCTGCGCGATCACTCGCTGCAGTCCCTCATCAGCAAAGTAGTCGCGCCAGGAGGTGTCGGCCGCGGTGCGTGAATCCGCCTGTCCGGCAGACGGCCTTGGCGCATCCGCCGGGTACTCGCTGGCGACCGGGAGCGCCGGACGGGCAAACTCGGGCGCGAATGAGCACGCTGCGACCGACAGCAACAAGGCGACGCATGCGATCATCCGCAAGCACCACTTCGGTAACGTGTCCAATGCGGTTGTCATGATCCGATGCCAAGATGGGGCAGCAGGCTGATGATCCACAGCAACGCCACCAGCACGTGCAGGTAGAATTCCGCACCGCTGCTCGTGAGGGGGTTCCACCGCGACTGGGGTGGAAACAGGTCGAACCGCAGCACGCGTGCGAGCTTGTTCGCGCGATTGCGCAATCCGTGCCAGTAAGACGTGGCGCGGTACTCCATCGCAAGGAACGTGAGGCTCGTGATCAACCCGCCCAGCTTTAAAACTTCTGCAGAGACGAAATTCGTCGTGACGCCCGCCGATGCCGTCGCAGTGACGATGGTGCCGCTCGTCCCAAGCAGAAGTGTGAGCTGATAGAAGCGCAACGTGGAGTACTGCCGCATGAACTCGGCTACGATCTTGTATTCCTCGAGCGGCTCGTGTGATTGCGTAAGTTCTGCGCTCGTAGTCAAAGGAGAGGCAGTCGTATTCATGCTCTATCGCGCTATTCATTCGACCTGCGGGTCCGGCACGGTTGTGTCGACGTCGCTCGCCAGCGAAGCGAGCAACTCATCGCCGCTTGTGAACTGGCGCTGCCGCCCAGTGACCAGGTTCTCTAGCCGACCGGTGAGCGAGTCGGGCTTCGCCTCGTTGGTCAGCTTCAAGACGTACGCGCGTCGGGTCGGATACTTGGATTCAGGGTTGAAAGTCATCGTCAGTGAGGCATCGAAATTCGGATGCAACGTAGTCTCGCCCGATTGCCGAGACGCAAGCGAAAACGTCCATGTTTGGTCCCAATGCGCTGCGCATGGCTTCGCTCATGGATGCAGCTCCAGCGTTGCGGGTTGTGACACGGCGGCGCCTGCCGCTGCGACGAATGCAGTGCCGGGCGCCAGTGCTGCGGCGGTAGCAGCGCTCTGCGCAATCCGCCGCGCGGCGACGAGCGCAATTGCGCACGAAGCGACGCGGAACTCGCGCGAATCGTTGGGACTGGTGAGGACGATCGGAACGCGCGCCCCGACGACGATGCCCGCGCTCGCGGCGCCGGCGAGGTACTCGAGTTGTCTGGCAAGCATGTTTCCGCTCTCCAGATCGGGTACGACCAGGATGTCGGCGCATCCCGCCACATCGGAAACGATCCCCTTGAGGCGAGCGGCGGCCGCGGAAACCGCGTTGTCGAACGCGAGCGGTCCATCGAGCACGGCGCCCGCGATCTGACCGCGGTCGGCCATCTTGCACAGGATCGCGGCATCCAACGTTGCGGGCATGTGCTCGTTGACGGTCTCGACGGCGGCGAGAATGGCAACTCGCGGCCGCTCCAGCCCGAACGCGTGCGCGAGCTCGACGGCATTGCGCACGATGTCGGCTTTCTCGTGCAGCGTCGGGGAGATGTTGAGGGCTGCGTCGGTGATGATGAACGGGCGCGGATATGCCGGCGTCTGCATCAGGAAGCAATGGCTCATGCGCCGGTCGGACCGCAACTCGCTGCGGATCACCGGGCCCATGAAGTCGTCGGTGTGCAGGCTGCCATTGATCAAGGCATCGACGTGGCCATCCAGCGCAAGCTGTACCGCACGCGCTGCCGCAGCGCGGCCGTGCGGCGCGTCCTCGATGGTCAGCGCGCCGATATCCAAACCGGACTTCTGCGCGAGGTCCTGCAGTTGCAAGCGCGGACCGACGAGGACTGCCTCAACCATTCCCGTGGCGTGGGCGTCGAGCGCAGCGGCCAGACTCACCGTGTCGCACGGGTGCACCATGGCCATCCGGATCCGTCCCAGCGGACGCACGTATTGCACGAGTCGGACGAGATCGTCCCCCTGGGCCAGCGAAACGCGCACCTGCGGCAGGGTGCCGCGCGGGCGCTCGATTCGCTCCGTGGGCGCAATCACCGTCGCCTCGCCCGAGATCACCGTCTTGCCGTCCTGGTTTACACACGTGCAATCCAGAACCAGCCGATGCTTCGCCTCGTCCCGCGAGGTCACCGTGACTGCGATCGTCAGCGTGTCGCCGACGCGGACCGGCGCAAGAAATTTCAGGGTCTGGCCGATATAAATCGCGCCAGGCCCCGGCAGGCGTGTGCCGAGCACGGCGGAGATCAGTGCGGCGCCCCACATGCCGTGGGCGATCACGCCGTGGTATCGCGTAGAGGCGGCGAACTCGGCGTCGATGTGCTGCGGATTGACGTCGCCCGACATCGCGGCGAACAGCTGGATGTCGGCCGCCGTCAGCGTGCGCTCGATGCTCGCACGGTCGCCGACCGCGATCTCGTCAAAGGTGCGGTTGCGTATGACCTCGAGGTCACTATAGGAGAATGTGCTGGTCAAGCTGGATGCCTGTCTTGTGATGCCACCAGCTGCATGGCGTTTGGTAAGGGAGCGACTCGACGAATTGGGAATGCGTACGCTACCGTTATGCTGCGAGGATGTGAAAACCCCCGTCCACGTACTGAATGTCGCCCGTGATTGCCTTGGCGGCGTCGCTCACCAGGAATGCGCACATGGACCCAACGTCGTCGATTTCGACTTCATGCGGCAAGGGCGCGCGCCGGCGCACATCCGCGAGCAGTTCCCCGAAGTCTGTAATGCCGGATGCGGCGCGCGTGCTGATCGGTCCGGGCGACACTGCGTTGACGCGAATGCCACGCGGGCCAAGCTCAGTCGCAAGGTAACGCACGGCCGCCTCGAGCGCCGCTTTGACGGGTCCCATCACCCCGTAGTGTGGAACGACCTCGTCAGCGCCGAGATAGGTCACGGTGAGCAGCGTTCCACCCTTATCCATCAGCGGCTCGGCCAGGCGGGCCATGCGCATGAACGAGTGGCAGGAGATGTCCATCGCACGCGCGAAGCCCTCGCGCGAGGTGTCAGCGACGCGGCCGTGCAGCTCTTGCGGCGGGGCGAACGCGATCGAATGCAGCGCGAAATCGAGCCGCCCCCAGCGGTTGCGAATCGCGTCGAATACCGCTTCCATCGAGCCGGTCGACTCCACGTCGAGCGGCATCGCGATCGACGCCTGCAGTTGCTTCGCGAGCGGCTCGACGTAGGGCCGTGCTTTGTCGTTGCGCCACGTCACCGCGAGCTCGGCGCCACAGTCGCGGAAGAGGCGAGCGCAGCCGTATGCGATGCTGTGCTCGTTGGCCATGCCCACCACCAGTCCCTTGCGCCCGGCGAGCAGTGATTGCGAACGTACATCGACTTCGGTTGCCATGTCACTTCTCCGTGACGTAATGGCCAGGCGCGGCCGTTGCGTGCGCGCCGGGCATGCCTATTGACGGTGGAACCACCGGAGCGCCCGAGTGAACGCTTAACCATTCGTGCCACGCGGGCCACCACGAGCCTTGGTTATCAGGGGCGGTGGCGAGCCATGTATCGGGATCGAGTCGTTGCTCGCTCGCGCCGCTCTTGAGGAGCTGGTAATGACGATGCGGGCGACCCGGCGGGCTCACGATGCCCGCGTTGTGCCCGCCGCTGGTCAGCACGAAGGTGATCTCGGCCGGCGTCAGGTGATGCAGCTTGTAGACCGAGCGCCACGGTGCGACGTGATCCGTCACGGTCCCGACGAGAAAGATCGGCACCCTGACGTCGGTGAGCGCGATAGGACGATCGCCGAACCGATAGCGACACTGCGCGAGGTCGTTGTGGAGGAAGAGGCGTTCCAGGTACTGCGTGTGCATGCGCGCAGGCAGGCGGGTTGCATCGGCGTTCCACGCCATCAGATCGTTC
>DASPTZ010000026.1:0-112742 GCA_035623155.1 Casimicrobiaceae bacterium | reverse complement strand
TGGCGGTGTGGGTGGGGGGATTCTTTCGGTGTCTGTCTCTCCTGAGAGAGCAGATGCGGACACTGGCCCCTCCACCCCGGCATCTCCACTGTTTCAGAAGAGCGCCGAAAACACCACCACCCCGCACCATACAAGCGGACTTTCGTTGCGGCAATCGGCGCAAGCGTTAGCTGCGCATCCTCGACAGACCCTGGTGAAAAGTCTACTTGATCGTGGTCTTCCGACGCTCGACATCAATGTCAAGATACTTCCAATACACGCGGGTCTCTGACGGATAAAAGCCAAGCAGCCAAGGCTGGGTGAAATTGTTAAGGAGTCGCACTACGGTTGGGACCATTGGGGCATAGTTCAGCGCAAGTTGCGACATCGTTCGCGCAGGCACGATCTGCGCGGGGCCGATCGGAATGCGCATGTACTCCTCGATCGCCCGGTCGTACTCTGCAAGCTTGAAGCGCGACCGATTGGTATCGGGCGTCTGCTTTCCGTACAACAATTGCAGGACATCAATCCCGAGCGGAGAGTCGCAGCAGCTCATGCCGTGCAGGAGTTGGTAATTTCCGGCAGCCGATTCCTTCATCATGTCCTGGAACGGCAGCTCGCGAAACTGCATGCGTAGCCCGATCGCCTCCATGTTCTTCTTCCAAAGCGCCTCCGCGTCGCGTGTATCGCGTTGGGGGCGGGTGAGCATGGTCAACACCAGCGGTTTGCCGTCTGGAGTTGTACGGAACCCGTCGCCATCTCGTTTCGCATAACCGACTCGGTCGAGCAAGGCCCGGGCGGTGGCCGGGTCGTAAAGAGACTTACCGGGAGGCTCGGGGTCGTGCCCAGTCACGGTGGGCGAAACGAGCTGATCTGCTGGTACTGCCAGTCCACGGTAAACCACTTTGGCAAGCGACTCGGTGTCGAAACCCAACACAATGGCGCGGCGGAGCGAAATGTGCTCAAGGCTCAAGCCACCCAATATCGGGTCATCCATGTTGAAAAAGACGAAACTTGTCAACGAGCGTGGTACGGCGTAATAACGCACACCGCGACGCGCATACTCGGACCTAAGCTTGCCGTTGCTAAGGAGCGGCAAGGCGGCATCGGTGATGAATTGCACGTAATCAAGCTTGCCACCCTCGAATTCAAGCAGCGTCGGTAACTCTTCGCTTATTAGGCTGATCTCCACAATCCCAATTTGTGGGAGCTGTTTGCCGCGCATGCTTCGGACGAGCTCGGCGTTCATTGGGTCTGCGCTCGTCGGGAAACTGAGTACACGATAGTTGGGGTTGGCCTCGAGCACGACGTGCGTGCCGCGGAGCCACTCCTTGACGCGATAGGGGCCCGTTCCCACCGCCCGTGTCTGAATATTGCCTTGTGCGGCGTCAACCACTTCGCGTGCAACGGCGAGAACATTTATCAAGTCCCCTTCGATCAGCTCGTAGTTCGGCTCGATGAGGCGCAGTTGCAGCGTGTACCGATCAAGTGCGCGGAGACCTTCGATGGGCGCGTCATAGTCGAATTTCCTGCCCCGCTGGCGGGCCGCATCGACAACCTCGCGCGCACCGACAATCGCGTCGGTTGTCGGCGGATCCCCTCCTCCGCGAAGATTGGGATCGAGGGAACGCTTAACGCTGTAGATGTAGTCTTCCGCTACCAACTCACGCCGCTTGCCGCGGAACGCCGGGTCGTCGGTGAAGAAAATGCCGGGGCGCAGGTGAATCGTCCAAGTCTTGCCGTCATCCGCAATCTCTGGCAGCAAAGCCGCGGTATTGGGTACGAGCTGGCTTGGGCGAGCCAGATAATCCCACTCGTAGAGCCCCTCAAAGATCGCCCGCTGCACCAAAGTCGAGTACCCGTCGATAGTCTGCTGGGGATCGAATGTGTCTATGTCGGGAATCGCTACCCGAAGCACCTTATTCGGGTCAGCGGCCTGTGCGGAACAGGACAAGGCGAGCGTGATACCGGTGACGATGCACAGCGCAATGTACCCAAGCTGTACGGACATCGCTCCTCCCGCCGCGATTGACTAGGGGATAAACTCCAATGCAAAAGGCCCTAATCTGGCAAGCATTGCAAAAACCAAAATACCCTTACCAAGCCAAAATGCAAGCGAATGGCGCAGTGAACGGTCGCAATCACGCGAACTGACATATGACGCTACGCCATTAGGATGCTACGCCACTGCTGGCGGGGGTCAAGAAAGGCCTGTGAGGCGCAGCGTATATGCAGCACGCCATCGCAAAGTGTCGCAATGACTGCTTTGTGCCGTCCGGGACCTCTGCTTTGGGTCGATACTGTTGAAAAACTCGCTTCGCCGAGCGGTGTAGCTAGGTCGCCAAAATTCGACCTCATAGAACGGCCACCATTGAACGCTACGCGCTCGGGTGATGGTTTACCACCCCGAAAAATCTTTGTTGCCTAAGTCTTGAGCAGTTTTTCAACAGAATAGGTCGGTCACTGACGTTCGCCAACGTCGGGTTTCAGGCACTCCAAACGGAGCAATCGGGAACAGTGCAGTCCAGCCCCGTCATACATCGCGTCAGGAGACGGGTATCGCGGGCGAAGATGTCAAGTTGGGCAGTCATCATTTATTCCATCAATGTCGGATTTTGCGATCATTGCATGGACAAAAAGCTGCCGCAATTCGATGATGCTACCGAAGCCGCCGATTGCGACGCG
This sequence comes from Casimicrobiaceae bacterium, assembly GCA_035623155.1. GTDB lineage: Bacteria > Pseudomonadota > Gammaproteobacteria > Burkholderiales > Casimicrobiaceae > PALSA-1003. The sequence goes on along the minus strand of DASPTZ010000026.1, from coordinate 110,078 downwards.
GCGCACTCAATAGGACCGAACGAAACCATGAAGATCTGCTTCCTCGGCGCCGGTGCCTTAGGTAGCGCCATTGGCGGGGCACTCGCTGAAGGTGGCGCCGACGTGACCCTGGTGGACGCCTGGCAGGCACACGTCGACGCCATCAACCGCGGTGGCCTCAAGCTGCGCGAGAGCGGTGTCGACCGGACGGTACGCGTGCGCGCGGTCAGCGATGCGGCGGCCGTCGGCCCGGTCGACCTGGTGATCGTGCTGGTCAAGTCGTATCACACCCGCGACGCCATCGAGCGCGCCGCGGCGCTGCTCGGGCCGCAGACGATGGTCATGTCGCTGCAGAACGGGATGGGTCATGAGGACATCCTCGGCGAGGTCGTCGGTCGCGAACGCGTGCTCGGCGGGAAGACCTATCTCGGCGGCGTCCTGCTAGCTCCGGGTCACGTCATTGCCGGGCTCAAGGGCAAGGAGACGATCGTCGGCGAACTGGATGGTCCCCGCAGCGACCGAGTCCACCGTGTCGCGGCAGCGTTCAACCAAGCGGGTCTTACCACGCTCGTCAGCGACAACATCCGCGGAACGATCTGGGACAAGCTGCTCATCAACGTCGCGACCGGCGCTCTGGCGGGAATCACGCGGCTGACGTATGGCGCCCTGTACCGGGTACCCGAAGTCAAGGCTTGCGCGCTGGCCGCGATCGCCGAAGGCATTGCGGTGGCGAAGGCTGAAGGCGTTGCGCTTTCCTACGTCGATCCCGAGGGGCCTTGGATCAAGGCTGCCGAGGGTCTGCCAGCCGAATTCAAGACCTCGATGCTGCAGAGCCTTGAAAAGGGCACGAAAACCGAGATCGACTTCATCAACGGGGCGGTCGTCCGGGGCGGAGCCCGCTGCGGCATTCCCACCCCGGTGAATCAGGCTCTGGTCGCCTGCATCAAGGGCATCGAGGCCGGCATGGAACAAGCGGCGGCGGCCCCGGCGGCCAAGGCGGCCTGAGTGAAGTCCGGAGGAAGCATGACGACCGCACCCCGATCCTACGTCGAGCACGTCGCCATACGCGTCAAGGACATCCAGTGGCACCTCCGGTTCTTCCGCGAAGTGCTGGGAATGACGATTCGCGAGGTCGACGGCAAGCCCGATGCCCCGAAACAGGTCTGGACCGTCGGCGGAATGCAGTTGATGACCGATCCCGACTTTAGCGGGCCGGAAGGACGGCTCGCGCATCTCGGGGTGATGACCGAGGATCTCGAAGCCGCGTTGGCCGCAGCGAAAGCCTTCAACGTCCGGGAATTGCCGCAGGGGCGCAACTGGCTGGCCCTGCCCGATGGGCTGTGCGTCGAAGTAATCCAGGCGACCGGCCAGTCGGTCGCCCAGGCGTTGGCGGTGGATCCGCGTGCGTAAACCTCGCCGCCGAGATCGAATGCGACTCCTACCGTACGTGACACGGCGATGAAGATCGGGTGGTACGCGCCTGGCGGGATGGAAATGGCACCGCTGTTGAAGGACATCGGCTACGACTATATCGAGCTCGGCCTCGCGCCGCTGAACATCGAGGACAAGACATCGATGCGCGCGTCGATACGCAAAGCGGCCGGGTGCCCGTTGCCGACGCTCGTATGGAACAATTTTTATCCGCGCGACATCCGGATCGTCGACCCCGGTGTCGACGAAACGCGGCTCAAGAGATACTTGACGCTCGTCGCCGAGTTCTTGCACGCAGTGAAGGCCGAAGTGATCGTCATGGGCAGCGCGTGGTCGCGCAACCTGTCCGAAGGCGCGGATCCCGCGCGTGCTGAAGTCCAGCTGGTGCGGGTTCTGCACTGGGCCGCAGATGCGTTCGCAGGCTGCGGTGCAACGATCGCGCTCGAAGCCCAGAACCATCTCGAGTGCAATTTCATCCGGCGCGTCGGCGAGGCCGTTGCGATCGCGAAGAAGGTCAATCGCGCTGAGATCCGCGCGATGGCCGACTTGTATCACATGCAAATGGAAAACGAGTCACTCGAGTTGCTGCGTGACGTGGGCCCCTGGCTCGCGCACGTGCAGGTCGCCGATACCGATCGTCGGAACCCGGGCACCGGATCGTATCCATTCGAGCGCTTCATCCAATGTCTCAGCGACGGCGGCTACACCGCCAACCTATCGGTCGAATGCATGACCGAGATCCCGGAGCCGGAGATTCGGCGCAGTTTGCATTTCCTACGGCAGATCGCCGTTACTCATTGAGGAACCCATGACCAAAGTCCTGATGCTCCACGGCGTCAATCACAACATGTTCGGCAAGCGCGATCCGAAGCAGTACGGCACGATCACGCTCGCTCAGATCGATGAGTCGCTGCAGAAGTTGGGCAAGGAGCTCGGCGTCGAGGTGGTCAGCTTCCAGACCAACCACGAAGGCGACATGTGCGAGCGCATCCACCAGGCGTTCTTCGAGGACATGGATGCGGTGATGATCAACGCCGGAGCGTGGACCCACTACAGCTACGGCATCCGCGACGCCCTGGCGATCCTGACCTGCCCGATCGTCGAGATCCACATGTCCAACATTCACGCGCGCGAGGAGTTCCGCCACCACTCGTGCTTCGCCGAGATCGTTAAGGGACAGATCTGCGGCTTCGGCGCCCACACCTACCTGCTGGGCCTGCGCGCAGCTGTTGCGGCCGCGCAGGACACCAAGAACCACTAACGGGCCAACGATCATGTCGGAGAAGAACCCGACCCAACTCCTTGTCGATGCCTCCGCCTGGTGGGCGTCGTCGATCACCGCGATCGAGCCGGGACGCATCGCGATGCGCGGCTATCCGATCGAGGAGTTGATCGGCGCCATCGGCTTCGTCGAGATGATGTGGCTGCTGTTGCGGAGCGACCTGCCGACCAAGGAACAGGCAAGGCTCCTCGAAGCGACGCTGGTCGCCTCCGTCGATCACGGCCCGGTCGCGCCGTCGGCAGCGGTCGCGCGGATGGCGATTACCTGTGGCCTGCCGGTCAACGGGGCGCTGGCCTCCGCGATCAACGTGCTCGACGACGTGCATGGCGGACCGGCGGAGCAGTGCATGGAGCTCTATCTCGAGATCGCCGCCGAAGAGGGTGCCGATGTCGATACAGAGCGAGCCGTCGGAATCGTGCTGCAGCGCTGGCGCGAGCGCGGCGGCAAGTTCTTTCCCGGTTTCGGCCACCGCTTTCATCCGCTGGACCCGCGCACGCCGAAGATTCTGCAACAGGTCGACATCGCGATAACGTCCGGTGCGATCTCGGGGCGCTTCGCACGTATCGGCCGCACGGTCGAGCGTGCATTGTCCGCGGGCAGGGCCAAGCCGATTCCGATGAATGTCGACGGCGCCCAAGCGATCGTCTTCTGCGAGTTGGGTTTCGAGCCTGCGCTGGGGCGGGGCCTGTTCATCCTCAGTCGCGTGGTGGGGTTGCTCGCGCACGCGTGGGAGCAGCGACAGCAAGGTGGACGCATCAAGGGTCCGATGCCGCCGTCCATTCCATACGAATACACGGGGACGCCGCTGCGACCTGTTCCCCAGCGAGGTTGAGGCGGCGTCGAAGACGACCTAGAGAATGTGATGGTTGGTACCGATGCCGGTACCGCGGGATTGGTTTATTTGGAGAGGAAAACAGAAATGTCAGCGGAACGCTATTGGGACGATGCGCAGGTTGGTGACGAGGGCGTGAGTCTGAGCATTACGGTCACGGGCGCGATGATCGATGCGTACGCCGAGCTATCGGGAGATCGCACACCGTTGCATATCGATGAGGAGTACGCACGGAAGTCACACTTCGGCGAACGTGTCGCGCACGGCCTGTTCGGCCTCTCGGTCGCCGATGGCCTCAAGACCAACGCCGAATACCGATTTCTGCCCGGGATGTCGCTCGGCTGGAACTGGGATTTTCTGCGGCCAATCCGCATCGGCGACACGCTGCGCATCAAGTTCCGCGTCGGCAGCATGCGGGCCTCGAACAGCAAGCCAGGCTGGGGCATCGTGGTCATCCCGGTCGAGCTCATCAACCAGAAAGGCGAGGTCGTACAGCGCGGCGAGCACAAGCTGATGGTCCGACGGCGCCCAGGCACGTTCTAGCACGCGCGGAAGACATTTGCTTCGCCCTGCATGCACACGGAGAATCGCGAATGAACCAAGCGCTTCCTCTCGATGGCTTTCGCGTCGTCGATTACGGCCACTTCCTCGCCGGTCCGTTTCTGACGCCGAGGATGCCGTCGGTCGCCCTGGGCCCGTCTGACGGAGCTCGCGATGACCGACCGTTACGCCCTGTTCGGGAATCCGATCGCCCACAGCAAGTCGCCGCTGATCCAGGAACGTTCGCCCGACAGACCACAATGAGGCGGCCTGCCCGGGACCGCCGCAAGCGTGCTGCCGCACGCCTCAATCGCAAGTAACGTGTCTCGTGTTACAACAGGAAGTCCAACCTTAGGAGGATGCCATGAAGCAGTCGGTCCATCTCGTTTCCAGACTTATGCTGTCGGCGCTCGCGCTTTCTATCAACGTCGTGGCCCAGGCAGCCGATCAGAAATTCGTTCTTAAGCTCGCCCACGGCGACTCGGTCGACATGACAATTTCGCGCAAGGCCGTCATGGCCGACACATTCGCCAAGGAAGTGAAAACGAAGAGCAACGGGCGGATCGACGTTCAGGTTTTTGGCGCCGGCACGCTGGGCGGTGAGCGCGACTTCGTCGAAGGCGTAAACAACGGCTTCATCCAGGCCGGCCTCGCCTCGGGCGTCATGGCCAACTTCTACCCGCCGGCGATGGTGACCGACATTCCGTATCTGTTCCCGTCCGAAGCAGTCGCCGATCGAGTGATGGATGGTCCCTTCGGCCAGAAGCTCTCCGCCGATTTTCAGGCGACCACGGGGATGCGCAACCTCTGCTTCGGCGAGGTGGGCTTCCGGCATTTCACGAGCGGCAAGACGCCCATCCACTCGCCGAAGGACCTGGTGGGCATGAAGATCCGCGTGCAGGAGACGCCGGTCTACATCACGGAGATGAAGAGCCTTGGCGCCCAGCCAACCCCGATTGCCTTCGCGGAGGTTTACACCGCGATGCAAACGGGTGTCGTTGATGGGCACGAGAACGTCATTCCTTCGATCATCTTCGCTAAGCTCTATGAGGTACAAAAGAACGTGACGCTCGACGGACACAACTATGGTGTCGACTGGTTCGTGATGAGCGATAAGTTTTGGAAGAGTCTGCCGCCCGATCTGCAGAAGGTCGTCCAGGACGCAGCCAAGACGGCGTGTGCCGAAGAGCGCCGTGTCAATCGCCGCTTTACGGCCGACGGCATTAAGACGCTGAAGGACAAGGGCGTGACGGTTTACACACCCACCGCGGATGAGATCGCTCAGTTCAAGGCTGCCGCCCAACAGCCCGTCGTCGATTGGCTTAAGACCAAGATCGATCCAAAGTGGATCGACGGAGTCCAGACGGCAGTCAAGGACGCCGAAGCCAACAAGTAAGCTTTCCGCTGTCTTTGCACGCTTGGTGAGGTTCATCGTTGGCGCGTGGACCTCACCGCACAGCTCAATGCTTCGACCGTCGGCGCCCCGATCAGGAGACTGCTCACGGCAGCGCGACCGCGGCTGTCGCGTGCAGGTCGGTACCGACATGCTCTACGAGATGATCCCCGCGTACCTCGAGTTCCTCGGCTTCGGCAGCGCGGCGCCGAAAGAGCTGCGGGCCGTCTCGCGCGTCAGCTATTGAGCGGGATGCACGCCCGATCCCGTGGACAGAACAAGAGTTAGCCTGGAGGAGTGATCATCGTGACGAAAACAATAGCCATCCCGACGCCCGCACACGCCCCTGAGGCCGGTGCGTCCGATGTGATCGCGAAGGTCGCCGTCGACCAACATCGACAGTTCGCGCCATGGCTCGAGCAGACGTTCGACCTGCTGCTGGGAGCTGTGCTGTTCGTCGAACTCGTGCTTCTCTTCGGCAACACGGCGATGCGCGCACTTTCCAACAACTCGCTGGTATGGGCCAACGAGGTCGCGGAATACGCGCTGACGAGCCTCGCGTTCATCGGCGGAGCCGTCGCCTACCACCGAGGCATGCACATGGTGGTTCGTTTCGGGATCGACCGGCTACCCGAGAGGCTGCGAGAGTACGCGGAGTGTGCCCGGCATTACTTCGTGCTCATCGTGGCGCTGATCGGCGTCGGCTACGCGATCCCGATGTGGATCAAGTCCCAGAACAACCTGACCACCATTCTTCAGGTTTCGAAGTCGTGGACCCTGCTGCCTTTCATCATCGGGATGGTGCTGACGCTGATCTTCGCGCTGACCGAACTCGGGCGGCACCCGCGCCGCCACAATTTAATGGCGGGGACGGGCGTTCTCGTGCTCGGAATTCTGTGGTTCCTTGGTCAATACTTCACGGGCCCATGGGACGGGCCGGCGGGCATCTTCTTCGCGCTGCTGTTGCTGCTGCTGCTGGTATTTGCCGGCGTGCCCATCGCGTATGTGCTCTCCGTCACGGCCTACATCTACATCTATGGCTCGGGCGAAGCTGATCCCATGGCGGTGTCGTTCGCGCTCACGAACGGCATCAGCAGCTTCATCCTCCTCGCGGTTCCGTTCTTCATCCTGGCCGGAAAGATCATGACCGACGGCGGACTCACGAAGCCGCTGGCGAACTGGGTGACGGCGACGGTGGGCTGGCTCCAGGGAGGGCTGCTGCAGGCTCTCGTCGTCGCGATGTACATCTTTTCAGGCATCTCGGGATCGAAGATCGCCGACGTAGCGGCCGTCGGCACGACCATGAAGGACATGCTGAAGAACCAGGGATACGACGAGGCGGAGAGCGCGGCAGTGCTCTCGGCGGCCGGAATCATGGGCGAGACGATTCCGCCGAGTCTCGTGATGATGGTGCTCGCATCGATCACGACGCTCTCCGTGGCAGCATTCTTCGTCGCCGGCGTGGTCCCCGCTGCACTGCTCGGCTTTTGCATCATGGCCATCGTGTCTTACCGTGCACGGAAGCTGAACTGGCCGCGCTGCGCCAAGACGACTTTGTCCGAGTGGACGCGCGTCAGCTATAGGGCGCTCCCGGCGCTGCTCGTCCCCGTCATCCTCATCGTCGGATCGTGGGAGGCATTGCCACGACCACCGAGGTTTCGTCGCTAGCGGTGGTTTTTGCGATCCTCGTTTCGGTGTTCCTCTATCGCGGAATGAACTTTCGGAGCTTCCTGCACACGATGGCGGACTCCGGGACCATGTCGGGCATGGTGCTGTTCATGGTAAGCGCTGGAAGCGCTTTCTCCTGGACTCTGGCGATTAGCGGCCTGCAAAGTGTGGTCTCGAGCTTCCTCGACACGCTTGGCGGGTCTGCCGTCGCTTTCATGGTCTTCGCCATGGTGCTAATGGTCGTCATGGGTTCGATCCTGGAGGGACTGCCCTCGCTCCTCATCTTCGGTCCGATGCTGCTGCAGATGACCTCTCAGTACGGGATCGACCCGATGCACTTCGGTATCGTCATGATCATCGCCATGGGGATCGGGACGTTCATACCGCCTTTCGGCATCTGCTATTTCGTGACCTGCGCGGTTATGGACACGTCAGTGGAGAGGGTGACGCCCCGCTTCGTACCTTACCTCGCCGTACTGGTCATAGGCATCATCGCGATCGCCGCCTTTCCCGCGATCAGCCTGGCGTTGCCGCACGCGTTCAATCTCAAGTGACGTGTCTCGTGGCAGTACGCACATGGAGACAAAGATGGCAAACGAGAAAGAATTCGCAGGCCAGGGAGTGGTGATTAGCGGCGGGAGCCGTGGCATCGGGCGAGGTATCGCTGAGGCGTTTGCGGCGCAGGGCGCGCAGACGGTCCCTGCCGCATCTTCGCAGGCCACCTTGGAGAGCACGGCGGACGCCATCGAGCAACGCGGAGGTCTGCGTCCGGATGTCTTCGCTGCCGATCTCCGCACCGAGGAGGGTTGCAGGGTTGTTTTCAAACTGGTTTCCGACCGCTATGGTCGCTGTGACATCCTTGTGAAAAGGCACGGCGATCGCTGTCGATGGCGGCGGAACGCCCGGCGTCTACTGATTGCGCCGTAAGACCGAGCGTGTAGGCCCCGACTCGAACGCCAGTAACATCAATTAGCGTAGAAGCATGAATGCAAAATTTGACGATCTAACCCTGGCCCTGGTCAACGCATGGAACGTAGGCGGCACGATCCCCTTGCCGGAGGCCCACATGGCGCCCCGCTCACGCGAGGATGCCTACGCCATTCAGGATCGAATTGCGGAAATACTTGGTGACCGATGCGTCGGCCGGAAAGTTGGCGCGGCTGTACCGGCCGTTCAGGTGATGGAAGGTCACGATGGCCCGATTCCCGGACGCCTTTTCGCAGGAACTTGAGCCAAACCTGATCTTCCATCCGGGTCTGGAAATCGCGGGCCATCGGTATCCGCCACACGTTGGTGGCCGCAAGGCAACCACGCATGATCTGATCGCAGACAACGGTGCGTGTGGGGCTTATGTCGAGGCCGAAGGGATCGAGGACTGGCATCACATCGATTTCACCAAGGTGGTCATTGATGCCCGGGTGGACGGTGGGGAGCCGATTCGGCAGTTCTCAGGCCAGTTCTTTCGCGACCCGATCGATGTGCTTGTGGAAACTGTCAACGGCCTGTCGGCGCGCGGCATTGGGCTAAACGCAGGAGACTTGCTGACCACCGGTTCGCTTACCCTGCCAACACCATTGCACGCAGGGCAGACCTACGTGGCGCATTTTGGCAGCCTGGCAACGGTGGAAGTCTCGCTTTTTTAGAAAGCGGTCAGCCCTTGTCACTCATCCACCCTTCTAGCTAGAGACCGTCATGAGCGATCGTTACGCCGTCATCGGCAACCCCATCGGCCACAGTAAATCACCTCAGATTCAGCGCATGTTCGCCAAGGCCGCTGGCCTGGAGATCGACTACACCGCGATCGAGGGGCCTCTCGGTAAGTTCGCTGCCACCGTCGACGCTTTTCGTGCCAATGGCGGGCGAGGCATGAATGTCACCGCACCGTTCAAGCTGGATGCGTTCGCTTACGCCACCGAGCGCTCCGAGCGGGCTCAATCGGCTGGTGCCGTCAATGCCATGAAGTTCGAAGGCGACCGCGTAATTGCTGAGAACTTCGACGGGGTCGGCCTCGTGCGCGACATCGTGCATAACCTGGGTCGTCCGCTGGCCGGCAAGCGCGTGCTCCTACTTGGGGCCGGTGGTGCTGCTCGAGGCGCTTTGCTGCCGTTCCTGCAGCAGAGGCCGGCATCGCTGTTCATTGCCAATCGCACTATCGACAAGGCGATGAAGCTAGCAGCCGAAGGCAAGGACCATGGCCGCGTTATCGGCGGCGGTTACGCGGACCTCGCTGACCAGGATTTCGACATCGTAATCAATGCGACCTCGGCCAGCCTGCGCGGCGAACTGCCGCCAGTACCGTACACCGCGTTCGGCAAGGAGGCACTGGCCTACGAACTGGTGTATGGCAAGGGCCTGACGCCATTCCTGCGGCTGGCGCAGAACACCGGAGTGAAGCATCTTGCCGATGGGGTGGGCATGTTCGCCGAGCAGGCTGCCGAGGCCTTTACTTGGTGGAAAGGCGTGCGGCCAGACACAGGCGGCGTGATCAAGCAGCTGTCGGTCCCGCTGGTCTGACAAGTGAGAGCGGTCCCGAGCCGCATCAGTAGGCAGCAATGAAAGCCATCGTCATCGAGGAGTTCGGCGGACCCGAGGTGCTAAAGCTGAAGGATCTGTCGCGCCCGGTGCCGGGTTCGGACGAAGTGCTGGTGCAGATCAAATGCTGCGGGGTGTGCCATTTGGACCTGATCCTTCGATCGGGCATGCGGTCCCGCGTCAAGCCGCCACGCATCCTTGGCCATGAACTCGCGGCGGAGGTGGTGGCCGTGGGGGCCAACGTGGCCGACTTTGTGCCGGGCGACCGCGTCACCTCGTTCAACTTCCAGGCCTGCGGCCATTGCGCCGACTGCCTGCGCGGCCGGCCTTCGTTGTGCCGCCAGACCCATGGCGACATTGGGCAGACCCGCGATGGCGGCTACGCGGAATACGCAGTGCTGCTGGCCGGCAACCTGGTGAAGCTGCCGGAGGGCATGCGTTTCGAACACGCGTGTTTCGCCGCCTGCGTCTACGGGCCGCCGTACAAGGCGATTCGCCAGGTCGGCCGGATTCAACGGGGCCAGTGGGTCGTGATTACAGGCGCCAGTGGTGGCCTCGGGCTAGCGGCGATCCAGATCACCAAGGCACTGGGCGCGTATAGCATTGCAATCACATCGAACGAGAGCAAAGTCGCGCCGCTCAAGTCGCTCGGCGCGGACGAAGTCGTGGTCAGCCCCGATGGCGCCTTCGGCGAGCCCGTGCGGCAGTTGACGGGGGGGCGCGGCGTGGACCTGGTGGTAGAGCTCATCGGCTCTCCAACCTTTCAGGGTTCGCTGCGCAGCCTGGCGCCTGGCGGCCGCATGGCGGTGATCGGCGAGCTACATGGCAAGCCGATCGAGATCAACCTCGGCCTGCTGATCATCAAGGAATTCGAGTTGATCGGCGTGCAGAGTGCCAACCGCGACGAGCTAAAGGAAGTGCTGCAGTTCATGCACGCGAATGCACTCGAGCCAGTCGTGTGGAAATCGCTCCCGCTCGATGCTGCAGCCGAAGCGCATCGGGAACTCGCTAACCGCGAAGTGATCGGCCGGGTGTTGCTCATCCCCTGACGTTGACATCAGCGTCTCGCGCGCTCCGTTGGACACGGCCCGCGACCAGCTCGGACGGTAGCGTCCGACCTTCAGATTCACTGTGCGCTGCATTTGCTGCTTGTGGCCGTGGTCCTTGGCCCCGGTCAGGCGTACGTTCTTTTGCTCCTTTACCCGTTCCAGAAAGGATATACACGAAGCCACCCATGTTGATTTCGATTGGCGCATCGCTCGCGGTCGTCGCCTCGTTGGCGCTCGCACAATAGCCGATTGTCTACTCTGCCAAGAACCAGAGCGAGCTCAAGTGTCCACAGCGCATGCGAGATAGAACGACCGCTTTCGTTTAGTAACGAACAGCCGCTTCGGGTCGATAGCTCCATTCGAATGACCGGTTTCGGTCACTCTCCTCTGTACGTATTCGTCGCCAGCGGGTGTCCTCCGTGTCTACCGTCGTCTTCGAGTGAAGTGGGTCCATTTCACGCAGTGCCGCGCGCGAAGGCGAAGCTCGCCGAACCGAGACGTCGTCCTAAAAGCTGAGCTCGAGGAACGACGCGCTCGGATGCAAGACGTCGAATGAAGGAACCAAGAACTTCGAACTGCGTGGCGCTCCCCCATCGCCAAGGGCGCGTGAGCGGCGCGCCTTTGCCGCGGATCCAGGTCCTTAATGTGGTGCGTGCAGGCTTGGGTCGTGACGTTGCTTCTGATCCGATATATAGCCCCGAAGCTCGAGGTATCGTCGCGTCTGCTCAGGCGTGAGTGCGTCGAGCGTCAGCAAGTGGTATTTCAGATGGGTTTCGCGCAGTGCGGCTTGGGCGGCCCCGATGGCTTGTGTCGAAGCACTAAGCTCAGCCGCTGTAATCGTCTTCATTGCGAACGCTGCATCAAGCTCCGCTTCTTGCGCGATTAGCCGCTCGCCAATTGGAATCGACTCTGATTTCATCTTCGCGAAGAGTTCCTGCACTTTCACGCGTTGCGCGTCGGACAGGCCCAATTGATCTGCGAGTTCCAGGGTGTGACGCGGACCAGGATACCCATTTAACTCTGCCGCCAGCGCCAGACTCATTCCAAGTCCGGCGCGAAGGTCGCTAATCTGCTGATCCGAGAGCGCCTTGATTGCACGCGTTTCATACCCCGCGTAGGGAGAGGCGGACTGCGCAGCGCAAAGCCCTGGCAGCAAAGGGAAAGCTATCAACGTCACACGGATAGGGGCATTCATGGCGGGGCTTCTCTGCGATCGCGGTCGAACGGCAGACAACATGCTAGTCGCGGCCGCTCATCCTCGCTATGACCTCGATCATAGGTTCGCCGCGGAGACAGGGCACGCCAGGACGAAGCTCGCCGACGGAGATCGCGAACGCGGCCCTCTGAATGCCGGTCGGCGTCCTGTACGGAGCCGCAGCGCCTGCAGCCTTGAGCGTCGAACTGGCTACCGTACCTCCTTCCAGTTCTCGGCGACGTATCCTTGCGCATCGACCGTCAAGACACTTCTTCCGGCGACCGCGCGGCGACCTTTGCAGGACCACTCGTAGATCGTATCGTGACCGGTCGCCGACATCGGAATGTTCGCGGAAGCGGGATTGTCGCGACACCAGGCAGCGGCTCCCGGTAGCGTCCGTCGCGTGTCGGCCTTAAAGCAGTTGAGATTGGCGCCTACATAGCACGCCAAAAGGTGCTCACCGGCGCAACGGACGAACGCGCCGTGGCGCACGGCGGCCTCATCGATCTGGAAGGCCCTGGCAACGGCCATCGTGAGCTCGGCCGGGACCTTGACCGGCGCCGCGTGGGCGGGATTGGGACAAAAGGGATGTTCGGCGGCAGCACCTTGCGCCAGCGCGAGTCCGGCGGTGTACTTCGTGCCCTTGGTCTCGCCCACGATAACCACTACGACCACGAGGGCGATGACGACCAGCTTGGCGAGCGTAACGCCGCAACTCTTCGCGCGCATGGGTGTGCTCCTCGCTCCCCAGACCTGCGCCAGCGTACTCCCTTCCGGGGCTCCTGTCGGCGTCGTGGACTCAAGGACCAAGGTTCGTCGACGCAGACGCCGTGCCGGGTACTAAGCGCTGAGTGCTACGCCCTCCACTCGAGGACGAGGCTGCCAGTCGGGAGCTGGGTGCTCAGTACCCTGTACTCAGTGCCGGGCCCTCGAGTGCGACACTTTAGCGATCGACTCCCTACTGAGTGCGCCGAACTCGAATTCGGTAGGATTGCAGCTTGTGATCGAGAGAAGATATTGGTTGGGAGCTCTTGCGATGGCCCTCGCCTTCGCCGCGCACCCGGTCTTTGCGCAATTCGGCGTTCCTTGGACCAGGTCGCCCACCATCACCGTCGTGGCCAACGACGACGATCCGCGAATTGAGCTTGTCGTCGCGGCCGTCGCGTTCTGGAACAAGACGCTCGAAGAAATCGGCTCCGGCTTTCGTCTCGGCGCCATCACGCGCATCGATCGACCGATTCCCGAGCAAGCCCTGCAAGGAGTAAGCGCAGCCATCGTCAATTCGGGTGGGCGCAGCCCACGCGTGCTACCCGATCTTTTGGCCGAGCTCCCAGGCGACTTGGTCGTATTTCTCGCCCACACGACGTTTGTGTCCTTCGCAGCCCCGTTCGACCGGACCGGCCGCCGCTATGTCGCGATCCGCAGTGCCGAAGGCCCCCCATTGAACCTACCGAACGTGGCCCCCAATCTCATCGCTCACGAACTCGGCCACGCGATCGGGTTCGGGCACAATGCCGACCCGAAGTTCTTGATGTGCGGTCGCCCCGCCCCCTGCAGGCCCGGGGAATTCCAGTCCCAAGAGCCTCGCATGTTCCCTCTCACTAATGAGGAGCGGAAAGAACTTCTCCGAATGTATCCCCACGATTGGCTCCCCGCCGAGTCCCGCCCGGACAAGCGAGACTAGCTCTGGGCCAGACACCTCACTCAGTGCTTAGTGCTGCGTGCTGAGCACCCGGTACTAGGCAGGGTGTCGGCGCTCCCGGTACTCAGGGCTAAGCGCGTCGTACTAAGCCGTGGAGGCGGGGTCTCGAACCGTTTCTGCCAGCCCGAGGAAATCCATAGGGCTACGCGCGAGGGGCGAACCCCCTCCCGGCCTGAGCATGGATTAAGTGCTACGCGCGAGGGTGATCGATACGGGATCCGGCGCCAAGAAAGGCTCTTGAGATTGAGGGGCGGCTTTCAGGACGACGCGAACAGCCAGTATGGGTCGCGAGTTGCCGGCTGAAGTCGAAAGTACACAGCTCGATAGCGGTCGCCGCCCCTCGGCATTCGTCCCTCGATTAAGGCCGACGCCCGGCTCTATGACCGCAATGCGGCTACCCTCGGACAAGCGCTTGCGGCCATATCCGGCCGTTCGTGGACGGCAGCTTCCTGGAGACTATGCGCGGTTCCGTGGTGACTCCAGTTCTTCTCTTTCGACTGTCGTATGCTTTGAAACATCGGGCCGGCCCGGAGCATCGCCTACATGCGCCCCAGGCGCTCCAATAGCAACACGCGCTCACGTTCGTTGCCAGTCCAGGCTATGGCCTGGCGCAGAGCTTCGCGCGTTTCCTCGATGCGATGCAAGCGCTGTAGCAGGTCGGCCCGCGCGCTGGCCCACCAGGGATAGCCGGCCAGCGGTAGCGCCTCCACCAGCGGGAGCGCTTGCGCCGGCCCGATCGCGTGGCTCAGCGCAACGGCGCGGTTAAGCGCAACGACTGGGCTGGGTTGCAGCGCGAGCAGTGCGTCGTAGAGCCGCAGCAATTGAGGCCAGTCAGTGTCTTCGGCGCGGGTGGCGCGGGCATGCACCGCCGCCAGTTCGGCCTGCAGGGTGAGAGTGCTCGGCCCCTCCGATCGCAGTGCATTCAGGCTGCGGCAGCGCGCCAACGCAGCCAGGCCGCGTCGCACCAGCAGGCGGTCCCAGCGGCGCCGATCCTGTTCCAGCAGCAGCACTGGACGGCCCAGCGCATCGGTGCGAGCCGACAGGCGTGAGGCTTGCAGCTCCATCAACGCCTGCAGCGCCTGCGCGTCTGCCTCCGTCGGAAGCAAGGCGGCGAGGTGTCGCGCCAGTCGCAAGGCTTCGTGACACAGGTTCGGCCGCGTCCACTCGGCACCGCTGCTGGCGACATAGCCTTCGTTGAACATCAGATACAGCACCGTACAGACGGCATCCAAACGCGCGGCGCGCTCGGATGCCGGCGGCAGCTCGAAGGGTTCACCGGCCAGCTGCGCCTTGGCGCGCGTGATGCGCTGAGCGATGGTGGCCTCCTTGGCGAACAGGGCGCGCGCGATTTCGGGCACCGTGAGTCCAGCCACTAGGCGTAGGGTGAGTGCCAATTGCGCCTCGTGCGCCAGCTTGGGGTGGCAGGCGATGAACATCAGCCTCAACGCGTCGTCGCCCACCTCGTCGGCCTCGTCGGCCAGCAACAAGTCCAGCGGGTCTGGTGCGAGGTGGGCCGCGCGCGCATCGGCGTCATCGCCCAGCGCTTGCTGTTCCCGCGCCGCCATCTGCACATGGCGCATTCGATCCAGCAGGCGGTGCTTTGCGGCGGTCATCAGCCAGGCGCCGGGGCGTTCAGGCCAGCCCTCGGCCGGCCAGTGCTGCATCGCGGCCACCAGCGCGTCTTGCATGCAGTCTTCGGCCAACGCCAGATCAGCGCCTGCGCGCAGCAGAGCTCCGGCAAGGCGCCTCGCTTCCAGGCGCCAGACGGCCTCGATAGAAGGCGTCATCCGCCCTGCTTGATGGCGGCCAGCTGTTCGCGGATGATGCGCTCGGCATCTTCGGGCGGCAGGTCGATGCCGCCCATCAGTGGGCGCACTTCGATGCAACAGGGCTGGCCAGGGAAGGGCGCCGGAAAGCGCTGCGCCCAGGCCAGCGCTTCGTCGTGCGATCGCACCTCGATCAGCGTGTAGCCGGCAATCAGCTCCTTGGTCTCGGCGAACGGACCGTCCATGACGCGCACCTGGCCGGCGGCGTCGTACTGCACGCGAAATCCCTGACTGCTGGGCTGCAGGCCGGCACCATCGAGCAGCACGCCGGCCTTGGCCATCTCGTCGTGGAAGGCCATCATGCGCGGCACGAGCGTAGGGTCATCAGGGAAGTCGCCAGCCTCGCTCATTGCGGTGGCGCGAACTTGGATCATATAACGGGGCATGAAGGTCTCCTAAAATGGTTACCTTACACGACGAACGGCGGCGGCGCATTTCGACAGGCCCCTTTGCTTTCGGGGTTGCACAACTCCGGCTGGCAGCTTTGCGGCGACGAGATCAGGGCAGCGAATGTCCCTTCTGGGTCATAGCGCCATTTCAACGACTGCTATCAGCGACCGAGAATATGGCCGCTATCAGTCGGCGTTGCGCGGCCAGCGAAACCTTACAGCGGCTGAAACTGCTCGCAGTTCCGACCAGAGGTCACCGAATTTTCGACCCCCCGTCCGAGGCCCTGCTTGGTCCCGGAGTTCGATCCTTGGCACACTTTTGGCACACTTCGACACAACAATTGGCAGCAGCCGGCAACACTCAGGCGCATGTAATGTCGGCCAAGCCCTTGAAAATCCTTGTGGTCCGTTGCTGCTGATTACTGCCGCTGTTAGGCTTAGTCGGTCTTAAAATCCCTCGACGGCGGAAGCCGTCATGCCGGTTCGAGTCCGGCCCCGGGCACTAAATCGTTTACCAGCATCTGGCTTTCGACGCCGCTACAGAATCGCTGGGGCTGCTTCGCTTCAACTCTTTGCCCGCGATTTCGAACGGCGCCGCGTACCGGATCCTGCGTCTCGCGCCGGCGCTACGCCCGCGCGACGAGCGGGTCCGCTCCGCTCAGCCGCGGGCATTCTGAAGAAGCCCGCCTGCAGCAGGTCCGCCATCTCGCCGCGAACTATGTGCTCGATTTCGTCGATCGCTGCCGAGCGCGCTTCGGCGGTCGGGCGGGCGAGGATGAGAATGCGGTGCAGATTGGCTTCCTCGATCGGATAGGCGACGACCTGTCCGGCGCGAAGCTCCTCGTGGAATGCCGAGACCGGCATGATCGTCATCCCCACGCCGGAGATGAGGAGCCGGCGGATCGCCTCGACCGAATCGATCTCCGCCTCGACCTTGAGGCCGACGCCGAAAGCAGCCAGTTGCTGCTCCACCAGCGTGCGCAGCCCGACCGTCAGTATGAACGGCGTGCCCGACAGCTCGGCGAGCGAGAACGCCTGGCGCGTCCCGCGCACGCCAGGAGGCGAGATCACGACCAGCGGCTCGGAGCACAGCGGGGTCAGCGCCAACGCGGTGGTGCGCGGCGGATTGGTCATCACCGCGAGGTCGAGCCGTCCGGTGAGAAGCGCGTCAAGAAGCTGCGGACTGAAGCCTTCAACCACTCTCAAGGTGACTGCAGGACATTGTTGTCGCGCTCGCGCGATGCAACGCGGCAGCAGCAGCGGTGCGAGCGTCGGCGAAGTGCCCAGCACCACCCTGCCTCGCGGCGCCTGTGCCTTGCTGCGAACGTGCTCGCTAGCCCGCGCCACCTCGAGCATGATCGTTCGAGCGTGGTCCAGGAAGTCGCGTCCGGAGGTAGTGAGGCGCACGCCTCGCGGAAGGCGCGTCAGGAGCTGGGTGCCGAGCTCCGCCTCGAGCTGCTTGATGTGCCGGGTCAGCGCAGGCTGGGCGATGCCGATCTTGTCCGCCGTGCGCGTGATGCTCCCTTCGTCGGCGACCTGCACGAAATATTGGATGCTGCGCAGTTCCATAGTCTCGAGTGAGCGTTGCCGCCGAACGATAACAAATCGGCATGTGCAGTCAACCGGGCCCGGCACCGCCTCGCTGTGCAGTCTGCCACGCGCGCCCACCGCGAATGCCATACACATGCCGAATCAGTATGTCCAGCATACCAAATCGCGATTGGCGCCTGGCACCTTGAGGTGGTCTAATAATCGCGGGACGCGTTGCTCGCCCGCGGTGTCGCTAGGAGAATCGTATGAGGCAGATCGGCGTCGGCATCATCGGCACCGGTTGGTGCGGCGGGATACGCGCGCAGACCTGCGCCGTGCACCCGCTGGTCAGGAGTCTGCACCTGGCCGAGATCCGGGCCGAGCGGCTGGCGGAAGTGGCCAAGGCGACCGGCGCCCGAACCGCAACCAGCGACTATCGCAAGCTGCTTGGCATCGCCGAGATCGAAGCGATCTACATCTCGGCTACGCCGGAGACCACGCATTACCCGATGGCGCGAGACTGCTTCGCCGCCGGCAAGCACGTCTTCCTGGAGAAGCCGATCGCGCTCAATCTCGCCGAGGCCGACGAGCTCATCGCCATCGCGCGCGCGCGCAAGCTCAAGTTCACCATCGGCTATTCGCAGCGGTTCAATCCCAAGTTCGCCTACGTGCGGAAGTCGATCCGCGACGGCTCGATCGGTCGCCCGGTGAGCGCGCTGGTTAGCCGGCACATCACCCGCAGCCTTGGCAAGAAGATCAGCGGGCGCATCAAGCTCTCGCCCGCGGCGATGGAGGCGACGCATGATCTGGATTTCGTGCTGTGGTGCCTCGAGCCCGCGAAGCCGCTAAGGGTGTACTCGCAGGTGAATTTCGGGGCGATGCGCGAGGCGAGCGGTGCGCCGATTCCGGACACTCAGTGGATCACAGTTAGCATGGACAGCGGCGTGTCGTTCGTGATCGGCGCAGGCTGGACCCTGCCGCCGGGCTATCCGAATTTCTCGACGACCTGGATCGAATTCGTCGGGACTCAGGGTGCGGTTATGGTCGACGACAGCCATCGCGACGTCGTGCTCAACACCATGGACAAGGGCATGGTGCTGCCGATGTCGACGATGCCGGGCGAGCCCGTCGAGCACACCTACGCGGGCCCGATGGCGGCGGAGACGATCCATTTCCTGGAGGCGGTCGCGCTGGGCAGGCCGGTGCTGGTGACGCCAGAGCACGCACGCATGGTCATGGAGCTCTACATCGCTGCCGACCGGTCGGCGGAGACCAACTTGCCGGTATCGCTGCCACTTGCCGAGCCGCGGCGGGAGCCCGTGTCCGTCGCGGAGCGCAGCAAACGCAAAGGCCGCGCGGTCGCGTGACCATGGCCAAGAAGAAAGCTGAAAGGATCGGGCTCGCCATCGTCGGCGCCGGCCGGGTCGGCTTGTTCCGAGGCGAAGTCGCGGCACGGCACCCGCAGGTCGATTTCATCGGCGTCGCCGACGTCAAGTCCGACCGCGCGAAGCTTGTCGCCGAGAAGATCGGCGCGGATTTCGTCACCGCCGACTACCGGGAGCTGCTCACGCGGCCCGAGGTGACTGCAGCGATCATCGCGACCGACGAGCACTTGCACGTGGGCCCTATCCTCGCCGCGGTCGAGCGCAAGTTGTCGCTGCTCATCGAAAAGCCGCTGGCGACCGAGCCCTCCGAGTCGGAGCGCGTGCTCAAGGCCATCCAGAAGTCGGGGGTGGACGCGGTGGTCGGCTACACGCAGCGCTTCCGCCGTCGATGGCTGGCGGCGAAGGAGAAGGTGCGCACCGGGCAGCTAGGCGACGTGACGCTGGTGACCTCGCGCGCGTTCATGAACCGACTAGTCGCCATCGACAACTACCAGCGCACCGACGACCCAGGCTCGATCTCGCCCATGGTGATCTCCGGCACTCACGCGCTCGACATCGTCATGTGGATGATGGAAGCCAAGCGTCCGGTCGAAATCTACGCCCGCTCGATCGACAAGGCGCTGGGCCCACTCTACAAGGGCATCGACGCCACCGCTGGAGTCGTCACCTTCGCGGACGGAAGCCTCTATCACTCGTCGATATCGTGGGCGCTTCCCGTCGTCTGGCCGGGTGCCGTGTACAGCCTCGACGTCGGCATCGTCGGCACCGAGGGCGTGCTCACCATCGACGACACGCACCGCGACATCGTGCTCGCGACCACCGCTTCGCAGGGCGAGGGGTACGCCCCGGATGCGACCCGGCGCGTCGATTTCCTCGGCAGCTACCCTCCCGGCGACATCGCGCTGGGCGAGCTGCGCGGTCCCATGCGCGAGGAAACCGAGCAGTGGCTCAATCGGCTGTCGATGCGCCTGCCGACGCAGCACGCCACCGCGGCGGAGGCGCACGATCGGCTGATGCTGACCAAGGCCTTCGACCTGTCGGCGAGGCTCAAGCGTGCGATCGCGCTGCCGATTCGCGCAAGCGACGAAGCAACGTCTCACGGACTGCGAGCCGCGGGATAGCAGCGGCAAAGGAGGGGCAATGAGAGAGTCGATCCTGCGAGCGACGGTCGCGCTCGTTCTCGCATTGTGCTCGGCGCTGGCGATCGCCCAGGCCTATCCGAATCGTCCAGTCAAGATGATCGTCCCCTTCGCGCCGGGCGGGGCGTCCGACTTCGTCGCGCGAATCATCTCGCCCAAGCTCGGCGAGCTCCTCGGCCAGTCGATTGTCATCGAGAACAAGGCCGGCGCATCCGGCAACATCGGCATGGAGGCGGCTGCCAAGTCGCCGCCCGACGGCTACACGATCTACCTCGGCAACATCGGCACCATCGCAATCAATCCAGCCGTGTTCGCGAACCTGGCCGTCAATCCGCAGAAGGATTTCATCGCGGTCACGGAGGTTGCGGAAGTGCCGAGCATCCTCATCGTCAACCCGGGCGTCCCCATCAACACCGTCGCCGAGCTGGTGGCGCTGGCGAGGGCGAAGCCGGGTGAGCTCAATTTCGCGTCTCCTGGGTCGAGCACGCTCAATCGCCTGGAGATGGAGCAGTTCATGAAGATCGCCAACCTGAAGATCGTCCACATCCCCTACAAGGGGGGCGCCGGACCGGCGGTGACCGGGATGCTTGGCGGCGAGACGCAGGTGATGTTCGTGACGCTCTCCTCCGCGATCAGTTTCGTCCAGGCCGGCAGGCTCAAGGCGCTCGGGCTGTCGACCGCCAAGCGCATCGACGCTCTGCCGCAGGTGCCGACGATGGCCGAGGCCGGCTATCCCGAAATGGTCAGTAGCTCCTGGCAAGGAGTGTTCGTGCCCGCGGGAACGCCGCGGCCGATCGTGGAGAAGCTGCATTCGGCGTTGCTCGCCACCATGGACTCGCAGGAAGTGAAACAGCGGTTCGCGGGTGGGGGCGTAACCGTCGTCACCAGCAAGACGCCCGAGGACTTCGCGTCGTTCGTCAGCGCCGAAGGCGCGCGCTGGGGCAAGGTGGCGAGGGAATCGGGCGCGACCATAGACTGAATCGGCTTCGGCGCCGAGAAACGACCACGCTGTTAAGACCCCTCTCCCCCGGGGAGAGGGGAAGGGGTGAGGGAAAGAAACCCGTCGAGCAACGTATCAAGCGTGAACTTTTCGCGAACTTCTTTCTACGATCGTTTGGAGAAGGCACGATGGCGAACTTCGGCATGGTGGGATTGGATTGGCAGCAGCGGGTCAACTGGGATCGCCTGCGCAAGTACCGTCTGGATCGCGCGCGCGAGCGGATGAAGGCGCACGGGCTGGGCGCGATGCTGTGCATGTACGACGAGAATGTCCGTTACCTTACCGGCACGCTCACTCCCGGGTGGAACCGCCTGAAGCCCGGGTTGCGCTACGCGCTGCTGTGCGGCGACGACCCGCCGGTGCTGTTCGAGCAGGGCGATCTGGGCGCGCACATCGCCCGCCATTCGCCCTGGATTCCGAAGGACAACATCCGCTGGTCGTACGCCTGGATCAAGGGCGCTGCCGGTCCCGCGTCGCTGCAGCAGGTGACCAAGTTCACCAATGCGATCGTCAAGGAGATGAAAAAGAGCGGCGTCGGCGGAGCCAAGCTCGGCGTGGACTTCATCGACATCAACATGATCCAGATCTTCAAGGACGCCAAGATCAAGTGGGTTGACGGCATGACGCCGATGATGGAGGCGCGCGCCATCAAGAACGTCGACGAGCAGGAATGCATGCGCATGGTAGGGGCGATCGGCGACGCCGCGCACTGGGAGTGCATGAAGTTCTTGAAGCCCGGCCTCACCGAGAACAAGGTGACGGCGCACATCATGGAGTTCCTCTATTCGATCCCCGGCATGGAGGACGTGGAGGACGTGATCGTTTCCTCGGGCCTCAACACCTGGCCCAACTGGCGCAACTTTTCCGACCGCATCATCAAGCCGGGTGACATCGTGTTCATGGACCTGGCGGCGCTCACCTGGAACGGCTACAAGTCGTGCTACTACCGCACGTACTGCGTCGGCAAGGAGCCGACCAAGGAGCAGCAGGAGTACTACGCGATCGCGCTCAAGTGGCTCTACGATTCGATCAAGGCGGTCAAGGTCGGAACCACCACGCGCGAGATCGCGATGAAATGGCCGTCGGCCAAGGAAGCGTGGGGCTACAAGGAGGAGGACCAGGCGGCCGCCAACCTGTGGGGCCACGGGCTCGGTCTGGCGCAATACGACCCGCCGGTGATCTCGCGCATCTGGTCGCTCGACCATCCGGTCGAGATCAAGGAAGGGATGGTGTTCGCGCTCGAGACGCAGCACGGCAAGACGCACCAGTGGGGCGTGCGAATCGAGGAGATGCTGATCGTGCACAAGGACCGGATCGAGATCGTCTCCAACTTTCCGGTCGAGCAGATCACCGTCGTCGAGCCGATGACCGGGTATTCGAGTTATGGCAAGCAGTAAACGGAGCCGTCGTCCCCGCGCAAAGCCTGCCCCGACCCGATCGGGGGCGGGGACAGAGCGTCGTTCCATGAAGGCCACTGGATTCCCGCTTTCGCGGGAATGACGAAGTAAACGACCGTGCACCGTTCTCTCATCGTCTCCGTCTCCGCTCCTGAAGCCGCCGACCCGGATCGCTTCGGGCCGAAGGCGGCCAATCTCGCTCGCCTCGGGCGCGCCGGATTGCCGGTTCCCGACGGGTTCTGCGTGGACGCGGAAGCGTACCGGGTGCAACTCGCTGCCGCCGGCCTCACGGAGCATGTTCGCCTCGTGATGTCTCCCGAGCCAGGCGCGGCGCGCCGCGCCGCGCTCGCGATGAAGCTCGGTCTGCTCGACGGGCCGATCGTGCCCCAAGTGCTCGAGCCGCTTCTCCGGGCGTGGCGGGAGCTCATGGCGGCGAGCAATGCGCCCGGAGCCGTGCGTTCCTCGGCGCTGGTCGAGGATCGGTTCGGATCGAGCTTTGCGGGCCAGTTCGAGAGTTACCTCGGCCTCGAAGGCGAGGACGAATTCCTTACCGCGGTGCGTTCCTGCTGGGCCGCGCTGTGGGCGACTCGCGTGCTGCGCTACATGGCCACGCACGACGCGAGCCCGGCCGACACCGCGATGGCGGTCGTGGTGCAGCCGTTGGTCGCCGCGCGCGCCGCCGGCGGCGGATTGAGCCGCACCGCCGAAGGCGACATGGTTCTCACCGCTACCAGAGGACTCGGAGTGGCGATCGCGCAAGGCGAGGTCGTGCCCGACCGTTTCGTCCTGTCGCGCGAAGGCGCGCTTCGCGACGCGAAAGCGGGACGCGTCTCGCATCGCGCGGGCTGCGCTCACGGAACGCGGCCGCCGGCCCGGTACATTCCCATTGCCGAGCCCTGTCTCACTGCAGCGCAGGCGATCGAGCTCGGCGCCCTCCTGCGCCATGCCGAGGACGTCTTGGCGATGCCGGTGGAGATCGAATGGGCGCTCGATGACGCCGGATTCAAGCTGCTCCAGGCGCGCCCGCTGCACGTGGAAGCTGCGGCGATCCCCGACGAAATCTGGCTTCGCCACCCCGGGCTCAACGGCCATCCGGCCGGGGTTGGCTGGGGCTCGGGACGCGCGTGTGTGGTCAATTGCGAATGCGAGCTCTCTCGCGTCGGACCCGGCGACATTCTGGTGACCAAGGTCGCGGGTCCTTCGCTCAGCCAGGTACTGCCGCGCGTCGCCGGCGTCGTGGCGGAGCTCGGCGGCAGCACGTCGCACCTCGCTTCGCTCGCCCGCGAGCGCGGCATTCCGGCGGTGCTCGGCGTGCTCGACGCCACTCAGCGCATCCCCGACGGCGTGCAGGTTGCGGTCGACGGCGTCGCCGGAGTCGTGCGCTGGATGCGTTGATGCGCTCATGCGTCCGCGAGTATTCATCACCCAACCGATAGCGCGGTCAGCGATCGAGCGCCTCCAGAGCGTCGCCGACGTGGATTGGAATCGCGACAATCAGCACATCGTGACCAAGGACGAGCTTACCGCCGCGGTTCGCCAGCACGACATCCTGTACTGTCTGCTTCCGGACCGCGTCGACGCCGAGGTGATCGCAGCCAATCCATCGTTGCGCATGCTCGCCACGATGAAGATCACGCCGTCCGACATCGACGTCGCTGCGGCGACCGCGCGACGCATACCCGTGACGGTGATCCCGCCGGTCGTGACCGAGGCGACCGCCGATCTGCACTTCGCGCTGTTGCTCGCCGTCGCGCGCCGCGTGGTCGAGGGAGATCGGCTCCTCCGCTCCGGCATCTTCCCGGGAGCGCAGTCGATGCGCCTGGAAGGAGCTTCCGTTTCGGGCAAGACGATCGGGCTCATCGGCGGCGGCGGGCGCATCGGGCGGGCGGTGGCGCGGCGCGCGCGCGGCTTCTCCATGCGAACGCTCTACTGGGGGCCGCGGCGAATCCCCGAGGTCGACGAGCGCGAGCTCGGCCTCGTCTACGTTCCGTTGGATCAGTTGCTCGCCGAATCCGATTTCGTCTCGGTGCACGCCCCGCTCAAGCCGGAAACTCGGCACCTCATCGGCGAGCGCGAGCTCGAACTCATGAAGCCGAGCGCCTTTCTGGTCAACACGTCACGAGGTCCCATCGTCGACGAGCAGTCGCTGGTTTGCGCGCTGACGGAGCGGCGCATCGCCGGCGCCGGGCTCGACGTCTACGAGCGCGAGCCGCAGGTCGAGCGAGCGCTGCTGACCATGACCAATGTCGTGCTCACCCCGCACCTGGGCAGCGCGGTCGCCGAGTTGCGAGAGGCGATGGCGCACGTGGTCGTCGACAACATCGTCGCGGTCATCGAGGGGCGGCACCCGCCCAACTGCTGGAACCCGGAGATCTACGCCTAGATCGGAGTGAAAGCTCGTTCACATCGAGGAGGACATGCCATGAGAGCTCTTCATCACGCTGCCACGTGCGCCCTGCTTGCCTTCGCGGCCGGATCCGCCGGCATCGCAGTCGCCCAGCAGCTTCCAGTGGTCGACGTCGTGATCGGCAACAACTTCGGCCACCTGCCGATGTTCGTAGGCGTCGAAAAGGGATTCTTCAAGAAGCACGGGGTGGACGTCCGTCTCAAGGTGGTCAACACCGGCACCGACATGGTCAACGCTATGCAGAAGCGCGAAGTGCAGATCGGCGACATGAGCGTCACCACGTTTCTCAAGGCGCGCCACGGCGGCGACCCTTTCCGCGTCATCGGCATCATCCAGAGCGACGCGACGCGATCGAACGCCGACGAGCCTCTGGCGATCGTCGCGCGCAAGGAATCGGGGATTCGCCCGGGCAACATCGAGGACCTGAAGGGCAAGCGCGTGGGCGTCGCCCAGGCGCAGACCTCGGACGAATACCTGAAGATGGTGCTCGCCCGCCGCGGCATGAAATACGAGGACGTCACGATCGTGAACATCATGGCGCCGCCGGCGCTGGCCCCGGCGTTGAAGGAAGGCAAGGTCGACGCGATCGTTTCCTGGGAGCCTTTCAACACGGTCGTTCTGGACCAGGTGCCTGAGTCGTACACCGTGATTCGCGGCGGCGGCTATCTGTCGTACATCATGATTGCGACCACGCACGAGCCGACGCTGGCGGCGAGCCCGCAGGTGATCCGCAATTTCGTCGCCGGGCTGGCAGAGGCCTCGCAGTACACACGCCAGCATCGCGACGAGGCGGTCGAGATCTTCGCCAAGTGGGTGCCGGGCATCGACGTGCAAGTCGGCAAGAAGGCGATACAGCACATCAGCTACGATCCGCGCGTTTCCAAGCCGGTGCTGCAAGCTTTCGAAGCGGCCGAGGACGACGTGCTGAAGAACACGGTCAAGGGCGGCCAGCGGCTGAGCATTCCCGACCAGTTTGCGACGTCGTATCTGGCCGAAGTCGAAAAGGCGTACCCGGAATATTTCAGCGACCTGCCGGCGCTGCCGCGCTGACAGGAGTCACACATGCCTGAGCGACCAACCTACCCCCTCGCCCCGCCTGCGGGGAGAGGGCTGGGGTGAGGGGCGATTCATCGTGGCGAGCAAAGCGAAGGTCGTCCTGACCGACTACGTCTGGGAGTCCCTGGACGTGGAGCGGAAGACGCTGGAGGGACTCGCCGATCTGGTTCCGCTTCAGACCAAGAAACCCGACGAGTTCGTCGAGCAGGCGGCCGACTGCGATGCGCTGCTCAACACCTACGCCGGGCCGATCACGGCAGAGGTGATGGCGCGCATGCCGAAATGCCGGATCATCGCCCGCTACGGCATCGGCGTGGACACCATCGACCTCGAAGCGGCCACGCGAGCGGGCATCATCGTCACCAACAACCCGACCTACTGCCTCGACGAGGTGGCGGAGCACACCATGGCGCTGGTGCTGGCGTGCGCGCGCAAGGTCGCGCTCTACGACAGATTGGTGCGCTCGGTTCGCTGGGAAGTGCCCCCGGGCAAGCCGATGTTCCGGCTCTCGGGCAGGACCCTGGGGCTCGCGGGCTTCGGGAACATCGCGCGGCGGGTCGCTGTGCGGGCGAGCGCATTCGGCATGCGCATTCTGTTCGCCGATCCGTTCGTCGCAGAAGGCGAGTTCGCCGTTCCCGGCAAGAAAGTGGCGCTGGACGAGCTACTCAGCGAGGCCGACTTCGTGTCCCTGCATCCTCCGTTGACGCCGCAGACGCGAAGAATGATCAACGACGCGGCGCTCTCGCGCATGAAGCCGACCGCGTTCCTGATCAACTGCTCGCGCGGCCCGGTGGTGGACACCGATGCGCTGGTGCGCGCGCTCGACGCCAAGACGATCGCCGGCTGCGCGCTCGATACGATCGATCCCGAGCCCCTCCCCGACCCTCACCCGCTGCGCGGACGCGACAACGTCATCATCACTCCCCACGTTGCGTGGTACAGCGAACAGGCGCTGGGCGGGCTTCAGGCAGGAGCGCCAAGCGAAGTGCGCCGCGTGCTCATGGGCGAGTGGCCGGTCAACGTCGTAAACCGCGAGGTGAAGGCGAGAAATCGCGCGGGGCTTTGAAACCTGCGCAGACTGCTCTTGATCCGGCAATGCTCGCGCGGAGCCCGAGTGAAGCTCCGTTCATCTGCCACGACGGCAGGCGCAGCGAGGCTGCCCCGGTCTTCCCGTTGCATTGTTGACAGGAATTCAATGCCTCATTCGGATTGTCGGCCTTTATTACCGCAGTCGGAACATGGATCATGCTCTCTGTGACGAACGACTTTTCCTTCTCTGACTCATCGCAGGAGGCAGCATGCAAAAGCGCATGCTAGGCAAGAGCGGTCTGAAGGTTTCGGCTATCGGGCTGGGGTGCATGGGCTTGAGCTTCGGCCTCGGCCCAGCGGTGGACAAGCAGACCGGGATTTCACTGATCCGGTCGGCCTTCGACCGCGGAGTCACTTTTTTCGACACTGCGGAGGTCTACGGGCCATACACCAACGAAGAGCTGGTGGGCGAGGCGCTCGCCCCGGTGCGCGACCAAGTGGTCATCGCCACCAAGTTCGGCTTCGGGATCGATCCGTTGACAGGCAAGCAGCAGGGCCTGAACAGCCGGCCCGAGCACATCAAGGAGGTGGCCGAAGCGTCGCTGAAGCGGCTGAAGACCGACGTGATCGACTTGTTCTACCAGCATCGGGTCGACCCCGATGTGCCGATCGAGGATGTCGCCGGTGCTGTGAAGGAATTGATCCGCGAAGGCAAGGTGCGGCATTTCGGTCTCTCAGAGCCCGGGGTGCAGACGGTCCGACGCGCGCACGCGGTCCAGCCGCTGACCGCGGTCCAGAGCGAATACTCGATCTGGTGGAGGGAGCCGGAAGAGGAGGTACTGCCGACGCTCGACGAACTTGGCATTGGCTTCGTATCCTTCAGCCCCCTGGGCAAGGGTTTTCTCACCGGAGCGATCAACGAGAACACCAAATTCGACAGCAGTGACTTCCGCAATGTCGTTCCGCGGTTCACGGCGGAAGCGCGCAAGGCGAACCAGGGTCTTGTGGATCGGGTGGGTGAAATAGCGGCCCGGAAAAAGGTGACTGCGGCGCAGATCGCGCTCGCTTGGCTGCTGGCTCAGAAGCCGTGGATCGTCCCCATACCCGGCACCACGAAGTTGCACCGGCTGGAAGAGAACATCGGAGCGGCGACCGTCGAGCTCACCACCAGGGATCTTCGTGAAATCGACGACATGCTTTCGAGGATTCCGGTGCAGGGCGCGCGCTATCCTGAGCACCTGCAGCGGCTGGTGGGGCGCTGAGCAAACCTGTCCCAAACCATGGACAGGGACAGCAGCATCGACTGACAAAGGTCGTACCGTGCGAATCGGCATCCTGGGATCGGGATTGATGGGCGGCAAGCTTGGAACGCTCTTCGCGCGAGCAGGACACGAAGTGGTCTTCAGCTATGCCCGCAGCAAGCGCAAGCTCGAGAGGCTCGCGCGGCAGGCGGACGGCAAGGCGCGTTTCGGCACGCCGCGAGAGGCCGCGCAGAATGCCGATGCAGTACTGCTCGCTGTACATTGGCTGCGCTTCGACGATGTCCTCGAGCAGGCGGGCGATTTGTCGGGGAAAGTAGTCGTCACGTGTTCGCTTCCAATGAGCGAAGAGGATACCGAGCTTGTCGTCGGCCGCACTTCATCGGGGGCCGAGGAGTTGGCGAAGAAGCTGCCGAAGGCTCGAATCGTCTCGGCATTCAATACCGTTCCGAGCGAGGTGCTGTTCGGCGTGTACCAGGCGAAGCGCAAGACCACGCGGCCGAGCCTGGTGTATTGCGGGGACCACGGACCGAGCAAGGAAATCGCCGCTCGCCTCATACGCGACGTCGGCTTCGAGCCGGTGGATGTAGGTCCCCTTCGGATTGCTCGGTACACCGAGCCGTTTGCGCTGCTCATGGGACAGATCGCGTACGATGGGCAAGAAGGGCCTCAAGTCGCGTACCGCTTCGATTGGTTTCGAAACCAGAAAGGCGGGAGAAGAAATGGCCGAGCTCGCTGAGTGGGAGAGCTTCTACGTTATTGTCGGCGGCGGAGCCGCGGCGCTCATCGGCCTGCAGTTCGTCGTGCTAACGCTGATTGCGGAGAGGCCTCAACTGGGCGCGCCGGAGGCGGGCGCGGCATTTGCCACGCCGACGATCGTGCACTTCGGCACTGCGCTGCTGCTAGCCGCGCTCGTGCGCGTCCCCTGGCGGACCATCGCACCGCCGGCAGTGCTCTGGGCCTTCGTCGGAGTTGCGGGAGCAGTGTATGCATTCGTTGTTGCCCGTCGAATGCGCTCGCAGACGGCATACGCGCCGGAATTCGAGGACTGGCTTTTCCACGTTGTGCTGCCGCTGGCCGCGTACGTAACGCTCGCGCTGTCGGCGTTGGCGGCCTCCAGTCATACCCGGGAGGCTCTGTTTGGCGTCGGCGGCTCCGCGTTGCTTCTGCTGTTCATCGGCATCCACAACGCTTGGGACGCTGTCTCGTATCACGTCTTCGTGAACATGCGGAACACGAAGGATTAAAAAACTCCGGCGCCGGCAGAAGAGATAGTTCACAATGGCCTGACGAACGACAGGCTCAGCGTTTGCTCTGCCTGCACTTATAATTCGGATCTTCTCGGTCGCAGCTTTCGAAGGCAGGGGAGCACGCGTAGGTGCACGAGGAGGGTTTCCATGCGTATTCTTGTCGTCGGGGCGACTGGAACAATTGGCCGCGCCATCGTCGCCGCTTTGTCAGCACGAAACGAAGTCATAAGCGCGAGCTTTCGGAGCTCGGCCATTAAGGTCGATATCGCGGATCCTGAAAGCATCCGGCAGATGTATCGCCTGCTCGGAAAGCTCGATGCCGTCGTGTGTGCTGCCGGACAAGCAAAATTCGCGGCGCTCGACCAGCTAAGCGATGCTGATTTTCGCTTCTGTCTCGATAACAAGCTGATGGGCCAGGTCAACCTCGTGCGATTCGGGTTCGAGCACATGGAAGACAAAGGATCGTTCACGCTTACAACTGGCATCCTCGCGCAGACCCCGATGCGGGGCAGTGCGGCCATCAGTCTCGTGAACGCGGGGCTCGAGGGCTTCGTCAGAGCGGCCGCGCTGGAAGCGCCGCGCCATATACGCGTCAACGCAGTCAGCCCGCCCTGGGTAACAGAAACACTGCAGGCTCTCAAGATGGACACATCGCAGGGTTTGCCGGCCGCGGTCGTGGCCCGAACCTATGTTCAGAGCGTAACCGGCGCCGATACCGGTTCAACGCTGCACCCTTCTGCCCAGCGGTGACGCGAGTCGTCTTCTGCAAACGGCAGGCCTGGATGCCAGTCGCGAAGTCGCGTCTCAGGCTGTCACGCCACGAGTGCTTCTATGGAACTCTTCCTCTTCGCCCGCTTTCACGCCATCGAAGGCCAGGACAGTGCGCTTGCGACCGCGCTGCGCGACCAGGTCGCAGCCACCCGCGCCGAACCGGGTTGTCTGGCGATTGCCGCCTTTCGTTTCATCCGCGATTTGCGGCTGTTCTGGATTCACTCCCGCTGGGTTGACGAGGCAGCGTTCACTCCGAACTGCCCCGCACCAACGGATTCGTCGAGCGGGCACAAGAGCTGATCGACCACCCATTCGATGCAACGCGGACCTACACGATCGCCTAGGCCCTGATCGACTCGGCGGCCCTGGCCGGAGGGTCTGCCAAGTAGCGCATCCCCCCTCCCCCCATCGTGCCGCAGCTCGCCACGGCCCCGACAAGGGTCGCCAGGATCACGGCAACGATTGCCTTCAAGGTTTGCATGGTGCAGCGAACATCCAGGACGACGGCGGTATTCCCCGGCGGTTCGTCGACTCCGCGCAGAGGAGCGCCCAAGGACCGCAAGACCTGCTTGCACTCGTGTAAATAATCGCCTATCGCCAGAGCGCGCTGGTGCCGTCGTACAGCAGCTTCAGTCCGATCCCCAGCAGAGCCCAGTAGCTCAATTGGTAGAAGACTTTCTCGTCCAGCTTGCCTTGCACGAATACGCCGAGCTTTACGCCGACGGGCACGAACGGGAGAAGCACCGCCGCCGTCGCGAGGTTGGTGAGGTCGAGCTGCCCGAGGTAGGCATAAGGAATGAGCTTCGCGTAGTTGGAGGCGAAGAAGAACCACACCGTGGTGCCGACATAGATTTTTCGGTCGAGCCTTTGTGGCAGCAGGTAGGCCATGATCGGCGGGGATCCCGCATGCGCCACGAAGCTCGTAAGCCCGGACAGGCTCGACCAGAAGATGCCGCGCGGCCACGAGGCTTTCGTAGGCGGGCGATTGCGCGCCCAGCCGAAGATGTTGTTCAGCGCGAATGCGACGGCGATCGTGCCGATCAGGATGCGCATGAAGTCGCGCGGCACCAGGGTGAAGACGAGCATCCCGAGCACGACCCCGATGGCCAGGCCGGCGAGCAGGATCGGCATGTTGCGCCGGTCGTAGATTCCACGGAAAGTACGCAGCCCGAAGAGATCGATGAAGCACAGGACCGGCAGCATGAGCGCGGCCGCCTGCACCGGCGGGATGACGAGCGACAAGAACGGGACTGCCATCCCGCCGAAGAGTCCGGGAATGCCGGTCTTGGAGATTCCGGTCAGCAGGACGACCGGAATGGCGATTGCGTAGAAGAGAGGATCAGTGATGAGCATTGCGGCGCTTCAGGATAACCACTCCACTCCAGCTCCCTGCAGTCATGTACGCCGGCGCAGCGTCGTCCATTTTTCCAGCACTGCGCAAACGGAAGCGGTGTCGCTTTCGGCGAAGCCAAGCGCCATCGCAGCGTTGTAAACCGCGGTCGTGGCGGCGAACAGCGGCGTCGGGCAATCGAGCTCGCGCGCGAACTCGCCGATGATCTTCATGTCCTTCTGCCAAACGCCGACCTTCATGGCCGCGGCTGAATAGTCGCCCTTCACCATCATCGGCCCGCGCACCTGAAGCATGCGCGACGAGCCGGCGCCATCGCCCAGCACCCTGACCATGGTCGCGGGATCGAGCCCGGCTTTCATGCCGAGCACCAGCGCCTCCGCGCTCGAGACGTTGTGGATCGCCACGAGCAGGTTCGCGACGAACTTCATCTTCGATCCGGCGCCGAACGCGCCGAGGAAGTAGTGCGCCCGTGCGAACGCCTCCAAAACCGGAACGCACCGGCGATACGCGCCGCGCTCACCGCTCGCGTAGACAACAATGTCCCTGACCTTCGCCTGAGCTCCGGTGCCGCTCAGCGGGCAATCGAGCAAGGTGACGCTGCGCTTGGCGAGGAGCGTCCGCGCTTCTTCCTTGACGGCGATCGGCAGCGTGCTCGTCTCCACCACGATCTGTCCCCGCCTACCCGCGGCCGCCAGCTCCGCCGCGACGTCCTGCAACGCTTGCGCGCTGGGGAGCGAGGTGATCACGATCGGAGTCCGCCTGGCCAGCTCGCGCGTGCTGCGCATCACCCCACCGCCGGCTTTCGATAACGCAGCACGGCGCCGCCCCACCACGTCGTAGCCAAACACCGGGAATCCCGCAGCCACGACGCTGGCCGCCATGGCGGAGCCCATGATGCCGAGTCCGACGACGCCGATTTGCTCGCGTGTTGGCATGGTGAGTCCCCTCGAATCGCTTGACCTTCGGCGACTGCAACGATTAGTGCACCGAGTGACGATTCCCTCTCACCCCTGCCCCCTTCCCCGAGGGAGAGGGGTTACTTGGGTCGCCTCTCCCTCTGGGAGAGAGCCTGCCCCCGACCCCGGATCAAGTCCGGGGCAGGCTCTGATCGGGGGCCGCCGCACGTTAGCGCGGCGGGTGAGGGACGACGTGTCAGTCATCTTGCGCGGGTGCGGCGCCGAGCACCTGCACCGCAGCGAACAGCGCCTCGACCGACTCGCGGCTGATGTTGCGCACGATGAACACGATGCGCGAACGCGGATCGGTATGGTGCCCGCCCTCGAGCGTCACCGGAGGATGGAACAGGTGCTGCGCTCCCTGGAGGACGATCGGGCCGCCCTCGCCTTCCACGTGAACGATGCCCTTGACTCGCAGCAGATCCGGCCCGCGCAATTCGGCGAGTGCCTGAAGCGCGGCGTTGAGCCCCTGCCAGGTGAAAGGCTTGTCGAACCACAGGCAGAAGGAGCGGATCGCCGCGTCGTGCGGGCCCACGCGAGGCGCTGCCCGCCCCGGAGGGCCTGCTTCGAGCGCAGGCTTCGCGTCCGACGCGACAGGACCGAGCCAGCGGTTCAGCTCATCGGCGCGCGCGCTCCGGGCCCGTGGACCGATATTCTTGAGCAACGCCGGATCGAGCTCGCCATCGACAGCGGTCGCGCAAAGCGCGAAAGGATTCAGCGCCTCGACCCGCTGCCGCAATCGGGCGATCGCATCGCCGTCCGCGATGTCGGTCTTGGTCACCACGAGCCGGTCGGCCACCGCGGCCTGCCTGACCGCCTCGGGCATGGTATCGAGCTGCCCGGCGCCGTTCACCGCGTCGACCAGAGTCACGACACCGTCGAGCCGGTACTGCGCGCCGAGCAATCCGTCGGTTCGCAGCGTGTGCAGCACGGGAACCGGATCGGCGAGACCACTCGTTTCGACGAATACCCGGTCGAAGTCGATCACTTCGCCGGTTCGCCGCTTGACGAACAACTCGCGCAGCGTCTCCTGCAGATCGGTGCGCAGCGTGCAGCACAGGCAGCCGTTCCCGAGCAGGGTCATCTGCTCCGATGACGCGGCGACGAGCTCGTGGTCGATGGCGACCTCTCCGAACTCGTTGATGATCACCGCCGCCCGGCTCATCGCGGGATGACGCAGCAACCGGCGTAGCAGCGTCGTCTTGCCGCTGCCGAGAAAACCTGTGATGACCGTGACCGGCAGCCGGCTCGCCAGCGGATCGACAGTAGTCGACGTGCGGCCTGCGGAAGCAGGCGTCACAGCGTCATCTCGAGAACGTACAGGCCGCCGACGAAGCGATCCACGGTGTAGACAATGCGACGGTCGTCCACGTAGACGTCGTTCAACTGGATCGCACCTGCACGCGACAGGGGCGGCGCGCTCGGGACGAAATACGCCACCTCCTGGGGCTGATAGGGGTTGCCGATGTCGTAGGCGCGGACTCCGGCGTTGAAGAAGGTGCCGATGACCAACTGATCCGAGCGCCACGAGGTGGGCACCGGGAGGTTCTCGTGCAGATTGTGCGCGCCGAAGCGCCCGCCACGGTGAGCGAAGGTGCCGTGCGGAGCGGCCGGCAGCGTGCTGATCGGCACCGGATTCGTCTCCACTCGCGCATCGACCACCCACACGAGCTTCGGCCAGTCGAAGCCGTCGTCCTTGATGCACTCGTCGCTGACCACCAGCAGATTGCGATCGAACAACGGCAGCACCGTGTGGGTAAAGCCGTTGAACGGCGGCGAATTCTGCCAACGCCCCATCAGCCTGGGATGCCCCTTGTCGGCGATGTCGAGGATCAGCGCCCCGCCGTCGATGTAACCCACGTAGGCGCGGTCCGGCCGTTGCGGGAAGACATTGGTGTTGTGCGCGCGAAACCCTGCGTCGAATTTCGGGTCGAGTCGCTTCGGAGGCGGCGCGCTGTCTCCTTCGCGCGTGCCCGGCAGCCACCAGCGGCCCACCTCCACAGGTTGCGACGGCTTGCGGACGTCGACGATGCGATAGAACTGATCGTCGTTGGGATGCGTGGGCTGGAAATCGGCCGCGCCGCTCGCCATGTGTACGAATTCGCCGTCGACGAACCAGAGGGCATGCACGCCTCGCGAGTGCGGGCCGGACGCGTCGAAATGCGCGATCAGCCTGGGTTGCTCCGGCACGCCGATGTCGAACAGCTCGAAACCCGCGGGGGTTAACCCCGGGGTTTGAGTCTGATAGGCGACGGCCATCATGTCGCCGACGACGTCGAGCGAATTCGAGCGCACCTTGGAGTGCGGTAGCTCGGTCTGAATGACGACTCGAGGCGCGCGTGGATCCGTGACGTCGACTCCGGTGAAGTTTTTCGGCGCCGACTCGTGCGCCAGCCACAGAATGCGACGGCCGTCGCGCGCGAGCTGCATCGCCATCCCTTCGCCGATGCCTCCGAAGCCGGAGAGATCGTGATGGGCGATCAGACGCATGTTGAACGACAGCGCCCTGTCGCTTCCGGATCCGGGCTTGTCGCGCACAGGCTTCATCCAGCGAGTTTCCCACAAAACGATACAGTGCGTTTCGCGTGCACTCCGCGGAGCGCCGCTTCAGGTAACATTGCTCCACTGCATCGCGCGCACCAGTGCCGCAGGCTAGGAGGAATCCCATGCGCATCGCCCGATCGTTGTTCCTGGGCTTGGGCCTGGCCCTGACGCTGTTGGCAAGCGTCGCGCTCGCCCAGACGTACCCGCCCAAGCCGGTCAAGCTCGTCGTCACGTATCCCCCGGCCGGCAGCTCGGACTTGATGGCGCGAATTCTTGCCGAGAGGCTTGCCGACCTCTGGGGCCAGCCCGTCATCGTCGAGAACAAGCCCGGCGCCGCCGGCTCGATCGGCATGGAGTACTCGAGCCACCAGCCGCCCGACGGCACGAGCTTCGTCATCGCCAACCTCGGGCCCGCGGTGATCAATCCGATCCTCTCGAAGGTGCCCTACGACGTCGGGCGCGATTTTGTCGCCGTTTCGTTGATCGCGACCGGCGCCAACATCCTGGTCGTCAATCCGAGCTCGCCTGCCAAGACATTGGGCGAGCTCGTCGCTTATGCGCGAGCCAACCCCGGGAAGCTCAACTTCGGCTCGGGTGGCTCGGGAAGCATCGCTCACATGAGCGGCGAGATGCTCAAGAGCCTGGAGCACATCGACATCGTGCACATCCCGTACAAGGGCGGCATCCTGTCGGTTAACGACCTGCTCGCCGGCCACGTCGACATGGTGTTCTCCGACCCCCTGCCCGTGATGCAGCACATCCGCGCCGGTAAGCTGCGCGCGCTCGCGACCACGGGCCCCGAGCGCAGCCCGCTGGCGCCGGACATCCCCACCTGCGTGGAATCCGGAGTGCCAGGGCTCCTGGCAGTCAACTGGTGGGGTGTCCTCCTGCCGGCCGGGACACCCAAGGCGATCGCGGACAAGTTTCACGCCGATCTGGTGAAAGTGATGCAGCAACCCGAAGTCAAGGAGAAATTCGCGTTGCTCGGCGTGGATGCGGTAAGCGGCACGCCTGAGCAGCTCACCGCCTATATGATGTCGGAAAAGGCCAAGTACGCCAAGCTGATCAAGGAAGCGGGTATCAAGGCCGAGGAGTGAGTTTGTCAGTGATCTGCTGGCCTGCTCTGGCCGTGCCGTAGCCAATACGCGGGAAGCATCGTCGAATCGCTCGCGCCGAGGCCGTCGCGAGCCGCCTGGTCGTAACGTTCCAGCGCCTCCGCCGTCAAAGGAAGGCGGACGCCGAGCGCAGAGGCTTCGTCGAGCATGGTGCGCAGGTCCTTGCGGATCAGGTCGACATCGAAAGTGACTGGCGTGGTTTCCTTGCCCTGTAACGTCGCCGCGATCGTCGGGCCTCTCACCTTGAGCATGTTCGGCCCGCCGGAAGTGTCGGAGAAGATGTCGAGGAGCCGCGCCGGCTCGATGCCCACCGATTGGCATAACGACAACGCTTCGCCGAGCGCCTGGTAGTAAACCAGCAGCGGCAGGTTGATCGCGAGCTTGAGGCTCGCGCCCGCGCCGATGACACCGACGTGCTCCACCCGCCGACACAACTCGTCGAGCAGCGGCCGGGCCCGCTCGACGTCCACAGCCTCGCCGCCAACGAAGCCGAAGAGCTTCCCCTCCTTCGCCGGCCCGACGGTCCCGCCTACCGGGCACTCGACAAGCGCCGCGCCCTTGGCTCGTACGCTTGCAGCCAGCGCCTTCTCGACCTCGGGCCGCACCGTGCTCATGTCGATAAAGAGCTTGCCGCGAACGTCCCCCGCGAGCAGTCCGTGCGCGCCGTTATACGTGGCATCGATCGCCCCCGCATCGGTGAGCATGGTGACGACGAAATCGCTTTTCTTAGCCAGCTCGTCCGGTGTCGCGCCCACCGTCGCTCCGGAGGCTGCCAACGCCTGTGCCTTTTGCGGGGTGCGGTTCCAGACCGTCACGGCATGACCGCGAGCGAGCAGGCGCGCGGCGATCGCCGCGCCCATGCGGCCCGTCCCTGCGATACCGATTTTCAATGCCTCCTCCACCGTTTGTGGTATGGCTCACGCTTACGTTGACACGTCGCGGACCAAAGCGTCAAATTACCGCGATAACGAGAATGAATCGCAGACAACGCTGCGGTCGCGCGGGGACTTGGGATCCGAAGGAGGCTCGATGGGGTCGCCGGCGAGCGACGGAATGCGCGTCGACTGGGATGTGCCCATTCCAATGGATGACGGCGTCGTTCTTCGCGCCGACGTCTTCGTCCCCGCGGCCGCCGGGCGCTATCCTGTGCTGCTGAGCTACGGCCCTTACGGAAAAGGGCTCGCTTTCCAGGAAGGCTATCCGAGCGCATGGCAGCGCATGATCGCCGAGCATCCCGATGTCGCCCACGGATCGAGCAACCGATACCAGAACTGGGAGGTGGTCGACCCGGAGAAATGGGTGCCTGACGGTTACGCCTGCGTCCGGGTCGACTCCCGAGGCACTGGCCGCTCGCCCGGGTTCATCGATCACTTCTCCCCGCGCGAGACGCGCGACTTCTACGACTGCATCGAGTGGGCGGGCGTGCAGCCCTGGTCGAACGGGAAGATCGGGCTGAACGGCATCTCGTACTACGGCATTAACCAGTGGCACGTCGCGTCGCTCAAGCCGCCGCATCTGGCCGCCATGTGCATATGGGAGGGCGCCGCCGACTGGTATCGTGACATGACGCACCACGGCGGCATCCTCTGCACCTTCTGGGCGAACTGGTACGACATGCAGGTGACCACGGTGCAGCACGGCCGCGGCGAGCGTGGGGCGAGGAGCCGTGCGACGGGAAAGCTCGTGTGTGGCGACGAGACGCTCTCCGACAGCGAGCTCTACCGCAATCGCTGCGACTTCGGCGAGCAGATACTGGCGCATCCGCTCGACGACGATTACCACCGGGCCCGCGCGCCGGCGTGGGACAAGATCACTGTGCCGTTTCTCTCCGCCGCCAACTGGGGCGGCCAGGGCCTGCATCCTCGCGGCAATTTCGAGGGCTTCGTGCGCGCCGCGTCGAAGCAGAAGTGGCTGGAGGCGCACGGCCTCGAACACTGGACTCATTTCTACACCGATTACGGCGTCAAGCTGCAGAAGCGGTTTTTCGACTGCTTCCTCAAGGGCGAAGACAACGGATGGACGAGGCAGCCTCGGGTCCAGCTGCAAGTGCGCCACATCGATCGCTTCGTCGAGCGGCACGAGAACGAGTGGCCGATCGCGCGGACGCAATGGACGCGCTACTACCTCGATGCGAGCGACCACCGGCTCGCGCGCGAACCGGCAGCGAACAAGGCGAGCGTCACCTTCGACGCCCAAGGCGACGGCGTGACTTTCCTGAGCGCACCCTTCACCAGTGAAGCCGAGATCACGGGCCCTCTCGCGGCGCGGCTGTTCGTGTCTTCGTCCACGACCGACGCCGATCTGTTCGTCGTGTTTCGGGTGTTCTCGCCGGACATGCGCGAGGTCGTGTTCATGGGTGCGATCGATCCGCACACGCCCATCGCCCAGGGCTGGCTCCGCGCTTCCCATCGCAAGCTCGATCCTACATTGTCGACCGAGAATCGGCCGTATCACACGCACGACCGATTGCAGCCGCTCAAACCCGGCGAAGCCGTCGCGCTCGACATCGAGCTGTGGCCCACATCGATCGTCGTGCCGCCTGGCCACCGGATCGCGCTGACCGTGCGCGGCCGGGACTACGAATGGGGCAAGGCCACGGGAGCACGGCTGTCGAATTTCAAGAACGAGCTGCGCGGGTGCGGCCCGTTCCTGCACGACGATCCGCGCGATCGACCTGCGGCGACGTTCGGCGGCAGGACGACTTTGCACTTCGACCCGGGACAGCCGTCGTATGTGCTCGTTCCCGTAATTCCGCCAAAAGGCACCCAATGACGAAGGGACGAAAGTGAAGCTCTACGGATTCTGGCGCTCTCTCGCCACCTACCGCGTCCGCGTAGCGCTCGCGCTCAAGGGCATCGCGGCGGAACAGGTCTCCATCAACCTGCTGCAAGGCGCGCAACACCGCGGCGACTACAAGGCGGTCAATCCGCAGTCCGTGGTGCCGGC
Organism: Casimicrobiaceae bacterium; assembly: GCA_035623155.1. Classification (GTDB taxonomy): domain Bacteria; phylum Pseudomonadota; class Gammaproteobacteria; order Burkholderiales; family Casimicrobiaceae; genus PALSA-1003. The sequence continues at coordinate 71,125 of DASPTZ010000026.1, read as the reverse complement.
GCTGGCGGTCGATGACGGCCCGCCTCTGTTCCAGTCGCTCGCGATTCTCGAGTATCTCGAAGAGACTCACCCGCAACCGCCGCTGCTGCCGCGCGATCCGCGCGGCCGCGCCCGCGTGCGCGGGCTGGCGCTCATCGTCGCCTGCGACGCCCATCCTCTGATCGTGCCGCGCATCCGCGAATATCTGGAGCGCGAGATGCACCAGGACGAAGCCGCGCGCAACCGCTGGCTGCAGCACTGGACCTTGCTGGGGCTGGAAACCCTCGAAGCGCATCTTTCGAAGGAGCGCGAGACCGGCCGCTTCTGCCACGGCGACGCGCCGACCATCGCCGACATCTGCCTTGCGGGACAGGTATTTGCTGCCGGATACTTCAACGTCGCGACCACCGGCGTGCCGACGGTCGCTCGCATCTTCAAGGAATGCATGAAAATCGACGCCTTCGATCGATCGCAGCCGCTCAAGCAACCGGACGCTCCCAGGCTCCCCACCCACTAGACGACACTCGAGGAGGAACGCTCATGGCTTTCACGCGCAGACGATTCGTCATGGCGGCTGGCGGCAGCCTCGCCGCTTCCGCGCTTGGCATCCCGCTGTCGGCACGCGCGCAAAGCGAGGCCATTCGGGTCGGGCTGATGACCGTCAAGACGGGGCCGCTCGCTTCCGGCGGCATCGACATGGAGCGGGGGCTGGTGATGTTTCTGAAGGAGCGCAACAACACACTGGCCGGGCGCAAGATCGAGCTGTTCGTGGCCGACACTGCGGGTGTTCCGGCGCAGGCGCGAACCAAGCTGCAGGAGCTGGTCGAGCGCGACAAGATCCAGGTGATGATCGGGCCGCTCGACGCCGCCTCGGCGCTCGCCTGCGACGACTACATCCGAGCCCAGCAGCTGCCGACCCTCTCGGTCGCGGCCGCGGAGGACATGACTCAGCGCAATCCCAACCCTTGGTTCGTTCGCGGCACTTCGACCTCTTCACAAAGCGCCCAGGCGCTGGCCGACTATTGCTACAAGCAGCTCAAGTACCGTCGTATGGCGACGATCGCCGACGACATCGCCTACGGTCACGAGATGTGTGCGGGTTTCCAGCGCGTATTCGAGGATTCGGGTGGCAAGATTGTGCAGAAGATGTTCCCGCCGCTGACGGTCCCCGATTACGCGACGTACCTCGCCCAGCTCAAGACCAACATCGACGGCATCTTCTTGGGGTTCGCCGGGTCGAATGGCTTCCGCTGGTACAAGCAGTTCAACGAATATGGACTGAAGGGTAAAGTCAATGTCGTCGGAGGGATGACGGCGTTCGACGAGGCCGTGCTGCGCAACATGGGCGACGAGGTGCTCGGCGTCATCACCGCCTGCTGGTATTCGGCCGAGATCGACAATGCAATCAACAAGAGATTCGTCGCAGCGTTCCGCAGCGAATTCAAGTACGATCCCGGCTTCTACGCAGCTGCGACCTACGTCGAGGGCGCCGTGCTCGAAGCCGCGCTACTCGCGACCAACGGCAAGATCGACGACAAGCATGCCTTCATGAAGGCGCTGCGAGCGATCAAGGTCGAGACGGCGCGCGGTCCGGTGGCTTTCGACTTGTACGGCAACATCGTAGGCAACGTTTACATCCGCAAGGTCGAGCGCAAGGAGGGGCGTCTCGTCAACACCGTCATCTATACGTATCCGAACGTCAGCCAGTTCTGGGTATATGACGAGAAGGAGTTCCTGAAGAATCCCGTGTACTCGCGCGACTGGCCGCCGGCGAAGAACCTGGAGCCCTAGCGAATCGTCATCTCGGATCGAAGCTGTCATCCCGAGCGCAGCGAGGGATCTGCTGTTCCTGGCGAAACCGCTACGTCCCAACAGCAGATTCCTCGTCGCTGACGCTCCCTCGGAATGACACCTCTCTGTTCATAGCATGCAGTTCTGGATCATCCAGACGCTGAACAGCCTCGCCCTGGGCGGTCTGCTTTTCCTGCTGGCTGCGGGTTTCTCGCTCATCTTCGGGCTCATGCGTATCGCCAATCTCACGCATGGTTCGCTGTTTATGCTCGGCGCCTATCTGGGCGCCACGGTGCTCCGGTTGGTTCCCAACCTCTGGCTAGCCGCGCTGTTGGGTGGACTCGCGGTCGCTTTGTTCGGCGTGCTGTTCGAGCGCCTGATCTTGAGACCGCTCACCGGCAATGCGCTGGGGCAGGTGCTGGTGACGCTCGGTGTCTCCTTCATCGTCGCCGATCTCTGCCTCGTGATCTGGGGCGGCGACCCGATTCCGCTGGCCGCCCCGGCATACCTCCAGCGGCCGCTCGTCCTCGGGAGCATCGCATTTCCTGCGTACCGGCTGGTGGTGCTCGGCATCGCGGTCGTCACCGCCATCGTGTTGCACCTGCTCATGGATCGCACCCGGCTGGGAGCGATGATCCGTGCCGGTGTCGACGACATGGCGATGGCGCGCGCCGTCGGCATCCCCGTGTCGAGGCTCTTCTCCTTCGTCTTCCTGCTCGGTGCCGCACTTGCGGGCGCGGGCGGTGTGATCGGAGGGCCGATCATGTCGGCCTACCCGGGGCTCGATGCGGACATGCTGCCGCTCGCCCTCATCGTCGTCATTCTCGGCGGGGTCGGCAGCCTCCTCGGGGCCTTCGTCGGCAGCTTCATTATCGCCTTCATCTACACCTTCGGCGCAGCTCTGCTTCCCGATCTCGCGTATGTGATCCTGTTCCTGCCCATGATCGCGGTGATCGCCTTCCGCCCGCGCGGACTGTTTGGAAGGCAGAGTACGTGAAGTGGCTCGTCCGGATTCTCTTCGGCCTGGTGCTGGTGGGGTTCCCGATGCTCGGCGGGGACTTCTACGTCAACCTGGCAAGCCAGATCTTCATTGCCGCGCTATTCGCGGCGAGCCTTAACCTTCTGGTTGGTTACGGCGGCCTTGTCTCGCTCGGTCACGCCGCGTGGGTCGGCCTAGCCGCGTACACTTCGGCGTGGCTGTATTTGCGACTGGGACTGGGGCATTCCGTGACTGCCCCGGCGGCACTTCTGCTGACGACGCTGATGGCGGCACTGTTCGGATGGATCGCGATGCATGCAAGCGGGCTCGGCTTCCTCATGATCACGCTCGCGCTTGCGCAGGTACTGTGGGGAACGGCGTATCGCTGGTCCGCCGTGACCAACGGCGACAACGGACTTTCCGGGTTGACGCGGCCGGCGCCTTTCGGCATCGCCCTCGACAAGCCCGCCGCCTTCTACTACTTCGCGCTCGCAGTCACCATCCTCGCTCTGTGGATGATCGCCAGGTTCGCGGGCTCGCCGTTCGGCGCCGCGCTGCGCGGCATGCGCGACGAACCGCGGCGGATGGCCGCGCTGGGGCACAACGTCTGGCTGGTACGCTGGATCACTTTCGTCTATTCGGGCTTTTGGGGCGCCGTCGCCGGACTGCTCTTCGTCTACTACCACAAGTACATCCATCCATCGACGCTTTCGCTGACCGCGTCGGCGGAAGCGCTGCTCGGCGTGATCGCCGGCGGGGCGGGGACGCTGGCCGGACCGATCGTCGGCGCTGCGATCGTGATGCTCCTCAAGAATTACGTCTCCGCGTATCTCGAACGCTGGAACATGTTGCTCGGTATCGTCTTCGTGCTGATCGTCATTTTCATGCCCGAGGGCGTCGTGCCGGGAGTGCGCCGCTGGTGGACGCGCTGGAGAAGACAATGACGCCTGCGCTGAAGCTCGACGGCCTGAGAAAGGCGTTCGGCGGACTTCCGGCAACCAACAACGTCTCGCTGGAGGTCACGGCCGGGGAGCGCCGCCTGATCATCGGGCCCAACGGTGCGGGCAAGACGACGCTGTTCAACCTGATTACCGGCGACTTGAAACCCGACGCCGGCGCGATCCGTCTGTTCGGCGAGGACGTGTCGCATCTTAGGGTTCACGAGCGCGCGCATCGCGGTCTGGCGCGCACCTACCAGATCATCACGCTCTTTCCCAAGGATTCGCTCGAGCACAATGTCGTGCTCTCGCTGCTCGGCTTGTCGAAGGCGCGCTGGGATGCGTTCCGGCCTCTTGCCATCCAGGCCAGCCTGCGCGACGAGGCTCGCCGCGTCCTCGGGATGGTCGGCCTCGAGCAGCGCGCGACACGACCGATCCGGGAGGTTTCCTACGGCGAGAAACGGCGGGTGGAAATCGCTATGGCGCTCGCGCAGCGGCCCAGACTGCTGCTCCTCGACGAGCCTCTGGCCGGCCTGTCGCGCGAGGAGCGCTCTGCAGTCAAGCAGCTGATCGACGCAATTTCGCGCGATGTCACGGTGGTCATGATCGAGCACGACATGGACACCGCGCTCGATCTCGCCGAGCGAGTCACCGTGCTTCACTACGGTAGCGTCATCGTCGAAGGCACGCGGGGCGAAGTGGTGGCCGATCCGAAGACGCGTGAGGTCTATCTTGGCAACTGAGTTGGCCACTGAGTTGGCATCGGCGACTACCCGCGCCGCCGCCGAGGCGCTCGCGCTCTCGAACGTGGACGCGCTTTACGGCGAGAGCCATGTCTTGCACGGTGTCTCCTTTGCGCTCGATCAGGGCCGGGTGCTCGCACTGCTGGGCCGCAATGGTGCAGGCAAGACGACCTGTCTGAACGTGATCGTCGGCTTCCTCTCCCCGCGCAGCGGCGAGATACGGATGTCGGGAGAGCCGATCTCGCGGCTCTCTCCCGAAGCGATCTCGCGCAAGGGTGTCGGCTTAGTGCCGCAGGGGCGGCGGGTTTTCGCGAGCCTCACGGTTCGCGAGAATCTGATCGTGGCGCGACGGACGCGGCCCGATGCGGCGCGGCCGTGGACGATCGAGCGCGTGTTCGAGCTCTTCCCGCCGCTGGCAGCGCGGCAGCGGCAGGCGGCCGGATCGCTTTCCGGCGGCGAGCAGCAGATGCTCGCCATCGCTCGTGCGCTGATGGGCAATCCACGCGTGCTGCTCATGGACGAGCCTTCGGAGGGCTTGGCGCCGGTCATCGTCGCCGAGCTCGGCCGCACCATCGCGCGGTTGAAGGAGGAAGGCCAGTCGATCCTTCTCGTCGAGCAGAACGTCAAGCTTGCGTTCGCTCTCGCCGACGATGTCGTGATGCTCAATACCGGGAGGGTCGTCTTCACCGGAGCCGCCGCCCAGGCACGCGACGACCATGCACTGATCAGCCAGCACCTGGGCGTTTCTTAGGCAGTGGAGAGCCTAGTTCCACACCGTGGGAGAATGTCATCCCGAGCAGCGCGAGGGATCTGCTGTTGGCTCGACTCAATGAGCTCCGAACAGCAGATTCCTCGTCGCGTACGCTCCTCGGAATGACGGTCTTGGAGGAACGCGATCATGATGTTTAGTTGCGCACCCGCCTGCAGCGATCCGCGCCACGATCATGCCGCCTCGCCGGCCAAGCGCCCGCTCGCGGCCAGGATCGCCAGGGCGGCATCGACCAAGACGGTTCGCGATCGCAAGGGCAGGAGCCTCCGCGTCGACATGCACTGCCACTATCTGAATCCCGCCGTCGCCGCGAAGGTCGCCCATCTGAATCCGTTTCAGTACGAGCCTTCGGTTCGATTCGCCAACGAGCTCACCCGCGAGGTCAACGTCAAGCAGGTGCGCGACAGGGCCTCGAAGCTTTCGAGCATCGAGACGCGGCTCAAAGACATGGATCGCATGGGCATCGACATCCAGGCGGTGTCGCCAGCGCCCAATCAGACCTACTACTGGACCGATCCCGAGCTGGGTCTGGATCTTGCGCGCGCGGTGAACGATCGCCTGGCGGAAATCGTCGCGACGTGGCCGGATCGCTTTGTGGCGCTTGGAACGGTGCCTCTGCAGCACGCCGATCTAGCCGTGACGGAGCTCACGCGATGCGTGAAGGAGCTGGGCCTTCGCGGCGTGGAAGTCAATCCAAGCTTGAATGGCATGGACCTTACCGACCCGCGGCTGGGCCTGGAGAAATTCTTCGCCAAGCTGCAGGAGCTCGACGTCGTCATGTTCATGCACCCGATCGGCTTCACCGAGGGCAAGCGGCTGGTAGACCACTACTTCAACAACGTGATCGGCAACCCGATGGAGACGACCATCGCCGCGAGTCATCTCATCTTCGACGGGGTACTGCATCGCAATCCCAGGCTCAAGGTCGTGCTTCCGCACGCCGGCGGCTACCTCGCGCACTACTGGGCGCGCATGGATCACGCTCACAGGGCCCGTCCCGATTGCCGGACCGTGATCCCCAAGGCGCCGTCGAGCTATCTCAGGAAGATGTACTTCGACACCATCGCCTTCGATCCGGCGATGCTGCGGCAGATGGTCGATCAGTACGGGCCCGGGCATGTGCTGCTCGGCACCGACTACCCCTACGACATGGGCGTCGAGGACCCGCTTGGATTCATCGCCAGCGTTCCGCGACTCAAGCGCGACGAGCGAGCGATGATCGAAGGCGGCAACGCGGTGCGTCTGCTAAAGATCAAGTCAAGGAGGCAACCATGAACCGTCCCGCACGCTGGATTCGCGTGCTTCTCGCCACGGCGGCGCTCGGCCTGTTCCTCGCCGCGACCGCTCACGCGCAGGGCAAATGGACCAAACTCGCGCCCTTCCCCGAGCCCGCCGAGGAGCTGCTGGGTGCCGCAGCAGGCGGCAAGCTGTACGTGTTCTGCGGGCTCGCGCCGGGCTGGAAACCGATAGGCATGGTCTACGAATACGACCCTGCCACCGACAAGTGGACTAAGAAGAAGCCGATGCCCCAGTTGTCGCATCACGTTGCGTTCGCCGAGTACCGCGGCAAGATCTACGCGTTCGGCGGCTTTGTGTATCCGGCCTCGGGACCGGCGGCGTGGGTGCCGGTCGACAGCGCCTGGGAATACGATCCGGCGTCCGACTCCTGGAAGGCGCTGGCGCCGATGCCGACCAAGCGCGGCTCGCCGGTTGCCGTAACCGCGGGCGACAGGATCTACGTCATCGGCGGTGCAACGCTGCCGCCTGGATCGAAGGAACCTGCCGTCCTTCCCGGACGCCCGCACATATCCGTAGGCACCGTCGAGGAATACGACCCCGCGACCAACACCTGGCGGGCACGAACCGCGATGCCGACACCGCGCAATCACGCGACCGCCGGCGCAGTCAACGGCAGGATCTACGTAATCGGCGGGCGCGTCGGCACCTCGTTCATCAGCTCGGGCAGCAGCAACGTCGACGTCGTCGAGGAATACGACGCGGCAGCGGACGCCTGGGGCGCCGCTCGCGCGCGGATGCCCTCGGCGCGCAGCGCGATGGCGTCAGGCGTCTACGAGGGGCGCATCTACGTCACCGGCGGCGAAGGCCAGGACTCCCAGAGGATGTATACCTTCCGCGCGCTCGAGGCGTACGACCCTGCGAGCAACACGTGGGCGGTGCTTCCCTCGATGCCGGTGTCGCGCCACGGATTGGCCGGCGCGGTCGTCGGCAACCGCCTGCACATGGTGAGCGGCGACGTGCAATCGGCGGGAACGGGAGTGCAGGTGCACAGCGACTCCCACGACGCGTTCGAGTTCGCGAAGTGACGCATCCGTCCAGGAGCGGGCACGAACGTGCCCGCGATTGGTAACGGATGCGTCATCCCGGGCGAGCGCGAGCGAGGCCCGGGATCCAGTGTCATGCGGAAAAAGACACTGGGTCCCCGCTGGAGCCGGCCCCCGAGTGATTGAATCGGGGGCGGGAACGACGAACTGAGATAACGTGGCACGAACGAGCGAAAACGACCTTGGGCCCCGGCCTGCGCCGGGGCGACACTTACTCGTCGGCGTCGACATCGGCGGCACATTCACCGACTGCGTGGTGCTCGACGCCAAAGGCCGCATCACGGCGACCAAGTGTCCTTCGACTCCGGAGAATTTCGCAGAAGGCATGCTCGCTGCCATGCATCTCGCGGCGGACCAGCTCGGCTTGCCGTTCGCGGACTTCTGCCGTGGCGTCGACGTGCTCACCCACGGAACGACCGTGGGAACCAACGCCCTCCTGCAGAGGAAGGGCGCGCGGGTCGGCCTGATCACCACGCGCGGCCACGAAGACGCCATCCACATCATGCGCGGCTCGCGTGGCGTCACCGCGCGCGAGATCAGGAAGGTCGTGCACTTCCCCGAAAGCCAGAAACCGCAGCCCATCGTGCCGAAGCGACTCATCGAGGGCGTCTCGGAGCGGGTCGACTGCTTCGGCGAGGTGGTGGTCGCCCTCAACGAGTCCGAAGCCGAGCAGGCGATCCGGCGCTTGGTCGACCAGGGGATCGAAGCGATCGGAGTGTGCTTTCTGTGGTCCTTCAAGTATCCGCATCACGAGCTCCGGGTGAAGGAAATGATTCGTGACCTCGCGCCTCGCGTCTTCGTGTCCTGCTCGGTGGATCTCGCGCCCAAATGGGGTGAATACGAGCGCGTCACTGCGACGGCGCTCAACGCCTACATCGGCCCGGTGATGGCGAAGTACCTGGGCAACCTCGATCGCCGGCTAAAGGCGTCCGGCTACGCGAAGCCGCTGCAGATCACCCAGTGCGCCGGCGGGTCGATCTCGGTCGAGAAAGCGATGGAGTCTCCGCTGCTCACGCTCGATTCGGGGCCCGTCTCCGGCGTCACCGGCACGCAGTACCTCGGCCGCCTCATGGCCTGTCCCAACATCATCACCACCGACATGGGTGGTACTTCGTTCGACGTCGGGATCATCTACGAGGGGCAGCCCGCGTATTCGTTCGTTTCCAACGTGGCTCAGTACGAATACTTCCTGCCCAAGGTCGACATCCAGGCGATCGGCTCGGGAGGGGGCTCGCTCGCTCGCGTCGATCGCGGCTCCGACACACTGCAGGTCGGACCCGAGTCGGCGGGCGCCGATCCCGGACCCGCCTGCTACGGCAAGGGCGGCGCTACCGCCACCGTGACCGATGCCGACGTGGTGCTCGGCACGATCAATCCGGACAATTTTCTCGGCGGGCGGATCAAGCTCGACCGCAACAAGGCGATTGCCGCTGTGCAGGAGGTCGCCGACGCGCTCAAGCTTCCGCTCATGCAGGCAGCCAGCGGCATCGCCCGGATCGCGGAGTTCAAGATGTCCGACATCATCCGCAAGATGACCATCGAGAAAGGATTCGACCCGCGCGACTTCGTGCTCTTCGCGTTCGGTGGCGCCGGCCCTGCGCACGCAGGGGTGTTCGCCTACGAGCTGGGCGTGCAGAGGGTCGTCATTCCGCAGAGGGATATCGCGTCATCGTGGTGCGCCTTCGGCGCCGCCTCGGCCGACATCCTGCACGTCTACGAGCAGGTCGACATCCAGGCGAGTCCGTTCGATGCGGCGCGCGTCAACCGTGCGCTTGACGCGCTGGAGCGCAAGGCGAATGCGCAAATGGAACATGACGGTATCGCCGTGCGGCGCCGGCGATTTCAATTTTCGCTCGACATGCGCCATCGCGGACAGATCAACGAGGTCGAGGTGGCGCTTCCCGAGAAACGGTTGAAGGGCGCGTTCGAGCAGGCGCTGCGACGCAGCTTCACCGCACGTTACGAGCAGCTCTACGGACGGGGCTCGTCGTACGGGGAAGCGCGCCAGGAAATCGTGACCCTGCGGCTGCGGGCTTCGGCGTCGACGCCGCGTCCGCGCCTCGCCAAGGCGGTGACGCAGCGCTCGCGAATCGAAGCCAGGGCGCGCCTGGGCAAGCGGAACGTCTACTGGGCCGATCTCCGAGGCACGCTGCCGACCCCGATCTACGACGGTGCCCTGCTCGCCTCGGGCAACCGCATCGCCGGTCCCGCCGTCGTCGAGACCACCGACACGACCGTGGTCGTGCACCCGCGCCGTGCGCTGAAGGTTGACGCGTTTGGCAATTTCGAAATTGCGTTTGGTCGATGAGCGTCAAAGTCGAATGTTCCTGGATCGTCCCCGCGAATGCGGGGACCCAGCGTCTTTCGCTCGCAGACGACACTGGATTCCCGCTTGCGCGGGAATGACGGATGGGAGGCCACCATGCCTAAGCTGAGCGTCATGAACACCGTATTCGACGGCAGGAAGTCGGGCTACGTGCCTCCGAAGAAGTTGTCGATCTCGCCGCGGTTGAAGCTCCATCGAAGGCAGGCAAGGCGCGTCGATCCGATCACCTACGAGGTCGTCCGCCATGCGCTCTGGCACGTGAACGAGGAGCACGGGGCGACCATCCAGCGACTCTCCGGCTCGCCGGTCGCCATGTACGCGCTCGACTTGAATCCGTCGATTCTCACCGAGGATGGCGAGTTCGTTTATTTCGGGCCTTACATGCAGTACATGTCCGGCGTCACCGACACACAGGTCAAATGGGTGCTTGAATACCGGAGCGAAAACCCGGGAATTCGCGACGGCGACATGTTTCTCGCCAACGACCCGTGGGTGGGCGCCGCCCACCAGCAGGACGTGATGCTGATCTGCCCCGTGTTCTGGAAGGACGAGCTCTTCTGTTGGGTGACCAATTGCCTGCACCAGTACGATCTTGGCGGCATCACGCCTTCGTCGTTCTGCGGGTCGGCCGAGAACGCTTTCGAGGAGGGTATCTGCATCCCTCCGGTGAAGATCGTCGAAGGCAATACGATCCGACGCGACATCGAGGAGCTGTACCTGCGCTCCTCGCGCAAGCCCGAAGCCGTCGCGCTCGATTTCCGCGCTCAGCTCGCCGGCAACATCACCGCCCGCGACCGCGTCCTCGCATTGATCCAGCGCTACGGGCCGGAAGTCGTGAAGGGCGTGATGAAGCGCATCATCGACAACGCGGAAGCCGCATTCCTTAAGAAGCTGAAGCGGCTGCCGAACGGTGTCTGGCGCGAGCGCTCGTACGTCGAATGCTGCCGCCCAGGCGATCGCCGCACGCATCGCGTCGCGCTCACCCTGCGCAAGCAAGGCACGAGGCTCACCTTCGAGAACGAAGGCACCGCCCCGCAGGACGGAGCCATGAACGCCACGTATTCCGGATGGCGCGGCTCCATCATGGTGGCCCTGAACGAGCTGCTCTGCTGGGACCAGTACTTCTGCATCGGCGGCGCGTTGCGCCACGTCGACTTCGATCCCACGCCGGGAACGTTCAACTGCGCCGATTTTCCGGCGTCGGTCTCCACCGCGCCGATCCAGGCGATGGAGATATCGCTCTACCCGGCGTACAACGTGCTCTCGAAGATGATTCATTGCGACCCTGAACTGCGCAACGACATCATGTGCATCGGGGGCACCAGCCAGTGGCCGGCGACCATCTTTCGAGGGCTGGACCAGTGGGGCGAGCGCTACGGTTACATCCTCGTCGATCCGATCGGCGGCGCGATCGGAGCATTCGCCACCGGCGACGGCATTTCCACCGGCGGCCAGTCGCGCACGCCGATCTGCAAGCTGCCCAACGTCGAGCACACCGAACAGACGTTCCCGCTGCTGTTTCTGTACCGCAAGGAAGTCGTCGATTCCGGGGGCGCGGGGCGCTATCGCGGCGGGCTCTCCGCCGAATCCTGCTTCATCCCCCACCGCACAGACGCGATCACCCAGGACACGCTGTCCTCGGGCAACGCCATTCCAACGTCACCGGGGCTCATGGGTGGCTACCCGGCGGCCACCAACGCCTACAAGTTCAAGCGCGGCACCGATATTCTCGAGCGATTCGCCTCGCGCCAGATCCCGCGCGACATTGCCGAGGTGAACGGTTCGGAGGTCACCCTAGGGCTGCGGCAGGAGAACTTCCTGCAGCAACCGCGCGACGTCTACGCCGTCATCTGGTCCGCGGCGGGCGGGTTCGGCGATCCGTTCGAGCGCGATCCCCAGAGAGTGCGCAAGGACGTGATCGACGACCGCTGCGTGTCGATCGCCGCGGCGCGCGAGATCTACGGCGTAGTGATCACCCAAGAGGGTGTCGTCGACGAGGCCGCGACGCGGAAGCTTCGCAGCGAGCGGCGCGACGCGAATCGCAAGAAGGACGGCAGCGTCGTGCACCTCGACGGAGCCGTCATCTCGCGTCTGACCGACAGCCTCGATCTGCGGCGCGAAGGCGACGGGGTGCACGCAGCGTGTTCGCGCTGCGCCACCGACCTGGGGCGCGCGCGCGGGAACTACAAGGATCGCTGCGTACGGCGCGACCACGACATCGCAGCCGCCAACCCGAACATCGGCGACTACCGCCGCTACATCGACGACCGCCCCGTGTTCCGCCAGTTCTTCTGCCCGGGCTGCGGAACGCTGATCGAAAACGAGGTCGCGCGAGAGAGCGACCCCGTGCTGCACGACATCGAGTTGCATGTGCACTGAGAATATGTCATTTCGAGGAGCTGCATTTTGTCTTGGCGACGAGGAATCTGCATTTCAGCCAATGGACGCACGCCAACAGCAGATTCCTCGCTGCGCTCGGAATGACATCTTCTGACATGAACACGCCCCGCACCCCCCGCGAACGGGTCCCCTACTCGGCGATCGTCGACCGGCCGGCGCTCACGCTCCCGGGCGATGCTCGCATGGTCGTGTGGAGCATCGTCAACATCGAGGACTGGGGTATAGAGCGACCGATGCCACGCACGGTGCTCTCGCCGCCGATGGGGCAACCGCTGCTGCCCGATCTGCCGAACTGGGCGTGGCACGAGTACGGCATGCGCGTCGGCTTCTGGCGGCTCTTCGAATGCATGCAGAAATTCGGAGTGGCGCCCACGCTCGCGATCAACGGCGTGGTTTGCCGGAACTACCCGCGCATCGCGCAGGCAGCCAAGGAGGCGGGCTGGGAATTCATGGGCCACGGCTGGTTGCAGCAGCCGATGCACAAGCTCGAGGATCAACGCGCCGCGATTCGCGATACGATCGAGGCGATCAAGACCGTCGCCGGCAGGCCTCCGCGGGGCTGGGAGAGCCCGGGGCTTACCGAGACGCTCGACACGATCGATTACCTGGCCGAGGCGGGCATCGAGTACGTTGCCGATTGGGTGCTCGACGACCAGCCGGTTTACATCGCGACCGCGCACGGCCCGGTGCTCTCCGTTCCCTATACCGTCGAGATCAACGACATCGTGATGATGGTTGTCCAGCATCACACGGCCGAGGAGATGCTGCGCCGGGGCCGGGATCACTTCGATCGCCTGTATGAAGAGAGCGCGGCGTCTCGGCGGGTGATGGCGATCAGCGTCCATCCGTATATCTCGGGAGTGCCGCATCGCATCCGATACATCGAGGAGCTCTATCGCTACGTGCTTGCCAAGCCTGGCGTGTTGCACTGGACGGGTGGACAGATCCTCGACTGGTTCCGCGCCCAGACGCCCGTCAAAAAGAGATGAAACGCGGAAATTGGGCCCCGGCCTGCGCCGGGGCGTCGCGTCCGCAACCTGTTGCGCTCACTTCACGCGCAGCGCAGTCGGACGCGACGATTGACAGCGCTGAAAGCGCCATGTAAGCATCGCCGTGGATTTGAGGAGGAGATGACAATGAACAAACTGGGGTTGTGGATGTCGGCCGGGCTCGCGGCGCTCGTGCTGGCGGCGTCGGCCCAGGCGCAACAGCCGTTGAAGATCGGCTTCGGGATGAGCCTGACTGGTCCACTGGCCGGCAACGGCAAGGCGGCGCTGATCTCGATGCAGATCTGGGCCGAGGACGTCAACGCCAAAGGCGGCCTGCTCGGCCGCAAGGTGGAACTGGTCTACTACGACGACCAGACCAATCCATCGACAGTGCCCAGCATCTACACCAAGCTCCTTGACGTCGACAAAGTGGACCTGGTCGTCTCCGGCTACGGCACGAACGTGATCGCTCCTGCCATGCCGATCATGATGCAACGCAATATGACCTTCATGTCGCTGTTCGGCCTGAACGTCAACTCCAAGTTCAACTACGACCGGTACTTCCAGATCATGCCGGCAGGTCCGGATCCGGCGATCGGGTGGACGCAGGGATTCTTCGACACCGCGATGACGCTCAATCCCAAGCCGCAGACGGTCGCGCTGGTCGGTGCCGACGCCGAGTATCCCGCACTGGCGTTGGAAGGAGCGCGCGCCCAGGCCAAGCGCACCGGGCTCAAGGTGGTCTATGACAAGAGCTATCCGCCCAACACCGTCGACTTCTCGCCGATCGTGCGCGCAATCCAGGCCACCAACCCCGATCTGGTGTTCCTCGCCTCGTACCCACCCGACTCGGCAGGCATGGTTCGCGCAGTCAACGAAGTGGGACTCAAGACGCGGATGTTCGGCGGCGGGCTGGTCGGCCCGCAGTTCGCGGCGCTCAAGACGCAGCTTGGGCCGTTGCTGAACGGCGTCGTCAACTACGAGGCCTACGCCCCCGAAGTGTCGGCCAAGTACCCGTTCCTCGAGCAGTTTCTCGCCAAGTACCAGGGGCGCGCCGTCAAGGAAGGCGTCGACCCGCTCGGGTTCTATCTGCCGCCGTACGCCTACGCCATGATGCAAGTCCTGGAGCAGGCGATCAAGGCGACCGGCGGACTCGACCAGGGGAAGCTCGCCGACTACATGCACACCTACGAGTTCGATACCTTCGTCGGCAAAGTCCGATTCGCCAAGAACGGCGAGTGGTCCATACCGCGCATGCTCACCGTGCAGTATCACGGTATCAGCGGCAACGATCTCGAGCAGTGGATGAAGCCGGGCAAAGTCACCGTGCTCGCCCCCAGCGATTACAAGACGGGCACGGCCATGACCCCGTACCAAGACAACAAGAAATAGCGTCGCTCGACAGCCGTCGGGAATTCGGAGGCGCGACCGGCAATGGAATTCCCGACGGCGTTGCTGCTCAACGCCATCATCGCAGGACTGCTGCTCGGCGGCTTCTACGCGGCGGTCAGCGTGGGCATCTCGATCTCGTTCGGGATGCTCGACGTGGTGAACATCGCCCATCCGGCGTTCATCATCCTGGGCTCGTACGTCGCATACATCGTCAACGACCGGATGGGCCTCGACCCGATTGCGGTCTCGATCGTGCTGTCGCCGCTGTTCTTCGCGCTCGGGATGCTGCTCTACCGCATCTATTACCTGTGCTTCGAGAAGCGCGGCCAGGAATCATTGCGCGGCCTCGCCTTCTTCTTCGGCATCCTGTTCATCACCGAAGTCGTGCTGCTGCTGGTCTTCGGCGTCGATTATCGGCTGGTCGAAACCGCCTATTCGTCGGTGACGCTGCGGCTCGGCGTGGTGGATTTTCCGTTGCGCCTCGTCGTGCCGTTCGTGGTCTCGGTGACGATGGTCGTCGGCGTGCAGCTATTTCTCGCCCGCACGTTCTTCGGCCGCGCCGTGCTCGCGGTCGCCCAGGATCAGCTCGCGCTGCGCCTGATGGGGATCAACCCCGTGCGAGTCAAGGAATTCGCATTCGCCTTGTCGATCGCGACGGCCGGGGTGGCCGGTGCGTTCCTCATCGTCATCCAGCCGGTGCAGCCGGCCATCGGCCGCGAGTACATAGGCCTGGTGTTCGCCGTCTGCGTGCTCGGCGGCATGGGCTCGATCTGGGGTACGTTACTCGGCGCGTTCGTGCTCGGGCTGGCGGAATCCTTCACGTCGACGTTCTTCGGGCCGTCGTGGGCGCCGGCGGTCTCGTTCGGCACGCTGCTCGCCGCGCTCGCGTTCAAGCCTTCGGGGCTGCTCGGACGATGAGCAATCGGAACTTCGCCATCCTCACCTTCGCCATCGCGCTCGCGGTCGTCGCCGCGAGCCGGCTCGTCTCGAGCGACTATTTCTTCTCGGCTGCGTACACCGTGCTGCAGTTCATCATCCTCGCCACGGCCTGGAACATTCTCGGCGGGTACACCGGCTACGTGAACTTCGGCTCGGCGGCGTTCTTCGCGGTCGGCGCGTACACCACGGTTTTCCTGCACAAGGCGCTGCAGCCACCGCTTCCGGTCATGATCGCGGCGGGAACGATCGCCGCCGGCCTGCTCGGGTTGGGAGTCGGTTACCTCACGCTGCGCATGCGCGGCGTGTTTTTCGCCATCGCCACGCTCGCGCTCGCGGTCGTGCTCTATACCTTCGTCGTCAACTGGGACTACGTCGGCGGCGCGCGCGGCGCCTATATTTTGCAGCCACGAGTGGTGCCGTTCGGTTTCCCGCGCTACGTGCATCTGCTCTACACGGCGATGGTGCTCATGACCGCGCTCGCCCTGGTCGTCGCGCGCTCGATCCAGACGTCTTTCATCGGCAGGGGCCTCGCCGCGATCCGCGACGACGAGATCGCCGCCGAGTGCTCGGGAGTGCCGACGCTGCGGCTCAAGCTCTTCTCCGCGACCGTGAGCGGCGCGCTGATGGGCATGGCGGGGACGACCTTTCCCTATTACCTCTCCTATGTCGAGCCGAGCGCGGCGTTCAACCTCTCCTACGCCGTGAACAGCATCGCCATGCCTCTGATCGGCGGCATGACGAGCTGGCTGGGCCCGCTGATCGGGGCGGTGCTGCTCGGCAGCGTGCAGCAGGTCGTGCAGGTCACGGTGTCGTCGGCATGGAACCTCCTTATCGTCGGCGTGCTGCTGGTCGTGTTCGTCACCGTGGCGCCGAACGGGATCATGGGCTGGGTCGACTCCTGGCGCCGCAGTCGAGCTCGCAGGCCATGAGCGCACCCCTGCTGCGAGTTTCGGGAGTCACCAAGCGCTTCGGCGGGAGCCCGCGGAGCGTCGCGCCTCGGCACGTGCGCAGCGGAGCGGGCTCGGGAAGCCGCAGTCGGACTCGCAGCATATGAGCGCGCCCCTGCTAAAAGTCACCGGCGTAACCAAGCGCTTCGGCGGCTTCATCGCGCTCGACCGAGTCGATCTCGAGGTCGCTCCCGGGGAGCGCCTGGGACTGATCGGACCCAACGGCTCGGGGAAGAGCACGCTCGTGAATTGCCTCTCCGGAACGCTGCGCAACGACGAGGGCAGCATCGACTTCGGCGGACACGATATCGGCAGGGAATCCCCGCACCGCCGCGTGCGTCTAGGCCTCGCTCGCAGCTTCCAGATCCCCAAGCCCTTCGCCAGCATGTCGGTCCTCGACAACTTGCGGATCCCGCTGCAGTACGCAGCGCGAGCGCACGAGAAGCTCCCGCTGGGACAGATCGCCGACGAGGCCATGCACGTGCTGCGCCAGGTAGGCCTGAGCGACAAGGCGCGCGCAATGTCGGGAGGACTCACGCAGGTGGACATGCGCAAGCTCGAGCTCGCGCGCGCCGTCGCGGCAAAACCCACGCTCCTGATCTCCGACGAGGCCATGGCGGGGCTATCGGCCTCCGAGACTGACGACATCCTCGCTCTGTTGCTCGGGTTGAAGGAGCAAGGCGTGGCCGTCATCATGATCGAGCACGTGATGCGCGCGGTGATGAAGTTCTCCGAGAGGATCGCCGTGCTCGTCACCGGCCGCAAGATCGCCGACGGCGATCCCGAGGAGGTGGTCAACAACAGGGAAGTGGTGACGGCTTACCTTGGCCAATAGCATCCGCGTCCACGAGGTGAGCGCCGGCTACGGCTCGGTGCAGGTGCTCGACCGCATCTCGCTCGCGGTCAACGACGCCGAAACGGTGGTGCTGCTCGGCACCAACGGCAACGGCAAGAGCACGCTGATGAAATGCATCATGGGAATCGTGACGCCGAGCGCCGGACGCATCACCGCCGTGATCGACGACATCGAGCACGACCTCACCGGCCGTGCACCCGAAGACATCGTCAGCCTGGGCGTCTCCCTCGTCCCCGAAGGGCGAAGGCTTTTCCCCCGCCTCAACGTCGAGGAGAACCTGCTGCTCGGAGCGAGCCGGCGGGTGGCGCGCGCTCAACTTGCCTCCAGTCTCGCGTTCTGCTTCGAGACCTTCCCGGTCCTTGCCGAGCGCCGTGAGCAGCTCGCCGGCAGCTTGAGCGGCGGCGAGCAGCAGATGCTGACGCTCGCGCGCGCGCTGATGACGGCGCCGAAGATCCTGCTGATCGACGAGCCTTCGGTGGGCTTGTCGCCGCTGCTCGTCATTCACATGGTGGACAAGATCCGCGAGCTAAAGGCCAGGCGGCAGCTCACGGTGCTCATGGCCGAGCAAAACTTTCATCAGGCGATCCGCATCGCCGACCGCGGCTACGTGATCGTGCACGGCAGAATGGAGTACGAAGGCCGTTCCCGCGGTGAGCTCGCCGACAACGAGCTCGTGCGCAAGCTGTACCTGGGGATGTAGGAGGCCTACAGCGTCGGGTTGTCGCAGGGCAGCCCCAGAGCGACACGCCCGAAAGTCATGGCCTGGGGCTCCCAGATCATCGAGATGTGCGCCGTCGCCGCGTGCACGTCGCGGAAGGCGCGCTCCAGCGGTTGATTGTCGAAGAGCGCGGCGCCGCCCCCGCACTTGAACAACACGTCGACCGCGCGCTCGCACAGGCCCGCCGAGAACGCGCCGTCGCGGCGCCACGTCGCCTTGGTGGTCATGTCGGGGACTTCGCCGCGCTCGGCCAGCGCCTGTGCCGCCTCGCAGTGTCGGCGCATCAGGGTCCGCGCCGTATCGATGCACGCTGCCGCCTCGGCGATCTTCACCTGGACCGCGGTCATGTCGACGAGGCTCTTGCCCGAGTAGCGAGCCACGCGGCTGCGAAGGGCTTCGATCGAACTCTCGTAGGCGCCCTGCGCCAGTCCCAGCGCGATCCCGGTCAGCATGTAGGGAAAGGTCGCGAAGATCGGAATACGGAACAGCGCGCCCGTATTGACCGTTGCGCCCGGGTGCGTCGCGCCGCCCTTGGTCGCGTCGACGGCGAGCGTTCGCGTGTCACGCACGAAAACGTCCTTCGCCTCGACGTCGTTGCTGCCCGTGCCCCGCAGCCCGAGCACGTGCCAATTGTCGATGATGGAATAGTCCTCGCGCGGCAAGAGGAAGATGCGGTACTCGCCCGGCGTGTCGCCGTCCTGCACGATCCCGCCGAGCATGTTCCAGGCGCTCGAGTCGACGCCGCTGGAGAACGGCCAGCGCCCGCTCAGTCGATAGCCGCCAGGCACGCGCGTCGCTTTTCCAGCGGGGAACACCACCGATGAGGCGATCAGCACGTCGGGGGCCGCGCCCCAGATCTCGTCCTGGCACGCGACCGGCCAGAACGCGAGCATCCAGTGGTGCACCGCGTAGTTGGCCCAGTTCCATGCGGTCGAGGCGCAGCCCGTAGCGAGCCCCGAGCCGATGTCGATCAGCGAAACCCACGGCAGCTCGGATCCACCGACGCGCCGCGGTTGTAGCACGCGCATCAGGCCCGATGCGTGAAGCTCGCGCAGCGATTCTTCGGGAATCCGCCGCGAGCGCTCGGCGAGTGCGGCGCGTTCCTTGAGCCTAGGCACCAGTGCGCGAGCGCTTGCAAGCGCCTGCTCATAGGTGATGCCGGACACGGCGGAGCCGGCTTGGAGCAGCGCGGACAAAAGCGCTTCTAGCGGAATGCGGCGGTCGTTGTTGGGTCTTGCTGCTTGGGCGCCTCCGCCGCCGGAAAGTTGAGCTCGATCAGGACACCGTTGGGATCCTTGAAGAACATCTGGTGCAGGCCCAGCGTAGGCACGGTGCGCTCGAAGTAGCGCACGCCATGGCGCCGGCACCGCTCGACCATGCTTTCCCGCCCGGTGACCGAGAGCGCGACGTGATCGAGCGCGCCGGTACCGCCCTTGAGCGTCTCGGGATCCACGTAACCGAGGGTGTCGACCAGCCCCTGCGGAGCGTCGGGATCGACGCCCATGACGTGCACGATGCCGTAGTTGCCGGCGGCGTGCTCGAGGTCGGCTGGGGGCTTGCCGCTGTAGAGCCACAGGCCCGGAAAGTCGAAAGGCGGCCGCGGGCCCACCGTGAGCCCGATCACCTCGGTGTAGAACTTCCGCGACGCCTCGACGTCGGTGGTGCGGATCGAATAATGATCGATGCGTTTAATCTCCATGACAACCACCAAGTATGTGATTATTAATAGATTAATGTGTGCGGTACTTGACAACCAATCAGCTACGTACCCGCTTTCAGCGATCGCTGGCAGGTTGGGCGCAGTGTTGCAGGCTCCGGAAAGCCTGCCAACGGTCGAAAGTCACAGCGTCAGTCTCTATGATGCACACGTTGGCGCTCGCTGTTCGGGCCCTTCCTCGGGGACGAAACGGTTCGCCACCTCGGGCCCACGCGCAGGACTTTCGCGCGGCCTTCACCCTCGGTTACAACGGCACACGATTGCGCTAGCCGATACCGAGGGCGTCGCGCTCGCCGCGATCCAGGGCTTGCATCAGCTCGTCAACTGCCCCTTGGGTGGAATCGTTGGCGCTTCTACGTTTCGTTAGAGTGCATGAGAGCGTAGATCTTCACCCTTCCGTTCCCGGCAGTGCTCTTGCTCTCAGTTTATGCGTTCGCGGCAGACCTCGGCGGCGGGCACCCGATCGACCCGCTCGATTGATTCGGCCGCGCACTACCTGGCCGATCAGCTCATGAAGCCCAAATCGCTGGACGGAAAAACGGCCAGGTTCGGAAAGACTTGACCCAGCGCGGCCGGCGCCACGCCAAACCACCTGGCCAGCGTCGCGCCGTATTGATCCACCGCGGCCGTGGGAATCCACCGCCCTCTCTTTTCGGCATCGCTGGGTCCGCCCAGGATGAGCTGGGGGAACTGCCCATACATATTGCCGCCCTTGACCGCGTCGCCGATGATGAAATGGTGGTTGCCCCACGCATGATCGGTGCCGTCCCCCGATGACGGCTGAAAGGTGCGGTTGAAGTCGGACAAGGTGAAGGTGGTGACTTGACCGCCCGCGCCGACTGCGACCGTGGCGTCGTAGAACGCCTTCAGCGCCGGGGAAAGGTCGGCGAACAAGGCCTGTTGCCGGTTGGCCTGGTCGCTGTGCGTGTCGAAACTGCCCAGCTGGACGAAGAATATCTGCCTCGCCGCACCGGTCGCCTGTCGTGCGGCGATCATCTTGGCCACCTGATGCAGCTGAGTAGCGATATCGCTGTTGAGGCTGGCAAAGATCGGATCGACGATGGGCGAACTGGCCGAGAGGATGGGGTTGACCGTTCCGGATAGCGCGAGCGCCTGATTGCCGATCGCGCTCACGGCGTTCACGAAGGTGTTCGCGGAGGTCTGCCCCAAGAGCTGCCTGACCGCGGAAAGTCGAGCGGTGGCGATCGCCGTGCCGTTATAACCTTGTAGCGCGAAAGGTCCCGACACTGGAATCGACAGTGGCACCGCTTGCGCACCGCTTGTGAACAGGACCGTGCCATCGAGTGAGGTAACCACCGGAAAACCCGACCCGGCATTGAGGGCGGCGACCTGATCGGCGATGCGCCCGCCCCACCCGGTCGCGGATTCTTCGGTAGATATAGAGCTTTGCCACTGCGCCTGCTGGTCGGCGTGCGAATACAGTGCCAAGGGCTGCAGCCCCGAGTTGTATTGCGCCTGCGTGGTGGGTTCGGTCAACGTGCCGACGTTGACCAGTATCGCCATCTTGCCCTGGTTGAACAGCGTCTGCAGTTCGGGAAGCGACGGGTGAAGTCCATAGGGCGTGCCCACGTTCACCGGCTTGATCGGCAGCAGCGACGACTGCGCGAGTTGAATCCCGGAAGCCGCCGTGCGCACGGCGGCATAAGAAGCATAGCCCGCCGTGTCGAGAGGAACGACCGTGTTGTTGCCGTCGTTGCCGCCGAACAGGAAGACGCATACCAGCGCCTTGTAGCTCGATGCCGCGGTGGACTGGGCCCTCGCCGCCGCGATGAGGTTGATGCAATCGAGTCGCGATGCCAGACCGAAGGCCGATAGTGCCATCGCGTTGCGCAAGAAAAAACGGCGCGACAGTTGCCGTGGCTTATCCATTTCAGCGCTCCACTTGGTATTCGGGTGAGGTGATAGTGAGGTAAAAAGCGGTCTGCGCCCGCGTCAACGGATCCGACGCGGGGACCGTAGCGATGGCTGACAGCAAGGTCGTCTGCATGGCCGCCGGCATGGTGCCGTGCATGAGCAAATTGTTGAGCTCGGCCACCAGGCCGGCGGGGTTCGCGGCCAGGCTCTGCAGTGTCGCCCAGCTAGGCTGCGTGCCAGTGGCCCCCGGAAGCGTCGCCAGCGGCGGAATGGTGCCGAAGACCAGCGTGTTGGCAAAGTTATAGCGATTGATAGCGGTGCTGGCATTCGCCAGTGCGAACTCAGGCCCCAACAAGTCCGTTCCCGGTGCGATGTACGTCGGCGGATAGAAATTGAACACCGAGTCCGCGTCGAACACATCCTGACTGAGGTTGCTTGCCTGCTGCATGAAGAAAACCCCGTCCGAAGCCGTACCCAGCGCACGGGCCGCTGCGGTCATGAACAGCACCGGTTCGCGCAGCTTGCCGTAATTCGGATCGGACTTCACGTCGCCACGTGCTTCCGGATCGGTCAGAATCGCGGTGATAACCGCCTTCAGGTTGCCCTTTACTCCCGCGCCATCGTTGTCGAAGACCGCGCTCACGCGCTGCACGTAAGCCGGCGAAGGGTTGCCGGTAACGAGCTTCTGAATCAACTGCTTGCTGATGAACGGCCCCACGTTGGGATGCTGGATCAGGTTCTGCATGGCAAAGCTCAAATCGTTCGACATCGATTGGCCCGCAGGATCGACCGCCCCATCGAGCAGCGTCTTGGCGCTCGTATCGTGCTCGGCGGGGACGCCGACCATGTTGCCGAGGAAGTTCTTCGGGTTGTGATTGGCCGGGGGCGTCCCGGCCAGCGGCGGATAGGTCCAGCCGGTGAACACCGTGGCAAACGCGGCAACGGTCTGCTGGGAATAGGTCGGGATGGGTGCGCCCTGGGCGTCGAGCATCTGCGACCCGTCCGGGTTCAGCTCCCAGACACCGACCGAGAAGAGCTGCATGACCTCGCGCCCATAGTTTTCATTGGGCTCGGACGTGCCCTGCGGTTTGTCGTTGTTGACCATGTTCAGGTAATCGCCCATCACGGGAGAAAGCGTCACCTGGGTCAACAGATCCTGGTAGTTGCCAAAGGCATTGTCCAGCAGCAACTGCTCATAGCGCGCCATGCCGTACACGAAGTTGACCTCGACACCCGAGGTCACCAAGATCTGCGAGAGCGCAAACGCCACGCGCTGACGCAACTGATCGGGATGGGTCAGTGCATTGACGAAGAAGGCGTTCTGGAGCAAGAACAAAGAGTAGTTGTCGCGCAGGCAGTTGGGATTGGAGTTGGTGGCACAGAAGGTTGTCGGTCCCGGTGGAGCGTATGGAAAGACGGGGTACTGCGATTCCGGCGCCGCAAACTGCTCGTTGAGCCAACCCTGGACGCCCACCGCCTGCACGTGCGCGACCAGGGCATCGGTGGGTCCGAACGTTGTCTGCTCCAGCAGCCGCGTCGCATCGGCCTGGCTGAGCAGGGGAGCCGCGGCCCACGTTGGCAACGGTGTCAGCGGCACCAGGCACAGCACGGCGGCAAGCAGCGGACCCGCCATGCGACTGTTGTTCGGCGGGCGTGAAACGAGCCCCCTTTTTTGGCGCAATGGAACGACTTTCGAGGGGACAGCCTGCATACGCCAATCTCCTTGTGCAGTGTTTAGAACGCGCTCCGCATCATCGACATGTGGACGACACGGCCCCATACCGCAAGCCTGCCGACATCGCCGGTGCTGGTGGCGTGCGTAGTTCCCGTAACGCTGGATCGCGCGTTGGCGATGACAATGGCATTGTAAGCAGATGTGTGCAGGCTTCTGTCTGGCGGCGCTGCATGCGGGCTAAGGCAGAAGTACTAAGCACTGACCACGGGACACCTTGCTCAGTGCAACGCGCGCTGATTCGTAGCCCACATCGTGTGCCTATGGTCTGTACTCTGGTGGTAGCGCTGACACGGCCTGTCCCCGGAACCAAACCTTAAGACGATGACCAGTGAGGGTCGCCTTGCGCCGTCCATCACACGGCTCAGCTCGGCACACTTCCGGCGACGAGATCCTGTGCGAGGCGATCGAACTCGCGCAGGCACTCGGCGACGTGCGGTTCGAAGCGCAGGCCACGGTCGACCTCGCGATCAACCGGATGCTCGGTGACGTCGATGCGCTCGAATCGCTCGCCCTTCGCGCGCAGGCGCTGTTGGCGAGCGCGGCAGCGCTTGGGAAGCGATGGCACGTCGCCGTGTTTCCCGCGGAGCGCGAGCCGTACGAGCGCTGCCACGCCGAGGTGTAGGCTCGACACGGTGCGGAGGCGCCGAAACGCGTCGCCGCCCACGCTTTCGAGCGCGACGCCGCGATCGTATGTGCGCTGGGGGTATTGCGGGGCGGGGCCGCGGCAGCCGTGCACTGACGCCGCACGTGGATCGCCATCGCGCAACGGCGCTTTGCGAACGAGACGAAGCCGTCATTGGGGTCGGGTCGCGATTCTTGAACGGCGGCTTACCGGTGGCGTTGATAGTACCGCTCGCGGCCCAGGAGCCGACCTTGTCAAAGGTGCTACAAGCGGACTGACTAGGGATTCAGGACCCAGGTTCCGGTGATCGGGGCGCCGTTGGTCCAAATGCCGGAGAACGTTAGCTTGTTGTTGACGAG
Organism: Casimicrobiaceae bacterium; assembly: GCA_035623155.1. Classification (GTDB taxonomy): domain Bacteria; phylum Pseudomonadota; class Gammaproteobacteria; order Burkholderiales; family Casimicrobiaceae; genus PALSA-1003. Next base: position 46,709 of record DASPTZ010000026.1, on the reverse strand, counting down.
CGTGCCAGTGGCGTCGGCGGTGATGGAGACCCCATTTGGTGTGTATCCATCGAGCGCGACCTTCACCGTTCCATCCGCGGCGATCTCCCCGATGGCGTGTGCAGACTGGTTGTTGAAGCGCGTCTGCCAAGTCGCGGAAAGGGCGCCGTGCCTCACATTGAGGACGACACCCCAGCATCGCGGGCTGCCGTCCGGATTGTCCGTGCACATGCGGCCCATGTACGCCCCATCGAAACCATCGATGCCCTTGCCGGCCGAGGCACCGGCAGCCTTCGCAGCAACCGCCGCGGCGTTGGCCTTGGGCGCAACTTCGGCCACGCGTTCGGCCTTCTTCGCAGCCGCGTCGGCAGCCTCGGCTTGAGCTTTCTTCTCGCTCTCGGCCGCCTTTTGCAGCGCTTCCTTCGCGCTCCTGAGCTCGCTTTGCATTTTCGCTTCCCGTTGCTGCGCTTCAGCAGCTAGGCGGTCCTGCTCCGCCTTGTGCTTGGTCGCCTCGGCCTGCGTGAGCGCGTCCTTTGCTGCCTGCAGCTCGGCGAGAAGCTTGGCTTCACGTTCCGCAGTCGCCTGAGCCGCCTTGTCCTGTTCGGCCTTTGCCTGGAGCGCCACAGCGCGGTTCGATTCTTCGGCGCGACGCGCTTCCTCTGCTGCGCGGCTGCTGTAGTCTCGGTAAAGCCAGAACCCAGTTCCCCCCACCGCGATGACTGCCACGACGCCGGCGGCAGTCGCGAGCCCTCGCTTGCGCGCTCGTCCGCTATCCGTCGGTGGCGCCGCGCTTTCGGCGCTGACGGAGAACGTTCGAACTGGTTGGGCTATGTTCTTGAAGCTCTGCTCGCCGAGCTGCCGGATTTGAAGCGTGAGCTTGTTCTGGATCTGGTCGTACACGCTGCCGGAAATGCAGATCCCACCAGGCTCAGCGATCGTCTGGATGCGCGCCGCGACGTTGACCCCGTCGCCCAGCAGATCTCCGCCCTGGACAATGACGTCGCCCAGATTGATCCCGATGCGGAAGGCCATACGTTGATGGGGAGGGAGGTGATCGTTGCGCGTGCGCAGCGCCGTCTGGATCTCGGTGGCGCAACGCACTGCTTCGACGGCGCTTGGAAACTCAGCGAGAATCGCGTCGCCCGCGGTATTGAAGATGCGTCCGCGGTGCGCCTTCAGAAGCGCATCGAAGACCTCGCGGTGGCCCTGGAGCGTCTTCACAGTGCGCTCCTCGTCCTTGCCCATCATCCGACTGTAGCCGGCGACGTCGGCCATGAGGATTGTCGCGAGTCGGCGCTCGAGCGGCTCCGCTCCCTGCGGCACTGTCCCGTTGCTCATCATGCCACCCCCGCACAAGTCTGGTCCGCGTGGCAAGCAGAGTGTAGTGCAAATGCCAGCGCGCCGGAATCGGAACCCCTCGCGCCTCCAGCGTGGCGCCCGAGGGCCCTCGCCTCTCCATGAAATCCCCACAGGTTGGGATGCCGTCCAACGGCTTCCTCGACCTGGATGCCGTCGGAGGCCACTCGTCCGGCTCCCGACTGCTTTGAACCTGTGGACGTCTGCTTCGAGCGGTTCTGGTGACCGCTTTCGGCGAAGCTGAAGGTCAGCAACGGGGCCATAACCGGCCTTCGCGATTCGCGCCCAATACCCGACATTCGAACGCTTCGAAGACGGCCCGAGTCGTTGAGTTCGTCGGGCCGTGCACGGTGAGCGGCGTCCAAGTGCGTGTCATCATCGCGGCGCATAGCAGGGACATTCGGCATCATGCGGGAGGGCAAAGAGCCGTGTTCTGTGTTTTGACAGGGCCAGGGTTCGCTGTCACGGTCAGCGTGGCGGTGGCGTTATCGGTGAGTGGATGCGCAACAACCCAGCCGCAGCCATATCTCGTGTCTCCGGACGGCATAGGCGTGGCGGTTGCCTCGGTGCCGAAGTCCGAGTTGGGGCACGTGACGAACGCCAGCGGCAGCGGAGCGATCCAAGGAGCGATGGCCGCCGGAGCCGGGGCAGCATTCCTGGGACCGCTTGCGTTGCTCGTCGCGCCATTCACCGCTGTTGCTGCAGCTATCGAAGGCGCCTCATGCGATCGGAAACTAGATACAGCCTACCCGAGCCTTTCGGAGAAGTTTTCCGACATAGTACAGCGAGAAGTTTCTCTGGAGGACGTGCAGGATCAGTTCATAGCTGTATTGCAGCCCCACACCTCTGTCCGCATTGCTCGGGCGGAAATCCTCTATGACGGTGACCAAGCGTCTAGGGAGCAGCAACTGGTTGCCGTGGCGGCGCGTAATGCGCAAGCGCATCTGATCCTGGTCGAGATCGACCACATCAGCTTTTCCCTGACCGGCAGCGAGTGCGCGTCATGGCGGGTCTACGTCACTATGCGCATTCAGCTCTGGAGCGTCCCCGACCGGAAGCGAGTGTTCTATTTCAATCCCGCTGTCGCCGGTCACCTATTTGTGACCGGCTCACTTTCGGAGATAAAAGCCTCATTCGACGAACCCGGCGCAGTTCGTAAAGCGCTTGCACCTGTATTTGAGACTGCAGCAAATACGTTTTTCTGGCGAGCAAAGTTTCAGCTTCCACCGTGAGCGGCCGCTTAAGCAATGACCTCGCGCCTATCTGGTGAACGTGCCCTTCTGGAAGGTTTGAACGTCGGGAATGGGTCGCGAGTTGCCGGCTGAAGACCAAGATAGCCGATCTGTTAGCGGTCGTAGCAGCTCAGCATTGTTTTTGACGACAGCCGGCGCCAGCCTCTATGACCGCAATGCGCCTGCCCTTGGACAGGCACTTTCGGCCGCAATCAGTCGTCGCGTCAGTCGCCGCAAAGCTGACGTTCAGTCACGATCCATGAGCCGTTGTAGCGCGGCTCGCGCACTCCATGTCAGGGCTACAGACGGTGGCAGCCGGAATCGTGGTCGGACGATCCTATTCCGCGCAGCTTAGCGTGCGCTCACCCCCCCGCGGTAGCCGCATCGAGTCGAGCGTCTGCTACAGGGTCGGTTTGGGCCGTCCGCCGTGCGGCTCAACCGCTCTTACCGCCGACGCAACTTTGGATGCAGTTTTGGTACCGTTGCGAGCATGCATTGCCTCCCTTTGAGCTTATGCACGAGTTATAGCTTCTCTCACAGCTGCGCAGGCACGACCCCTGATCTCCCTTTCCGTCTGCCAGAACGGTTGGCTCCCCGTTTGCTGTGCACGTCGAGGAAACATTTCCGCTGCCGGCCTGGGCCAGAACCCTTTGTTCAGCGTTGGCTGTGCATGTTGGCGCGTCGAGCGCGAATGCTGGAGCAATCGCCAACCCGTACAAGCTCATTGCCGCGGCCAGAATCAAACTAACGCGTGCGTGCATGCTCGATCCCCCTTCTACACTGCGGCATGGAAGGCGATGCCGCGACGCCTGACAATTGGACGTGCCGGGCACCGTCGACGCTTTGGCGGCTAGTCCGCAACCGCGCTCTCCATTGAACGAGTAACGAACTACTGACTGGAAACGCTCAGTCGAAAGCGCGCCCCGAGAGATGAATGGCCGGGCAGGCATAGTGCCCGGCACAACTATTAATAAGCAAGCTACACCTATTGTGGGATGAGTACAACAACTCAATCAGGGTGCCTCGGATTCACAGCCTTTCCGTAATTGTTCCCTTTGTACACCACAGCGTGCGATTGTGCGCCGGCGCAGCAAAGATTGCCTAATATCGATGCCCGAACTGCGCCCCAACGCGCAGCCCGCGCGCAGATCTTGATTTGGCCGCGCAAAAAGGAACTGATCGCGATGCGTCTGAATCCCGAGCGATTGCTGCCGGCGATCTATCCGCTGTTCGCGGTTTCCGGATTCTGCGGGCTCATCTACGAGTCGATCTGGTCGCACTACCTTAAGCTGTTCCTCGGCCACGCTGCCTACGCGCAGTCGCTTGTCTTGGTCGTGTTCATCGGCGGGATGGCGATCGGCGCGTGGCTTGCGGGTCGCTATTCCGATCGAATTGCGAACCCGTTGGCTGCTTATGCTATCGCCGAGCTGCTGGTCGGCGCCTGCGGGATTGGCTTCCACCACGTATTCGTTGCCGCGACCGATTGGGCGTACGAGACTTTGCTTCCGAGCACCTGCAGCGCAGAAAGGCTTTGCCTTTCGTCCTGGCTCCTGGCGGCGCTGCTAATCCTGCCGCAGTCGATCCTGCTCGGAACTACGTTTCCGTTGATTACGACCGGCGTCATTCGCGCGCACCGGCAACCACCTGGCAAGTGCATCGCCGTGCTTTATTTCCTGAACAGCTTGGGCGCGGTGTTCGGCGTTCTGATCAGCACGTTCGTCCTCATCCCGCGTTCCGGACTTCCCGGGACAACCATCACCGCTGGGGTCGTGAACGTACTGCTTGCTTTGATGATTTACACGATCGCGCGAGTGGACGCGATCCATGAGCGCTTGCGACTCAATCCCCCGTCAGGCTCGAATGCAACCGTCCAACTACCTCCTGCATGGCTGCTTTGGGTTGCGTTGCTGACCGGACTCTCGTCGTTTATCTACGAAGTCGTCTGGATTCGCATGCTGAGTTTGGTGCTCGGGTCTTCAACCCACGCATTCGAGCTGATGCTTGCGAGCTTCATTTTAGGCCTTGCCCTTGGCAGCGCCTGGATTCGCACACGCATTGACCGGCTCTCCGATCCGAAAGGTTTTCTTGCCGGAGTCCAGATCGCGATGGGTGTGCTCGCCCTGCTGAGTCTCCCCCTCTACGATGTGTCATTCGATGTCACGGCATGGATGATCGGTGCCTTGGCCAAGAATGATGCCGGATACGTGCTTTATAACGTGGGCAGTGCGGGCATCGCGATGGCGATCATGCTTCCGCCAACGGTGATGGCGGGAATGACATTACCCCTCATCACGTTCTTGCTCCTGCGGGGCGGCTATGGCGAGCGAAGCGTTGGCTACGTCTACGCGTGGAACACGCTCGGGTCCATCGTCGGCGTCCTGCTTGTCTTGCACTTCGGCTTGCCCCTGCTCGGCATCAAGGGCAGCCTGATCAACGGCGCGGCGATCGATATCGGTCTGGGCTTGTTGCTTTTGTGGCTCGGCCGACCGAGCAGGCAGCGGCGGCTGAGGTTCGCGGTGGTTGCGAGCGTATCCGCGACGCTCTTGCTCGCGTCACCGCGGTTGTTCCAGATCGATGCACGCAAGACTGTCGCGGGCGTTTTCCGAACGGGGTTGGCCACCCTCTTTGAGGACCAGCGCGTGCTGTTCAACCAGGACGGCAAAACGGCAACGATCTCCGTCATCAAGAACGACAACCTGGTCTCGATCCGTACCAACGGCAAGCCGGATGCCGCTATCTTCGTAGGCGGCCCTGCCGAAGAGGTCGCGTTCGACGAGCCCACCATGGCCCTCATTCCCACGCTGGTGCTCGCGCAACGGCCGGGCGCAAAAACAGCCGCTGTCATCGGCTTCGGCTCGGGGATGTCAACGTCCACGCTGCTAATGGACCCACGTTTGGAGCGTGTCGACACGATCGAAATCGAACCGATGATGGTGCGCGGCGCACAACACTTCCGGCCAGTGGTGAGTCGTGCTTACGACGATCCGCGCAGTAATATCATCATCGACGATGCCAAATCGTACTTCGCGCGAAGCAAACGTCGCTATGACCTAATTGTTTCCGAACCGTCCAATCCTTGGGTGTCCGGCGTTTCTTCGCTGTTCACCGAAGAGTTTTATCGGCACGTAACTCAGTACCTGAACGAAGACGGCGTATTCGGACAGTGGATCCAGTTGTATGAGTTCGACGACGATCTGCTCGCAGCGATCACCACCGCCCTGAACGCCGTCTTTGAGGACTATGCGATATACGCGTCCGCTGACGATGATGTCGTGATCGTAGCGCGCAAGAGTGGGGCATTGCAGCATGCATCGGAGGAAGTTTTCAGCTACCCCGACCTCGCCAGGGAATTGGCGAGACTGGGGTTCCGCAACGCAGACGATCTCGAACGCCGCCGCCTGGCCGGGCGCGATACGATTCGCGTATTGTTCTCCCGACAATCGACCACCGCGAACTCCGACTATTACCCCGTCGTCGACAATCTGGCCGCACGTGCTCGATTCAAGGCGACGCACGCGGAATCGTTGCCTCAACTGCAACTCGCACCGATCCCCTTGGTCGAAATCCTCGAACGGCGCGCGCCTCTGCTGAACCCCCCCTCGCCTGATCTTCAACCCGTGTCGACGGAAGCGTCGGCACGTGAAACAGATGCGCAGCGGATCTTCACATTTGTCATGGCGTACGACAGAGCAACCCACGATGAAAAGCTGGCCTACGTACCGATGGGGCCGCAAGTGCGATTGCTGCTCTTGCTAATGCAGGATTGCCCCGACCCTCAAGGTGTCGAAACGAACTGGGACAGCATCGTGGCGCTCGCCGCCACAATCAATCCAGCGCTACTTCCTCGACAAACAGACGCACTATGGAACCGTGTAGGCGCGTCGAAATGCATTGCGCGCATGCCGCGAGAAAGAATGGAGTGGATCGAGCTGTTTGCCGCCGTGGGACGACGCGATGTAGAGAGCATGGCAACTATGTCCGACCGCCTGTTGCCAGCAGCGGCGACTACTTTGGAGACTGAATACTTGACGGCGGCCGCGGCTACCGGATTCCTCGCAATACACGATCTCAACCGAGCGCGCCAAATCCTTGCCCGCGCCACGGACCGCGAGGGATCTGAGCATCGTAACCTCGGGTGGTATCGGCTCCTGAAGTTGGCTGCTGGGCTATGAGTGACCGTCCATCGGTTCTTCAGGCACACAACGGTCGTAGGCGGCCCCTTCTGGATTTCATGTCGCTCACCTACTAAGGGGAAATCGAGGACTGCTGGAGGTTAGCGGACGGTAATGGACGACCGATGAAAACCCATGCGTTTGATTTCCATCGCCCTCTCCTGACCTGGTCTTTGGCAGATTGGCCGCGCACTACGCTATCGAGGCGCGCCGGTGGTGTCAACGCCGCGGGATGATGGGCAGCAGCAGGTAGGAAGCCCGGTTGCCGCCGGTGTGCACCGTGTTCTCGGCGCCGGCATTGTAGTCCGCCTGGTAATGCGTGTATGGCGCACTGCCGATGCCGTCACGCGGCTGGATGTCGAGACGAATGCGATGAGCCTTGCGGAACACCATCGACGTCGGCCAGATCTCGACTTCGACGCGCACCGGTTCGCCGGGCTTGAGCCAGTCTCGCTCGGAGTGCGCATGGAACGGACGAAAGGCAAGCGATTGCGCGGGATCGAGCCTGCGATGCGACGCGCGCAGCCAGCCCTTCGCTACCGGGATCGGCTGGCCCTGCTGGCCCAGCTCGAACACGTCGCTTCCGTCGGGCGCGATGTTGCGAACGGTCGCGAAGATGTCCATGTCTTCGCTGGTGCTCGAGACCCACAGCACCAGCACGATGGGACCGGTCACCTCCGTGTCTTCGCCAAGCGGCTCGGTGTCGAAGGAGACGCCCATCGCAGGCAAGCTTCCGGCCAATGCGGTCGACGTCCACGACGCGCTGGCGACGCCTGCCTTGGTCATCCCCGTCGCCGGGTATGAGACCGACGTGGACCGCCGCGGCGCTTCGACGCCCAGCGTCCCGTTCGCATCGCCGCCCGCGCTCGACCTGGCCCGCAAATAGAACCTGGTCCAGCGCGTGCGCTTGACAGGCCACTCGTTCTCGAAGCGCCATTCGGCGTTGCCGTGGCCGCCCTTGCGGACCAGGAGCTTTACGGGCGGCTCGCGCATGATCCCGGTGTCGATCCCTTTGAGCCAATGATCGAAAAAGCGCAGCTGATCTCGGCGGCCGTCGGCCGAGTAGAACGGGTGGTAGTGCGTCCCTGTGTGGATGCGAAGCTTCTTGTGCCTCGACGCCGCGCGCAGGTAGCCCTCGGTGTTGCCGCGCAAGTGCAGGCCCATTCCGCTCCAGTTGCCGGCGCTCAGGAGCGGAATCTCGATGTTCTCCCAGGATGCGCGGCGTCCGTGGTACCACTCGCCATCGAGGTTGTAGCGCATGTACTCCCACACCCATGGCGTGGAGAACGCATCCGGCACGCTCGCCTGCGGCTTGCCCAGCAGGTGGTGCGCCATGTGGTTGTTGTGCCAGTTGACGACGAACCCGAAGGAAAAGATCCCGCCGTGGTAGCCGAGGTCGCGGTACATGTCAGCCGCGCCCTCCCAGGGGATCATCGCCTTGAGCGAGGGAGGCTTGAGGCCTGCCACCAGCCATTGCGTCATCGCGAAGTAGGAAACGCCACTCAAGCCCACGCGGCCGCTGCTCCACGCCTGCCTGCCGGCCCACTCGATGGCGTCGTAGAAGTCGCACGCCTCGCTCGGCGACCAGGGATCGGTTCGGCCGGGAGACTTGCCACTGCCGCGGCCATCGACCCGCACTGCGGCGTAACCCCGTGGCACCCACCACAGCGGGTTCACCGTCTCCCAATTCATGTACGGATTCGGCGCTTCCTCGAGATCCGCAGGAGGCACCCACAGCTTGTCTTTCTGATACGCGCCCAGGTTGATGATGACCGGGAAGCGCCCTCGCCCCTTGGGGCGAAACACGTCGGCCTTGAGCCGCGCCCCGTCGCGCAGCGGAATCTCCAGATCCTTCTCGACGACGAGGTCGTAACGCGGCTGCGATCCGCGATTACGCGGCTTGGGCAACGGCGTGCTCCCCGGCTAGTCGATCTTGACCTTGTGCTCGCTCACCACTTCCGACCAGGCTCGCGTCTCGAGGTTGACCTCGTCGGTGAACGCCTGCGGAGAAGGTGATACTGCCACGGTCATCATCTGCCGAGCGAGCATCTCCTTCATCTCGGGGCGCGTCAGGATCACGACCACGGTGGCGTGGAGCCTGTCGAGAATGGGCTTGGGCGTCGCCACGGGCGCGAATAACCCCTGCCAAGCGTTGGTGCCGATCCCGGGGAAGCCCTGCTCGGCCATGGTCGGAACCGACGGCAACTCGGTCAGCCGCGCCGGCATCGTCGTCGCGATCGCCTTCACCCTACCGGCCTTCACTTGCTCGATGGTGGATGCGAGGTTGATGAACGCTAGCTGCACCTCTCCGGACATCAGCGCCGGCAGCATCTGCGATGCGCCGCCCTTGTAGGGAACGTGCGTCACCTCGATCCCCGCGGCCTTGGCGAAGCGCAGCATGTCCAGATGGGGATACGTTCCGATCCCGGCAGAGGCGTAGTTGAGCTTCCCCGGATTGCGCTTCGCCCATTCGATCACTTCGGCCACCGTGTTGGGCGGAAATGACGTCGCGGCGATCATCACGTGCGGAATCTCGACCAGCTTCGTTATGCCTACCAGATCGCGCGAGGGCTTGCTCTGCAGCACGCCGGCAAAAGTGCTTTCGTTGATCGCGTTGGTGGACACGTTACCGACCAGCAGCGTGTATCCGTCGGGCGGCGCCTTCGCCGCTGCATCGAGGGCGATGTTCCCCGACGCGCCCGCACGATTGTCGACGACGAATGGCTGGCCAAGCGCTTCCTGAAGCTTGGGCGAGAGATGGCGCGCGATGATGTCGGTGGCACCGCCGGGTGCGTACGGCACCAGCATCTTGACGGGATGGCTTGGATAGGGCTCGGTCGCTTGCGCGGTGACGACGATCGGCGACATCGCCGCGCCGATGAGCATCGCGATGCGGCAAACCGTGCCCCAGCATCGCGGACGCAGATTTCGCAAAGCGCAAGCGAGTTCGAGCATGGCCTGCTCCTCGAAGCGAATCGTTCGCGGCTATGATACGCTGCCGCTCACGTTCCTCACCCATGCCCGAAGATCATCCGAGGCATAAGCTTTCGGCATCGGTGTCGGGGAGCGCGCGCCCTCACGCGATTCGATCATGACCGCGGACGCCGCCGATCAGCACGTTCACACGCCGCGTGCGGCGCCTCCCTGTCGCGTCGTCGATATCCACGCGCACTGGTATCCGGCCGAGTGGCTCAAGCTCTTCGAGCGCGACGGAGCAGCCGAGGGCGCCAAGCTCGAGCGCACTGACAAGGGTTACGCCATCCGTACCGAGCGCATCGTCAACGCGTTCGACGACGAGTTCGTCCATCTCGACCTGCGCCTGAAGGGCATGGAAAGACAGCGGGTCGACGTCCACGCGCTGTCCCTCACCGCGCCGATGGTCTACTGGGCCTCGCCAGCCTTCGGGCTCGCGCTCTCGCAGTGCTACAACGATGCGGCCAGCGCAGCGCACGTGCAGCATCCGCGCCGGTTCGTTGGGCTGGCGATGCTGCCGATGCAGGATCCTGAGCTCGCGCTCAAGGAGCTCGAGCGTGCCGCGGCACTACCAGGGATGCGCGGGATGTACCTCGCGACGCACGTCAACGGCACCAACCTCGACGACCGCCGCTTCTGGGAAATCTACGCCAAGGCGGAAGATCTAGGGTGGACGATCTTTCTGCACCCGATCGACACCCTCGGCCGCGAGCGGACGTCGCAGTACTACTTGCGCAACCTCCTCGGCAACCCTTACGACACCGGCGTCGCCGCAGCGTCTCTGATCTTCGGGGGCGTGCTCGACCGGTTTCCGAAGCTGGAGTTCAACCTGCCACACGCGGGCGGGACCTTCCCCTGGCTCATCGGGCGGCTGGACCGGGGGACGAAGGTCCGCCCCGAGCTTCGCCACATGAATGCGCCACCGAGCGCCTACCTGAGGCGCTTCACCTACGACACCATCGGCCACAACCCCGACATCAACACCTCGCTGATTCGCATGGTCGGCGCCGATCGGGTAACTCTTGGAAGCGACTACTGCTTCGACATGGGGCTCGCCGACCCGCTGGGCGACATCGAGCGGCTCGATTCGCTGACCGCGGCCGAGCGCGACCTGATTGCCGGGAAGACTGCGGCGAAGCTGTTGCGATTGGAGTAAGGCGAGTGGCGGCGCCCGGGTCGGCGCCCGCCGAGCCGTCCTACTTGACGACCTCCCATTTGCCGTTCTTGACCACGAAAATCGTCAACAGCCCTTTCGTCAGGTCGCCATTCTTGTCGAATTCGATGTCGGCGGTGACTCCCGGATACTTGATACCTTGGCCCAGTCTCCTCTCTCACCTGCGCCCTATGCGGTGTGATTTCCTAGTGGCGACAGTGAGCCAACTGAAAACTGTCTACCCCTTCGTACGAAGACATCATCTGAGCCAACTCGGAAACCGACGAACCCTTCTTGTTATCCGACGCGATCGCTACATAGTGCCACTCGGGTTGCTCAGCATTGTAGTCAATCGACAGCGAGCCTTCGGCAATGTCATACCCACGCTGGCGTGCCACCTTGCGCAACACCTCCTCGCGAGGTTGGAAGTTCTTCTTGAAGCGCACTGCGATCGCTACTCCCGCGCGTGACGGCAACCAGCGCTCGAGCCGCGACACCCAAATCATGCAAATGACAGACAGTGCGGTGAGCAATATAGCCGCCCCGTAGAATCCGACACCCACCAACACGCCAATCGCCGACGATGACCAGATCGAGGCTGCGCTCGTCAGCCCCCGAATGCTAAGACCCTCCCTCATAATGACTCCGGCTCCAAGAAAACCTATGCCCGTCAGAATGCCTTGGACCACATGGGAAGGATCGGGACTTGCCGCCATAGTCGCGTGGCCGCCATACCATAGGTCCGGGGAGCCGAAGATCACGGTAACCGCCGCCGATGCCATGCAAACCAAACCGTAGGTCCGCATGCCAGCGGCGCGGCCGTGATAGGCGCGTTCGTAGCCCACGAGCAGCCCGAGGATCAGGGCGCCAAGCAGATTAAAGAAGATCACGACATTGGTGGCTACCACAGGTTGCGACCAATAATCGGCCAGCGACTGCAACGATAAGGGATCCATATGACCTCCATGAGAGTCCGGCGGCGCGCCGCTTTCGGCATTCTTCCCGAAGCGCTAACGCGACGCGGTTGCACAGCCATATTGCCACGGGCGTCGCGTGCGTTCCATCCACATAGCCGAGGGTACGCAAGGCCCCCACAAATATTCTGGCGCTGGGGTCGACCGGCTCGGGTCGAGCCATCTCCCAGACTGGGGACGTGGTGAAGATGAGGCCAACGCGGTAGACCTTTCCCGTTTGCTGGGCGCGAACGCCGAGCGGCACGTCAACCGGTCGTGGAATGGCGCGTCAACCGCCACTTCCACATCACAGGCGGCGTCTATCGGGGGTTCAGCTCGCGACTTATTACACGCGCAAGCCTGCCGCGGCCACGCCAGCAATGGCGCATTCCTCGTCGCGATCGGACGTGTCGCCGCTGATGCCGATGGCTCCGATGACGTTTCGCTCTTCGTCGTAGAGCAGGACTCCGCCGGCCGCCGGCGCCATCCGGCCCTGGCTGACCGCGCCCAGCGCACCGAAGAAGCCTGGCGCCTTCTGCGCACGCTCGCCGATCTCCCGGCTCGAGTAGCCCATGCCGAGCGCACCCCACGCCTTGGCGCGCGCGATGTCCACCCGCAGGATCCCCGAGCGATCCTGTCGCTGCACGGCCACTTCGTGACCTCCGGCGTCGAGCACCACCACCGTCAGCGGCACGCATCGGAGCTCGGCCCCCTTGGCGAATGCGCCCGCGATCACTCGCAGAGCGAGGTCCAGCGTGAGTCTCGTCATCGCGGAACTTTCTGGATCGAATCGATCGCGCTTACGACGCGACCTCGAACGCCTCGTGCGCATCGGTATCGAAGGCGAGGCCTTTGGGCAACGGCACGATAGCCGATTGCACGGAGCCACCAGCGACGTGGATTCGATTGCCCAGAGCGGCCATGATGCATTCGTGCCTGGGCAGCAACATGGAGGGCAACTGCCACCAGGTGTCGCTCGCCGGGTGATAGGCCTCGAACGCGCGAAACGCCGCGAGGGATTTCTCGTCCTGCACCTCGCCGCCCGCCGCGTAGATGATGCCGTTCAAGGTCGCCGTGTTGAGCCCGCTGCGCGCCGTCGGCATCGGCGCCCTGGTCGCCCAAGAGTCAGTCGCAGCGTCGTAGGCCTGCACGAGGTTGATGTTCCCGGGGTAGCCGATGATGAACGCGCCGCTCAGCCGACCGCCGATCACGTAGATCTTGCCTCCCACCGCCTCGCCTCCCATGTGGTTGCACGGGGTCGGCATCGGCGCACGAGCACGCCACGTGTCGGTGGCGGGGTCGTACTCCTCTACGGTGCCGAGCGAGCGTTGCGGCTGTCTCGGTCGGATGGTCGGAGAGCTGGCATCCGGCATGGGCCCCGCCCCTCCGATCACATAGATCTTTCCACCCACGGCTGCTGCGACGCCGCCGCCGCGCGCGGTCGGCATCGCGGCGCGGGCGCGCCAGCCGTCCGTCACTGGATCGTACTCCCAGACGTCATTGACCGGATTCCAGCCGGGAGGCCCCGCCGCAGGAAGATCGAATCCTCCGAAGACGTACATCTTCCCGTTCGCCGCGGCGACGGCGGCGTGGTGGACCGGATGGGGCATCGGTTTCTTCTGCGCCCAGGCGTCGCTCGCCGGATCATATTCGTACACCAGCCCTGCCGGTTTGAACCCCGGCAGGAGTCCTTGGGATGCGTAGAGCTTTCCGTTGACCGCCACAGCGAGCAGCTCCCCCGTGCCCTGGGGCAGAGGCGCCAGCCTGATCCATTTCCCCTGTGGCGCGGGAGGCGCAGGCGCGGGCGCGGGCTGGGCAAGGGCTGTCGAGATCAGCCCGCTGAGCACCTCGCTTGCGGCGCCCGTCATCAACCCAAGCCCGGAGGCAACAAATGTTCTTCGGCGCATTTCGATTACCTCGGGATTTGGACCAGGGTGTGTTGAAAGCGCTGCGGGGATCTGTTCGGCGGGGATTGTAGCGCGCGGCGGCTTCTGGGGAATCCGCGACAACACTTGAACTCGTCTTCGGGATACAGATCGCTAGGGGTCTCTGGCGCACCGATGTCTGCTGTGGCAGGCTACGGGTATGTGCCAGGCGATAAAGACGCTGCTCTGCCTCTGTCTAGGCATGCTGCTGTCCGGATGCCTTCCCATCGGCATCCGTGGGCAGAACCTGCCCCTTGCGGGGCAGCCGGCAAGTCACGTCTGCAGCGCGCCGAGCGCGGCTGCTACGCTCTGAGGCGGCAGCCCGCTCCGCAGGTCGGTATTAACGCTTGAGCCCAGGCACCGCTTGCTGGGCCATGCGGGTGAAGTCTCCCATGACCCGCTGCATCGACTCGAACGCCGAGCCTCCAGAGGACATCACCCCCTGCATCGCCTTGATCAGGTTCTGTGCCTGATTGAGGTCCGGCATCATGGCCATCGCCGCCTTCGCTTCCTTGGCGCCGGGCACTCCTGCCATCTGTTCCTCGATCAATGCGAAAAGGCGCTTCTGCATCTCGACGATCATTTCGAACATCTCGCCCCAATAGCGCATCGACTTCTCGACTGCTTCCTGGGTGACGCTCTGGCCCGCCGCCATCAAGGCCTGCGCATCGCTCGCTTCCGCAGCGTGACGCAGCGCCTTCTTCTGCATCGACCGGGCCTCTTCCTCGCCCTCGAACTGCAGCTTGCGCAGCTTTGCCGTGTTTTCGATCGCCGCACTGATGACGTCGAGCGCCATCTTGGCGTTCGCCTTGTACAGCTCGAAGGCCTGCTCGGGGGTCATCGCCTTCGCCATCTTGGGCAAGTCGCGCAATCCAGACTGCATGGAAGGCGCGAACGCCGCTGCCTTGGGTGCCTTGGCTCTCGGTCTGCGGGCGCGCGAACGGGTGGAAGTCTTGGACGATGCTTTGGTCGGCATGGTGCACTCCTCTCAGGATGACCGGAAGGTGACGCCGGTCGGCGTCATGGATGCTTCGTGCTATTCCACGCCTTCAGTGTTCCATCGTCAACACTGCTGCGCCCGCAATCCGCCCGCTCCGGAGGTCTGCCAACGCGCGATTTGCGTCGGCGAGCGGATAGGCTTGCGCGTGGACCGCGAGCGGGATCTTTTCCGCCAGGGCGAGGAACTCCCGAGCATCGCGCCGGGTGAGGTTGGCCACCGACCGAACGCAGCGCTCGCCCCAGAGCAGGCGATAGGGAAAGGCCGGGATGTCGCTCATGTGGATGCCGGCGCAGACGACGGTCCCGCCGGGCTTGACTGCCTCGAGCGCGGCGGGAACAAGGGAACCGACCGGGGCAAAGAGCAGCGCCGCATCCAGCGGCACGGGCGGCGCCTGATCGCTGCCCCCAGCCCAGGCTGCTCCCAGCTCGCGCGCGAAGGCCTGCGCGTCCATGTCTCCGGGCCGCGTGAACGCCAGCACGCGCCGGCCCTGGGCGATCGCCACCTGAGCTATCAGGTGCGCTGCGGCGCCGAAACCGTAGATGCCGAGCGCTGCTGCATTGCCGGCGCAACGATAGGCGCGATAGCCGATCAGGCCTGCGCACAGCAGCGGGGCCGCTTCGATGTCGGGGTACTTGGCCGGCAGCTCGAAGCAATAAGCGGCGTCCGCGACGGCGTATTCGGCATATCCGCCGTCGTGCTGATACCCGGTGAAGCGCGCATCGGGGCAGAGGTTTTCGCGATCCTCCGAACACCAAGCGCAGTGACCGCAGCTCGCGCCCAGCCACGGCACGCCCACCCTTTGGCCGAGAGCGGGGCCAGTGACTCCGGCACCGTGCCCCACGACCTCGGCGACGATCTCATGGCCGGGAATCACCGGCAGCTTCGGCTTGGGGAGCTCGCCGTCGATGAGGTGCAGATCGGTTCGGCAAACCCCGCAAGCGCGCACGCGCAGCAGCAGCTCGCCGGGTCCGGGAGCAGGCCGCTCGAGCGAAGCCAGCCGAAGCGGACGCCCCGGAGCATCCAGGACCATCGCTCGCATCGAGGCTTCGCTTGTCACGGCCCGAGTCTCCTTTTCGCTCCCGACCCGTCACCCTTGGAGCAACTCCAACGCTTCTGCGATCCGCTCGACGGGGATGATTTCGAGGCCATCGATCGCCTGCTTGGGCTTGTTCGCCGCGGGGATCAGCACGTGCCGGAACCCTAGCTTTGCAGCCTCGCGAAGCCGGTCCAGGCCACGCTGCACGGGGCGGATCTCGCCCGCCAGACCGACTTCGCCAAACACAAGAGATTTCATTGCCAATGGCTTGTTTCTAAGAGATGAATTGACTGCCATCAACACCGCAAGATCGGCTGCCGGCTCGGCGATCCGCACCCCCCCGACGGCATTGACGTACACGTCCTGGCTGCCTGTCTCGACCCCGCCGTGGCGATGGAGAACCGCGAGCAGCAGGGCAAGTCGCTGGGGATCGAGTCCCACCGCCAGGCGCCTGGAAGCCGGCCCCTGCATCGGATCGACCAGCGCCTGCACTTCCACGAGCAGCGGCCGCGAGCCTTCGACCGTGGCCAGAATGCAGCTTCCCGACACAGGTCGGGCATGTCGCGACAGGAACAACGCCGAAGGGTTGGCGACTCCCTTGAGCCCCCGCTCGGTCATCGCGAACACGCCGAGCTCGTTCGCGGCTCCGAAGCGATTCTTGACCGCGCGCACCAGGCGAAAGCTCGAATGGGTGTCGCCCTCGAAATAGAGCACGGTGTCTACGATGTGCTCGAGAACGCGCGGGCCGGCGATCGCGCCCTCCTTGGTCACGTGGCCGATCAGGATCACCGTGATCGCCGACTGCTTGCCGAGGCGGGTAAGTTGCGCGGCGCATTCGCGCACCTGGGCGACACTACCTGGTGCGGACTCCAGCGCCTCGGTGTAGATCGTCTGTATCGAGTCGACGACCACGACCTCCGGCCGCTGCGTGCGAATGGCCCCGACGATCGCCTCGAGCTGCACTTCCGCGAGCAGCTCGACCTGGGCATTGATGAGGCCGAGGCGCTGCGCCCTCAACGCGATCTGCTCGGCCGATTCTTCGCCCGTGACGTAGAGGGCGCGCCGGGTTGCGCCGATCGCAGCCATCGCCTGCAGCAGCAGCGTCGACTTGCCGATGCCCGGGTCTCCACCGAGCAGGATCACCCCTCCCGCGACCAGCCCGCCTCCGAGCACGCGATCGAATTCCTCGATTCCGGTGGTGGCCCGCCTGCTGACGGCCGGCTCCACGCTCGCGAGCGGCCGCACGACGCTGGCGCCGCCGGCGAGCGCCTCGAAACGCGAGGCTCGCGGCGCTGCGATGGTCTCGACCAGCGTGTTCCAGGCGCCACAATGCGGGCATTGCCCCTGCCACTTGCCGCTCTGACCGCCGCACTCGGTGCAGCTGTACGCGGTCTTGGCCTTCACCATCAGTCGAGCTCGTTCGGATGCACGACCGCGGTGCCCAGCTTGCCGACGACGATTCCTGCCGCCTGGTTCGCGATGCGCACCGCGTTGTCGAGGTCGGCGCGGGCACCGAGCAGCGTGCCCAGCGTCGCGATCACCGTGTCGCCCGCGCCCGAAACGTCGAACACCTCGCGGGCCTGCGCCGGGATGTGTTTCGCCCCGTCATCGGTGTAGAGCGACATGCCCTCTTCCGAACGGGTGATGAGCAGCGCCTTCAACGCGAGCTGGGCACGCATCGCCTGCGCTTTGCTCGCGAGCTCGGCTTCGTTGCGCCAGCGTCCCGCGACCTCGCGGAATTCGGCTCGGTTGGGCGTGAGCATGGTCGCGCCGCGGTAGCGGGCGTAATCCTCGCCCTTGGGATCGACCAGCACCGGTGTCCCGCGCGCCGCTGCAACCTCGATCATGCGGGAGATGTGCGCGAGGCCTCCCTTGCCGTAGTCCGATAACACGACGACGTCGAACTGCGCCAGCGCGCTCTCGTAGTCGGCGAGCTTGGTCGCGAGCACCTCGTGCGAGGGCAGCGTCTCGAAGTCGATCCGGAGCAGCTGCTGCTGGCGGCCCACGACCCGCAGCTTCACGGTCGTCGGCAGCGACGCATCTCGATGCAGCGATGTGCGCACCCGTTCCTCGGAGAGCAATCGCTCGAGCGACCGGCCCGCCTCGTCGTCGCCAACCACGCTGATGAGCGTCACCTGCGCGCCAAGCGCCGCCGCGTTGCGAGCGACGTTGGCGGCGCCCCCCGGGCGCTCCTCGCTGCGTGAAATCTTCACGATCGGCACCGGTGCTTCCGGCGAGATGCGCTCGACCTCTCCGAACCAATAGCGATCGAGCATGATGTCGCCGACGATCAGCACCCGCGTCTTGGCGACCGCGGCGCTGAAGTCGGAGAACCGTCGCAGCGGCGTCGCCATCAACGTCTGCCGATGCCGAAGTATTCCAGCCCGGCCTCGCGCACCTGCCTCGGATCGAATAGGTTGCGTCCGTCGAAGAGCAGCGGCAGGCGCAGCACGCGCTTGAGAGCGCCGAAATCCGGGCTGCGAAGTTCCTTCCATTCGGTCACCACGACCACCGCGTCGGCGCCTTTCGCCGCGTCGAGCGGCGAGCCGGCGTATGCCAGAGCAGGCTGGGCTCCCAACGCACGCTTGGCTTCGTCGACCGCCACCGGATCGTAGGCGACCACTCGCGCGCCGCGCTCGATGAGCGCGCCGATGATTGCGCGAGACGGCGCCTCGCGCATGTCGTCGGTGTTCGGCTTGAACGCTAGTCCCCAGACCGCGAATTTGGCTCCGCTCAGATCTCCGCCCAAGCGCGTGATGATCTTCTCCACCAGGCGAAGCTTCTGCGCCTCGTTGACCGCCTCGACCGCGGCCAGGATTCGCAGCGGGTGACCATGCTTGCGGGCGGTGAACTGCAGCGCCTTCACGTCCTTCGGAAAGCAAGAACCTCCGTAGCCTGCTCCCGGATACAGGAACTGATAGCCGATGCGCGGGTCCGACCCGATGCCCTGCCGAACGTGCTCGATGTCGGCGCCGAGCTCGTCGGCGAGGTTGGCCATCTCGTTCATGAAGGAGATGCGGGTCGCGAGCATCGCGTTGGCAGCGTACTTGGTCAGCTCCGCGGAACGCACGTCCATGACCAGCAGCCGCTCGTGATTGCGCTGGAATGGAGCGTACACCGCGCGCAGCAGCGCGATCGCGTGCTCGTCGTCGGCGCCGATGACCACGCGGTCCGGCTTCATGAAATCGTCCACCGCCGCGCCCTCCTTGAGAAACTCCGGATTCGACGCGACGGCGAAGGGAATGTCGACGCCGCGCTCGGCCAGCGCCGCGACGATGGTCTCGCGCACGCGGTCCGCGGTTCCGACGGGGACGGTCGACTTGTCGACGATCACCTTGTAGCCGCTCATCCGCGCACCGATGTTCTTCGCCGCATCGATCACGTGGCGCATGTCGGCCGATCCGTCCTCGTCGGGAGGCGTGCCCACCGCGATGAACTGCAGCACGCCGTGCTCGATGGCTTGATCGAGGTCGGTGGTGAACTTTAGCCGCCCCGCCTTGACATTGCGCCCGATCATCTCCGGCAGGCCCGGTTCGTGGATGGGAACGCCTCCGCCCTGAAGCACCGCGATCTTGCGCTCGTCGACATCCAGACCCAGCACGTCGTTGCCCACCTCCGCGAAGCAGGCGCCGGTGACCAGACCGACGTAGCCCGTACCGATCATGGTGATCTTCATGCCAGCGCTCCGACTAAGGCATTGATGGCGCGCAGCGCAGCCGGCGGGTCGGCCGCCTGCGTGATTGGCCGCCCGATCACGAGGTAGTCGGCGCCGTTGGCGAGCGCGGCTTCGGGAGTGGCCACCCGCGCCTGATCGTCGGACGCGGCGCCGGCCGGCCGTATTCCCGGAGTAACCAGCTTGAATCGCGGGCCCAGGGCGCGCCGCAGCGCCGCGGCTTCGGCAGCGGAGCAGACCACTCCGTCCAGGTCGCACGCGGCGGCGAGCTTCGCCAGTCGCAGCACCTCATCCTTCGCGGAATCGATCATCCCGATCTCCGCCAGATCGCGCCCGTCGAGGCTGGTGAGCACGGTAACCGCGATGAGCAGCGGACGGGGAAGAGCGCGCTCGGCCGCGGTGCGCGCGACCGCCTCGCGCGCGGCCTGCATCATCGCCCTGCCCCCGCTCGCGTGAACGTTCATCATCCACACGCCTAGCCTTGTGGCGGCCGCACAGGCCTGCGCCACGGTGTTCGGGATGTCGTGGAACTTGAGGTCCAGGAAAACACGGAATCCGCGCTCGATCATCCACCGCACCGGCTCGGGCCCGGCGGCGACGAAGAGCTCCTTGCCGACCTTGAGCGCGCACGCCGCCGGGTCCAGCCGGTCAACCAGCGCGAGCGCTCGGCCGGGCTCCGCGAAGTCGAGCGCGACGATGACACGCGGGTCGCCGGCGCTCACCTTAAAGCCTCCCGTCGCGTGCTCATGCGAATCCGTCCGGTGTCTCGGTGCGCTTGGGAGAATAGGTCTCCCACTTGTTGCACCCCGGGCAACGCCAGTAGTACTGCTTGGCGCGAAAGCCGCATTGCTCGCAACGATACATCCCCAGTCGCTTGATGTGCTGGCCGACAAGGTTCTTGACCAGCTCGAGATCGTTGCGCCGCTCTGCTGGCGCCGCCATCAGCTGCGCCTCGAGGAGCTTGTCGAGCCCCAGCAGTGTGGGGTTGCGCGTGAGCTCCTCCTTGATCGCCTGCGCGGCGGATTCGGCGCCCTCGTGGGTGAGGATCTGGTTGAAGAGCGTGGTCAACAGATCGAGCGAAGGGTACTGGTCCTGGTAGCTGCGCAGCACGCGAATGCCCTGGGCGACGTCGCCGACTTTTCGGTACGCGTCCGCGAGCCGTTCCGCAACCAGGCCGAGGAAGGCGGGGTTTTGCGATTCGATGCGCTGCCACGCCTCAATCGCCGCCGCGGGCCGATCCTGCTGCGTCTCGACGTCCCCGAGGAGCATGGTCGCACGCGTGCACAGCTTGTACTCGGCGAGCGCCTGATCGATGCAGGCGCGCGCCTCTCCGAACTGCGAGCGCAGCATCGCGTTCTGGGCGAGCTCGCAACAGTAGTGCGCGATCTCCTTGAAGTACGGGAGCTTGGCGAGCGCCTCCATCCTGCGGGTTGCCGCGATCGCCTTCTGCCAGTCCTTTTCCTGCTCGTAGATCTGCAGCAGGAAGCCTTGCGACTGCAGCTCGAAGGGACTGCCGTCGAGCCGCATGAAGAGTTCCTCCGCGCGGTCGAGCAATCCCGCGCGGTGAAAGTCCTGGGCGAGTTCGAACACCGCGACCTGCCGCTTGTCTGCCGGCAAGTCGATGCGGTCGAGCAGGTTCTGATGCATGCGGATGGCGCGATCGATCTCACCCTGTCGGCGGAAGAGATTGCCCAGCGCGAAGTGCAGATCGATGGTCTGCGGATCAACCTTGACCACCTCGATGAAAGACTCGATCGCCTTGTCGGGCTGTTCGTTGAGCAGGAAGTTCAGCCCCCGGAAGTACGACAGCGGCAGTGCCCGCGACTCACGCAGCAGATGCGAAATGTCTATTCGCGCCGCGATCCAGCCCAGCGCAAAGAACAGCACGAAGCCGGGAAGGAGCCACCACCAGAACTCGAGATCCGGCACGCTCTGGAACCCCTGCCAACCTCAGCCGCCACCCGCCGGCGGAACGGCGCTGGCCTTGAAATGCTCCGAGTGCTCCTTGCGCAACCGGCTGAGCTGGCGGTTAAGCCTCGCCACCCGAACCGCACCGATCAGCAATCCCAGAGTGACGCCGACCGCGAAGACGATGAGCAGCAGAACGATCAGCGGAATCGGCCGCGATTCCCACGGGTAGAAGCGCACGGCGACGTTATCGGCGTTCTGCAGCGCCAGCAACAGCAGCGCGAGGAAGACGGTAACGCCGACGATCCAGCGAAGGAGTGTCATCGGGTACCGCTGTAGCCCGGGTTGAGGCCCGCCCGAAACCCGGGGCAGAGGCCGGATGTCACGCCGTTCCCGGGTCTCGCTGCGCTCGACCCAGGCTACTCACCGCACCCCCCTGTCATCATCAACCCTTGCCGGCGTCTTTGAAGTCGACGCGCTCGCGCAGTTCCTTGCCGGCCTTGAAGTGCGGTACGTGCTTCTCCGGCACCTGCACCCGCTCGCCGGACTTGGGATTGCGTCCCGTGCGTGGCGGCCGATAGTTGAGCCCGAAGCTGCCGAAGCCGCGGATCTCGATGCGCTCTCCCTTAGCCAGGCTCTCCGCCATGGCGTCCAGGATCATCTTTACCGCGAGCTCGGCATCCTTAGCCACCAACTGCGGGAACTGCGCCGCCAAGCGGTCGATCAGCTCCGATTTGGTCATCACGGGCTCAATCCGCATTTCGCGCCAAAGGCGCGCACGATGTTCCCCTCGTCCGCGCAAGCGGGAGAGGGGATAGGGGTGAGGGCACCACCCGGCAGGAGAAGGGCTAGGGGTGAGGGCGCGTCCGCGCCTTTCATATCGACGGTGCTCATGACCCTTGGCTCTTGTTGTCGAGCTTGGCCTTGAGCAGCGCGCCGAGGTTGGTGGTACCGGCGCTGGCCGCGGCGTTTTCGCTGGTCATGCGTTGCATCGCCTCGGACTCGTCGGCGTGATCCTTGGCCTTGATCGACAGGTTGATCGAGCGGTTCTTGCGGTCGATGTTGATGATCATCGCCGTTACCGAGTCGCCTTCCTTCAGATGCGAGCGGATGTCTTCGACCCGATCGCGCGCGACTTCGGAGGCGCGCAGGTAGCCTTCGACATCGCCGTCGAGCGCGACGACTGCTCCCTTGCCGTCGAGCGACTTGACCGTGCCGGTGACCACGGTTCCCTTGTCGTGAGTCGCGACGAAGTTGGAGAACGGGTCGCCGTCGAGCTGCTTGATGCCCAGTGAAATGCGCTCGCGCTCGACGTCGATCGCCAGCACCACGGCCTCGACCTCCTGTCCCTTGCGATACTCGCGCACCGCGGCTTCGCCCGGGAGCGTCCAGGAGAGGTCGGACAGATGCACCAGCCCGTCGATGCCGCCGGGCAGTCCGATGAACACGCCGAAGTCGGTGATCGACTTGATCAGCCCTTTCACCCGATCGCCCTTCTTGTGGTTCATCGAGAACTCTTCCCACGGGTTGGGCATGCACTGCTTCATGCCCAGCGAGATGCGCCGGCGCTCCTCGTCGATCTCGAGGATCATCACCTCGACTTCGTCGCCGAGCTGCACCACCTTGGTCGGATGGATGTTCTTGTTGGTCCAGTCCATTTCGGAAACGTGGACCAGCCCTTCGATCCCCTGCTCGATCTCGACGAACGCGCCGTAGTCGGTCAGGTTGGTGACCTTGCCGAACAGCCTTGTCCCCGGCGGGTAGCGGCGCGAGAGTCCCACCCATGGATCCTCGCCCAGCTGCTTCATCCCAAGGGAGACGCGGTTCTTCTCCTGGTCGAACTTGAGCACTTTCGCGGTGACTTCGTCGCCGACGGACAGAACTTCGGAGGGATGCTTGACCCGCCTCCAGGCGAGATCGGTGATGTGCAGCAGCCCGTCGATACCGCCGAGATCGACGAACGCGCCGTAGTCGGTGATGTTCTTGACCACGCCCTTGACGATCGCGCCCTCCTGCAGCGTCTTGAGAAGCTCCTCGCGCTCTGCGCCCAGGCTCGCCTCTAGTACGGCGCGCCGCGACACCACGACGTTGTTGCGCTTGCGATCGAGCTTGATGACCTTGAACTCGAGCTGCTTGCCTTCGAACGGTGCCGTGTCCTTGACCGGCCGGATGTCGACCAGCGAACCAGGCAGGAAGGCGCGGATGCCGTTGACCATTACCGTGAGCCCGCCTTTGACCTTGCCAGTGACCAGCCCGGATACGATGGTGCCTTGTTCCATCGCCGACTCGAGATCGTGCCAGGCCTTGAGCCGCTTGGCCTTGTCGCGCGACAGCCTGGTTTCGCCGTAGCCGTCCTCGAGGCTCTCGATGGCCACGGTGACGAAATCGCCCGGCTTGACTTCGACTTCCCCCTTGTCGTTCTTGAATTCCTCGATGGGAATGAAACTTTCACTCTTCAGCCCCGCGTTGACGACGACGATGTTGTAGTCGACGCGGGTCACCTCGGCGGTGATCAGTTCGCCCTGCCGCATTTCCTGCCGCGCGAGGGATTCCTCGAAAAGCGCGGCGAAGTTTTCCTGCGCTTGGCCGGGCTGGTTGGTTGTGGCGGTTGCCATAGAAATATGCATGTCCTGTTTCTGCCGCCGCCACCTGCAGTGGCTGCGGGTTGTGTTGATCAATCCGCCGGCCGAGGCTTAAGCCTCCGGTCGGCGACCCTTGCCGCAGGCGGCGCTGCGATGCGCCGGCCCTGCGATCTACCGCCGTTCGGCAGCGGCCATCGCCCGGTACTTCTGGACCACAAAGGCGGTGGCAGCGTCGATCGTCAAGTCGGTCGTATCCAGGATCAGGGCATCGGCCGCCGGCTTCAATGGCGCCGTCGCCCGCGTGCTGTCCCGTTCGTCCCGCTCCCGGATATCACGCAAAAGACTAGGGAGTGTAATCGAGTTTCCTTTTTCGATCAACTGGTTATACCGGCGCCTCGCCCGCTCCTCGGGGCTTGCCGTGACGAACACCTTGAGCGGCGCATCGGGAAAGACGACGGTCCCCATGTCGCGCCCCTCGGCCACCAGCCCCGGCGGCCGGCGAAAGGCCCGCTGCCGGGAGAGCAGCGCCTGTCGGACTCGCGGCAGGGTCGCCACCCTCGATGCGGCTTCGCTCACCGCCTCCTCGCGAATCGCCGCCGCGACATCGTGCCCGTCGAGCCATACCGAGCCGGCGTCGAAGCTCGCATTCAAATCCGCAGCGAGCGCCGCCAACGCCGGCTCGTCGCCCAGCGGCACTGCCGCTCTTAAGGCATCGAGTGCGACCAGGCGATAGAGCGCCCCGCTATCGAGATAGTGAAAACCCAGAAGCTGGGCGGCATTGATTGCAACCGTCCCCTTGCCAGACGCCGCGGGCCCATCGATTGCGATTACCGGCGCCCTCGACGTCATGTCGCCAACCGGCGGAAGTCCGCGAAGTAATCGGGATAGGTCTTGCGCACGCACTGCGGATCGTTGATGCGGATCGGAACTCCACCGAGCGAGGCCAAGGAGAAGCACATCGCCATGCGATGATCGTCGTAGGTGTCGATCGTTGCCGGCTTGAGCGCAGGCGGCGGTGTCACACGGATCCAGTCGGCGGCAGTCTCTACCCTGGCGCCGAGCTTGGCGAGTTCGGTCGCCATCGCAGCGATGCGATCCGTCTCCTTGACACGCCAGCTGCCGATGTTGCGCAGCGTCGTCGGCCCTCCGGCGAACACCGCGACCACCGCCGCGGTCATCGCCGCGTCGGGCATGCTGTTGAAGTCGGCGTCGATGCCCTTGAGACGATCACCGCTGCGCGCTTCCAGCCAGTCGTCGCCGCTCGAGATGCTCGCGCCCATCGCAGCAAGCGTGTCGGCAAAACGGACGTCGCCCTGGATGCTCCTTCGGCCGACTCCTTCGACCCGCACCGGCCCTCCGCCAATCGCGCCTGCGGCGAGAAAATACGAAGCCGACGAGGCATCGCCTTCCACCGTGATTCGCCCGGGCGTCACGTAGGCCGCCCCGGCGGGGACGCGGAAGCGCTGAGCGCCAATCAACTCGACCTCGACGCCGAAGCGCCGCATCAGGTTGAGAGTGATCTCGACATAGGGCTTGGAGATGAGCTCGCCAACCACGTCGATCTCGACGCCGCTGGCGGCGAGCGGGGTCGCCATCAGCAGCGCGCTCACGAACTGGCTGGAAACGTCGCCCCGTACGGTGACGCGT
The DNA here is from genome assembly GCA_035623155.1 of Casimicrobiaceae bacterium. Taxonomy (GTDB): domain Bacteria; phylum Pseudomonadota; class Gammaproteobacteria; order Burkholderiales; family Casimicrobiaceae; genus PALSA-1003. The sequence goes on along the minus strand of DASPTZ010000026.1, from coordinate 21,120 downwards.
CGCGCAGTGCTCGCACCGCGCACGCCGATGGCGAGCGGCGGATAGCCCGCGTTGCCGAGGTAGCGGATGTCGGCACCGAGCTGTCGCAGCGCGTCGACCAGGTCGCCGATTGGACGCTCGTGCATGCGCGGCACGCCGGAGAGCCGATATTCGCCCGCGCCCAGCGCCAGAACCGCTGTCAGCGGTCGGAACGCGCTGCCGGCATTGCCGAGAGAAAGAGCTGCCCTTTTGACCGGGAATCTGCCGGACACTCCATGCACGCGAAAGGCGCGCGATTTGCCGTGGCGTTCGATGGACACGCCCAGCGTCTGCAATGCTTCCAGCATGCGCTCGACATCGTCGGCATCGAGCAGGTCGATAATCTCGGTCGCGCCCGAGCACAGCGCCGCGAGCAGCAGCGTGCGGTTGGAAATGCTCTTCGAACCAGGCAGGCGCACGCTTCCGGCCATGCGCGCCACCGGCGGAAGGTCGAGGAATTCCATCGAAGAGAGCCTACGCGTCTTCGCTTCCGCGGTGTGCCGCGAGCCACGCGCGCCGCGCCTGGCGCGCCGCGGCAAACAGCGCGCTCAACGCCTCACCATCGCCGTTCGCGAGTAGGCGATCGATTCGTTCCAGCTCGGTCCGGTAGGCGGCCAGCTCGCGACGCACGGCTTCGCGGTTGGCGAGGCAGATGTCGCGCCACATCTCCGGGTCGCTCGAGGCGAGCCGTGTGAAATCGCGAAAACCGCTGGCGGCATAGCGGAAGTATTCGTCGGCGTCGGGCCGCCCGGCAAGCTCGCTCACCAGCGCGAATGCCAGCGCATGGGGCAGATGGCTCACCGCGGCGAACAGCGCGTCGTGGCGCTCGGGAGCAAGGCGGCCGACTCGCGCGCCGCAGCGAGTCCAGCAATCCGCGACCCGCTCGATTGCGGAGGGAAGCGTTTCCTGCAGCGGCGTCAGCAGCACGTTCTTGTCGCGGAAGAGCGACTCGAAGGCCGCGGCCGCGCCGGAATGCTCGGTTCCGGCGATCGGGTGCCCGGGGACGAAGCGCGGCAGTCCTGGCCCGAGATGCTCGCGCGCCGCGGCGATCACGTCCTGCTTAGTGCTGCCGGCGTCGGTGACGACCGTGGCAGTCCGCAAGTGCGGCGCGATCGCGGCGAACATCGCCGGCATCTGCCCCACGGGCGTCGCCAGCATGACGAGGTCGGTGTCGGTCAGCTCCTCGCGCCACGATTCGTCGAGCGTATAGGCGCGATCGACGATGCCGAGCTTGAGCGCGGCATCGAGGTTCGCCCGGCCGCGGCCGAGTCCGACCACCGTCTCGACTGCGCCTGCTCGCTTAAGCGCAAGAGCGAACGAGCCGCCGATCAGCCCGACGCCGATGACGACGACTTTGCGTACCGCTCGGTCGCCCACGCCTTCAGCGCCCGAGGACCGCCCGCAACGCGTCGAGAAAGCGCTGATTCTCCGCGGCGAGACCGACCGTGACCCGCAGGTGCTCCGGCAGGCCGTAGCTGGCAACCGGGCGCAAGATCACTCCTCGTCGCAGGAGTTGCTCGTAGACCGCGGCTGCATCGCCGACGTGCACCAGGAGAAAATTGCCGTGCGAAGGGACGAAGCCCACGCCCAGCGCCGCGAGACCCCGCTCGAGCTGTTCGAGCCCGGAACGATTGAGCCGTGCGCTTTCTTCCACGTATGCGCTGTCGGCAAGCGCGGCGATTGCCGCCGCCTGTGCGATCGAGTTGACATTGAAGGGTTGCCGCACGCGGTTGAGCATGTCGGCGACGGTCGAGTCGGCGATGCCGTAACCGACTCGCAGCCCGGCAAGCCCGTAGGCCTTCGAGAACGTGCGCGACACCAGGAGGTTCGGATGCTCGGCGATCCAAGCCACGCTGTTCGCCTGCTGCGCAGGCTTCAGGTACTCGTTGTAAGCTTCGTCGAGCACGATGAGCACCTCGGGCGGAACTTGGGCGATGAACTCGCGCATCGCCACCGGCGCGACCCAGGTCCCCGTCGGGTTGTTGGGATTGGCGACGAACACGATGCGCGTGCGCGGCGTGACGGCTGCAAGCATCGCGGGGAGATCGTGGCCGAACTCGCGCGCCGGAACGACGATGCCGGTGGCGCCGCGCGCCTGGGTCGCCAGCGGGTACACCGCGAACGCGTGTTGCGAATAGACCGCGTGATCGCCCGGGCGCAGGAACGCCTGCGTCGCAAGCTCGAGAATGTCGTTGGAGCCGTTGCCCAGCACGATCTGATCGAGCGCCACGCCGTAGCGCTGGGCCAGCGCCGTCTTGAGCGCAAAGCCGTTGCCGTCGGGGTAGCGGGTCACGCCCGCGGCGGCCGCCGCGATGGCCTCGCGCACCTTGGGGCTCGGTCCGCGCGGGTTTTCGTTCGACGCGAGCTTGATGATGTCGTCCTCGCCAATGCCGTATTCGCGCGCGAGCTCCTCGATGGGCTTGCCCGGAACATAGGGAGAGAGCCGGCGGATGTATTCCGGCGTCAACAGCGCGAGCTCGTCGCAACTCATAGGTCGTGTCTCACTTCAATACCGGCGCCGCCGGGTACGAGCCAAGCAGCTTGAGGAACGGCGCGCGGGCGCGCAGCTCGGTGAGCGCCGCGGCGACCGGTGGATCTTCGCGATGCCCTTCGAGGTCGACGAAGAACAGGTATTCCCACAGCCCGGTGCGCGCCGGCCGCGACTCGAGACGCGTCATGCTGACGCCGTTCTTTGCCAGCGGTTCCAAAAGCGCGTATACGGCCCCCGGCTTGTTGTGCGCCGACATCACCAGCGAGGTCTCGTCGCGCCCGGAGCGGGCGATGGCCTGGCGACCCAGCACCCAGAAGCGAGTGGTGTTGTTGGGATCGTCCTCGACATGCGGTGCGAGCACGTGAAGACCGTAGATGGCCGCGGCGGTCTCGCCGGCGATCGCGGCCGCACCCGATTCGGCGGCGGCGAGCTTCGCCGCCTCGGCGTTGCTGGCGACCGGAATGCGCGGTACCGCCGCGAGGTGACGCGCGAGCCACTGCAGGCACTGCGCCAGCGACTGCGCATGCGAGTAGATGCGCGTCACCGCGCCGAGGGTCGTCACGGTGGACAGCAGATGCTGGGCGATGCGCAGCTTGATCTCGCCGACGATGATGAGCTCGGTCTGACACATAAGATCCAGCGTGCGGCCGACAGCGCCCTCGGTGGAGTTCTCGACGGGCACCACCGCGTAGTCGGTCTGGCCGGATTCGGCGGCGCGAAACACTTCGTCGATCGACGCATAGGGTTCGGCATCGACGAAATCGCCGAAATGCCTGGCGACCGCGGCATGGCTGAACGTCCCGGGTGGTCCCAGATAGGCAATGCGCAGCCTGCTCTCGAGCGCAAGGCACGCCGACATCACCTGACGAAAAACCCCGGCAACCGCCTCGTTGGGCAGCGGACCGCGATTCTCCAATTGCAGTGCGCGCAGCACCTGTGCTTCGCGCTCGGGGCGGTACGCGGTTCCCTCGCCTTTGAGCGCACCGATCGCCTTGGCGTGCATCGCGCGCTCGTTGAGCAGGTGCAGGAGCTCGCGATCGAGAGCATCGATCGCGTCGCGGCGGCGCTTGAGCTCCTGCTCGTCGTCGGGCATCGGGCGGGGATTCCGCAAAGCGCCTACTCTTCGCCGTCGTCCTCGGTTTCGACGACTCGCTCCAGCCCGGCGAGCTTTTCGCCTTCGCCGAGATTGATCAGCGTCACGCCCTGCGTCGAGCGGCCCATTTCGCGGATCGAAGAGACTTCGGTGCGGATCAGTACGCCGCCGGTCGAGATGAGCATCACCTCGTCGTCGGATCGCACCAGCGCCGCACCGACGACCTGGCCGTTGCGTTCGCTCTGCTGGATCGCGATCATGCCCTTGGTGCCTCGTCCGTGTCGCGTGTACTCGACGATCGGCGTACGCTTGCCGTAGCCGTTCTCGGTCGCGGTGAGCACCGACTGCTGCTCGTCCTCGGCGACGAGCATCGAGATGACCCGCTGGCCGCGGTCCAGAAGCATGCCGCGAACTCCGTGCGCAGTGCGCCCCATCGGCCGCACGTCGGTCTCCTCGAAGCGCACCGCCTTGCCGCCGGAGGAGAAAAGCATCACGTCGTGCTTGCCGTCGGTGAGCGCCGCACCGATCAGGAAATCCCCGTCGTCGAGATCCACGGCGATGATTCCCGACGGTCGCGGACGGGAAAATTCGGAGAGCGGCGTCTTCTTCACCGTGCCTTGCGCAGTCGCCATGAACACGAAGTGGTCCTGCGCGAACTCCTTGACGGGCAGTATCGCTGTGATCTTCTCGTGCTCGAGCAGCGGCACCAGATTGACGATCGGCTTGCCGCGCGACGTGCGACCGCCCTGGGGAACGTTGTAGACTTTGAGCCAGTACACCCTTCCGCGGTTGGAAAAACACAGGATGAAGTCGTGGGTGTTGGCGATGAACAGGTGATCGATGAAATCGTCTTCTTTGGTTCCGGTTGCCTGCTTGCCGCGACCGCCCCGGCGTTGCGCGCGGTATTCGGCGACCGGCTGCGCCTTCATGTAGCCGCCATGCGACAGCGTGACGACCATGTCCTCGGGGGCGATCAGATCTTCGAGCGAGAGGTCCACGCCCTGCACCACGATCTCGGAGCGGCGCTTGTCGGCGAACTGATCGCGGATCGACTTGAGTTCATCGGCGATGATGGTCGTCACCCGCGCGGGTTTGGCCAGCACGTCGATCAGCTCGACGATCTGATCCATCACCTCGCGATATTCGCCGGTGATCTTCTCCTGCTCGAGCCCGGTGAGGCGCTGCAGGCGCAACTCGAGGATCGCCTGCGCCTGCGCGTCGGACAACCTATAGCCGGCGGGCTTGGCCGCGCCCTGCCAGCCGTATTCGGCAGCGAGCCCTTCGGGGCGTGCCGCGTCGGCGGCCGCCCGCTTGAGCATCTCCTCGACCAGCGCCGAGCGCCAGACCTTGGCCATCAGCCTGGCCTTGGCATCGGCCGGCGTCGGCGCCGCCTTGATGAGCGCGATGATCTCGTCGACGTTGGACAGCGCGACCGCGAGTCCTTCCAGTATGTGGCCGCGTTCGCGCGCCTTTCGCAGCTCGAATCGCGTGCGGCGAACGACGACCTCGCGCCGGTGCTGCAGGAAGTACTCCAGAAGCTGCTTCAAGTTGAGCAGCCTCGGCTGGCCGTCGACCAGTGCCACCATGTTCATGCCGAAGCTGTCCTGCAGCTGCGTCAGCTTGAACAGGTTGTTGAGGATGATCTCGGTGACCTCGCCGCGCTTCAACTCGATCACCACGCGCATGCCGGACTTGTCCGACTCGTCGCGAAGATCGGCGATGCCGTCGAGCTTCTTCTCGCGCACCAGCTCGCCGATGCGCGAGAGCAACGTCGCCTTGTTGACCTGGTAGGGGATCTCGTCGACGATGATCGCCTGGCGCCCGCCCTTCTCCAGGTCCTCGATGTGGGTGCGCGCGCGCACCACGACGCGCCCGCGGCCGGTGCGGTAGCCTTCGCGCACTCCCTCGGTGCCGTAGATGATGCCCGCTGTCGGAAAATCGGGCGCCGGGACGTGCTCGATCAAGTCGTCGACGGTGAGCTCCGCATTGTCGAGCAAGGCGAGGCACGCTACGACGATCTCACCGAGGTTGTGCGGCGGGATGTTGGTGGCCATACCGACGGCGATGCCGGCCGAGCCGTTGACCAGCAGGTTCGGCAGCCGCGTCGGCAGCACCGTGGGTTCCTGCTCCTTCCCGTCATAATTGGCGGTGAAATCGACGGTTTCCTTGTCGATGTCCGCCAGCATTTCGGCGGTGATCTTCTCCAGCCGGCACTCGGTGTAGCGGTAGGCCGCCGGGGCGTCGCCATCCACCGAGCCGAAGTTGCCCTGGCCGTCGATCAGCGGGTAGCGCAATGAGAAATCCTGCACCATGCGCACCAGCGCTTCGTAAGTCGCCGTGTCGCCATGCGGGTGGTATTTCCCGAGCACGTCACCAACCACCCGGGCGCACTTGACGTAGGGCCGGTTCCAGACATTGTTGGCTTCGTGCATCGCGAACAGCACCCTTCGATGCACCGGTTTGAGGCCGTCGCGCACATCCGGCAGGGCCCTGCCAACGATCACGCTCATCGCGTAATCGAGGTAGGAATGCCGCATTTCGGCTTCCAGGCTTACCGGCAGGGTTTCTTTAGCGAACTGCTCCATCGTCAGGTGGGCTCTCGAGCGGATGAAAGGGTGAAAAGTGGAGGTTATCCCACGCCGTAGCCCGGGTACCCAGACTCGGCCCCTTGACCGTGTATCGCGCGTCAGGCCGGGCAGGCTTGGAAAACAATGAATTTTATCATGACCGTTGTATTGCTGCGACACCCGGCAAGTTCCTGTTGCAGGAATCCAAATTCCCTTGGCACCACGAAAATCCCTATGCTATAGTCGGACGCAAGTCGGTCTTTCCAGACGACCACCGCAAAACTTGCCGTTGCGCAGCAAAAAAAACAGTCAGCCTCAACCAACTCAAGCCAAAGGGGTGAAAGTGATGAAACTTCGTCTGATAGCCACCATCGTGATCGGCGCGAGCGCCGCCATGCTGGCGTCTGCAGCATTTGGGCAGGCCAATCCCCAGAACAGCGGCTATGTACTGTTCGGCTATGGCAAGCCCGATGCCAACATCTGGAGAAGCGGCAGCTACGGCGGCAAACCCGGGGTAAACGACACGCTTTGCTGGCGTACGGGCTATTGGACGCCCGCGATGGCGATCGTGGAGTGCGATCCAGACCTCGTGCCGAAGCCGCCACCGCCGCCACCGCCGCCGGCCGTGACGCCGCCGCCACCGCCGCCGCCACCGCCGCCGCCACCGGCGCCACAGGTGCAGAAGATTACGCTGGCGAGCAAGGCGCTGTTCGACTTCGACAAAGCCGTGCTCAAACCCGAAGGTATGGCGGCCATCGATCGCGACGTCATCAGCAAGCTCAGGGACGTTACCAAGCTAGAACTCGTGCTGGTGACCGGTCATACCGACCCGATCGGGACTCAGGCCTACAACCAAAAGCTGTCGGAGCGCCGTGCCAATGCGGTGCGCGACTACTTGGTGTCGAAGGGTGTAGCCAAGGACAAGATCGAGACCCTCGGCATGGGCAAGACGCAGCCGGTTCCGGGCCTGGTGTGCAAGCAGAAGAACATGAAGGAGCTGATCGAGTGCCTGCAGCCTGACCGTCGTGTCGAGGTCGAAGTCAAAGGCGAGGCCGTCAAGCGATAAGGCGGCGCCTCGAGCGTGAACAAGCCCCGCCTCGTGCGGGGCTTTTTCTTTCCGGCAGCACGCGCTTAACCTCGCAGAGCTTCCATGGTCGACCTTCGCATCGACGCCCGCTGGGTGATCCCGATCGTGCCTGCCGGCGCGCTCGAGCATCATTCCCTGCTCGTCGATCGCGGACGGATCGTGGCCGTGTTGCCTGTGGCGCAAGCGGCGGAGTTCAGCGCGCACGAGCACTTGTCCCTCGCGACGCATGCCGTGCTGCCGGGGCTGGTGAACGCGCACACCCACGGTGCGATGACGCTTTTGCGCGGCATCGCCGACGACATTCCTCTGAAAGCGTGGCTGGAGGAGCACATCTGGCCCAAGGAAGCGCGATTCGTCGCCGCCGACTTCGTCCACGACGGCTCGCTGCTCGCCGCGGCTGAGATGCTTCGCGGCGGCGTCACCTGTTGCAATGACATGTATTTCTTCCCTGACGCCGCGGCGCGTGCCTACAGCGCATCCGGGATGCGCGTCATGCTCGGCCTGCCGGTGCTCGATTTTCCCACCCCCTACGCCGCCGACGCCGATGGCTGCCTGCAGGCAGGTCTCGCTGCACGCGATCTCTGGAAACACGAGCCGCGGCTTTCTTTCTCACTGGCGCCGCACGCGCCGTACACGGTTGGAGACTCGAGCTTCAGAAAGATCGTCGTGTACGCAAGACAGCTCGAACTGCCGATCCAGACGCATCTGCTCGAAGCCTCGGACGAGCGCGCGCAGAGCGTTGCCACGCATGGCGCAGGACCGCTGCAGCGCCTCCATGCCCTGGGAGCCACCGGACCAGGCTTCATCGCGATCCACGGCGTTCACCTCGATCAATCCGAGATCGACCTGCTCGCCACGCAGGCCTGCCATGTCGTGCATTGCCCGACGTCGAACCTCAAGCTCGGCAACGGCATCGCTCCGGTGTCGGCGCTGCATGCGCGCGGAATCCCTGTGGGACTGGGTAGCGACGGCGCCGCCAGCAACAACCGCCTGGACATATTCGCCGAAGCGAGACTTGCGTCGCTGATCGCCAAGACCGCAACCGGCGACGCCAGCGCGCTGCCGGCAGCAAGGGCTTTGCGCATGGCCACGCTCGACGGTGCGGTGGTACTTGGTCTCGATCGCGACATCGGCTCGCTGGAGCCGGGGAAGCAGGCTGACCTGATCGCGGTCGATCTCGGCGCCTTTCAACATGCCCCGTGCTACGATCCTGTATCGCATCTTGTCCACGTAAGCGGACGCGACCAAGTCTCCGACGTCTGGGTCGGAGGCGACCGGCTCGTCGCCTCCGGAGAGCTCACGCGGCTCGACGCTCAGGATCTGCTCGCGCGCGCCCGGTTCTGGCACGAGCGGCTGCAAAGACCACAGTGATGCATGGACAATCAGTCTCCAACCGAACGATGACCAACGCGGACCCGGCCGAGCTCGCCAAGTTCGGTGCACTCGCGCATCGCTGGTGGGATCCAACCAGCGAGTTCAAGCCGCTGCACGACATCAATCCGCTTCGCCTCGGCTACATCGCAGAGCGCTGCGGCGGACTTCGCGGGAAAGCCGTGCTCGACGTGGGCTGCGGCGGCGGGGTTCTGGCCGAAGCAATGGCTGGCGAAGGTGCCCGTGTCACCGGCATCGATCTATCCGAGAAGGCGCTAGCCGTCGCCAACCTACACCAGCTCGAATCCGGCTTGAAAGTCGAATATCGCCTGGTCGCCGCCGAAGCTCTTGCCGCCGAAACGCCCGGCAGCTTCGACCTCGTAACGTGCATGGAGATGCTCGAGCATGTGCCGGACCCCGGATCAACGGTCGCCGCCTGCGCTCGGCTCGTAAAGCCAGGCGGCAAAGTCGTGTTCGCCACGATCAACCGAAATCCCAAGGCGTATCTGCTTGCCGTCGTGGGCGCGGAGTACGTGCTCAGGCTGCTGCCTCGGGGAACACACGACTACGCGCGGTTCCTGAAGCCTTCGGAGCTCGCCGCCCTCGCCCGCAGCGGGGCGCTCGAGGCGGACGCAATCATCGGCATGAGCTACAACCCTCTGACCAAGAGCTACAGCCTCGGTCCAGACACGTCGGTCAACTACATCGCGACGTTTCGTCGTGGCGCTTAGTACACGGCCGCTGCCGGTGCGCGCAGTGCTCTTCGATCTGGACGGCACTCTCGCCGACACCGCTGGGGACCTCGCCGCGGCAGTCAATCGGGTGCGCGCAGATCAGGGATTGCCGCCGCTTTCCGTCGACATGCTGCGGCCGCACGCTTCTCACGGCGCTCGCGGTCTGCTAGGCGCGGGCTTCGGCATCACGAAAGAGAGCCCCTCCTTCGAGCGGCTGCGCGATGCGTTTCTCGAATACTATGCGCAAGCGCTGTGCGAGTACACGCGGCTGTTCGCCGGCGCCGATGTCGTGCTTGCCGAGATCGAGCGGCGCCGGTTGCGATGGGGCATCGTTACCAACAAGGCCGCGCGCTTCACCTTGCCGCTGCTCGAGCGCCTTCAGCTCGCGCCGCGAGCGAAGGCAATCATCTGCGGGGATACCACGCCGCAAACCAAGCCGCATCCGGCGCCACTGATCGCCGCAGCCGTTGCGCTGTCGGTGGATGCTGCGGACTGCGTCTACGTCGGAGATGCCGAGCGCGACATCGCGGCGGGCCAGGCGGCCGGCATGAAAACGCTGGTCGCCCGCTACGGCTACCTCGGCGCCGAGGATTCGCCGGAGGACTGGCCCGCCGACGGTTGGATCGACTCGCTTCCGGCTCTGCTCGAATGGTTGCCCGGCGAGTCTAGCCCGGGCACGTTCCGGCGTTGAGGTAGAGCCACTGCTGGGATTTGCCGTCGCGGGTCCCGGCCAGCCACACCGGCTGGCTGCGCGTCAGGGGCTGCAGCACGATCGACGGGATGTCCGCGGGGATGGCCAATGCGATTCCGTTGGCGCGCTCGACGCGATCTCCGTTCTTGAGTCCAAGCATCCCGGCGAAGCCGCTTTGATCGCGCACGACCAGCGCTCCCGAGGCGGGCTCGACCAATGCCTTCCACGCGTCAGGCGCTTGCATCATTCCCTCCAGAAGCTCGGCGTTGACGCGAAGGACCGGCCCCGCAAAGCCTGCCGGCACTGCGCACGCAGTCGACTTGGCGGCGGGCGCGGCTGCTGGGCGCGGCCGCTCTGCCGAAGCCACCGGGCGCAAGACCATGTCGCGGCGCACGCCGCCGTCCGTGAGCGTGACGCCGTCGGGGCGAACGGCATCCAGGTGCACACCCGCGACGACGTCCTGCCCTGCCGCCACGAGCAGCGGGCCTCGCGCCCCGGCGCGAAACAACGCATAACCATTCCCGTCGCGCTGCGCGAAAACGCCGAGCAGGCGCAACTCCGCGGAGCCGGATGCGGCAGCAGATGTCGAAGACGACGCGAGCACCGCAGGCGCGGAGCCGAACAAATGCGCGGCGGCCATGCGCGCCGCATAGTCGCCTCCGGCTGCTGAAGGCGGCAGTGCGAGGGGTGCCGGTCCCAGCCACTGCCATGCCCAGTGCGCCAGCGTGAAGGCCAGCAGCGCGAGGGCACCGAGCCACGCAGCGGCGACGACAACCCGCCATCGCCACGGCAGTTCGCCAGGTGGATCATCCTGCGTCGCGTATAATTGCGCGTCGCTCAATCTTCCTCCGCGTTCTCGCGCCCTCACCGTTGAACCCGCAGCTTGCGCTGTTGCAACCGTACGCTTTCGAACGGCTGCGAGCGCTGTTCGCAGGTGTCACGCCGAACCCGAAGCGAACGCCGATCAGCCTGTCCATCGGCGAGCCCCGGCATCCAACGCCGCAGTTCATCCGCGATGCGCTGTACGCCGCGAGCAGCGGTCTTGCAAATTATCCCACAACAGCCGGCGCACCCGCGCTGCGCGAGGCGATCGCTGCATGGCTGCGGCGTCGCCACGCACTGCCTGCGATGGATGCGGCGACCCAGGTCTTGCCCGTGCTCGGCAGCCGCGAAGCACTCTTCGCCTTTGCGCAAGCGATTGTCGACTCGAGCGGTGCAGGAGCCACGGTCGTTATCCCCAATCCCTTCTATCAGATCTACGAGGGCGCGGCGCTGCTCGCCGGCGCGACGGCACACTACGTCAACGCCCTCGCCGAGAATGCCTTCGCTCCGCTCTGGCAGGACGTTCCTGATGCGGTGTGGCGGCGCACGCAGCTCGTGTACGCGTGCTCGCCCGACAATCCGACGGGTCGAGTCATGACTGCAGAGGAGTGGCGCTTGCTCTTCGAGCTCTCCGATCGCTACGGCTTCGTGATCGCCGCCGACGAGTGCTATTCGGAAGTGTTTTTCGACGAGGACGCTCCGCCGCTCGGCTCGCTCGCTGCCGCGCAGGCACTCGGGCGGGAAGGCTTTCCGCGGCTCATTTCCTTCGGAAGCCTGTCGAAGCGCTCCAATGCGCCTGGGCTGCGCTCCGGATATGTCGCCGGTGACGCGAAGCTGGTCGGGGCGTTCCTGCGCTATCGCACCTATCACGGCTCGGCCATGTCGCCGGCGGTTGCCGGCGCCAGCATCGCCGCGTGGAGCGACGAAACGCATGTGGTTGCGAACCGCGCGCTGTACGCCGCCAAGTTCGCCGCATTGCAGCCGCTGGTCGATCGCGTCCTTCCGGCGCCGCGGCCCGATGCAGCCTTCTATCTGTGGGCGAAGGTTCCCGGCGACGATGCTGATTTCGCGCGTCGTCTCTACGCCGAGGAGGCGGTGAGCGTGTTGCCCGGCAGTTATCTCGGCCGGGTCGCCGAGGGAACCAATCCGGGCGCCGGCTTCGTCCGAATCGCGCTGGTGGCGGAGGCGACCGAATGCGCCGAAGCCGTCGAGCGACTGGTCCGCTTCGCCAATCGCGGCTGAGACGAGTTGCATCCGCGCCGGACCGGCACGCTTCATCCGGCCGAGAGGCGTCCTGTCACCTTAGTCTCGGCGTCCCGGAGCCCGGCGGTAGAATCCTGGCCATGTCGAGCACTCTTTCCTCACGCTGGTGGACTCCGGCTGTCTCGGGCCTGCGCCGCGTTACGTGGCAGACCCTACTGCTCATCGTTGCGATCAACACGAGCGTCGCTGCGCTTCTTTCGATCGAAGACGCGCGACCATTTTGGCATCCCTTCATCACCGCACAATGCTTCGGGCTGGCGATTGCCTACTGCGTCAACGCCGCCGCGCCCTGGGACAAGACACGACCGACACGCAAGTTGGTGGCTGCGGTCGCCATCGGCGTGTTGATCAGCGTCATTCTGGTGATTGCCATCAAGGGCTACATCATCGGCGACCCGCTGTACCGGATGCCCGAGCTGCTCCAGCACCTGGGGAGGTGGGCGGAGACAGCGATTTACGGCTTGATCCTGGGGACTTGCGTAAGCCTGCTGTTCTTGCTCAAGTTCCGGGACGCTCGGGTACAGGAGCAAGTTCTGAAGTCCGAGGCCGATCGCAATCTGCTGTCCAAGCAAGCGGCGGAAGCCGAGCTCAAGCTCATGCAGGCGCAGATCGAGCCGCATTTCCTGTTCAATACGCTTGCTTCCGTGCAGTTCCTGACGGAGACGGACCCGCCGCGCGCTGGCCAGATGCTCGGCCACCTGCTCGCCTACCTTCGGGCTGCGCTGCCACAACTTCGCTCGGAAAGCACGACGCTCGGTCAGGAAGCCGATCTGGCCAACGCCTATCTGTCGATCATGCAGATGCGCATGGGCCCACGCCTTGCCTACGAGCTCGATGTGCCGGCCGCGTTGCGGTCCCATCCTTTTCCGCCGATGCTGCTGATGTCGGTCGTCGAGAATGCGGTGAAACACGGCATCGAGCCGCAGGCGGCCGGAGGCGGGGTCCGGCTCGAGGCGCGGCGCAGCGACGACTCGGTCAGTGTCGTCGTCTCCGACAGCGGAGTAGGACTCGCCGACGAGACCGGCCAGGGCGTGGGGCTCAGCAACCTCCGCGAGCGTCTCAAGGCGCTTTATGGCGAAAGCGCCCGCTTTACGCTCGATGTGGGAGCCCAGGGAACGCGAGCTACCATCACCGTCCCGTATGAATCGACCGCCCGCTAGCGCGGTCAGTGCGCTCATCGCCGAGGACGAGCCGCTGCTCCGCGCTCAGCTGCGCAGCCGGCTCGCTCAGGCATGGCCGGAACTTAGCATCGCCGCGGAAGCCGAGAACGGCGAGCAGGCGCTCGCGCAGTGCGCAGAGCTCGAACCCGACATTGTGTTTCTCGACATCCGCATGCCGGTGAAGGACGGGCTCGAGGTTGCACGAGCGATTGGAGATCGCTGCCATGTCGTTTTCGTCACGGCGTACGACGAGTACGCGGTCACCGCCTTCGAGCAGGGCGCGGTCGACTACGTTCTCAAGCCGGTGACCTCGGATCGCATGACCAAGGTCGTCGAACGACTCAAGCAGCGCCTCTCAGGAGCGCCCTCGGATCTGGCGAGCGTGCTGCAACAGCTCGCGGCACGGGACGCCGCCGGGCCGCTGCGCTGGATTCGTGCCTCGCTGGGTCCGTCGATGCGCTTGATCGCGGTCGATGACGTCGTGTATTTCCAGGCCGAGGACAAGTACACGCGCGTGGTCACCGCCGACGGCGAGGCCCTGATCCGCAAGACCATCAAGGAGCTGGGATCGGAGCTCGATCCCGAATACTTCTGGCAGGTTCATCGCGCCACCATCGTCAATCTGCGCGCGATCGCCCGTGTCGACCGAGACTATCGCGATCAGCCGTCGATCGTGCTCAAGGGCCGGTCCGAGGCATTGACGGTCAGCCGCACCTTCGCGCACCTGTTCAAGTCGATGTAGCGCCCCGAGCAGCGAGCCAGGTCCCGCTCGCGCAGCGAGCGGGGTGCGAGCGACCGCGAGTGGGCGCTTGCGGCCGACACACAGCAACGCTCTGCACGCCTTACGGTGCAAGGAGGCCGCGGTGCGAGCAGCGTACGGTCGAGCGACCGCGAATCCCCGCGGCGGCGGACGCTCACCCGTACAGCGGTTGTTGCGAGCCCAAGGAGGCCGCGGCGCGGTCCCGGGGGAATTGGGCCGAGAGCCCGCTCCCGGTAAAATATGCCCTTTTGCGCGCCTCGCGCGGGCGGCGTCCATGCCCAGGCTGCAGCAGACCATCGACTCCGCATGGGAGCAACGCTCTCAGCTCTCGCCTTCCGCCGCGAGCGCAGCCGTCCGCGACGCGGTCGCGGAGGCAATCGCCGAACTCGATGCCGGCAAGCTGCGCGTGGCCGAAAAGCTCAACGGCGAATGGATCACGCATCAGTGGCTGAAAAAGGCTGTGCTGTTGTCCTTCCGGTTGTCCGAGAACGCGCCGATCGGCCTTGCTGCGCCCGGCGCGCCCTTTCGCTTCTATGACAAGGTGGCGACCAAGTTCGCTCAGTACGACGATGCCGCGTTCGCCCGCGCCGGCGTGCGAGTCGTGCCGCCCGCGGTTGCACGCCGTGGCGCCTACATCGCACCCGACGTCGTGCTCATGCCGTCGTACGTCAACATCGGCGCGTACGTGGACCGCGGCACGATGGTCGACACCTGGGCCACCGTGGGCTCGTGCGCCCAGATTGGCAAGAACGTACACCTCTCGGGCGGTGTGGGCATTGGCGGGGTCTTGGAACCAGTGCAGGCCACCCCCACCATCATCGAGGACAACTGCTTCATCGGCGCGCGCTCCGAGGTGGTCGAGGGCGTGATCGTCGAAGAGAACTCGGTGTTGGGTATGGGCGTGTTCTTGGGACAGAGTACCAAGATCTACAACAGGATGACTGGCGAAGTGAGCTACGGTCGCGTGCCATCGGGCTCGGTCGTCGTCGCCGGCAGCCTGCCGTCGGCTGTCGGCGACTGCCAGCTCTACTGCGCAGTCATCGTCAAGCGCGTAGATGCCGGCACTCGAGCCAAAACCAGCGTCAACGACCTCCTGCGAAACTAGCAAGCGAACACCATGCGAAGCCCGCATACTTCGACAGTATCGATCAAGGGCGATGAGGAGATCGCGAAGATGCGCGAGGCGGGTCGCCTTGCCTCCGAACTGCTCGATTACCTCACGCCGCATGTGAAAGCCGGCGTTTCCACCGGCGAGCTCGACCGCATCGCTCACGACCACCAGGTCAATGTCCAAGGCGTCATCCCCGCCACGCTGAACTACGCGCCGCCAGGGCACCAGCCGTATCCTGCATCGATCTGCACCTCCGTCAACCACGTCGTGTGCCACGGGATACCCGGCGACAAGAGGCTTAAGAGCGGTGACATCGTCAACATCGACGTCACAGTGATCAAGGACGGCTATCACGGCGATTCGAGCCGCATGTTCTGCGTCGGCACGCCGACGATCCAGGCCAAGCGGCTTTGCGAGATCACCTACGAGGCGATGTGGCGGGGAATTCGCGCCGTGCGGGCGGGTGCGCATCTGGGCGACGTTGGCGCGGCGATCCAGCGCTTCGCCGAAGGTCACGGGTTTTCGGTCGTGCGCGAATTCTGCGGTCACGGTATCGGCCGGGAATTCCACGAGGAACCGCAGGTGCTGCACTACGGGAGGCCGGGAACCGGTCTGGTGCTTCAGCCCGGGATGACATTCACGGTCGAGCCAATGATCAACGCCGGGCGCCCAGGCATTCGCTGCCTCGCCGACGGCTGGACGATCGTCACCGCCGATCACAGCTTGTCGGCGCAGTGGGAGCACACCATCCTGGTGACCGATGACGGCTTCGAAGTGTTGACGCTGTCGGCCGGCACGCCGCCCCCGCCGCCGGTTACGCCGGGGTAGTCGTCGCTGTGACTGCGTCGCTCGCCACCGCGATGCCGCCGGCAGCCGCGAGCGTCGCGCGCTGGAGGCGCGAGCTCGCCTCGGGCCGCGAGGAGCTCAAGGCAGCCTTTGCCGCGGGGCTGCCAGCGCACCAGCTGCTGCGGAGGCAGGCGGCGCTCGCCGACCGGATCGTGTGCGGCGTCTGGAGTGAGGTGGGAGCTCCACCCGGAATTGCGTTGGTCGCCGTCGGCGGCTACGGCCGAGGCGTACTCTTTCCGCACTCCGACGTCGATGTGCTGATCCTGCTTCCCCGTCCGCTGGCGGATCTCGCTGGGGAGACGTCGATCGAGCGCTTTCTCGGGATGCTCTGGGATGCCAGACTCGAGGTCGCGCACTCCGTGCGCACGCTCGAGGAGTGCGAGACCGAGATGAGCGGCGACGTGACGATCCGCACCAGCCTCCTCGAGCACCGGCGGCTTGCCGGCTCGCGTTCGCTCTACGACCGCTTCCGCCGCCGCTTCGGCGCAACGCTGGACCTGCGCGGCTTCTACGACGCCAAGCTCCTCGAGCAGCAGCAGCGCCACTTGCGCCACCAGGACACCGCCTACAACCTCGAGCCCAACGTCAAGGAAAGCCCCGGCGGCATGCGCGACCTGCAGACGATTCTGTGGATCGCGCGCGCCGCGGGGCTTGGGCGAAGCTGGCACGAGCTGGCCCGGCGCGGACTGATGACGGTGCAGGAGGCGCGAGAGATCGCACGCCACGAACGCTTGATCGAAGAGCTGCGAATCCGGCTACATCATCTTTCAGGGCGTCGGGAGGACCGGCTGGTGTTCGACGTACAGTCAGCGCTGGCGCGCGAAATGGGTTTCGCCGACACGCCGGACCGGCGTGCCTCGGAGCAGCTCATGCAGCGCTACTACCGCGCTGCCAAGTCGATACGCCAGCTCAACGTCATCCTGCTGCAGAATCTGCACGCGAAGCTGTTTCCGGCGGAAGTCAAGGTACGTCCCGTCGACGAGGACTTCCAGGCGGTCGACGAGTTGCTCGACCTGCACGACGAGGAGCTCTTCGCCAAGCGCCCGTCGGCGATCCTGGACGCTTTTCTCACTCTGCAGAAGCACCCTGAGCTCAAGGGCATGTCGGCGGCGATGCTTCGTGCGCTGTGGCGCAGCCGCGATCGCGTCGACGCCTCCTTCCGTCGCGATCCGGCGAATCGCGCACGCTTCATCGAGATCCTGCGCCAGCCGCGCGGCGTGACGCACGAGTTGCGGCGGATGAACCAGTACGGGATCCTTGGCCGCTACCTGCCGGTCTTCGGGCGCATCGTCGGGCAGATGCAGCACGACCTGTTCCATGTGTACACGGTCGACGAGCACATCCTGATGGTGATCCGGAATCTGCGTCGCTTCACCGAACCGCAGCATGCACACGAGTATCCGCTGTGCTCTCGGCTGATCGCCGACTTCGCGCGACCCGAAGTGCTGATCATCGCCGCGCTGTTTCACGACATCGCCAAGGGCCGCCGCGGCGACCACTCGCACCTCGGCGCTCGCGATGCTCAGCGCTTCTGCCGCGAGCACGGGCTCGCGAGCGAGGACGCCTCGCTGGTCGCCTGGCTGGTGGAGCAGCACCTGACGATGTCCCTCACCGCGCAGAAGCAGGACATCGGCGATCCCCGCGTCGTCGACGCGTTCGCGGCCAAGGTCAGGACCGAGCGCCGACTCGGCGCATTGTACTTGCTCACCGTGGCCGACATTCGTGGCACCAGCCCGCGGGTGTGGAACGCCTGGAAAGCCAAGCTCCTCGAAGACCTCTTTCACCTGACGCAGGCGCGGCTTGCGGGACACCCGGTGGATCGCCGTCTCCACGACAGCGTCGATGCGAGGCGCGCCGAGGCCGCGCGGCAGCTCCGCCTGTACGCCGTGCCCGAAGGTTCCGAGGAGCGGCTCTGGCGGAAGCTCGACGCCGTGTATTTCCAGCGCCATACCGCGGACGAGATCGCGTGGCATGCACGCCATCTCTACTTCCGGGTCGACTCGCCCGAGCCCGTCGTCAAGGCGCGCCTTTCGCGCGACGGCGCCGGACTGCAGGTGATGATCTACCTGCCGGACCAGAAGGAATTGTTCGCCCGCATCTGTGGTTTCTTCGGTCGGTCGCGGCTGTCGATTCTCGAAGCCAAGGTGCATACCTCAAGGCACGGCTACGCTCTGGACAGCTTCGTCGTCCACGATCCGGGGAACCCGAACGCGAGCTACCGTGACGTGATCGGCTATGTCGAGTTCGAATTGAAGCGAGTGCTCATCGAGCGTCCGCCTCTCGAATTGCCGGCGGTCGGCCGCATCAGCCGTCAGCTCAGGCATTTTCCCCTGTCGCCCGAAGTACGGATCTTTCCCGACGACAAGGGTACGCACTACATCCTCGAGATCGTCGCCGGCGACCGTCCGGGACTGCTTGCTCAGATCGCCTACACTCTGGCCAGGGCGGAGATCAATGTCGCCAGCGCCAAGATCAACACGCTGGGCGAGCGCGCCGAAGACGTATTCCTGATCGACGGCGCGCGGCTGCGCGACGAGACCGAGTTGCTCAAGCTCGAGACCGCGCTGCACGAACAGCTTCGCCTGAGTTGACGCAGGCGCAACCCGATCGCATGGGGGAAGAAGGAGGATCGACATGGTGATCACGGTATTTCGTGCCCGGGTAAGGCCGGAGCTGCAGGAGGAATATGTCGAGTGGGTCGCGCGAATGCGCGCGCTCGCCGCGAAGATCCCCGGCTTCATCTCGCACAAGGGCTTTCGTGCGGATGACGGGGAGAGGGTCAGCATCGTCGAATTCGAGTCCGAGGAGGCCCAGCGTGCCTGGCGCATGCACCCCGAGCACGTCGCGGCGCAGATCAAAGGGCGCAAGGAGTTCTATGAGGAGTATCGCATTCAGGTCTGCGTGCTCCAGCGCGAGAGCGTTTACCCGAAGCGATAGCGGCTTTCGCGCCGCGTGGGCGCGGCGCGATTGGCCTGTGCCGAGCCGGCTTTGAGAAACCCCAAAGGAGCGATCGCCTTGTCTGAAACTGCAACTTCCCACAACGAATTCACCGCCTTTTGGAACAACGTACTGGCGGCGAAGTTCGAACGCTTTCGCGATATCCTGCTGGCGGGGCTCGGTTCGCACAGCGACGCTCCGCTGTCGGTGCTTCGACTTTCTCCCGGATCCAAGGCGCTCGATGTAGGCTGCGGCTGGGGCGACACCGCCATCGAGCTGGCCCGGAAGGTGGGGCCGACCGGCTGGGTCGTCGGGCTCGACTGTTGCGATGCTTTCATGGAAGAGGGACGACGGGACGCACGGCGCGAAGGCCTGGCGAACGTGCGCTTCGTCGAAGCCGATGTCCAGACCTATCGTTTTCAACCCGAGTACGACTTCTGCTTTTCCCGCTTCGGCATGATGTTCTTCGCCAACCCGGTCGCTGCGATGCGCAATGTCAGAAGCGCGCTCAAGCCCGGCGGGCGGCTGATGTTCATCACCTGGCGGAGAATCGAAGACAATCCGTGGGCATGGATTCCGAAGAAGCTCGTCCTCGAGTTTCTGCCACCCCCGGGTGAAGACGCTCAAACGTGCGGACCGGGTCCGTTCTCGATGGCGAGCCCGGACGTGGTGACGCAGCAGCTCAAGGCAGCCGGGTTCGTCGACATCGGCTTCGATCGCGTCGACGCGCCGGTCATGGTCGGAAGGACCGTGGAACAGGCGATGCAGTTTCAGCTCGCGCTCGGTCCTGCGGGCGAAATCTTTCGCGAAGCCGGGGCTGAAGCGGAACGTCGCCGCGGTGAAATCGAGCAGGCTCTTCGGACCGAGCTCGCCAAGCATCTCAAAGACGGAGAGGTGGTCATGCAGTCGGGCTCCTGGACGATCACTGCCCGCAACCCGTAAGCCGATCGCGCGACGTCGCCTCCTTGAACGGCTGACGTGGCGTAAACGATTGTGTGTCGGCGCCCGACGCTAATTCGCGGCCGGTCGCATCCCCACGCTACGCGCGGAGACCCCTGCTCCCTGCTTACAGCGTCGCCTCCTTGAAACGCTGACGTCAACCAAACGCTCGCGCGTCGGCGCCCGACGCTGATTCGCGGCCGGTCGCATCCCCACGCTACGCGCGGAGACCCCTGCTCCCTGCTCACAGCGTCACTCCTCTACGACGGCGGCGTCTGGAAACAGCACGTCGGTGAACCCGAGCAAGCGCAGGTCGCGCATGCGCATGGGGTATAGGACGCCGTCGAGGTGGTCGCACTCGTGCTGTACGACCCGCGCGTGGAATCCGCTCACCTCACGCTGGATCGAGCGTCCATCGGGATCGAACCCGGAATAGCGCAGGCGCAAGTAGCGCGGTACCCTGCCTCGCAGCCCGGGCACGGAGAGACAACCCTCCCAGTCCTCTTCCATTTCCGGGCCGAGCGGGGTCAGCACCGGGTTGACGATCTCGGTGTAGGGGACCGGCTCGGCGTCGGGATAACGATCATTGTGCTCGAAACCGAAGATGACCACCCGCAGAGGCACGCCGATTTGCGCCGCCGCGAGCCCGGCGCCCGACGCCGCCACCATCGTTTCGCGCATGTCTGCTACGAGCGTCTTGAGCTCCGGCGTCCCCAGGCGCTCAACCGGCTGCGAGCGCTGGAACAGCCGCGGATCCCCCATGCGCAAGATCGGGCGGATCATCCCATCTCCTTGACGACCTGGTCGATGAGCATCTTCACCTTTTCGATGGCGGTCTCGAGCACCCTGACTATTCTATCCATCGCCACCGCCTGCGCGCTGTCGCCGCGGCCGGCCGCGTGGTTGACCACTACCGCGATCGAGGCGTAGTCGAGGCCGAGCTCTCGCGCCAGCGCCGCCTCGGGCATGCCCGTCATGCCGACGACCGTCGCTCCGTCTCGCTCGAGGCGGTTGATCTCCGAAGCCGTTTCGAGCCGCGGCCCGGAAACCGCGGCATAGACGGCGCCGTCGTGCAGCTTGATGCCGGCGCTCCGAGCCGCGTCGAGGCAGCGCGCGCGCAGCGCTGCCGTGTAGGGGTGTGTGAAGTCGACGTGCACGACCTTCCGATCGCCGCCGTCGAAGAACGTCGACTCACGACCGCTCGTGTAGTCGATGATCTGCGACGGCAGT
>DASPTZ010000025.1:0-20153 GCA_035623155.1 Casimicrobiaceae bacterium | reverse complement strand
CAACGCGCCGCAAATCGCTGGAATACCTTTTCGAGGGGCTTCTCACCGCTACGTTGGGGCAGACACCCCGCGCGTACATGGCGCGTACATAAAGCAAAAGCCCGGCGCGCTGTCCGGGCTAAATGCTTGATATTATTGGTTGCGGGGGAAGGATTTGAACCTTCGACCTTCGGGTTATGAGGCAGATTTCGCCTATATTCGTGTTTTGTTAATCAAGTACTTGCAGCGCTCGCCAACCTCGAAACCAATCTGATCCAGTCACAATTTAGGCACAGTCAATCTGAGTTGGTCACAAGTCGTCAGCCACCCGGCACGCGAGCTGTGTTGGCGTGAAGTCACCTGTCGAACGAAAGGGCGTCCGGGCCGCAGCTTGACCTGCATTCACTGGCATTCGAACAGGGTCTGCAATTGCTCGACCAAACTCATGTGTATCGCAAGTCCGAGTATTAGAACGATCGGCGCCTTGTGGGGGTTGAGGTTGCCGGCCGAAATGAAGCCGAGCGTATCATCTCGCGAGCCCGCGTTGTGAGTCACGTGCCCGCCCTAAACGCGGGTCGAGCCCACAACCGCAACGCCCCCCCGCGGTCGCAAGTGCACGCTCGAGTTCTTCGTGGAGCGTCGTTCAGTGCGCCTTTTTCTCGGCAGAGTGAGGATGGGCCCGACGTATGCTCGGGGACACGACTTTGGCGGAAACGCGAAAGTCCCAGACCGCGGCGCCACCACTTGCAGCGAACTCGGCCACGAACTTCGGAACATCATCGAGTTTCGTGAAGGTCTTTCCCTCGAGCCCGAATCCGCGCGCGACGCCCGCGAAGTCGCAATAGCCGAACACCGAACCATCCTCGGACATCCCCTCTGCGCGCAGCTTGTGCAGCTCGGAGCCGTAGGCGCCATCGTTCATCACGACGATAAGGATGTTAAGGCGATGGCGCTGGATGGTTTCGAGCTCCTGCACGTGCATCATCAGGCTACCGTCACCGTCGAATAGGACAACCTTTCGATCGGGTCGCGCCGCCGCGACTCCCATGGCGAACGAGATGCCATTGCCGATCGCGCCGAACTCACGGATGGTGAGAAACCTCTCCTGTGGACGCGACGGCATCTGGGCGAAGAACCACGAACAGTGGCCACTCGAGTTCACGATCTCCCAGTCGTGCGGCAAGGCCCTTTCCAGCGCCTCGACCACGTCGCGCGGGTCGAGCAGCCCGGGCTCGATCTCGAAAACGTGCCCGTCGGGCTTCGAATCGCGAATGCGCGCAGCAATTGCCTCGCTTCGCCAACCCTCGTTCCGGATCGGCAATGCTGCCGTCAACGCCTCGACTCCCAGGCGCGCGTCGGCCCGCAGGTGATGACGTGCCACCTCCTGGCCTTGACTGACCGCGACAGGATCGACATCGATCTGCAGCATATTCGCCTTCGGCCAGAGCTGCCCGCCGCCGCCCGCGTGGTAAGCGAGCGAACAGCCGACGGCAACGACGAGGTCCGCCTGGGCGAGGTACTCGAGCCCGGCTTCGGGCGTGAAGCTGCCCGAAATGCCGATGCAAAAAGGGTCATCGTGGAACAGCCCTCTCGCGGGAAGCGTCGTGGACAGCAGTCCACCGGTTTTGGCCGCCAGCGCCCGGCAGGCGCCTGCCGCCCCGGCTTCAACCGCACCCAGACCGGCGAGCACAACGACCCGTTCGGCGCCGGCGACTAGGTGCGCCGCGGCGGCCACATCGTCGGGATGCGGCGGAATCGGCGAAGGCCGCGGCAACAATCTGTGCGAGGGCGTGGGCAAATCTGCGGGCCCATCCCAAGGCCGGGCCTGCAGGTCGAACGGAATGCCGATTACCACGGGGCGACGTTCGCGACGCGCCTGCAGGAACGCGTCGCGCACTGCAACAGGCATGCGCTCGGGCATGTGCAGGCTGTGATAGGCGGCCCCGGTTGCGGTTATGAGCGGCGCCTGGTCGATCTCCTGGTTGTACCAACCACTCTTCAGCGGCGGCTCCCCCGCAAACACCACAATCGGCAGATGGGCCCGCACCGCTGCGGGGAGCGCCGTAATCAATTGCGTCACACCGGGCCCGCAGGTCACGGTCGCCATGCCCACATCCCAGTTCTTTCGCGAGTACGCCATGGCGGCAGCGAGCGCGCAATGCTCGTGCCTGACATACACCATGCGACATCCCTCCTCGGACAGGCGCGAGGCCCAATTCATGTTGGCATCCCCGAGTAGCGCAAAGCATGTTCGCACACGTTCCTGCGCGAAGGCCTTGGCGAGGACGTCGTACAAGCGGGGCTTGACTTCGTTCTTCATCGTCGCAACTCCTCGATTGGAGGTGTGAGCCGCGGCCGCGGCGGAGGACAGCAGTATGCTCCTGTCGAGGTGTCCACCAATCGTGGGCAAGATCAGAAGGGACGGGGCAGACGCAACCCCAGGCTTGAGCTGTGCTTGAGCCGTGGTCGCAGCCAGTAAACGTCACTGGACAGCGCGGACACCAGTAATGAATTCTGCGTAGAATATGGCGCTCCCTAGAGGGGCGCTCAGTCGAGACGGATAACCAGAAGCGCACCAGGAGAGACACGATGAGACAGATGGTCGCGGCGTTGCTGTTCACGGCGGTGGTGGCATCGATGCCTGCGATGGCAGATACGCAGGTGGTGCTCTATTCGGCCAACGACGACACGGTCAACAAGCTCGTCGTCGACGGATTCAAGAAGGAAACGGGCATCACCGTCAGCGTCGTCTCCACCGGATCCGGCGTGCTCTTTCGTCGCATTACCTCGGAGGCGGCAAATCCGCAAGGCGACGTCGTCTGGGGAGTCAGCTCGGCGCTGCTGAAGCTGAATACCAAGTTCTTTCAGCCGTACGCCGTGAAGGACCGCGACGCCGTGCCAGCGGAATACCGCGACGCGAACAATCTCTGGATCGGCACCAATCTGCAGGTCGTGACCATCAACCAGAACACGAAGGCGATCGATGCCGCGAGCGGTCCGAAGACTTGGGCCGATCTTCTAGATCCGAAGTGGAAGGGCAAGATCGCGTATACCGACCCGGCGAATTCCGGTTTTTCCTACGCCGCGGCGACGGTCCTGCTCAGCTACTGGGGCGAGAACGACGCCGGCTGGAAAAAGCTTTCTTCGCTGATTGCCAGTACGAAGGTGCTCAACCGATCGACCCTCGTCTTCGAGGGCAACGGCAGTGGCGAATATCCATTGGGCATCTCGCTCGAATACGCCGGCTTGTTGTGGGCGCACAACGGTGCACCCGTCAGCGTGACCTATCCGACCGAAGGCACGGCCGCGCTCGCGGAAGGCGCTGCGATCATCAAAGGCGGGCCGGATCAGGATGCCGCGCGTGCGCTGGTCGACTATCTCGCCAGCAAGTCGACGCAGGAAATGCTGCTCAAGACGACCTTCCGCCGCCCGGCCCGGCAGGACATCGATCTCTCCGCGGTGCCGGGCATGTCCCCGCTGTCGAAGATCAAGGTCCTGCCCTACGACGACGTGAAATGGGACGAGGCGCGCAGCGCGACGCTCGCCCGGATCAAGACGATCATCCAGGACACGCGCTGAGAGACGGCAGCGTCGTCTCTCATGATGACGATCCGCCTCGACCGCGTCAGCCGTACCTTCGGCGCCGTCCGCGCCGTCGACAATGTTTCGGCGACGATCGAGGAGGGCAAGTTGTTCACCCTCCTCGGCCCCTCCGGGTGCGGCAAGACGACGCTGCTGCGAATGATCGCCGGCTTCACCGACGTCGAAGCCGGCAGCATATGGTTCGGCGATCGGCGCATCGACACCTTGCCGGCGCATCGTCGCAACACCGGCATGGTGTTCCAGAACTACGCGATCTTTCCCAATCTGACCGTGCAGGACAACGTCGCCTACGGTCTGCGCGCTCGCAAGGTCAGAACGACCGACATCCGCGCGCGGGTCGACAAGGCGCTGGAGCGCGTGCGCCTGGTCGGTTACGGCGCGCGCTGGCCGCATCAGCTCTCGGGCGGGCAATTGCAGCGCGTCGCGATCGCGCGCGTGCTGGTCATCGAACCGTCGGTGCTGCTGTTCGATGAGCCTTTGTCCAATCTGGACGCCCAACTGCGTGTCCAGATGCGCGTGGAGATCCGCCAGTTGCAGCAATCGCTCGGCCTGACGACGATCTATGTGACCCACGACCAGGAAGAGGCGCTCGCCATCTCCGACCGGATTGCGATCCTGCGCTCGGGAAAAATCGAGCAGATTGGCTCTCCCGAGGAGATCTACCAGCGGCCGCAGACGGCGTTCGTCGCCGAGTTCCTCGGCGGCACGAACATGTTGCCCGGGATCGCGGGCAAGTTCGATGGACGAACGACCGAGGTTGCAGCGTGCGGAACGACCATCTCGGTCAAGGGAAAAGTAGCCGATGCGGGACAGAAGCTGTTCCTGTCGATCCGCCCGGAAGCGTTGCAGGTCGCAGAACATTCCGACGGTCCGGTGCTGCATGCCAAGCTCGTGTTGCGCGAGTTCCTTGGACAGATTCAGCGGCTGCATGCGTCGCTTCCCGACGGCACGCAGATTCGTGTTTCGACACTTGGCAGCCGCCACGTCGCGGCCGTGGGCGCCGCGCTGGCGCTCGCCTACGATCCGGCGCAGATCACCGTCTACCCCGGACAATGAAAGGGTTCCGGTACACCATCGTTTTCGGCGCGCTCGCCTTGCTCGTCCTGTTCCTGCTCTATCCGCTCAGTCTGGTTCTCGATGCAAGTCTCAGGGTGAACGGGACCGGCACTTTCACGCTCGCGAACTACGCCCAGATTTTCGCCAGCAAGTACTACCTGGGCAGCATCGGCAACAGTCTCCTCGCGGCGACCTTGGCGGCACTTGGCGCCACGCTAATCGGCACGCCCCTGGCGTTCTGCCTGGCGCGTGTCGACATGCCGGGCAAGACCGTGCTATTGACCCTGGCTACCCTGCCGCTGGTCTTGCCGTCGTTCGTCGCTGCTTACGCGTTGGTGCTGCTCTTTGGTCATGCCGGCGTCGTGACCACGGGCTTGCGCGAGATCGGCGTGCCAATGGGCCCGATCTATGGGCTGCCGGGAATCACGATCGTGTTCCTGTTGACGTTGTATCCCTACGTGCTGCTGCCCTCAATTGCGGGCTTCAAGGCAATCGACATTTCGATCGAGGAAGCTGCGCGCAATCTCGGCGGCTCACGCCTGCACGCGTTCCGCACCGTGCTGCTGCCCGTGGCGATGCCCGCGGTGCTGGCTGGCGCACTGCTCGTTTTCATCGAGGCGCTCGAGAATTTCGGCGTACCGGTGGTCCTGGCCGAGGATCGACCGTTCCTCGCGGTGGACATCTTCAAGCTTTTCGCCGGTGAAGCCGAGAACAATCCGGCAGCAGCCGGAGCGCTCAGCGTGCTGCTCATCGCCGGCACGGCCATCGCACTGTTGATCCAGCGCCGCTACCTGAACCAGCGCCGCTTCTCGACCCATGCCCGGGCCGCGCCGCCGGCGCTACCCCTGGCGCCCGGATGGCGCGCCCTCGCCACAGCTTTCAGTTGGGGCATCGTGGCACTTTCGCTGCTGCCGTTCATGGCCGTGTTGTTCATCTCGTTCCTCCATTTCCGCGGGCCGGTGCTCACGTGGCAGCTCGCGTCCTCCAACTATTCGATGCTGCTCGAAGGCTCGTTCCGTCCGCTCTACAACTCGCTGCTTCTGGCCACGATTACGGCCGTAGTCGCGATGCTGCTGGGTGCGCCCATCGGTTACATCGTCACGCGTCATCGCGGCGCGCTGTCGACAGGGCTCGACATGATCGGCATGATCCCGTTCGCCGTCTCGGGCACGGTGCTGGCGATCGGGCTGATCATCGCCTTCAACAGCGGGATGCTCGTCTTGACCGGCGGATGGCTGATCCTGGTGATAGCCTATGTCGTTCGCAAGCTGCCATTCTGCATCCGCTCGTCGTCCGCCATCGTGCATCAGATCGAACCCAGCCTCGAAGAAGCCTCGATCAATCTCGGGGTGCCGCCGCTGCGAACCTTCGTCACATTGATGATCCCATTGATGGCGGGCGGGCTGATCGGCGGCATGATCCTGGTCTGGATCACCGTCGCGTCCGAGCTCAGTTCGACGATCGTGCTCTATACCAGCCGCTGGTCGACGATGACCGTGCGGATGTATCACTTCCTGGAAGGCGGCGAAGGAGCGGGCTCTGCGTCTGCCGCCGCTGCGATTCTGATCTTGTTCACGGCCGCTCCGCTGTTGCTGGTCCATCGACGCGTCCGCCGGCAGGACGATCCGATGTTATAGCGGCCGAGAGGAATGTCCGACATGAATGATCGTCCCGTCTCGTTCAGTTTCCGAAGCGACAACGTGGCCACCGTCGCGCCCGAGATCATGCGTGCGCTCGAGGCCGCTAATCATGGGCTGGCGGCCGCGTATGGCGACGACGAATACAGCGCGTTGCTGAATGGCAAGTTCTCCGAGCTGTTCGAGACCGACGTAACGGTATTTCCGGTGTCCACCGGGACAGCGGCCAATGCTTTGTCGCTTGCGACCTGCGCTCGGCCGTATGGGGCCATCTATTGTCACGAGGAAGCGCATATCCACAACGCCGAAGGCGGCGCCACGGAAGCGTTCTCGGGCGGGGCCAAGCTCATCGCGCTTTCCGGTGCCCATGGCAAGCTGGAACCGGCGACGCTCGCCGCGGCGCTCAAGCGCGCCGACCGTGGCGTTCGTAATCGGTCGCAGCCAGACGTCGTGTCGATCGCGCAGGCGAGCGAATTGGGCACGGTCTACAGCCTGGAGCAGATCGCCGCTATCGGCTCATGCGCGCGCGATGCCGGCATCCGCTTCCATATGGACGGCGCTCGATTTGCCAACGCGCTGGTGAAGCTGGGATGCAGAGCGCCAGAGATGACGTGGCGCTCCGGCGTAGACATCCTTTCGTTCGGCGCGACCAAGAACGGCGCGATGGGCACCGACGCCATCGTCGTGTTCGACAAGGAGCTCGTGGAGCCGTTGTCGTATCGTTTGCGGCGGGCCGGGCAGACCTGGTCGAAGATGCGCTTTGCCGCTGCCCAACTCATGGCCTATATCGAGAACGATCTCTTCCTGCGACTGGCATCTCACGCGAACGAGCTCGCGTCCCAGCTCGCTCGCGAATTGGCGGCGATTCCGGGTGTGCGCTTGATCGCACCGGTCGAGGCCAACCTGCTATTCGTCGCCATGCCAGAGCAGACCATCGAAGCCCTGGCCGCGGCGGGAATCCGCTTCGCGCGGCGCGGAGGCGGCGTCATTCGTCTGGTGACGCGTTTCGACGCAACGCAAGGCGAGGTCGATCAGTTCACCGCGCTGGTGCGCCGGTTCATTGCGTAGCGATCGCCCGAATCAGCGCAAGGCTTCGCACGCAAGCCGAAGCCTGCGACATCCTTCCTCGAGCATCTCCATTGACGCGGCGAAGGAAATCCGGACGAACGGCGACAGCCCATAGGCTTCGCCCTGAAGCAGCGCGAGATTCTGCGATTCGAGCAGATACATCACGAAGTCCGCGTCGCTGCCCAGGACCCGTCCGTCCGGCGCTTTCGTGCCGATCACGTCGGCGCACGACGCATACGCGTAGAACGCGCCCTCCGGCGCATGGCAGTCGAGGCCCGGAATGCGGTTTACCGCCGCCACCACCTCGTCGCGCCGCGCCTGAAAGATGCGGGTACGCTCGGCGACGAAGTCCTGCGGTCCGTTGAGCGCTTCCTGCGCCGCCGCCTGACTGATGGAGCACGCATTCGACGTGCTCTGGGACTGCAACTTGGCCATCGCCTGGACGAGCTCTGCTGGAGCGCCGCCGTAGCCGATGCGCCATCCCGTCATCGCGTAGGCCTTCGACACGCCATTGACGGTCAGCGTGCGGTCCTTGAGCGCCGGCTCGATCTGCGCGATCGTAAAGAAGTGCCGACCGTCGTACCGGATGTGCTCGTAGATGTCGTCGCTCATGATCCACACACGCGGGTGACGCAGAAGCACGTCGGCAAGCTGGCGCAGCTCGTCGCGCGCGTACATTGCGCCGCTGGGATTGTTCGGCGCGTTAAGCACCAGCCATCGCGTCCTGGGCGTAATTGCCCGATCCAGCGCGTTGGCGCGCAACTTGAATCCATCCTCGGGTCGGCAGGCGACCACCACCGGCAGCCCCTCAGCCAGCAACGCGATATCGGGATACGACACCCAGTAAGGCGCGGGGACGATCACCTCGTCGCCCGGCTCGAGCGTGCACATCAGGGCGTTGAAGATGATTTGCTTGCCGCCGGTCCCGACGATGACTTCGTTGGCCGCGTAGGTGAGAGCATTGTCGCGCCGGAATTTCTCAACGATCGCCGCCTTGAGCTCGGGTGTGCCGCCGACATCGGTGTACTTGGTCTTCGATGCTGCCATCGCTCGCACGACGGCGTCGCATACGTTCGGCGGCGTATCGAAGTCGGGTTCTCCAGCAGTGAGCCCGACGATGTTGCGGCCCGCGGCAGAGAGCTCGCGTGCCCGCTGACTGGCCATGGAGCTGGGAGACGGTTTGATACGGTTCAAACGTGCGGCGATGATGTCCATCGGACGATTCCGGCAGAAGAAGTCTTAGGCGAGCTTTGCACTCCCAACAGAGCTACCTATGTCCTGATCCTTATGTGATCAAGGCACAATTTAGGCACAGTCAATCTGAGTTGGTCACAGACGCCCATGACAGCCAACACTGTCACAGCCGATGCTACCGCTGTTGCTCGCGTCCATAATATCCCTAAGGTCTTTCGAAACGGCCGAACAGGGGTTGCTGACAACGGTAGCATCGGACGAGCGGACGAGCGTTTTCATGTTTCGATCGACCTAACGGAGCGATGACGATACGCCCGCGCGCGCGAGCACCGCGTGCAGG
This sequence comes from Casimicrobiaceae bacterium, assembly GCA_035623155.1. Classification (GTDB taxonomy): domain Bacteria; phylum Pseudomonadota; class Gammaproteobacteria; order Burkholderiales; family Casimicrobiaceae; genus PALSA-1003. Next base: position 11,276 of record DASPTZ010000025.1, on the reverse strand, counting down.
AGCACATTGGCGCCGGCCTCCAGGTGCTCGGGGCGCGCATCCTCGGTCTCGTTGTGACTGATGCCGTCCTTGCACGGCACGAAGATCATCGATGTCGGCGCCACGCGGGACAGATACACCGCGTCGTGCGCCGCGCCGCTCACGATCCTGCGGCTCGGGTAGCCCAGCATTTCCGCCGCGCGCTGCACCGAATTCACGCAATCGCCGTCGAAGTGCGAGGCCGCGAACTCGACCACCTGCCGCACTTCGCATTCGAGGTGAAGCTCACGTGCGATTCCGGAGGCCGCGGCGCGCAGCTCGCGATCCATGCGAGCGAGCGCGTCGTCGTCTGGATGGCGCACGTCGACGCTCATTCTGACCAGCCCCGGAATAACGTTGCGTGAATTCGGCATGACCTGCATGAATCCTACGGTGGCGCGGCCGTCGGGTGCGTGACGGAGCGCCAATGCGTTGACCGCCTCGACCATTCTCGCCCCGCCGCGCAACGCATCGTGACGCGCTTCCATCGGCGTCGGCCCGGCATGGGCATCTTGACCGGTCCACACGCAGTCGTACCAGCGCTGGCCGAGCGCGCCCGTCACCACGCCGATGACTTTGTTTTCCCGTTCCAGAATCGGTCCCTGCTCGATGTGCGCTTCGAAGTACGCGTCGACCGTACGCTCGCCGACAGGGGTGTTCCCGGCATACCCGATGCTGTGCAGCGCCTCGCCGAACGAGATTCCGTCGATGTCGCGTTGCGCATGGAGATAGTCGAGTGTGAAGACATGCGCGAAGGCACCGGACCCACCCATGGTCGGAATGAACCGGGTGCCCTCTTCGTTGGTCCAGATCGCCACACCCACCGGCTTTTCGGTCACGACACCGGCTTCGTTCAACGTCCGCAGCACTTCCAATCCAGCGAGCACGCCGTAGTTGCCGTCGAACTTGCCGCCGGAGGGCTGCGTATCGACGTGGCTTCCGGTCAGGACGACGGGGCCTCCATCACTGCGGCCGCGCCGAACGGCGAAGATGTTCCCTGCCCCGTCGATCTCGACGATCGCACGCGCGTCGCGCAGCCAGCGCACGACAAGATCGCGTCCCTGTCGATCGAGATCGGTGAGCGCCAGCCGCCGCACACCGCCTTTGGGTGTTGCACCGATCCGCGCCAGGTCCATGAGCGATTGCCAGAGCCGGGCGCCGTCGACGCGAATGGAATTGGTGTCCATACGATTGGGGAAATCCGTTGCGATCCATCTAGATTCAATTATCCGCCAGACCGATCTTCGACTGCACCCGGTTCGCCGCCAACAACGTCAGCGGATCGGCGCTTCGCGCAAATGACAGGCGACGAAATGGCCTGGCGCGGGTTCTTTCAGCACCGGCTCCTCGATACGGCAGCGGTCGAACGCATAGGGACAGCGCGTGTGAAACCGGCAACCCGGCGGCGGCTTGATGGGGCTCGGCACGTCGCCGGCGAGAATGAGGCGCTTTCGGCGCACGGTCGGATCCGGTATCGGCACCGCGGCGAGAAGCGCCTCGGTGTACGGGTGTTGCGGATTGCCGAAGAGCGCCTCTTTCGAGGCGAGTTCGACGATACGCCCAAGATACATCACCGCGACGCGATGGCTGATGTGCTCGACCACCGCCAGATCGTGCGCCACGAAAAGATACGACAATCCGAACTCGCGCTGCAGGTCGACCAGCAGATTGATCACCTGCGCCTGCACCGAGACGTCGAGCGCCGAGACCGGCTCGTCGCACACGATGAGCTTGGGCCTGGGCGCGAGCGCACGCGCGATGCCGAGACGCTGCCGCTGGCCACCCGAGAACTCGTACGGATACTTGCGCATCTGGTCGGCACGCAAGCCCACTTTCTCGAAGAGCCTGCGCACGCGGTCGCGGATCCCCGCAACCGTGTCGTCCTCGAAGTTGCGGATCGGCTCGGCGACGATGTCTTCGGCGCGCATGCGCGGGTTGAGCGACGCATACGGGTCCTGGAACACAGCCTGCATCTCGCGTCGAAACGCCCGCATGGCGCCAGCGTCGATGCCGTCGATGCGTTTGCCGCGCCACGTGATTGTTCCCTCCGTCGGCGCCACGAGTCGCAGCACCGCCTTGCCCAGCGTGGACTTCCCGCAGCCGCTCTCTCCGACCAGACCGAGCGTCTCGCCCTCGGCGATCTCGAAACTCACCTCGTCGACGGCGTGCACGTGTGCGCGCGTGCGGCCGAAGATGCCGCTGTGTACCGGATAATGCTTGGTGAGCGCCGCGACCTCGAGCAGCGGTGCTGCGCCGCGCGAAGCGCCCGCGCCGGTGCCGATCATGCTGCCGCCTCGTGCAGGATGGTCTCCGACTCCCAGCAGGCGACGCGATGCCCGGGAAGCTTCTCCTCGAGCGGGGGATATTCTTCCCGGCAGCGCGCCGTAGCGTAGGCGCAGCGCGGCGCAAACGCGCAGCCGATGATCGGTTCCGCGAGCGACGGTACCGTGCCCGCGATCTCACTCAAACGTGTCGTCGCGCGGCGCCCGCCGCCGGAGAGCTTCGGGATGGAATCGAGCAGGCCGCGGGTGTACGGGTGGCCCGGACGCGCGAACAATTCGCGTACCGGAGCTTCTTCCACTTTGCGTCCGGCGTACATCACCACCACGCGCTCAGCCATCTCGGCCACCACGCCTAAGTCGTGCGTGATCAACACGATCGCCGCGCCGGTGCGTTTCTTCAGCTCGCGCATCAGATCGAGAATCTGCGCCTGAATGGTCACGTCGAGCGCGGTGGTCGGCTCGTCGGCGATCAGGAGCCTAGGCTCGCACGCGAGCGCCATAGCGATCATCACCCGTTGCCGCATCCCGCCGGAAAGCTCGTGCGGATATTGCTGCACACGTCGTTCCGGCTCGGGGATGTGCACGAGTCGCAGCATCTCGATCGCGCGTTCGCCCGCATCTTCCTTGGAAAGACCTCGATGCAGCGTTAGTACCTCGGCGATCTGATAGCCGATGGTCAGCACCGGGTTGAGCGAGGTCATCGGTTCCTGGAAGATCATGGAGATCGCGTCACCGCGAATCTTGCGCATCTCGGATTCCTGCAGCGCGAGGAGATCGGTACCTTCGAAGAGCACCCGGCCGCCGACCGTACGCCCCGGCGGCGAGGCGATCAGTCGCAGGATCGAAAGCGAGGTAACGCTCTTGCCGCAGCCGGATTCGCCCACGATCGCCAGCGCCTGGCCGCGCTCGACCGAGAACGACACGCCGTCGACCGCGCGCACAACCCCGTCGCGGATGAAAAAATACGTCTTGAGGTCCTCGACCTCGAGCAGTGGCGTCGAAGAGTCAGGTCGCCCGGACGCAGGCGAGGATGCGAGTCCGTCAGCCGAAGCGGTCATCGTCACATGCGCCTCGCCAGCCTTGGGTCGAGCGCGTCGCGCATGCCATCGCCGAGGAGATTCACCGCCAGCACCGTCAGCGAGAGACAGATGCCGGGAAAGAGAATAAGATAGCCCGCGACCTGCACCAGGCTGCGGCCTTCGGCCATGATGTTGCCCCAGCTCGGAATGTTGGGCGGCGTGCCGGCGCCGATGAACGACAGGATCGCCTCGGTGATCATCGCCGAGCCGCACACGTACGTCCCCTGCACGAGAAGCGGCGCCGCGATATTGGGAAGAACATGACGGACGAGAATCAACGGCAGCGTCGTGCCGGAGGCGATCGCGGCCTCGACGTACGGCTGCTCGCGAAGCGTGAGCACGAGGCTGCGCACCAGTCGTACGACGCGCGGCACTTCGGCGAGCGTGATGGCCGCGATCACGTTGCCCATGCTGGCTTTGGTCAGCGCCATCAACGCTATCGCCAGCAGGACAGAGGGAATCGACATCAATCCGTCCATAATCCGCATCACGACTGCGTCGACGCGGCGGACGTAGCCGGTGACGAGACCGATCGCGAGCCCGAAAAGCATCGAGAGCACAGCGACCGCGAGTCCCACGACTAGCGAGACCCGCGCACCGTAGACCACGCGACTGTAGACGTCCCGACCCAGCATGTCAGTGCCGAACCAGGACGCAGTCGACGGTGGCCGAAGGCGCTTGATCGGGAAGACCTGTTGCGGATCGATGGTATGGAGCCAGGGCGCAAGCATCGCCATCGCGATCATCACGATGAGGATCGCTCCGCCGATAAGCGCTGTCGGATGACGCTGGAATGCCTCGCTGAACCGCCGCCACGTCGGCGAAACGGATTTCGTCCGCGCGATGGGTGCCGGGATCGTTGTGTCCATCAGTAGCGGATCCGCGGGTCGAAGAACACGTACGAGAGATCGACCGCCAGATTCACCAGCACGTACACCGCGGAAAAAATGAGGGTCACGCCCTGGATGATCGGGTAGTCGCGCCGAAGGATCGCGTCGACGGTGAGGCGGCCGATGCCCGGAAGCGCGAACACCGTTTCGGTGACGATCGCACCGCTGATCAAAAGTGCCACCCCCATGCCGATGATCGTGATCACCGGAATCGCCGCGTTCTTGAATGCGTGCCGAGCGAGGACCTGATTCGGCGCGAGCCCTTTCGCCGACGCCGTGCGGATGTAGTCCTGCGCGAGCACGTCGAGCATGCTGGCGCGAGTCATTCTCGCGATCAGCGCGACGTACACCGTGCCCAGCGCAACGCTCGGAAGAATAAGATGGCGCAACCAATCCCAGAAGTCGTCCCGAAGGCTGCGATAGCCCTGCACCGGCAGCCAATCGAGCTCCACAGCGAAGCCGAAAATCAACGCGTACGCGATTACGAACACGGGAACCGAGAAGCCGAGCACCGAGAACGACATGACTGCGCGGTCCAGCCAGGTGCCGGCTTTCGCCGCGGCTACAACGCCGAGCGGCACCGCGATCAGGATCGCGACGACGAGCGTGCACAACGTCAGCGATACGGTAGGCTCGACGCGTTGCCCGATCAATTGCGTAACCGGCAGGTTGGTGAAGATCGACGTGCCGAAGTCGCCGTGCAAAAGCGCCCACAGCCAACCGACAAAGCGCACCAGGAACGGCTCGTCGAGGCCCAGTCGCGTGTGGATCCTGCGGATGTCTTCGTCCGTGGCGATGTCGCCGGCGATGACGGCTGCCGGATCGCCGGGCGTTAGATACAAGAGCGAAAACACAGCGAACGCGACCACCGCCATGACGGCGATGGTCGAAAATAGGCGGCGGACGATGTAGGCGGTCATCCGCGGCTTGCGGTCGTCGTCCGTTCGTGCTGCGAGGAGCTAGGCACGAGCGGGCGCCAGAGCATTGCTACCTCTTTTCGACGTTCCACAGAAGCGTGATGGGAGCGACGATCACGCCGGAGAGGCTCGAGCGATACGCGGTCGGGATGATGAACTGCGCGGTGGGCACATACGGCACGAACTCGAACGCGCGCGCTTGCACCGCTTCGGCTGCCTTCTTGGACGCGGCCGCATCCGTCGCCTCGAACCACTTTTCGCGCAGCTCCTCGGTCTTCGCGTCTTCTGCCCAGCCGAACCAGCCTTTCTGGCCGGAGCCGCGAACCGCGAAATTGACGGCGGGCGATGTAAGATCGGGGCCCACCAGCCATGTGTGGAAAATCGACCAACCACCCTTGTCGATCGGCTCCTTCGATGTGCGGCGCGTGATGAGCGTGCCCCAGTCACCGGCTTGCACCTCGACATTGACACCCAGTTTCTTCAGCAGATCGGCCGTGAGCAGCGATTGCGAATGCACGATCGGCTGATCGGTCGCGTCGATGATGACAACCTTCTCGCCCTTGTAGCCCGATTCCGTAATAAGCTGCTTCGCTTTTTCAAGATCGCGCTTGCTCTTCATTGGCTCTGCGCCCACCTCGCTCGAGAGCGGAGTGCCGCACGTGAAGTACGAATAGCAGGTGTGGCCATTCTTCGGATCGCCGGCAATCCCCAGCACATAGTCGTTCTGATCGACCACATACAGCAGCGCCTGCCGCATCTTGGCGTTGTTGAACGGTGGGTACAGGAAGTTGAACCGGATCATTCCCATCGAGCCGAGCGGATCGATGTTCTCGACCTTGATGTCCTTGTTCTTCTGGAGCACCGGAATCAAGTCGGGCGGGAGCTGCTCCCACCAGTCTACCTCGCCCGCGTTGAGCGCGGCCGCCGCGGTCGCGGCGTCGGGGATGTAGATCCATTCGACGCGATCCACCTTCACTACTTTGCCGCCCGCTGCCCACGATGGCGGTTCCTTTCGCGGCACGTAATCCGAGTTCTTGACATACACGACCTTGCTTCCCGGTACCCACTCTTCCTTCACGAACTTGAACGGCCCCGAGCCGATCGCCTCCGTGATGTTGGTCGACGCATCGGTCTTGGCGATGCGCTCCGGCATGATGAAGGGCACGTTCGATGACGGCTTCGCCAGTGCTTCGAGCGTGAGTGAGAACGGGCGCTTCAACTTAAGCGCAAACGTCTTGTCGTTGATCGCCTTCCACGATTCGGTCGCATCCGCGAGCTTCTGGCCTAGCGCATCGCGCTTCGACCAGCGTTCTAGCGACGCGATGCAGTCAGCGGAACGCACCGGCTGGCCGTCGTGAAACTTGAGTCCATCGCGCAGCGTAAACGTGTAGGTGAGCTGGTCCTTGCTCACCTCGTATTTGTCGACCATCTGCGGCTGCACCTGGAACTTGGCATCGGTCGCAAACAAGGTGTCATAAATCATGTACCCATGATTGCGGGTGATGTACGCCGTCGTGGTGATCGGATCGAGAATCCGCAAGTCGGCCTGCGGAACGAACTTGAGCACCTTCTGGCTTTGGGCGAATGCGGCGGAAACGCTTAGCGTCGCAGCCAGGCCCAAGGTGGCGATCACGCCGACCGCGAAACACGACCGCGAAGTACGATTCCTCATTGCGACCTCCTGGACGAAGAGGCGGGGGTGGAGCGCATCGCTCCCGGCGCTATGTTCGCGACATTCTAGTCTGCCTTGCCGCCCGGCGTCTTGCGGGCCGAGTCGTCGTTCGGCGAGCCTGCCCTAAGGGCGTGCAGCGAAAGAGGCTCGGGCTCGCACTGCACCGTGGAATGGGGTCCTAGACTCGAAGCAGGCTTGGGACCGGCGGTTAGGTTCCCTGCGGCGTTGGCGAGCTTACGGCAACGTCAGCCGCACGCGAGAAGATGGCCGGCGATGGCGGCGATCGTTCGTCGGCAACACTGTAGGGTTGCCGAGCCGCAGGCGCAGGCTTATGCTGGTCAGCAGTTCGGCGGGTTCGAGCCGCAGCTCAGCGACGGCAGCGGCCTTCTTCTCGGCGAGGTGATCAGCGTGCCCTAGCGGTTGCGGAGACTGGCGAGAAGGTGCATCGCGAACGGGTCCTGCCCGGCGCCGTGCTAACACGTGTAGCGGCGTGGGCAGCGGCGATTGCGCTCGGCGCGATCGTCGCTCCACCCGACGCCGTCGCAGCAACCACGGTACTTCGCCAGGTGCGACCGCGGCAACGCATCGTTGCCGCGGCGTCTAACAGTGATGTAACGCTGGACATCGATGGTCGCAGGACTTTATGCCGGAACCTCCAGGGAAGGGTAACAGCACGGAAGGCGGACCTGTGCATTTGTCCCGGCCTCTGGCTCGCCGGCGACGACGCGGGTATCCTCTGGCCGTGCAGTCCCTGCCGCGACGCAGCAGTTAGGCTCCGTTCTGGAGATATCCATGCCCCGTTACGAAGCGAATCTCCCGAGCGTCGGGCTCGTGAGCTTCATGAAAGCTCCGATCTGCGAGGACTTTTCCAAGATCGACGCCGACGTTGCAGTCCTCGGAGTGCCCTACGATGCCGGTATCGGCTTTCGCCCAGGGACGAGGTTCGGCCCGCGCGACATCCGCACGTATTCGGTCCGCTACAGCGGATGGGGCTCCTGGAAAACTCCAGGCTACTGGGACATCAATGACCGCAAGCGCAAGCTTGCAACGGCGCGCATCGTCGACTGCGGTGACGTAGACGTTGCCTACTATGATATCGAGCGCAACATGCGGCTGATGACCGAGAGTGCCGCCGCGATCCTGGACCGCCGCGCGCTGCCGGTGATGCTGGGGGGCGACCACTCGGTGACGTTTCCTCTGGTTAGCGCCTTCGAGCGCTTCGCCCCGCTTGACATCGTGCATTTCGACGCGCACCTCGACTGGATCGATCACGTCGATGGCATCCGCTTCGCGAATGGCAGCCCCTTTCGCCGTATCAGCGAGCTGCCATTCGTGCGCCACATGACGCACCTGGGCATTCGCGACCTGCGCTCGCGCGAAGGTGACTACAACGACGCGCTTCGGTTCGGCGCGCAGATCTTCACCCGACAGACGATCCGCGAGCAGGGCCCGCAAGCGATCGTCGAGGCCATGCCACAGATGAACAATATCTACGTATCGATCGACATCGACGGCCTGGACCCGTCAATCGCGCCGGGCACGGGCTCTCCTACCGTGGACGGCCTGCTCTATCACGAGGTGCGCACACTGCTTCAGGGTGTGGCAAAGAAAGGCCGTGTGGTCGGCTTCGACGTGGTCGAGGTCAATCCGCTTCTAGACCTCCACGGCCAGACTTCGCTGCTGACCACGACGATGATCGCAGAATTCCTCGGCGCAATTTTCGAGGAGCCGCGCTGACCGGGCGCGCGCCGGCCCCCGGCGGCGTGCCTTACTCATAAATCGACGAACCAAGGAGGAACCCAATGCGACGAATCATCGGCCTGATGGCGTTTTTGCTCGCGGCGTGGATTGGCTGGGCGGGGTCCGCGGCGGCGGCCGGCACGATCCGAGTCGCGGTGCCATCCAACCTCAATACGCTGGACCCCGCGAAGACCAAGATCGGTGAGGAGTACATCGTCAATTTCCTCGTCTTCAGCGGCCTGACCGAGATTGACCGCAACGGCAAGACGGTCCCGGATCTCGCCGAGCGGTGGACGGCGAGCGACGACTTGAAGACGTGGACCTTCTACCTGCGCAAGGGCGTCAAGTTCCACCACGGCCGCGAGTTCGACGCGCAGGACGTGATCGCCACCGTGCAGCGGATTCAGGACAAGGCGACCGGTTCCGTCACTCGCGTCAACTTCGAAGTGATCGACAAGATGGAGGCACCGGACAAGTACACGGTGCGCTTCACGCTGAAAGCCCCTTACGCGGGCCTCGCAGACATCTTCAGCGACCGCCAGGCGCGCATCGTGCCAGCCGATCGGCTCGACACTCTGGCAAAAGCTCCTTCGGGCACCGGGCCTTTCCGGCTGAAGTCCTTCACGCCAGGCGATCGCGTCGAGCTCGAGAAGAACTCCGACTACTTCGTGCCCGGTGTCCCGCAGCTCGACGCAGTCGTGATGCGCATCATGCCGGAGTCTGCCGCGCAGGCAACCGCACTCGAGGCGGGCGAGGTCGACCTGGTGTGGAACCTACCCCTCGAAGCGATCGACCAGTTCAAGAAGAACCCGAACATCGTGATCGACGGGGTGCCGACCTCCACCTGGGACGGCATCATCATGAATGCGACGCACAAGCCGTTCGATGACGCGCGCGTGCGGCGCGCGATCGAGCTTGCCATAGACAAGAAGGCGATGGTCGAGCTGGCGCTCTTCGGGTATGGCACGCCGACGCACACGATGATCCCGCCGGGGCACCCGTTCTACAACAACGATCTGAAGATCGGTGCGCCCGACATCGCCGAGGCGAAGAAGCTCCTCGCCGAAGCGGGCTATCCGAACGGCTTCGATATCACCATGTACACGCCGGTCGGGCGGCCGACGCGCGAGCGCATCGGCCTCGCCACGCGCGAGATGTTGAAACCAGTTAACATCAGGGTCGACATTCAGCGCGTTCCGTGGGACAAGTTCATCAACGAGGTCGAGGGCAAGCAGGCGTTCTACGTCGACGGTTTCTACAGCCGACCGACGATCGACGCGTCGATCTACCCGTGGTACCACAGCACCGGCTCGTGGAACACGACGCTGTGGAATTACAAGGATGCCGAGATGGACAAGATCCTCGACGCGGCCCGCGCCGCGCGCAGCGAGGGCGACCAGAAGGCGAACTATCTGAAATTCCAGGTGCTCGCCCTGCAGGATCCGCCGGGGGTGATCCCCTACGTGATCAATCACATCAACGCCTACCGCAAGAACGTCAAAGGCTTCCAGTCGAGCCCGATGATGTGGCTCGACTTGCGCAAGGTGACGGTTCAGTAGGCGCAGAGGGCGGGTTGGGGACGCAGGCGCGGGCAGCGGGCACGCGGCCGCGTCATCCCCGCGGGTAGCGGCAGGGCGTGCCGGCATGGCATTCTACATCGTGCGGCGGGTGGCCGCGATCGCGGTCATCCTGGCCGTAATCTCAATCCTGATCTTCGCGATCACGCAGGCCTTGCCAGGCAATGTCGCGCGGATGATCGCCGGGCAGTTCGCGACACCCGACATGATCGCCGCGATCGAGGCGAAGCTGCGCCTTAACGATCCGCTACCCGTCCAGTACTGGCGCTGGGCAAGCGGGTTCTTGACCGCTGATCTCGGCCAGTCGCTCATCATGGAGCGGCCGATCGCGCCGATGCTCGCCGACGCGCTCGCCAACTCGGCTCGCCTCGCGGCCGCGTCGTTCATCATCGTTGCGCTGCTGGGCGTATCGCTAGGCGTCATCGCGGCAGTGCGGCACAACACGCCGATCGACCACGGCATCTCGGTGTTCACCTTCCTCGGCATTTCGGTCCCCGAGTTCTTCTGGGGCATCGTTCTGATCCTCGTGTTCGCCGGCTATCTTCGATGGCTGCCTTCGGGCGGCGCCGGCGACGCTGCCCAAGGGAGCAGCTCGCTCGCGTACCTCGTGCTGCCTTCTGCCACGCTCACGTTCGCGCTGATCGCGCACGTCTCCCGGATGACGCGCTCGAGCATGCTGGAGACGCTCGGTTCCAACTACGTGCTCTACGCCCGCGCCAAGGGGTTGCCCGAGCGCGTCGTCCTCCTGCGCCACGCGCTCACCAATGCCTTGCTGCCCACGATCACCGTGCTCGCGATCGACATCGGCTGGCTGATCGGCGGCATCGTCGTGGTCGAGACTGTGTTTTCGTACCCCGGCCTCGGGCGCCTGCTGCTGTTCGCGATCGAGCGTCACGACCTGCCGCTCATGCAGGCGAGCATTCTGGTTGTCGCCGCCATCTATTGTTTCGCAAACCTGGCGGCAGACCTTTTGTACGCGTATTTCAATCCCAAGATCCGCTATGGACACACTCGCCGCTGACGCGACAAGTGGGCCGATGCCTCGCCGCTCCGGCCGGCGTGTTCCCGTCACCCTTGTGTGCGGCACGATTGTCCTGCTCG
>DASPTZ010000024.1:0-2552 GCA_035623155.1 Casimicrobiaceae bacterium | reverse complement strand
AGCGCCTTCAGCGACCATGTGCGCGTCGTCTGGCTGACGCCCTCGATGGATTCGCTTTTTTCGGGTCCGGCCGCCGAGCGGCGCCGCTTCCTCGACCGATTCGTCCTCGCGATGGACCCTGACCATGGGGCGCGCAACCGTCTGCTCGAAGAAGGCGCCCGCAACGCTGCCTGGCTGAACGCGGTCGAGCGCGAGGCTGCGGAGCTCGGGGTCGCCATCGCAGCCGCGCGGCTCGAATGCGTAAGCCGTCTCGAGGCGCTGATTGCGGCCGAGCGCGACGACGCCTCGCCGTTTCCGTGGGCGCGGCTGGCGCTCCGCGGGGACGTGGAGACGCTTGTCGCGCGCGACCCGGCCTTGCAGGCGGAAGACCGCTATCGCGCGATTCTCCACGACAATCGCGGCCGGGACGCCGCAGCCGGCCGGACGACGATCGGCCCGCATGTCGCGGATCTCGTCGTCTGGCATGGGCCGAAAGACGCGCCGGCTTCGACGGCCTCGACGGGAGAGCAGAAGGCGCTGCTCGTCGGGCTCGTGCTGGCCCATGCCCGGCTCGTGGCGCAGATGTCGGGAATCGCCCCGATCGCCCTCCTCGATGAGATCGCGGCGCACTTCGATCCGCGCCGCAGGGCCTCGCTGTTCGACGCGCTCGAGCGGCTAGGGGGCCAAGTGTTTCTCTCCGGCGCGGACCCAGCCGTTTTCGCTGAGCTCGAGGGGCGGGCGCAGAAGTTTGAGGTTTCGGTCGACTGCGGGGTGCGGCCGGTGGCCGGGGCAGGATAAAACAGGCGAATTGCTCCCATAATCCACTGGAGTGCGCCTGGACTGCGCCCTATCGCTGAGACACGGCTAATTGAGTGACACGGCTTCGTCCTGGTTTCCCTGGTTGCGGGTGTCCCGGCGGAGGTCGGCTTCGAACTCAACCAGGGGTTTGTAGCCGAGCGCCGAGTGCAGGCGCTTCTTGTTGTAGACGGTTTCGATGAAGGCGCCGATCTGGCCGCGGGCGTCGTCGAGGTCGAGATAGGTCTTGGCGTCGACCTCCTCGGTTTTCAGCGTCTTCATGAAGCTTTCCGCCTTGGCGTTGTCATAAGGATTGCCCACCCGGCTCATGCTGGCGGCGATCTTATGCTTGTCGAGTCGCTCTCGATATGCGCCGCAGGCGTATTGCACGCCCTGATCGGAATGGTGGATGAGGCTGTCGGGCGGCGGATTTCGGGCGGCAAGCGCCATGTCGAGAGCCGCGATCGCCAGACTCGCCTCGAGATGGTCGGCGATCGCCCAGCCGATGACCTTGCGCGAGAAGGCGTCGAGGATCGCCGCCAGATAGACGAAGCCCTCCGCCAGCCGCACGTAGGTGATGTCGGCGACCCAGATCTGATCGAGCCCGGTGGGAACGAGGCCGCGCGTCAGGTTGGGCACGATGGCGAAGCCGTGCCGGCTCATGGTGGTGGCCGGGACGAAGGGCTTGGCGCGTTGGCTCAACAGATTGTCCTCACGCGTCAGTCTGCGCACCCGCTTGTCGTTGACGATCAGCCCTTGCCGCCTGAGCTCCTTGGCGATGCGCCGATAGCCGTAGTGGCGGTTGTCGAGCGCGATCTTTTGGATGAGATCGCGCAAGTCGGCGTCGTCGCGCTTGGCCGGATGGGGCCCGAGATGCCGATAGTAGCCGGCGCGCGACACCGAGCCCAAGGCGCACAGGCGGGCAATGGCGGCGTCGTTCTGGGGGAAGCCTTGCGGCTCGACGGCGATCATTTCCTGGATGACCGCGTAGAGGTGGGCGCGCCGCTGTCGTGGCTGGTCGCGTCCCAGAGCCGCAAGGCTTCGCGAAAAAAATGCAGATCCACCTGCTGCCGGCCGATCAGGCGCTCGAGCTCAGCAATGCGCGCCTGGGCTTGGGCGAGCTCGTCGGCGGGCTTGGCGGAGGACGGGGCGGCGTCCGAAGAGGACGACTCCTCGGACGACGCCAAGCCCGCCGACGCCCGGTTTCGCCTCCACCCCGGCTTCCGTCCCCGCTTGCGGCTCAGCCCCGCAACCCCCATCGCCCGATAAGCCGCCCGCCAGTCATACAAAAGCTGAGGCTTGACTCCCGCCTCCTCGGCGAGCGCGGCCACCCGCTCCCCGTTCGCAAGACGCAGCACCATCCGGTGCTTGAACTCGCGTGAAAATACTCGCAGCGATCGTTTCGACATGGTTCCTCCTCGGAAGCCATGTCACCCAATTAAAAGTGTCTCAGTTAATGGGCGCACTCCATTTCATCGCCGTCGATAAACGCCTGAAAGGGGCCCTTTTCAGGCTCTTTAAAGAAAACAGCGCACAACCGCGGAACTATCGACGACAATCATACGGCGTTAAGTTCGTCCATGATCTCGCGCGGTGACCGAGGATCGAGGATCGGCAAGGCTGCGAAGGTCTCAACAAGTTTATCCGTGCGTAAACGACGGGCAGCAGCGGCTTCAGCCGATTGGTCGCGCCGGTGCGGTTCAATGACAACGTCTTCCGCGCGCGCCCGATCTTCAAGAGCCATACGGATAGTATCCTCTACCGTAAGACGCTGGGCC
>DASPTZ010000023.1:0-5428 GCA_035623155.1 Casimicrobiaceae bacterium | reverse complement strand
AGCTCGGAATTCGACAACCTGTTCGACGCAGGGACGCGCGCCTGGATCTTCGCGCCGAGGCTGTTCCTTCCGCTGTTCGACGGCGGACGACGACAGGCGAACCTCGACCTTGCGCAAGTTCGGCAAGTCGAGGCTGTCGCCGACTACGAGCGAACGGTGCAGGCTGCGTTTCGCGATGTAGCCGATGCGATGTCCGCGCAACGCTGGCTCACCGAACAGGTCGAGATCGACCGCACGGCAGTCGCGGCGCAGCGCAATCGATCGCGTCTTGCGACGATGCGCTACGAAGCGGGCAGCGCGCCGTATCTCGAGGTACTGGATGCGGAGCGCGACCTGCTAGCTACCGAGCAACAGCTAGTGCAGACCCGCCGAGCGCTGCTTACGAGCCGCGTCGCGCTGTACGCGGCGCTCGGCGGTGGCAGCCAGCTTTTCGGTGAGCCACCCGACCAGTCATCGCTCTATAACGCCCCACTTTTCGACGCTAAGCAGGTGGCACCATGAACGAAGTCAGTCCAACCATCAAGAAATTGCTGCCCGTGGATGGGAAATCGGGTCTCGCTACGAAGATCAGTCCGACCATGAAGAAATGGATCATGGGCGGAGTGGTCGTCCTCCTCATTGGCGCAGGCGGGCTCGGCTGGTACCTGATGCAACCGAAAGGCCTGCCGGAAGGCTTCGCTAGCAGCAACGGACGCATCGAGGCAACCGAGATCGACGTCGCGACCAAGCTTCCAGGTCGACTCAAGGACATCTATGTGAAGGAAGGCGAGCTCGTGAAGGCGGGCCAGGTGGTCGCGCAAATGGACGTCGAGACGCTGGAAGCCCAGCGCGCGGAAGCCCGCGCGAAGCTCGACCAGGCGACGCACGCAGTCGCGACGAACCAGGCGGAGGTCAACGTCCGGAAGAGCGACACGGCGGCCGCCCAGGCGATGGTTACGCAACGTCAAACTGAGCTCGACGCCGCGCGACGCAGGCTCGCGCGCACGGAGACGCTTTCGAAGGAAGGGGCCGAATCGATCCAGAGGCTCGATGACGATCGCGCCACGGTTCGAAGCGCTGAAGCGGCGGTCAGCGCATCGCAAGCGCGGGTCGCTGCAGCGGAAGCGGCCATCGTCGCCGCCGAGACGCAAGCCGTCGGCGCACGCTCGAACGTGGCCGCCGCACAAGCCTCCATCGACCGCATCACCGCGGACATCAACGACAGCCAGCTCAAGGCGCCGCGCGACGGCCGGGTCCAGTTCAAGGTGACCGAGCCGGGCGAAGTGCTCTATCCCGGTGGCAAAGTCCTCAATCTCGTCGACCTGACCGACGTCTACATGACCTTCTTTCTCCCGGAACAAATCGCCGGAAGGCTCGCCGTAGGGAGCGAAGCGCGCCTCGTGCTCGACGCGGCCCCTCAATGGGTCATCCCCGCGACTGTGACGTTCGTCGCCGACGTCGCACAGTTCACGCCGAAGACGGTTGAGACGGCCGAGGAGCGGCAGAAGCTCACGTTCCGTATCAAGGCGCACATCCCTGCGGACCTGCTAAGGAAGCACATCACCGTCGTGAAGACCGGGTTGCCCGGAGTTGCGTATGTGAAAGTGGACCCGAACGCGACGTGGCCCGCCAACCTCGCGCCGAAGCCCACCGAACTCGCGCAATGATCACGCAAGGCCGGCATCCCGAAATTCCGCCTCCGGTGTCTCGCGTGGCCGGCGATGGGGGCGAGCCGCCGCGAATGCCGGCTGCGCGCCTGACGGATGTCACGTTGCGCTACGGGAAGACGGTCGCGCTGGATGCGGTGAATCTCGAAATTCCGGCCGGACACATGGTCGGGTTGATCGGGCCGGACGGCGTCGGCAAGTCCAGTCTCCTGGCGCTGATTGCCGGCTCACGTCGAATCCAGCAGGGACGCGTCGAGGTGCTGGGCGGCGACATGGCGGATGCGGGCTTCCGTCGGGCGGCCTGCCCGCGTATCGCGTACATGCCACAGGGGCTGGGCAAGAACCTGTACCCAACGCTGTCGGTGTTTGAGAACACTGACTTCTTCGCGCGGCTGTTCGGTCTGACCCGCGCCGAGGCCAAGCGCCGAATTGCCGAATTGCTTCAGGGCATCGGCCTGGCGCGTTTCCCTGATCGCCCGGCCGGGAAGCTGTCGGGCGGCATGAAGCAGAAACTCTGCCTGTGCTGCGCCCTGATCCACTCGCCGGACCTGCTCATCCTGGATGAGCCGACTACCGGTGTCGATCCGCTGTCGCGCCGGCAGTTCTGGGAGCTGATCGATCGCATCCGCGCTGACCGGCCCGGCATGAGTATCCTGGTCGCGACTGCCTACATGGAGGAGGCCGCCCGCTTCGACTGGCTGGTCGCCATGGACGCCGGCCGCGTGCTCGCCACCGGCACGCCGGGAGAGCTGCTTTCGCGCACCGGGGCCCGGGATCTGGACGCGGCCTTCATCGCTCTCCTGCCCGAAGAGAAGCGCCATGGCCACAAGGAGATCGTGATTCCTCCGCGCCCGTCGGGCGAGCAGGGGGTGGTTATCGAGGCGCATGGCCTGACGCAACGGTTCGGCGATTTCGTCGCGGTAGATCACGTCAACTTCCGGATCGAGCGCGGGGAGATCTTCGGCTTCCTTGGCGCCAACGGCTGCGGCAAGTCAACGACGATGAAGATGCTGTGCGGCCTGCTGCCTCCCACCGAGGGGGAAGCTTCGTTGCTCGGCGAACCGGTCAACGCCCAAGACATCGCCGTCCGGCGCAAGGTCGGCTACATGTCGCAGGCGTTCTCCCTGTATTCCGAGCTGACGGTCCGGCAAAATCTGACCCTGCACGCCCAGCTTTTCGATGTGCCCAAGGAAGAGATCCCGCGACGTGTCGAAGACACAGCCGCGCGGTTCGGCCTCACCGAGATCATGGATGCGCTGCCCGACTCGTTGCCCTTGGGACAACGACAGCGTCTGCAGCTCGCCGTTGCGCTGATCCACCGGCCTGACTTGCTGATCCTCGACGAACCGACGTCGGGTGTCGATCCGGTGGCGCGCGACACGTTCTGGGAACACTTGATCGAGTTGTCGCGGCGCGATCACGTGACGATCTTCGTCTCCACCCACTTCATCAACGAGGCCGGGCGCTGCGACCGCATCTCGCTCATGAGCGCCGGCAAAGTGCTGGTCATCGACACGCCGGCCGGGGTGGTCGAGAGGCGGCACGCGGCGACGCTGGAAGACGCCTTCATCGGCTACCTGGAAGAGGCGGAGAAAAAACGCGAGGCCGCACAGCCTGCGGCGTCGGCCGGGACAACCACGTCGGAAGAGGCAAGCCCCTCAAGGGCACCTGACGCAGCGACCAGCACCGGCTCGTGGTTCAGCCTTCAGCGGCTGTTCGCCGTCAGCTACCGCGAGCAGTTGGAGCTGATGCGCGACCCGCTCCGCCTGACGCTGGCGTTGGTCGGCAGCTTGATCCTGCTCTTTGTCATGGGCTACGGCATCACGCTGGACGTGGAGCATCTCAACTACGCGGTGCTGGACCGCGATCAGACGACGGTCAGCCGCGACTACACGATCCGGATTGCCGGCACCGAGCGGTATTTCACCCAGCGGCCGCCGATCGCGGACTACCAGGAGCTCGACCGGCGCCTGCGATCGGGGGAACTGAGCATGGCCTTGGAGATCCCGCCCGACTTCGGCCGCGAAGTGTACAAGGGCCGGCCGGTGCGCATCGGCGTCTGGATCGACGGTTCCATGCCAGTGCGCGCCGAGGTCATCCGGGGCTACGTGCAGGGGAACCACCTCCTATGGCTACAGGACGTGGCCCGGCACCGTCTCGGCGTGCGCGAACAACTCGGCGTAGGTCAACGCGAACTCGTGTTGCCGGCCGATATCGAGTTGCGTTACCGCTACAACCCGGACGTGAAGAGTCTCTGGGCGATGGTGCCGGCGGTGATCCCCGTGCTGCTGCTGATCATCCCTGCAGGGCTGGCGACCCTCGCGGTGGTGCGCGAGAAGGACTTGGGCTCGATCGTCAACTTCTACGTCACGCCCACGACGCGTTTGGAGTTCCTGCTGGGCAAGCAAATCCCGTACATCATCCTGGCGATGATCAACTTCCTGATTTTGACGCTGATCGCGGTGATCTACTTCAAGGTGCCGCTGAAGGGGAGTTTCTTGACTGCGAGCACCGGCGCGCTGCTCTTCGTCGGGTGCGCCACCGCGATCGGCCTTTTCGCCTCGACAGTAACGCGCACGCAAGTGGCAGCGGTATTCCTGACGGCGATCCTCACGCTGGTGCCCACCATGCATTACTGCGGCATCATCGACCCCGTATCCTCGCTGGAGGGCTTCGGTCGTCTCGTCGGGGACGTCTTCCCCACCACGTATTTCATCACGATTTCCCGGGGCACCTTCTCCAAGGCGCTGGGCTTTGCCGGCCTCTACGACTCGTTCATCCCCCTCCTGATCGCCATCCCGGTGTTGCTCGGCGTGAGCGTGGCGCTGTTGAAGAAACAAGAGAACTGAATCCATGCACGCCAAGAACATCCTGTACCTGGGCATCAAGGAACTTTGGGCTCTGGCCCGCGACCCGATATTGCTTTTGCTGATCGCCTACGTCTTCACGGTGGACGTCTATTCGATCGCAGTCGGGGCGCCGGACACGCTGCACAAGGCGCCGATCGCCGTCGTCGACGAGGACCAGTCGCCCTTGTCGCAGCGCATCGTCAACGCCTTCCAACCGCCTTGGTTCCTGCCGGCGAAGATTGTATCGCGGGAGGAGATGGACAGCCGGATGGATGCGGGCTTGGATACCTTCGCACTGGACATCCCGCCCCGGTTCCAGGAGGACGTGCTGGCCGGGCGGTCGCCGGTCATTCAGCTGAACACCGACGCGACCCGGGTGGGACAGGCGTTCACCGGCAGCTCCTACATCCAGGCGATCGTTGCCGGCGAGACGCAGGCGTGGCTGCAACGCTACCGTAGCAACCCGACGCCGCCGGTGGATCTCGAGGAGCGCCTGCGCTACAACCCCAACCTGACGAGGTCCTGGTTCGCGGCCGTGATGGCAGTCATCGACCAGATCACCACACTGGCGGTCTTGCTCGTTGGCGCCGCGCTGATCCGGGAGCGTGAACGCGGCACGGTGGAGCACCTGCTCGTGATGCCGGTGACACCGTTCGAGATCATGACAAGCAAGATCTGGTCGATGGGCCTTGTTGTGCTCGTCAGCTCCGCCCTTTCCCTGAAGTTCGTCGTGCAGGGCGTGCTCGCCGTCCCGAGCGAGGGTTCGATCGCCCTGTTTCTATCCGGCGCGATGGTCCACCTGTTCGCCACGGCTTCACTGGGGATATTCCTGGCTACATTCGCTCGCACGATGCCCCAGTTCGGGATGCTGATGTTGCTCGTGTTGCTGCCCCTGCAGATGCTTTCCGGCGGGGTGACGCCGCGCGAGAGCAT
>DASPTZ010000022.1:0-4140 GCA_035623155.1 Casimicrobiaceae bacterium | reverse complement strand
ACGCCACTACAACCGAATCATGAAAAACCCAACGACGACTGTATCAGAGGAGACAGTCCACTGAACCACTGAACATGATGATTCAAGGGGGCTTGACAAACGCCCTCATAGAAGCTGCCGCTCGCGGACCTCGCCTGTCGGGCCATAAGCTGGGCGGCGTCAACTGTCTTGACCGTCCGGCGTCAATTATCCTGGCCGGTGGCGGCGTGGTTGATTGATGCTTAGTTGTCGTTGGTAGTCGTCGCTTTGAGCGAAACGGTCGCTTTGCACCACGATGGGGCAGTCAGAACGACCGCTACGCGTTTGTAGCGACCTCGCAGATCATTTAGTACCTCCCGGTTTCTTCGTCGTCGAATTCTTCTCCTTTGTGCGTTCGGCGGTTTTGCGCCGGTAGCTCTCCACGTTGAGCTCGAGGATAGTCGCGTGATGAACGAGGCGATCGATCGCTGCCACTGTCATCGCCGGTTCCGGGAACACCTGATGCCATTCCGAGAACGGTTGGTTGGCGGTGAGTGCGATGCTCTTGCGCTCGTAGCGCTCGGCGATCAATTCGAACAGCACTGTGGTCTCGGCCTGATCGCGACGAACGTAGCTGAAGTCGTCGAGCAGCAACAGATCGAAGCGATCGAGCTTGGCAATTTCAACGGGTAAGCGCAGATCTCGCCGTGCCGCCTGCAGCCTTTGCACGAGATCGGTGGTGCGGGTGAAATAGACTCGCTTGCCGCGCTCGATCAACGCATGCCCGACGCCGGCGATCAGATGGGTCTTGCCGACTCCGGGCGGGCCGAACACCAGCAGATTCGCGCCCTGATCGAGCCACGCATCGGCCTCGATCATTGCCGTCACCAACGCCTTGGACACACTCGGCACGGCGGCGAAGTCGAAGTTTGAGTACAGCTTCCCGGGTGGCAATTGCGATTCGTTGCGATGCCGCTCGATGCGGCGGATCTCCCGCTCGGCCATCTCCATTTCGAGCACCGTGGAGAGGAAGCGCTCGGCGGGCCAACCTTCGCGGTTGGCGGTCTGGGCCACCGTCTCCCATTGCGCCCGGATGGTCGGCAATCGCAGCTCCGTGAGCATCATCGGTAAGGCGGCGGCATGTGCCAGTGGGGCGTTCATGTGCACACCTCGCTGCTTAACAGCGCATCGAAGCTCGCCAGCGCGGGCAATTGCACACAGACATCGGGAGTGCTGGGCTCGCGAGGCGCAAATTCGGCTTCGAGCAACGCCAGCTCGGGCAGCATTCCGGCGTCGAGCAGCTGCCCCAGGCGCTGCGCCAGTGCCGCTTCACAGGCGCTGCGCGCCGTGAGGTCGAGCAACCCCACCATCACACGGCAGGCTTGCCGCTCCGGCAATTCGCTTGAGAGTCGTTCCCATGTCAGCCGATATTCGGTGCGTGGAAACATCGCCTCGCGCAGCCGCCAGCGGGCGAAGGCCGAGGGCTTGCGCTTGAGCGCCGGCAGCATATGGCGGTAATCGATCACCTGCCGTCGTCCCGGAGCCGCACGCGCCACGCTGAGCACCTTCACCCCGCCGACGAATGCCTCCACGCGATCGAGGTACAGGCGCGCGGTGAGCCGATGGCCAACCAGGCGGGAGGGGGCGCTGTAGAGCACGCCACGCACGTTAAAGGTGCCGAACTTACTCACCCGCGCCGGCACTTCCTCATACTCTGCGGTCCGCCGCGGCGGTAGCGCGCGTAGCGCCGCGCGCTCGACGGCAAACGCCTTGGCGATCCGCGCGTTGAACTGCACGACGACCTCGGCCACGAACGCTCGGTACTGCTCGAGGGCGGGGAAACTGCGGCTGCCGCGCAGTAACAGGGCCTGCTCGAGCCGCTCCTTGAGCGTTCCCTGCCGCGCTTCGATCGCCCCGTTCTCGTGTGAAGCACCCGGATTACTGCGCGAGGCGCGCATGCCATAGTCAGCGCACAGCGCCTCGTAGCGCAGCGTCAGGTCCTCGGCCGCCTCGGCATTCAAGTTGCGAAACGCCGCCGACAGCGAATCGGTGCGATGCTCCTCCGGCACCCCACCCAATTGCCACAGCGCGTTCTGCAGTCCGCTCGCCAGCGCTTCGAAGCTCTCCCCGCCGAGCACCACTTCGACGTGGCGCCAGCCCGAGTAAGCCAGCGCGAATTGGTAGAGCCGATGTTCAAGGGGTCGACCCTCGACCAGAACGCCGAGTTCATTGGCGACGGTGAAATCGCTTAAGCCCAGCCGCCCGGGCGGGTGCTCCTGCGCGAAATAGATCTCGCGTTCCTCACCATGCACGGCCCGCCATTGCCGCAACCGCCGTTGCAGCGTGCGCAGCAGCCTCCCCGACACCTCAGTCGGATAGCGGCGCCGCAGCTCCTCCAGGATCGTGACTGCGTTAAGCGCCGGCGCGGACTCCAACAGCGGAACAACGTCCGACTCCCACCATCGCGACAGCGGATCGGTGCGCGTCCGCCACTGCCGCACCTCCTGCTTCGAAGGCAACCCCCCAGCACGTTCAATGCGCCGCGCCGAGCGCACGCTGATGCCGACCTTCGCGGCTGCCGCCTCCTGCTCCAGTTCCTTGCGATGTTCCATGTACTTGGCCACCTGTGTCCGGTTGATTCGTCTGCCGGGCATCCCCACGCTCCCTCGACCTTCGAAGAAGCGTGACTGTACCCACCCCGCAGACCGACCCCGGCGTCAGGTCACCGGCCAAGATAGTTGTCGTCGACCGGCCAAGATAATTGTCGCCGGCCACAACCCTGTTTTTGGGACTTGGGCTTACCGCGACGCCAAGTGTACTGCCGAACGCCGACCGGCTGCTTGTGGCCGGTCAGCAACATCGGCGAACGTCAGCTTTCCCGGGGTAGGTTCCGCCTTCCTGCGCCGGCGACAACTTCGGGACCCGCGCTGGTCTAGCGACGGGGTCGCAAAATTCGCGGAATACCCTCAGGAAGTGCAAATACTCTGCGGGCGTTGCGTTGTGTTGCGGCACCCGCCACTTGGGCCTTCAAGTATCGGAACCGCTATGGCGATGGACCGCAGGCCGCAGGAGGTTTCGTTGCTTTCAGGCACTGCGTATAGGCTCTGATTGCCTGGGCCTGAGCTTGCAGCAGTCTATTCCGTGCCGTGTCGAGCGTTGCTTGGCCGTAACCGCCGCGATATTGCGACGGTTGATCCTGCGGTATTTGCGCCCGCGCTGGCGGGATGCAGGCGCTGGGTTCCTGTCCAGCGCTGGTATTCGAACCGGGGGTTGCGGGAACATGCTGGAGGCAGCGGACATAGTCCTCCAACGCTTCGCTCTGGGCATTCATAAACTCGACTTGCGCTCTGTCGCTCATCGCTTGGCCATACCCGCCTCGGTACTGCTGTGCGAATGCTGATCCTGCCGTAGCTAATACGAGTGCGAACATTGCCAGAATGAGTCCCACCATATCCCCTACCTCGCCGAGAATTCCCCTCTGAATTGTACGCCGCGCAACGGTACGCAACACTTAAAGGGGGTGACTTCTCGTCCTTGCTCCCTCGGCACTCCCCGTAGACTCGCGTGTAGCGTCATGCGCCCGTCGCGCCCGCTCCTGCTGGCGGCGCAGGGTTCTGCTTACCGTGGACGCATTGACGCCCAGGATCCGCGCGGAGGCCCTCACGCCCTTGCCATTGGCGGCAAGCCAGGCGATTCGCGGGCCTAGATCGCCTCTGACGAGGACGCTAAGGGGCGTGGTTGCTTCGCCGGCCTCGGTTTCTGCTGCCGGGAGCGCATCGATGGCACGCCTGCACAGCTCGAGCAGTCCGCGCGCTCTCTCATAGTACAGCGGGTCGTCCGGGTTGGTGTCCAGCAACGAACACACGGCCTTGATGAGACGCATTGTCGCGGCACGCAGGTTCGTATACATGGGCGCAGGAACTCAGTGGATCGAGCATCCGTATTGATCGAGCAACGCCAGCAACGCAACGGGGTCGTAGTTGGCTGCCGGGATCTCGACCTCGCCGTAGGCGACGCCCCGGATCGCGATGCCGATGATTGCCGCATCGCCAGCTTCGGCCACAACCGCCCGCTGCCATGTCGGATTGGCCTGGAGCAGCGCCAGCGCCTTGGCGCAGCGGCGCTCGGTTTCCGGGTCGGGCGGGAATTCACCGGCCCCGCTCGCCTGGGTACCAGGCACAA
>DASPTZ010000021.1:0-44521 GCA_035623155.1 Casimicrobiaceae bacterium | reverse complement strand
GCCTTCACCTCCCCACCGTACTTCTTCGCCAACACCAGCGTCATCGCCGCGGTGAGCGTCGTCTTCCCATGGTCCACGTGACCAATCGTCCCTACGTTCACGTGCGGCTTCGTCCGCTGAAATTTGCTCTTGGCCATTGGTCTGCTCCTTACTTTCCCTTCTCTATTGCTGCGCGGTGGTCGGTGGTGCCCAAGGCGCGGATTGAACGCGCGACCTCTCCCTTACCAAGGGAGTGCTCTACCACTGAGCTACTTGGGCGCGCGCGTCGAATGTCCGAGCCTTTTCCTGATGGGCCTGCTATCCATTGGAGCGGGTGAAGGGAATCGAACCCTCGTCGTAAGCTTGGAAGGCTTCTGCTCTACCATTGAGCTACACCCGCGCGTTACGTTCCGAAGGCGCCCTCCACCAGTCAGCTCATGCCCTTCGCCGATCGTTCCCCGATACCTGTTTGCCGCTTCCTGAGCTGGTGGAGGGGGAAGGATTCGAACCTTCGAAGGCAGAGCCGGCAGATTTACAGTCTGCTCCCTTTGACCGCTCGGGAACCCCTCCGACGAAATCGTATAGTTTAGCAATTTCCGTTCCCGAGTGTCAAACCACGTGATTTGTGCGCGATTTCACCTGGCAAGCGCCTCCAAAACGTCTCGGTAGAATGTCCTTGTGAGCCATGACTATGTCATCGTCGGGGCCGGGACCGCGGGGTGCGTTCTCGCCAACCGGCTCTCTGCGGACGCTCGCTCGTCGGTGCTGCTGCTCGAGGCCGGCCCGACCGACGCCTATCCCTGGATACACATCCCCATCGGGTACGCCAAGACCATGTTCCATCCGCGGTTCAACTGGCGCTTCTATACCGAGCCGGAACCGCTCATGAATGGCCGGAAAGTCTACTGGCCCCGTGGCAAGACGCTCGGCGGATCGAGCTCGATCAACGGCCTGATCTCGATTCGCGGCCAGCCGCATGATTACGACCGCTGGGCCGCCGCCGGAAATCCCGGCTGGAGCTTCGCCGATGTGTTGCCCCACTTCAAGCGCCTGGAGCACGCCGAGGACGGCGATTCCCGGCTCCATGGCCGTGACGGCCCGGTATGGTGCTCGCGTATCCGGCGCAAGCACGAGTTGATCGAGGCGGTGATCGCCGCGGGAAGCGAGCTCGGCTTGCCGCGCAACGACGACTTCAACGGCACCACACAGGAAGGCGTCGGCTACTACCACCTGGCGACGCGGCGCGGATGGCGTTGCAGCGGCGCCACCGCGTACCTCAAGCCCGCGCGCGGCCGCGCCAACCTTCGCGTGGAGACCGACGCCCAGGCAACGCGAGTCACCTTCCAAGGCAAGCGTGCAACCGGAGTTCTTTTCCGTCAGCAGGGCCAAGAGCGGAGCGCGGCGGCGCGCAAGGCGGTGATTCTTTGCGCCGGCGCGCTGCAGACGCCGCAACTCCTGCAGCTCTCCGGGGTCGGCCCCGCGCCGCTGCTGCGCTCGTTGTCGATCCCCATCGTGCACGAGCTGCCCGGCGTAGGCGAAAACCTGCAGGATCATTTGCAGGCACGGGTGATTTTCCAGTGCAGCAAGCCGATCACCACCAACGACGACCTCATGAGCTGGTGGCGGACGCTCAAGATCGGGCTGGATTACGTGTTCACGCGCGGCGGGCCGATGGCCGTGGGAATCAACCAGGGAGGAATTTTCGCGCGCGTGAAGCCGGATTCTGCGACGCCGGATGTTCAGTTCCACGTCGCGACACTGTCTTCCGACATGGCGGGATCGCCGACGCATCCCTTCTCGGGCTTCACCTTCTCGGTGTGTCAGCTCCGCCCGGAGTCGCGCGGGTTCGTTCGCATCAAGTCGGCCGATCCGCTGGAGCCGCCGGCCATGCAGCCCAACTATCTGTCGATACCTGAGGACTGCGCGACGCTGACCTCGGGCATTCGCCTGGCGCGGCGCCTGGCCGCAACGCGAGCGCTGGCGCCTTATGTGAAGGCGGAGTACCGGCCCGGTCCGATGGCGCAATCCGACGCCGAGCTGCTCGAGTTCGTAAGGAACACGGGTGGCACGATTTTCCATCCCGCGGGCACCTGCAAGATGGGCGACATCGCGCGAGATCCCAGGGCGGTGGTCGATGCGCGCCTTCGGGTTCACGGTATGCGGTCGCTTCGCGTGGTCGACTGCAGCATCATGCCGACGCTCACCTCCGGGAACACCAACGTGCCAGTGGTGATGATCGCTGAGAAAGCCGCCGACATGATCCTCGACGATGAGCAAGACTGAATTTCCCGGCACCTGTCATCCGAGCGCCGTCGCCGAACTCCTCGGAATGACATTCACTTAGGAGGCGAAGCCATGCCATGCTGCCACGTCGATTTCGCACTCACCGAGAGTAGCGACAAAGCGTTCACGGTCGGCATGCCGACCTTCACCTTCGGCGCGGGCTGCCTTGCCGAGGCGGGCGAGCAGGCTCGGGAGCTGGGGCTCAAGCGCGTGGCGCTGTTCACCGATCGCTGGTTGCGTCCTTCTCAACACCTCGCGACCGTGCTTTCGTCGCTTTCAGCGGCAGGTGTCGATGTCGGCGTCTACGACGAGGTCGTCGTGGAACCGACGACGGCTTCGTTCAGAGCGGCAGCTACATTCGCCACAGAAGGCAGGTTCGACGGCTACGTGTCGGTGGGCGGCGGCTCGGTGATGGACACCTGCAAGGCCGCGAATCTCTACGCGACGCACCCGGCCGAGTTCATGAGCTACGTCAACGCGCCCATCGGCGGCGGGCAGAAGGTTCCCGGGCCGGTGAAGCCGCACATCGCCTGCCCGACGACGTCAGGAACCGGTTCCGAGACGACCGGCATCGCCATTTTCAACCTGACCGAAATCAACGCCAAGACGGGAATCATCTCTCGAAGACTCGTGCCCACCGTCGCGCTGGTCGATCCGAGCGTTACCTCGACGCTGCCGAGAAACGTCGTCGCCGCCAGCGGTTTCGACTGCATGAGCCACGCGCTGGAATCGCTGACCGCGCGTCCGTGGCCGCGGCGCCTGAACCCCGCGCGCGGGGCGGGCCGCCCGGTGTCGCAAGGCGCGAACCCGTTTTCCGACGGGCTCGCCACCGAGGCGCTCAAGGGCGTGGGCAAGTACATCGTGCGCGCCATCACCGATGCAAGCGACGCCGAGGCGCGCACCGAGATGATGTACGCGGCGATGCTGGCGGGCATCGCCTTTAACGCCGCCGGTTGCCACCTGCCGCACGGGCTGTCCTACGCGGTGTCGGGGCTCGCACGCAACTATCACGTTCCGGGGTATCCGGAGGGCAAGACACTGGTCCCACACGGAATGGCGGTCGTGCTCAACAACCCTTCGGTGTGGCGCTACACCGCCGCGTGTTGCCCCGAGAGGCACGTTCACGCCGCGTCGTGCCTCGGCACCGACGCGCGCGACGTCAAGCCCGGCGATGCGGGCGAGGCAGGCGAAGCGCTGGCTGGGCGGGTGATCGAGCTGATGCGCGCCGCCGGCATTCCCAACGGCCTTTCCGATCTGGGCTTCGGCTTGGACGAGGTCGACGCACTCGCCGCGGGCGCCGAGCCACAATGGAGGGTGATCCGCAATGCGCCGAAGGACGTTTCGCGCGACGACCTCAAAGCCTTGTTCAGTGCGGCGATGAAGTATTGGTAGCGGCAGTCGTGCCGGGTTCGCGCGTGGCTGTGGCGGCAGCCGCGTCCGGCGCAGCGGCCTCGTCAAGCAGCTTCACCCTTCGCGCCGGCAACCTGGCGGTGAAGCGGCTACCCTGTCCCGGAGCGCTATCGATCAAAAGCTCGCCCTGGTGACGGATGAGTACATGCTTGACGATCGCCAGCCCCAGCCCGGTGCCGCCGGTGGCACGCGAACGGCTGCGATCGACGCGATAGAAGCGCTCGGTAAGTCGCGGGATGTGCTCCGCGGCGATGCCGATGCCGCTGTCGGTGACGCTGAATTCGCCCCCCTCCGGCGTCGCCCGCCAGTCGAGCGCAATGCGCCCGCCCTCGGGCGTGTAGCGCACCGCGTTGCTCACCAGGTTTCCGAAGGCGCTCGCGAGCTCGTCGCGGCCGCCGAGCACCGTCGCCGCGTCGCGGATGTTGAGCGTGATCTCGTGCTTTCCCGCCGACAGCGCTTTCGCGTCTGCCGACACCGCCAGCAGCAAGGGAACGATGTCGAACTCGGCTTCGTGCGCAGGGGTCTGCTCGGTTTCGAGCGCGGAGAGTGTGAGCAAGTCCTCGACTAGTCGCTGCATGCTTTTCGACTGCTCCTGCATGAGGGCGAGGCAGCGCTGTCGCTGGCGCTCGTCGAGCTCGACGTCGGTCAGTGTCTCGATGAATCCGGCGAGAACGGTCAGCGGCGTCTTGAGCTCGTGCGAGACGTTGGCGATGAAATCGCGGCGCATCCGCGCAACCGCTTCGAGCCGCGTGATGTCGCGGCTCATCAACAGCTTTTCTTCGACCCCAAAGGGAACGATCTGGATCGACAGCGTCGAGGCCGCCTCGCGCGTCGACTGCACGACTACGGGGTCGCTAAAATCTCCGCCTGCAAGATATGCGACAAAGGCAGGCTGGCGCACGAAGTTGACGATGGGGGTACCGGCGTCGCGCTTAACGTCCAGGCCAAGATGCGCCTCGGCTTGCGCATTTGCCCATTCGACGCGGTTGTTCCGGTCGAGCACCACGATGCCCTCCGGCAACGCCTCCGCGCCGCGGACGAAGCGATCCAGTGCCAGACGCAGATCACGCTGTCGAGCGGAGCGGAGCCGCACTCTTCGGTATAGCGCGGCATAGGCGAGCGCCCAGACGCCGTGGCCCTCGGGCACGGGGGTTTCGATGTCGCCGCTCGCCCAGCGCGTCAGTTCGGCGACCTGCCACAGGTGCCAGCCCAAGATCCCCAACGCGCCTACTCCGACAATCACCAGCGCAGCTCCAGGGCCTTCGAGCACGGCTGTCGCGACGGTCAGCGCCGCGACCACCGCGGGGGCGATCATGCCGCGCCACCAGATTGAAGACATCGGCGTAGTGTAGCGATCCGCTTAGGCGGACTTGGCGGCAGCGAGCCGGTAGCCGCTGCCGCGCACGGTCTCGATCATTCCCGCGCATCCCAGCGGCTCCAACGCGAGCCGAAGGCGGCGTATGTGAACATCCACCGTGCGTTCCTCGATGTAGACGTGATCCCCCCAGACCTTGTCGAGAAGCTGCGTCCGGCTGTGCACCCGCTCGGGCCGCGCCATGAGGAACTTGAGCAGCCGAAACTCGGTCGGCCCGACCTGCGCCGGCTCTCCTCTGACAGTGACCCGATGCGTCGTCGGGTCGAGAGCGAGTGGTCCCACGCTCAACTGCTCCTGCGCTGCTTCCGGCGAGCGTCGGCGCAGCACCGACTTGATGCGAGCCTTGAGCTCGCGAGGGCTGAATGGCTTGGTCACGTAGTCGTCCACCCAGGCTTCGAGGCCCGCGACACGATCGGTTTCGTCTCCGCGTGCGGTCACCATGATGATCGGCAGCTCACGAGTTCGCGCATCGCCTCGCAGGCTGCGCGCAAGCGCCAGCCCCGACTGCCCGGGGAGCATCCAGTCGAGCAGCACCAGATCGGGCAACGCGTTCCTGATCTGTTCCTGCGCGCTCTCGGCGTCCTCGGCCGCCCGAACCGAGAAACCGGCATCCTCCAGATTGACGCGTATGAGCTCCTGGATCGCCGGCTCGTCCTCGACCACCAGAATAGAAGCGTTCATCGTCGTGGCGCCGCCTACGATCACTCGGCAACCTCGGCTCGAATCTCCTCGGCCGTGGCATGACGAACGTCCTTGCCCTTGACCACGTGCACGACGTTCTCGGCGATGTTCTTCGCATGGTCGCCGATGCGCTCGATCGACTTGGCGATGAACACGATCTCCAGCGCCGGAGTAATCGTGCGCGGGTCCTCCATCATGTAGCTGATCAGCTGCCGAAGTATCGACAGGAACGCTGCGTCGATCGCTTCGTCGTTGCTAACGACCTGCGCTGCAGCGTTCACATCGAGCCGGGCGAACGAGTCGAGTGCCAGGCGTAGGTTGTCCTCGGCAAGCTCCGCGGTGCGCGCAATCTCGTGGAAGCGCACGCTCGCCAGTCTTTCGGGGCGCTGCATCTGCTGCGCCTTATAGGCAATCTTCTTGATCTCGTCGCCGGCGCGCTCCAGTTCGTTGACGATCTTGACGGTGGTCAGCACCATCCGCAGATCGATCGCGGTGGGCTGGCGCCTGGCGATGATCTGGCTGCACTGCTGGTCGATGTTCACCTGCATCTGGTTGATCGCCTGCTCATCGGCAGCCACCACGTCGATCTGGTCCAGATCGGGCCGCTTGAGCGATCCGATCGCCCGACCAAACTGCGTCTCGACGAGGCCGCCCATCGCCATCACACCGGAGCGGATCTCCTCCATTTCGGCGTCGAACTGCTTGTACGTGTGCTCGTTCATGGCAAATCCTCGATCACGCGGTGGCCGTCTAGCCAAAGCGCCCGGTAATGTAATCCTCGGTTTCTTTGCGGTTGGGCTTGAGGAAGATCTCGTCCGTGGCGCCGAACTCGATCAGCTCGCCGAGATACATGTATGCAGTATAGTCCGATACACGCGCGGCCTGCTGCATGTTGTGAGTGACGATTGCGATCGTGTAATCGTTCTTGAGCTCGGAGATCAGTTCCTCGATCTTGGCGGTGGAGATGGGGTCGAGGGCAGACGTTGGCTCGTCGAGGAGCAGGACTTCTGGCCTAACGGACACCGCTCGGGCGATGCACAGCCGCTGCTGCTGACCGCCCGAGAGCGCCATGCCGCTCTGCTTGAGCTTGTCTTTCGATTCATCCCACATCGCCGCTTTGGTGAGCGCCCATTCGACGCGCTCATCCATCTGGCGCTGGCTCAAGTGCTCGTAGAGCCGCACGCCGAAGGCGATGTTGTCGTAAATCGACATCGGAAACGGCGTCGGCTTCTGGAACACCATGCCGACCTTGGCGCGCAGCAGATTGAGATCGGTGCCGGATTCCAGGATGTTGCGCCCGTTGAGAATGACCTCGCCTTCGGCGCGATGCCCTGGATAGAGTGAATACATCCGATTCAGGGTGCGGAGCAGCGTCGATTTGCCGCATCCCGACGGACCGATGAACGCCGTCACCCGCCGCTCGGCGATGTCGAGATTGATGTCCTTCAGCCCCTGGAACTTTCCGTAGTAGAAGTTCAGGCGCCGTACGGACATCTTGGGCGCCGTCGGCTGCGGTTCCTGCGTCCGGACTTCGGGCCGGGTTGCAACGATCTGATCGTTCATAGCCTCGGTCCCCTTCAGCGCAAGCTGGTCTGGCGAAAGACAGTGCGTGCGAGAATGTTGAGCAGAAGCACCGCGAGAGTGATGAGCAGCGCCCCCGCCCAGGCGAGAGTCTTCCAGTCCTCGAACGGGCTCATCGCGAACTGGAAGATCACCACAGGCAGATTCGCAAGCGGCGCATTCATGTTCGAACTCCAGAACTGATTGTTCAGCGCGGTGAACAACAACGGCGCCGTCTCGCCCGAGATCCTCGCCACTGCGAGCAACACACCGGTGATCACGCCTCCGCGAACGGCTCGCAGCGTTACCATCAGTATCACCTTCCACATCGGCGCCCCCAGCGCAACCGCGGCTTCGCGCAGGCTGCCTGGAACGAGATGCAGCATGTTCTCGGTCGTGCGCACCACCACCGGGATGGCGATCAACCCGAGCGCCATCGATCCGGCCCACCCGGAGAAGTGCTCGACCTGCATGACGTAGATCGTGTAGACGAACAAGCCGACGATGATCGAGGGAGCGGAGAGCAGTATATCGTTGATGAACCGCGTCACCTTGGCGAGCCAACCCGACTTGCCGAACTCGGCGAGGTAGATGCCGGCGAGAATCCCGATCGGTGTGCTGACGAGCGTTGCCGTTCCAACCATCACCACGCTGCCGAAGATCGCGTTGGCGAGACCCCCAGCCGATCCTGGGGGTGGAGTCATTTCGGTGAACAGCGTGGTCGACAGCGCAGAAATGCCGTCCCTGAACAGCACGTACAGAATCCAGAACAGAAACGCCATTCCGAACGCCATCGTGGCGAGCGACATCACCAAGTTGAAGCGGTTTACGAACAGCCGGCGGCGGTAGAGGCTGGCGCTCACCGAGGACCCTTCATGTTTTTGTTCCCTCGCCGCGCGCAAGCCGCGCGATCAGGAGCCGAGAGGCGGCAAGCACAATCAGGGTCAGAACGAACAGCACCAAGCCGAGTGCGATCAGCGAGGCTCGATGCACCGGGTCGGCGGCTTCGTTGAACTCGTTGGCTAGCGCCGACGCGATGGAGTTGCCGGGCTCGAAGAGCGAGCGGCTAATCCGGTACGCATTTCCGATCACGAACGTCACTGCCATCGTCTCTCCGAGGGCGCGTCCGAGCCCAAGCATGATGCCGCCGATCACGCCAACTTTGGTATACGGCAGGACGACGTTCCAGACGACCTCCCAGGTCGTACAGCCGATCCCGTACGCCGATTCCTTCAACACCGGAGGCACGACTTCGAACACGTCGCGCATTACCGAGCTGATGAACGGAATCACCATCACCGACAGGATGATGCCCGCCGAAAGAACGCCGATGCCGTTGGGCGCGCCCTGGAACAGCGGCCCGATCACCCACACACTGCCGAAGATTCGCGTCAGCAACGGTTGAATGTAGTCTGCGAAAAACGGCGCGAAAACGAACAGCCCCCACATGCCGTAGATGATCGATGGTATCGCCGCGAGCAGCTCCACGGCTGTACCAAGCGGCCGCTTGAGATACACCGGGCACATCTCTGTGAGGAACAGCGCGATGCCGAAACTCACGGGAACGCCGATCAGGAGCGCGATCGCAGAAGTGACGAGCGTGCCATAGATCGGCGCCAGCGCGCCGAACTGGCGGGTTACGGGATTCCAGACATTGGTGACGAAGAAGCTGAGGCCGAAAGTCTGCATCGCGGGAATCGCCGCATACGACAGCGCCATGAGGATGCCGAGCAGTAGCACGAGCACGAGGATGGCGAAAAGCCGGGTCGTGCCCTCGAACAGAGCGTCCTGCCAGCGGGCTGCGGTCCCGATGGCGACCGGTGGCGGCGGCCCCCGGTCCACGCGCTTCGATCCGGGTACGGAGAGGGAGGACGTAAGCATCCCTTCGGCCAAAGAAGCCGACATGATACGACCCTTTATCTGTGGATGGCCGCGAAGGGCATCAGGGCCTGACCGCGCAACGGTGCCGTCGGGCGGTCAGCCGCCGCGGAGCTGCCTCGACACCTAGCTAGTTCCACACAGCCTTGCCGGATCCGTCTCTAACCTCGGACCTCCATGCTCCGGCGATGAGCTTCGTCACATTGTCCGGTAGAGGCACGTAGTCGAGCTCCTCGGCCATTTTTTGCCCGTTCTTGAACGACCAGTCGAAGAACTTCATGACCTCGGCGGCGTTCTGTGGCTTGTCCTGCATGGTGTGCAGCAAGATGAAGCTCGTTGCGGCGATCGGCCACGAGTCCTTCCCCGGCGAGTTGGTGATGATCTGATAGAACCCGGGAGCATTCGACCAGTCCGCGTACGCGGCGGCCGCCTGGAAAGTGGCGTTGTCGGGCCTGGGATACTGGCCGTCCTTGTTCTGCACGAGCGTGTATGCCAGGTTGTTTTTCTTGGCGTACGCATATTCCACGTAGCCGATCGAACCCTTGATGCGCTGGACATACGCTGCTACGCCTTCGTTGCCCTTCCCGCCAACGCCTTCCGGCCAGGCAACCGCCGTGCTCGACCCCACCTTCGTCTTCCACTCGTCATTTACTTTGGACAGATAATCGGTGAAGTTGAACGTCGTTCCGGACCCGTCGGAACGACGCACCACGGTGATCGGCTCGGCGGCAAGCTTGAGCGTCGGGTTGAGGTCGGTGATGGCCTTGTCGTTCCAGCTCTTGATCTTGCCGAGATAGATGTCCGCAAGCACTGACCCGGTGAGTTTCATGGCACCAGGAGCGACGCCGTCGATGTTCACCACTGGAACGATGCCGCCGATGATCGCGGGAAATTGCATCAGCCCCGCCGCTTTGAGATCGTCTGGCTTGAGCGGCATGTCCGACGCCCCGAAATCCACGGTCTTGGCCTTGATCTGTGCGATGCCACCGCCTGAGCCGATCGACTGATAATTCATGCCGACGCCGGTCTTGGCTTTATAGGCCTCGGCCCATTTTGCATAGATGGGATAAGGAAAGGTGGCGCCCGCGCCGGTGATGTCCGCCGCCAACGCGGCCATTGTCACACTCGATGCCAGGACGAAAGCCGACAGATGACTCCAGCGAACAACGCAAGTTACTGATTTTTTTAGCATGGGGAAGCCTCTGACGAAATGAGAGGTGACGAAAATTTTCAACTCTTCGTATGACAGGAGTGTGACATCTCTGAGCATCGAGGCGCTTCTCGCATACGGGTAAAGGGCGCGCACGGACAGGTCAAGGGCACCGGCCGTCACACGCGTGCAATTTGGAAGGAGTAGACAGTCCCGACGGACGATCACTTGGGGGCGCTATGGCGGTCCGCTGTGAAGGCGATACTTGGAGGATGGAGCAGATCGGAGAGAAGCAGGACTTCGAGGCCGAGCTGAGCCGCCTCGGATTCAGACACGAGGACTTCGCGCTGTATGTTCGAGGCGCGAACTTCCGCGGAAGCAGCCGCGCCTGGACGTCCCATTATGCGGTACGCGTAACCAACACGGCGGTGGGCAAGCGAAACATCTACTGGGGCGGTCCGGGCGAAGATTGGGTCGGGCAATTCGCGGCCGATGCCCGCAACGGCTTGTACGGGGATTTGCCTCGCAGACGCGCGGAAGTCCTACCGGCCGGCAAGCAGCGGCTACCCTTTCGCGTGCTGTCTAAGTAAATCCGCGGTTTGACGCCCTTCCCGTAGGCCGGGAAGAGGCAAGGGTCGCGTTACAGGGCCGAGCTGGCGCAAGGTCGCGGGGTCGGCGTCAGGCGTTGGTCCCCGCGCATCACACGATGGTGATGTTGGACGCGGCGTCACGCGCCGGTCACCTGCGTGGTCCATCCTATGTGCGGCCTTGCTCCCGCCAGCGTCTCGACACGTGTCGTACGCCATCTCGGACGGCACTGCTCATGACAGCATCGGTTCTGCAGCGAACCCCGATTTCGATCAATGCAGCGTCGCGCAAGCGTTCGGTGGCGATTGTGCTCGGGTGCGATCGTGTCGGATCGGCGGTTGCCCATGCTCTGCACCGCGCCGGGCTCGCGGTCGTTCTAGTCGACGGCGTGGACCCGCCGTGGTGCCGTCGCGGGATGGCCTACACGAACGCATGGTATCTGGGCAGCGCCGAGCTGGAAGGCGAAGCCGCATGTTTCTGTGCATCGCTCAAAAGCATTCCCTCGATACTCTCGAGGCGCCTGATCGCTGCGACGACCTGGTCGTGGGCAGGCGTTGTCGCAGAGCTCGATGCCATAGCCATCATCGACGCCCGGCTGGACGGACGCGCGCCTAAAGCCGCATTGCGTAGCCGCGTGCAGCACGCGGTTGGCCTGGGCAACGGTTTCCTTCCCGGCTTCGACGTCGACGTGGTGATCGACGCCTGTGGGCAGGATGACGTTGACACGCTTGCCACTCCTGCCCGGGCGGGCGTCGAGAGTCAGGCGCCGGCAGTCGGAGGCGCTGCCGTTAAGAGCCTGCAAGCCGAGCAAAACGGTCGGTTCGTAACGAACCACCGCATCGCCGACCCTGTTCGCGCAGGGGAGGTCGTCGGTCACCTCCACCTTCAGCCGATTGTCGCGCCGTGCGACGGCGTGCTGTGCGGACTTTCGGCGCGCGGTGCGCGGATGTTGCGGGGTCAGACGATCGTCGAGGTTGACCCGCGCGGCGATCCAGCGCTTTGCCATGGCTTGACAGAGGGGCCGTTGCGGATCGCGCGCCGGGTTGTCGCCGCGCTTGCCATGCGTGGCGTAATCGCGGCGGAAGGACGCTGACGCCCTCAGACAGGGGGCCACGCTTTGTCGAGCGGAGCGTGCTCCGCACCGCTAGACGGCGAGCAGCGATTCGCCCGGACGCACCCGTGTAAAGCGCACCGGGACCGACTCGCAGGAGAGCTCGTCGTCTCGCTTGCGAATTCGAGTGTAGGCAGACGTGGTGAGATCGGAAGCCCTGGGGAAGTCAGCGCGGAAATGCGCGCCGCGTGAATCCTCGCGCGCCTTCGCGGCTCGCACGATGGCACGGCTTACCGCGGCGAGGCTTCGGAGATTGAGCCAATCGTGCCAAGCGAGGTTGTAGGCGCGATCCCGTGCCGTCGCAGGCAAACCACCCGCCTCCAGCTCACGGCCGAGCGCAGCGAGCGCAGCGTCCGCGCGCGCGAGGCCTGCTGCATCGCGTGTGATGCCGGCGTGGTCCCACATCGTCGCGTACATCTGCTCGCGAATTCCTTCGAGATCGGTCTTCGCGCCGCTGCGCAGCGGCGAATCGGAACGGGCGATCGCCGCATCGATAGCCGCTGCGTCGGGTGCGCGCAGCTCGCCTTCACGCGCAACCCATGCTGCAATCGCATCGCCGGCGATTCCGCCGAACACCGTGGAGTTGGCCACGCCGTTGCCGCCCAACCGATTGGCCCCGTGGACGCCTCCAGAATCCTCCCCGGCGACGAACAGGCCCGGCAACGCGGTCGAGCAGTCGGCGGCGAATTCCACCCCACCCATCATGTAATGAGCGGTCGGCACGACCTCGACGCGCCCCCCAGCGAGATCGAAGCCACAGTCAGCGCAGCGCTCGACCATCCCTTTGAACTGCCGCCGCACGTTGTCGGCGCCGAGGTGGGCCATCGACAGCCACACGCCGCCGTGGGGACTCGTGCGACCAGCGCCCATCTCGGAGTAGATCGCGCGCGAGACGACGTCGCGGGTGGCGCGTTCGCCGCGCGCGTCGTACTTGTCCATGAATCGCGATCCTGCGCCATCGAGCAAGTAGCCTCCGGCGCCGCGCAGGCCTTCTTCAAGCACTGTGCCCGTCATCCGCGTGTGCTCGCCGGCGAGCAGCCCGGTCGGATGAAACTGCACCATCTCCATGTCGCGCAGGGGCAGCCCCGCAGCCAGCGCCATGGCCAGCCCATCGCAGCTCTTGTCGCCGGAGGGCGTGTGGTACTTGTACATTGTCGGGCCGCCCCCGGTTGCGAGCAGAACTGCCTTCGCCTGAACGTAGACATATTCTCCTGTGCGGATGTCTATGAGCAGCACGCCCGACAGTGTCGAGCCGTCGGCGTTCTTGATGAATTCCACGGCGCGATGCTCCTCCAGCCGATTGATGCCAAGGGCCCACACTTGCTCCGCGAGGCGGTTGACGATCTCGATGCCCGTCAGATCGCCCTTGTGCACCGTTCGATCGAAAGTCTGCCCGGCGAAAGCTTTCTGGTGAATCGTCCCGTCGGGATTGCGGTCGAAAAAACAGCCCAGCTCGTTTTCGAGCTCGTGGATGCGCTCGATCGCACCGGTGACCAGCGTCCACGCATGGTCCTGGTCGGGCAGCCAGGATCCGCCCGCGATCGTGTCCATGAAATGCCGCTCGACCGAGTCGCCGGGAGCAAGCGCGGCGTTGTACCCACCCTGGACCATGCGCGTGCAGCCGCACTTGCCGAGCAGGCCCTTGACCACAATCGTGACGGACAGCGAAGGATTGGCGGCGTGCGCATGCAATGCCGCGAACAGACCTGCCCCGCCAGCGCCGAGGATCAGGATGTCGGTTTCGATTCGACGCAACGTGGCCATTCCGCAGCGGAACGGCACACTATACCCTGCAAATGCTCTCGCGGCCGAAACGTCGCCGCGAGGCTACGCGAAGAACTATTGGACTATCGAATCCTCGCCCGCTGATCGTGCAAAGCCTTGCGGGGAGCGGGTTCGCCGTAGAGGCCCTCTGCGAGGTCGTCGGCGAAGCGAGCGACCCAGCTCTCTCGCGGGCCACCGTGATATGTTTTGACTGTCTTCGTCGGCGTGTGCGTGACCTTGACTTCGTATCTTGGATTCCATCCGGCTCTGGGGCGAGCGGTGTTCAACGGATCGACGTGTAAGGTAAACTCTTCGTGCTGGTAACCCACTCGACTGAGTTCGGCTTCGAAGTCCTGCTTTTCGCCGAGTTGCTCGACAAGCCACGCGTTACCAACGCAAACCACCGACATTTCCAGCCCCGCAACGCAAGTGAGACGATATATGTTGCCATTGGCGATGTTGCAGATTTGTGACCGGATATATTCAACTGCCGTTGCTTGCGGCAGGCTGACCGCCGCATCGCTCCCTCTTTCCGGGATGAATCCATGAGTCCGCGCGACGTCCCCGACCGTCCCTGGCTCGCGCCAGGCACCGACTTGCTTGCACATGCCTGGACCGACCGCGACCTGGCCTGGCTCGAGTTCAACCGCCGAGTCCTGCAGGAGGCGCAGGACCCGAGGACGCCTCTTCTGGAACGGCTCAAATTCCTCGCCATCTTCGGCTCGAATCTGGACGAGTTCTTCATGAAGCGCATGGGCGTCTTGCGCGGCAAGGCTCAGGCTGCGGATGAAGATGATCCAGGTGCCCTCGCGACGGATGCGCGCCAGCACCTCGCCAACATCCGCCGCACCGTATTGGAAATGCTTGCAGCGCAGGCCGCATGCTATTCGGAGGACCTGCTCCCAGCGCTGCGCGAGCACGGGATCGTGCTTGCGGCATGGAGCGAGCTCTCCGAGGCACAGCGCGCAGAGCTCGGACGTCATTTCGATGCGCACGTTTCACCCGCGCTCACGCCACTCGGCTTCGATCCGACGCACCCGTTTCCGTTCATGTCGAACCTCTCCACCAACTGGGGATTCGTCTTGCGAGCGCCGGGCTCGGACGAGTACGTGCCGGTCCGGGTCAAGAGTCCGACCGTCCTGCCGCAATACGTGGCGCTCAAGACCGACGTCCCCGCAGGCGAGCGCTGGTTCGTGGACATGGAGAGCATCATTCGGCACAACGCCGCGAAGCTGTTCCCGGGCATGGAAATCGCCAATGCAACCCTGTTTCGTGTTCTTCGCAACGCCGAGATGGATCTCGACGAGGAGGAAAGCGATTCGATGCGCGAAACCATACTTGACGCGCTGCGCGAGCGTCGTTTCCTACCCGTGGTGCGGATCGATTTTGCTCCCGGTGCGGCAGCGGAGATCCGACGCCAACTCATGGAGCGTTTCGAGCTGTCGGAGGACGACACCTATGAGCTGCCCGGACTGATCGATTACACCGACCTGTTCCAAATCGCCAACATCGACATTCCGGCGCTGAGGGATCCTTATTGGGCGCCGCTCGCTCCTTTGAGGCTCGACGATGAGGATGCCGACATCTTCGCGGCGATCCAGGCCGGCGACATCCTTGTACACCATCCGTACGACAGCTTCGAAGCGAGTGTCGAGCGCTTCATCCACGCAGCCTCGACCGATCCACAAACCATCTCCATCAAGATGACGGTGTATCGAGTGGGGGACGACACGCCTTTCGTGCGCTCGCTCATCCGCGCGGCGGAGTCCGGCAAGCAAGTTGCCTGCGTCGTGGAAGTCAAGGCCCGCTTCGACGAAGCGCGCAATCTGCATTGGGCACAGGAGCTCGAGAAGGTCGGCGCGCACGTCGTTTACGGCGTCCTGGGCCTCAAGACCCACACCAAGCTGGCACTCGTGGTGCGCAAGGAGGGCAATTCGCTTCGTTGTTACGCCCACATCGGCACGGGTAATTACCACGTCAAGACAGCGCGGCTGTATACCGACGTGGGCCTGTTTACTTGCGACCCGCTGCTGACTGCGGACATCGTCAACCTGTTTCACTACTTTACTGGGCGATCGCTCGAGCCGCCGTTTAATCGTCTCCTGGTCGCGCCCGCGAACATGCGCGAGCAGTTCCTTGCCATGATCGAACGCGAGATCGAGCATCACCGCGCAGGACGTCCCGCCCGGATCGTGGCGAAGATGAATCAGGTCGAGGATCTTGCCGTTTGCCGTGCTCTCTCCGGCGCGTCGCAGGCCGGCGTGCCGATCGATCTGATCGTTCGAGGCTTCTGCTGTCTTATCCCCGGGGTCAAGGGCTGCACCGAAAACCTGCGAGTGCGCTCCATCATCGGGCGGTTCCTCGAGCATGCGCGAATCTTCTATTTCGCCAATGGCGCGCTCGACCCCCTCGAGGGCGAGTTCTACATCGGATCTGGCGACTGGATGTACCGCAACTTGTCCCGCCGCGTGGAGGCGGCCGCGCCAGTGGACAATCGCCAGCTTCGCGAACGGCTGTGGGAGATTCTCGACGTCAACCTGCGCGATCGCCGGCAAGCATGGGAGATGAGCAGCGACGGGCGCTACACCAAACTCCGCCCCGACAAAGACGCGACCGGTCCCGAGGCTGTGGGCTCGCATGCCTGGCTCATGGAAACGGCGCGGCGTCGCACAGGCTCTTAAGTTTTCGCGCGCCGCCGGTGTGCCCGGCGCGGAGCGCTCATTCCCTGATTCTTCCTCTTGCGGCCTCGCGCGGGGCCGGCGGTTCGCGACCAAGCGACGGCGAGGCGCGGTCGCTTGCAGAAACAGTATATATAGTATATCCTCTGGGCTGACTAGGGTTCCGTTTGCTAGAGGGCGGAGACAGAGGCAACGCGCGCTGCTACCTGCTCGAGGCAATCAAGATTGCGCGGGACGATGGAGGGCGGAGTGGAGCCGGGCAAGGTAGTTCGCGACAGCTTCACCATGCCGGTGGCGGACTACGACTTGATCGGGATACTCAAGCAGCGATGTATCGGGCTTGGGATTGCGATGAAGAAAAGCGAGCTGCTCCGCGCGGGGCTGGCGGCACTCGACCGGATGCCCGATCAGGATTTGGCGCAGGTCGCGGCAGCGGTGGAGAGCGTGAAGACCGGTCGGCCGCCCGGAAAGAAAAAGCGGAAGAAAGGTAAGAAGAGAAGATCGAAGCGAGCGAAGCGTAAAAAGAAATGACTGGAGGTAAGGAACGAAAATGACCCAAATTGCCACCAACGCCCTCACGACCGTCGAATCGGGAGTGCGTCCTGTCCTCGGCTCGCAGGTCGTGCTAGATCTCTACGAGTGCGAGACTCCGCACCTCGACGATCTGGCTTGGGTCAAGACGACGCTGGTGGAGGCAGCGCTCGCCGCTGGAGCGACGATCGTCGAGACGATATTCCACAAATTCGCACCTTGGGGTATCTCCGGCGTGGTCGTCATCGCCGAATCGCACCTGGCCATTCACATTTGGCCGGAGAATCGTTATGCCGCAATCGACGTATTCACTTGCGGCGAAAATGTGCGCATGGACGTTGCGAGCACTTTCCTGAAGCGTGCGTTTCGCTCCAAACGCGCCGTGCGGAAGACCTTCCCCAGGGGCGACCAGCTTCGGCTGAGCCCTGGCCGCCCGGCATTGAGAGAAGGCAAGAAGCCGGTACTCGTTCGAAGCGCTTCGGACGGTTAGCGTCCCGCAACGCACGGCGCTTGCACGATTCCCCAGCCAGGCCGTCATCAGCCGGGGTGTAGATCAGGGGCTAACAGGCGGCGCACCGAACACCCCGGAGGCCAGGTCGCGTGCGCATTCCCGGACCCAGTCACGTCCCGGGCCACCATGATAAACGCGCTGCTGCCCGCTTTCGACGTTGGCGACCGTAACCGAATAACCGTGGTCCACCCGCCGCGACGCATCAGACGGGACCACTCCAATCCATAAGACAAAGTGCTCGTGCCTGAATCCCAGCCGACTTAACTCGGACTCGAAGTCCTGCTTTTCCCCCAGCTGCTCGACGACGCGACAATCGCCCTCGCAGTGGACAGTCATCGGAAGCGTGCGCGATGAATGAACTTGACCTGCTATCTCGCGCATTGACTAGAGAGCAAGATGACAGTTTTACGTCGGCCGTAATATTTCCGCCATCTGAATGCAAGAAACTTCGGCTAGAGTAAGCGTGGTACCGCGCGGCGGTGCGACGCGATGCGCGAAACACCAATGCTTGAGCGACCACGACGGTGATGTCGAGCACCACCTTCGGGGTGGCAGAAAACTCTGTCTAGGATGATTCCATGTCCAGAAACCAGGAGCTCGCGTGCCAGTCTTGAGCAGCCGTTTGAATTCGATCGCGGATGCGACCGAAGGGCATGCTGCATGGCTCCGCCACGCAATCAATGCGCGCGAGGCGGCATTGCGCATGCTGCAGAATCGCTTCAGAGAAGATCTCGAGGTCGCCGCACAACTTGTCGGCAACACCAAACCCGCTGCGGTCGAACTGCAGGAGCAATACGCGAACAAGCTGATGGCGGCCTATCTGGCGGAAAGCGAACAGTTATTTGAGTTGATGGGCAAGCTGGCTCGAGCCGGACTTCTATCAACGCCGCCGCATCGAGACCTCTACTCGGATGAGAAGCCGGGTCGAAATTTGCAACGCAGATGACCACGCCGCGGTCAGTTAGGCATAGCGTTGCGTGAAATCTGGTAATTTCCGGGGGGAAGTTCCCTTCCGATTTCCGTGGGCTATTCCAAGCCACCACGTCATCATGCACCGCTGAGTCGGTTGCGCGCACCGAGTTCTCGTGGGGATCGGCCCTCTTTGACGATCGTGCAAAAAAGACGGCAGACGTCGGAGGGGAGCGTCTGCCGAAGGCCCCGTTAAGGAGAACCGGGAAACGATAACTTGACTCTAGCCGTGGCGGATTTCACTCGTATTACAGGCCACGCGTCTTGATTCCCAGCTCGGTGCTCGCTCTCTCGGAATTGCCTGATTCCATGGCTGCAGCAGCGCCGGCGTTCCAGCAGCAAACACGTGCTGCCGTGACGGTCCACGGCTCGGACGCTTCGCAATGTATCCCTTCTGGTTGCTCGCAGCATCGTTCGTGGCTGGCGGCTGCGTTGGCCTGATCGTCGGTGCGCTAATCGCCTGGCTGCGCGTGGATAAGTCCGATAACAGTCCACGCCGTTAGTGTGCGAATCGAGCTCGCCGCGAGCGTAAGCGTCGCTCAGTCGTCTGTTCGTCACATATCGGCGGTATCGTGCATTTGCATTGACCTGCCCGTCGAATCGGCACAATGGTTTCAGGTACAGCGCTCCTTGTCGCATTTATCGCTGGCTGCGTGGCAGGGATATACGTAGGGCTGCTTCTGCGCTTTCCCTCGGCGCACAAGCGCTAACGGTAATGCGCCGCCCATAGCGAGTACGATGCGCGCGGCGGCGAATGAGCTCAAAGAGTGGCTCAGCACCCAGCCTACTCCAACGCCTGCGAGCAACCCCGCAGGCCCGATGTGACTCCAAGCCGCACCATTCAAGGGCATCTGACGTTGCCGTCGAACCCGTTCCGTTTCCTTGTTAAGGCTTAGCGCTCATCGTTGCCAACTGAATCGAGATGCCGGACGTAACCTATTGACGGACATCCTGTTAACTTCGGAACAGTTCAAAAAACAGGGTTGTTGCAACTTCTCATATTCCCAAGTTGTCGACCATGGTCGAGGGCTCTGTTGCATAATCGCGCTGCAGCGTTCCGTTCGATCCCGACACCCATTGACTGAATTATTCGCGTCCCCGGAGGACCGATATGCTTGGCCACGACAACGACGAAGAAGACAACCACGATGACGTTATCGCCAACATCGCGCAGGAAATGCACTTCCCGCTGCCCGTCGTAAAGCGCGTTTTCGAGGCCGAGCTCTCGCGCCTCATGGCAGCGGCCCGGATCACAGACTACGTTGTTCTCTTTGCTTCCCGCCGCACGCGGGCCGAGCTCCTCGCCGGGCAGAGGCGGGCTTCGGCTGTCAGTTAGTCGACCATAACCGTTTCCCCGGCTCGGACACGGTCTCCGGGCCGCACTCGCACGTTCCAGTCCTTGCGCCAGGGGATGATCACGTCCACCTGGGAGCCGATGCGTATCATCCCGAACACCGCACCCCGCTCGACCGCGTCGCC
Source organism: Casimicrobiaceae bacterium (assembly GCA_035623155.1). Classification (GTDB taxonomy): domain Bacteria; phylum Pseudomonadota; class Gammaproteobacteria; order Burkholderiales; family Casimicrobiaceae; genus PALSA-1003. The sequence goes on along the minus strand of DASPTZ010000021.1, from coordinate 24,574 downwards.
GGCCTCGAAATAATTGTCGATACCCGAAACGGTCCTGGCTGCAATCTGCACGACGTAGCAGGACACCGTGACGCCCTTGATCGAGCCGTTGATCTTGGTCACGGCTCGCTCGTTCTGCACGATGTGCCCGCTCCCCTCGTAGTAAGGTTCGCGCCGACCGAGGATGCGACGGTGCATCCTCCCCATGTCGAGGTTGGGCCCTCGACCCGGATGGTGGCGAACGAATTCGATGATCCCGGCGAGCGGAGCGCGGTTGAAGTGGACATCGAAAGGACTCATGAACACGCCGATGAGCAGCTTCGGCAGCGCCATGTCCTCGCGCGCAATGTCGGACAGGCGCGCGGCCAGCCCCCGCTTCAGGTTGACGACCGGCTCGGCCTCGGTCAGCCTTATCGCGTAGACGACCGTTCCGTCGGCTGGTGCCAGCAGGCCTTCCCCCGGAGGCGGTCTGCGCGGCGGGTTGCGCCAGAACCACACCGTCCGCCAGAAGACGTACGCTCCGGCAACGAGAGAGGCGGCAACAGCCAGCGCGGCAAGGGCGGCTATAGGTCCTTCCACGCGTCATCCTTGAGCGCGCGGACTATCGCGACTCCCGAAGAAAACGGAAAATCGACGACCTCGAAGAGATCCTCCTTCGCCTTGAGAATCTTCAGCCATCGTTTCACGCCCGCGTGGCGCACGAGCTCGCGCACGTAGATGTTCGTGTCGTGAAGCATGAAGTACGCGTTCCTGCCGGCGTGGCGAAGCGCGGAACTGAAATCATTCTTGACGTCGTCGAAACTGTGGCTGCCGTCAATGAAGGCAAAGTCGATCGAAGGCAGACCGCGTGCTTTGTAGTCACTGAAGAAGCCCGCGCTCGTCGTCTTGTGGTGGGTCACGATCCCGTCGATCCCGAAGCGACCGAAGTGCGCGCGAACCTTGCTCGGATCGTCCCAGTGCGCGGTACCGCCCACGGTGTGCAACGGGCCGTCCCGAAAGACCGAATGCGACGGGTCCACAAACGTCAGCGCGCCGCGGCGATTGTCCTTGAGACCCAGGGCGAGGCAGACGACGCTGAAACCGAAACCCGAGCCGATGACGAGAACGTGACGTGGACGCAGCGCGCGGATCAGACCGTAGTAGACGAAGCCGAAGCCGAGGTTCAGCGTAGTCGCGTCTTCGTGATGTCCCAGCGGCCGCGCGTGCTCGAGAATGTCGCCGAGCAGCACCGGACCGAGACTGAAGGATCGCTCGCCGCGTCGATGCTCCTGTAGCCGAGCGTTCTCCATCTGACCGGCGCTTCCGAGAAAATCACGCCACCAGGTTACCGAAGACATCTTGCATCCTTTCGCGCCGGCGGAATTTTTCTAAGGTGGCGGCAGCAAATTGCCGATCCAGGCTCCGTAGGCGCTGGCCCGAGCTTGCGGCAATCGCTCGTCCAGCGCGTCGTGCCGAGTCATTGTCGGGATGGCCGATTCTCGACGATGCGAGCTTTGCACGGGCCCGCAGCTTGAGCCACATGCGAACAAGCCTCGAGAGCAGTCGCGTCATGTGTTGGAGCCTTCGCGGGCACCTACTCCGCGCCTGCCAGCCGCAACACGGCGGGACCGGCCAGAAGCAGCCACGTCAGCAACAGGCCCGCCAGCGCGACGAGCACCGCCGCGCTCCCCAGATCTTTCGCCCGCTTCGACAAGCGGTGAGCATCGAAGCCGATCCGATCGACCGCCGCCTCCACGCTCGAGTTGAGCAATTCGACGACCAGCACGAGCAGCACCGATGCGATGAGCAACACGCGCTCGATTGCACCCACCGGGAGCATCAACGCGACCGGGATGAGCACGACCGCCAGGGCGATTTCCTGCCGGAATGCGCTCTCGTGCCGATACGCGAGCTTCAGCCCGGAAAGCGAATAGAAGAGCGCATTGATCAGTCGGCGGATGCCGCGCTGTCCCTTGTGCGGGCTCTCGAGTGAATCAGGCGCTCGCATCGTTGGGATGCAGGTGACCGAGGAACTGGGCAGTCGCATGTTCCCAGGAGAAGCGAAGCGCATGCTGGCGCACCACATCGCGCGGGAGATCGAGCGCAGCGAGCGCCGCGCTGCGCAGGTCGTGGCTGAGCACTCCGGACTGACCGTCAGCGACGACATCGATCGGCCCGGCCACCGGAAAAGCAGCCACGGGGGTGCCGCTCGCCATCGCCTCCAGAAGAACCAGGCCGAACGTGTCCGTCCGGCTCGGGAAGACGAACGCGTCCGCGCTCCGGAAGTGCGCGGCGAGCTCCTCCCCCACTTTGGCGCCGGTGAACACTACCGCGGGAAACGATCGTTGCAGCGCCGCGCGCTGAGGTCCGTCGCCGACGACGACCTTGGTTCCCGGTAGATCGAGGGCGAGGAACGCGTCGATGTTCTTTTCCACCGCGACCCTCCCAACGTACATGAACACCGGAGGCGTCCATTCCCTCGCAATTGCGGGGCCCGGCCGGAAGAGATCGGTGTCGACGCCACGCGTCCATGTCACCAGATTACGGAATCCCCGTCGTTCCAGGTCGGCATGAACGGCCGGCGTGGCGACCATCACCGCTTTGGCCGGGCCATGGAAGCGGCGAAGCCAGTGGTACGTCAGGCCCACCGGAAGTCGAATCCGAGCGTGAACGTATTCTGGAAACCGCGTGTGGTAAGCCGTCGTGAAGCCGAGGCGCTCACGAATGCAAAACCTGCGCGCCGCCATGCCGATGGGCCCCTCGGTCGCTATGTGAACGGCGTCCGGCGCGAATCGCTCTGCAAGGCGCGCAAACAATCGGAACGGAGAGAGCGCCAGACGTATTTCCGGATACGTCGGGCAAGCGATGCTTCGGAAGCGATCCGGGCCGATGACCTCGACCGCGTGGCCGGACCGCTCGGCTACGCGAATGGTATTGCGCAGCGTCATCACGACGCCGTTTACTTGAGGAGCCCAAGCGTCAGTCGCCAGCAGAATGCGCAATCGCAGTTTCCTCGTGGGCAGCGGCCGCTACCGCCGCTGCGGCATGGTCGGCGATCTCTTTCCAGTGCAGGATTGCGAGCTCTCCCTGCTCGGTCTCGACCAGCGCGGTCAGGCTCTCCACCCAGTCGCCGTCATTGCAATAGAGAACACCGCCAATCGGGCGGATCTCGGCTTTGTGTATGTGCCCGCACACCACGCCGTCGACGCCGCGCCGCCTTGCTTCCTGCGCCAGAGCGATCTCGAAGTCGGTGATGTAGCTCACCGCGTTCTTGACCTTGTGCTTCAGGAACTGCGACAACGACCAGTATGAAAAGCCCAGCCGCGCGCGGACCGCGTTGAACCATCGATTGAGATGGAGGATGAACAGGTAAACGCGATCGCCGACAAAAGCGAGCCACTTCGCGCACTGGATCACGCCGTCGAAGAGATCGCCGTGGACGACGAGCAGCCGCCGGCCGTCCGCCGTCGTGTGCACGACGTCCTCGCGCAGCTCGATCCCGCCGAACGAGATGTCGGCGAAATGTCGGCCGAAGGCGTCATGGTTGCCGGGAATGTAGACAACCGTCGTTCCCTTGCGGGCCTTGCGCAGGATCTTCTGGACGACGTCGTTGTGGGCCTGCGGCCAGTACCAGCGGCGGCGCAATTGCCAGCCGTCGACGATATCGCCGACGAGATACAGATTCTCTGACTCGGTATGACGCAGGAAGTCGAGCAGCAGGGCGGCCTGGCACGAAGTGCTGCCCAGATGCAGGTCGGAAATCCAGATGGTGCGAAAGCGGAGCTTGCCATCGCGATCGTCGGTCATGGCGATCGGCTCCGATCCGCCGGCTCATGCCGGAGGCGGCCTCCTACGGGGGAAGCCAGGCGTGTTGCAAGAGCGACGCGTGCGCTTCACGCCCGGCACACTAGGCGTGCCTCGTTACGCCACTATTACGCTCGCGTGACGGTTGCGTGAAAACCGCTGGATGTACGACCGGTCCAGCCGCTCAGGCTGCGGCGCGCGCCTTCCGACGCCGAGCGCTTATCATGTCCTCCCGCTCAAATCAGCAGACTCGCTGTTCATGTTCGCGGCTCGCCTTTGACGCCCAGCGCACCGAGCGCAGCGCCGCGACGCGAGCGGGCAGCAGCGTCTACCGTCGCGTAGAGGCTTCCGCCGTGGCTGTCCATCGCCACTGTGAGCGGCCCGAAATCGCGGATCGCGAACCGCCACAGGCTCTCGGGGTTCAGGTCGTCCAGGTCGACGTCCTCGATCGCCTCGATCCAGGTTGTCTCCAGCGCGGCGGTTCCGCCGATGCAGGCGAGGTACGCGCCGCCCAGCTCCGCGAAGGCCTGCAGCGATGCCGCGCCCAAGCCCCCCTTGCCGATGATCAGCCGCACGCCGCACCGCGCAAGCAGCGGTCTGGTGAAGCGCTCCATGCGCGCCGAGGTCGTCGTGCCGACGCACACCGGCGCGTAGCCGGTCGGATGCCGCGCAGAAGCGGCGACCTTCTTCACATTCGGCGCAGTATGGATCACCGCGTGCCCTCGGAGGTCGAAGCGCGTCTTCCGCTCCCGATCGAACATGGCGATCTGCGTCGCGTCGCGGATGCCGTAGAGGGTGCCTTGCAGCGTGACGGTGTCATCGGTGCGCAACGCCCGGGTCTGCGCCTCTGTGATCGGCGTGGTCAGCTCATGATGCGTCATATCTTCAAGCCACAGTCTCCCGATGGCGATCGATCCAATAAGCCCAGGCGAGGAACAGCCAGCCCAACAGCCCGCTCAGTGCGAGCACCTGCACGCTGGGCGGGGGCGGCCCGAAGACCGACATCACGTAGAGAACGGCAAGCACCGCCACGAACAGCCAGAACAGGATACTTCCCAGCGCGTCGCGCGGTCGCGTCACCCGCGTGTACAGCCAAACGCCGAAGCCGAACAGCCCGAACTCCGCGACCAGCGTGGCAGGCACGGAATACCAAAGCCCGAGGCCCACCCGAGGCCCGCCGGGCCACAGCGGCATGTCGGGGCGGTGCGAGATGAAGTCGAGCACCCAGTGCGAGAGCACCAGTGCGAACAGCCACAGCGCGCCGTTGCGATCGCGCCGAAGCGCGTAGTAGCTCCCACCGAGCAGTGCTCCCCAGAGGACCCCGGCGACGAGGCTGTGTGTATAGGGATAGGAGACGAACAGCAGCGGCGTCACTGCGGTGATCCCGGGAACGATCTGCACCTGCTCCCAGCCGAGCAACAGGAACACCGGCCACACCCCGTCGACCAGCTGCGCAGCCAGCGTCAGCGTACCGAGCGAAGGCTTCGGCGCGACCCTTTTCGCCGCCAGCGCGAGACCGATGTGGCCGATGAACACGCATTCCCTTTAGCGGTCGGAATCAAAAGCCGTAATGGGTGCCTGCCGCATCGATCGTCGCCGACGCCCGACGCGCCGAGTGGCATTGCATGTTGACCGCGACCGGATTCATGGTGATGTGCGTGGCGGCGAGCTCGACGTGCACCGCGAACGCGGTGGAATCACCGCCCAGCCCCTGCGGCCCGACGCCCAGCATGTTCACCGCTTCGGTCAGCTCTGTTTCAAGCCTCGCGCCGTCGGGATCCTCGCAATGCGTGCCCAGCGGCCGAGTCGCCGCGACCTTGGCGAGATGCACGCAAAGGTCCGCGGTGCCGCCCACGCCCACGCCGACGATGGTCGGCGGGCAGGTTCTTCCACCCGCATCGAGCACGCAGTCGACCACGAACGCCTTGATCGCATCGACGCCTTCCGCAGGAACCGCCATCTTGAGCCACGAGTTGTTCTCCGAGCCGCTGCCCTTGGGGATCATCTCGATCTTGAGGCCCTCGAAACCGGTGGCGTAGTCGATGTCGATCACCGGCACGCCAGTGCCGCACGACGTGTGCTCGTTCCTGCGCGTGATTGGATGCACGATGGAGGAGCGCAGCGGATGTTCGCGCGTTGCCCGCTCGCATCCGCGCCGGATCGCCGCCTTTACCGCCGGCCCGTCGATCTCGACGTTGCAGCCGAGGGTGACGTTGTAGATCGGGATCCCGGTGTCCTGACACAGCAGGTTATCGGTCCGCTCGGCGACGGCGATGTTCTGGATCATGGTGCCCAGCACCTCGCGGGCCTTGGCTACGGTCTCGCGCTGCTCGAGCGACGCGAAGCCGCGCTTGACGTCGTCGGGCAGGATCTTGAGCGCGCGGATGTACAACTCCTTGGCGACGTCTTCGATGACTGCGGGGTCGATGCGCATCGCCATGCAATCAGATCAGATGAGATTGAGCGCGTAGATAAGCGCGCAGAAGGCGGCGGCTCCGGCCGCCGCGGCGATGATCGCCTTGTCCGATTCGCGCCTCCAGCCGGCGAACTCGACGACAAGCAGCCGCAGGCCGCCCGCGAGATGCGCTGCGAGCAGAAAGACCAGAACGATTTCCGAGAGCTTCACCAGAGGACGCTCGGTCCAGGCGAGCAACGCATCGAGCGCGTCCTCTCTCGCCAGCGCCTGGCCCAGCGCCAGGAAGTGCAGCGGCAGGAACAATGCGAGCAGGATTCCCGACAGCCGGTGAAGAAGGAAGGCCCAGTACGCGGGATGACCGCGGCCGCGCCAGTCGGAGCGGATCATAGCGTCACCGCCACCACGGCGCGAATTCCAAGAACGAGCAGGATGATGCCGACAGCAGTGCAGGCGATGTCGGCCGTGCGACTCTTCCAGGCGAGCCACTCGGCAGCGATGGTGCGCAGCCCCAGCGGCGCATGGATCGCGACCGCCACGACGAACAGCGTATAGAATGCCGCCCACGCGGGGCTGCCTCGCGTGCGGCCGAGGATCGCGGCGGCGCTCAAGCCCCCATGGACGGCGACGATCAGGGTCGCCAGATGCACGGCGACGCACAACGCGAGCACCGCGGCGCTCGCGCGCTGCGCGGCCCAGACTCGCGTCTCGGTTCGCGCGCTCACAGTTCTCCCCGCAATGCCGCCAGCGCAGTCGCGCGCTTGAGCCCGGCGATGGATGCGGTCGGCGACAAGCGGGCCGGGCAGCGCTCGGCGCACAGCGTGTGCGTGTGGCAGGCATGGCAACCCGCGTCGCCGGCGACCGCGGCGAGCCGTTCACGGTGCGCGCCGTCGCGTTCGTCACGGACGAGCGTCCAGGCACGGTTGAGCGCCGCCGGTCCCAGGTACGCCGGATTCCACGCGACCACGTCGCACGCCGCGTAGCACACCGCACAGCCGATGCACTCGATGGCCGCGTCGGCAGCGCGTCGAGCCGGCGAGCTCGGCCGTACGCGAGCGAAATCGTCGCGCCGTTTGGCCGTCGGCACGAAGCGGCCCTTGGCTCTCGCCCACTTGTCGAAGAATTCGCTCATGTCGACTACCAGGTCGCGCACGATCGGCAGGTTCGCGAGCGGCGCGATCTCGAGACGATCGTCTGCGGCGACGCGGGCGACGTGGGCGCGGCAGGTCCAGCGCGGGATGCCGTTGACCGTCATCGCGCACGACCCGCACATCCCCACCCGGCAGGCGAAGCGGTAGGCGAGCGAGGAGTCCACTCGCCGCTGGATCCAGGTGACCACGTCTAGAACCGTCTGCGAATCTTGCCGCGGCACTTCGTAGCTCTTGAACCGCCCGCCCGCGCCGCCGCGCCAGACGCTCACGCGAAGAAGCTTGTCAGGTCCGCGCATTGTTGAGCCATTGGTCAGCGCCGTGCCGTTCACTCCGCCTGTGTCCTTGACTGCCGACTCGCATTCTATTCCGGGATGACCCGGACACGCCAAACGCGCATCATCACCTGCAACCCTGCGAAACCACGCCTTTTATACCCGACCGGAAGCGTAATCCGCTGCCCGCGTAGCGCAGTGCTCGTCACTTCAGCAGCTTGAAGGCATGCGTCCACTGATTGCGCAGGAACCCCGGAATGCACCAAAGCATGCAGAGGGGCTCGATCGCGCGTGCCGACTCGACCCCGCCCATGTCCTCGACCTCCCAGCCGAACCGATCGAGGACGCGCGTCACCGTCGCCTTGGCCTGGGCATCGTTGCCGCAGATGAACATGGTTGGCCGCACGCCTCCGAAGTCGGGGTTCACCATTCGGGCGTTGCCTACGGAGTTGAACGCCTTGACGAACTTTGTCTCGGGAAACCGCTTCTGCAGGCGCTCCATGAGCGAGTCGTCCAGGCCGGTGAAGAACTCGAGCACGCCGTTGTGCGGAGGGCCGCCAATGGGATTGGTCGCGTCGATCACCACCTTGCCGGCGAGCGCGCGCACGCCCGCCAGATCGAGCGCCTCGAGGGCTACCGACCCCTTCACCGCGAGCACCACCAACTCGGCGAACTTCGCGACCTCTGCGAACGTCCCGATGCGCGCCCCCGGGTTCGCTTTGACCCAGGACGCGAGTTTCGAAGGATCGCGCGTCCCGATCGTCACTTCGTGTCCGTGCTTGACAAAGCCGCTCGCCAGCACCTGGCCCACATCACCCGAACCGATGACACCAACTTTCATGACTGCCTCCTGAGGCATTGAATGGGACACCGCTCTCGACGGTCAATTACGTTCCGAACGTGGATTCTAGAGACACCGCGAGTGTAGTCCGAATCGGGCGACGCCCACTGCCTGCCGCCAATGAGGAACCGACCCGTCCTGCGAACCTGGGCTTGACGGGGCCTGGAAATCGGCGTATGAATTAAACGATTCACATTTCAGCTTTGTGAATCGTCTCATTCATGGCCCTGGCCCAAGACCGCATCGAATCCGCCGCGGCTGACGCATCCCCGTCGCTGTCGCGCGTGGGCCGCTGGATGTCGACGCATCCCATCCGGACGCTGTCGCACAGCGCGGAAGAGATCGCCTCGCTCACGGGAACCTCCGTGGCAGCGATCAACCGCTTCGCGCGCGCCGCAGGCTTCGAAGGCTTCACCGATCTGAAGGCCGTGCTCGGTGAGGAACTGCAGTCGGCCGTCGAGCCGCTGCGCAAGCTCGGAGCTCCCAAGACCCAGGCCGGCTCGCGCAAGGGAAAGCAAAGAGCGCCGGTCATCGACCCGGAAGCGCTGCACGGCGCCACCACGGGACCGCAGATCCAGCGCGTCGCCGGCCGTCTGCTCAAGGCGCGCCAGGTACTGCTGCTGGGCCTCGGCATGAGCAGCTATCTCGCCGGCTACGCGGCGCACGCGCTGACACCTTACCTGCGGCAGGTGTGGGCAGTCGCCGGGGAAGGCGGTACCGAAGAGGCGGCACGGCGCTTGTCGCGCTGTGGCCGCGGCGATGTGCTGGTCGCCGTGTCCCTGCCGCGCTACTCCAAGGACACGGTTCGCCTCGCCGCCTTCGCTCATGAGCGCGGCGCCTACATCGTCGTCATCACCGATGCTCGCGGCGCGCCGCTCGCGGGACTGGCCGACTCGCTCCTGCTCGCACCGAGCGAGCATCCGGTCATGCCCAGCTCCGCGGTCGGCGCGCTGGCCGTGATCGAGGCGGTTGCCGCCGCCGTAGCGCAACTCAACCCCGACGCCGCGATCGTCGCCCGCGAGATGTCGGAGCTGGTGCTCTCGTATCTCGCGACCACGAATCAAACTCAAGTTCACTACAAGACCAAGGAGGAGCCATGAAAGCCGCATTGCGATCTGCCTTGCTGTTCTTGAGCCTCGCCGCCGTCCCGGGATTTGTGGCGCCGGCGCACGCAGGCAAGGTGCTCGACAGCATCAAGCAAAAGGGTGCCGTCACCTGCGGTGTGCACACCGGGCGTTCCGGCTTCGCGCAGGCCGACAGCGCCGGCAACTGGACCGGGATCGACGTGGATTACTGCCGTGCGCTGGCGGCGGCGGTGCTCGGCGACGCAAACAAGGTGAAGTTCGTTCCCACCAGCGGCCAGACGCGGATCACGGCCCTGCAGAGTGGCGAGATCGATGTGCTCGCGCGCAACACGACCTGGACTTATACCCGCGATACATCGCTCGGGCTGGTATGGATCGGCATCAACTTCTACGACGGCCAGGCCTTCATCACCAAGAAGAAGCCGGGCTTAACGAGCGTCAAGCAGCTCGCCGGCGCGACGATCTGCGTGGACTCGGGAAGCACAACCGAAAAAAACCTCGCGGACTATTTCCAGGCGCACAAGCTGGCGTACAAGGGAGTCGTGTTCGATCAGATCGAGGCCTCGCAGCAGGCTTTCATGAGCGGTCGCTGCCAGGTCTACACCGGCGACAACAGCAACCTCGCCGTGCTCAAGGCCACGCAGCTCAAGAATCCCGACGATTACGTGATCCTGCCTGAGCAGATCTCCAAGGAGCCGCTCGGTCCTGCCGTGCACCGCGGCGACGATGACTGGTTTGCAATCGCCAAGTGGACGCTCTACGCGATGATCGAAGCCGAGGAACTGGGCATCACCTCCGCCAACATCGACTCGCTCAAGGCATCGAGCAGCGATCCTGCGATCAAGCGCTTTGTCGGTACCGGCGATGACTTGGGCAAGTTCATGGGTCTCGACAAGGAGTGGAGCTACCGCATCGTCAAGCAGGTCGGCAACTACGGCGAGAGCTTCGACCGCAACGTCGGCGCCAACTCCAAGGTCAAGCTGCCGCGCGGCCCGATGAACTTGTGGACCAAGGGCGGTTTGATGATCTCCCCGCCGCTGCGCTGATCATGACCACCGTCGAGAGCGCTTCGTCGGCGATCGCGGCACCGCCGAAGCCCCCGCTCAACCTGCGCTCGCTGGCACTTCAGGCGCTGGCGCTGGCGATCGTCGTGGCGATCGGTGCATGGCTGGTGCACAACGCGACAGCGAACCTCGCGGCGCGGAACATCGCTTCCGGGTTTGGCTTCCTCGGCGATACGGCCGGTTTCGCGATCTCCGAGGGCGTGCTCCCCTACGAGCCCAGCGACAGCTACGCGCGCGCCTTCGCTGCGGGCGTAGCGAACACGCTACGAGCCGCGCTTCCAGCCGTCGCGCTCGCCACCTTGCTCGGTCTTGTGCTGGGCATCGCGCAGATCAGCCGAAATGCGCTGGTGCGGCTCCTGTCGCGCGGCGTCGTCGACATCGTGCGCAACGTGCCGCTGCTCGTGCAAGTTCTGCTCTGGTACTTCGCGCTGACGGAACTGCTGCCGGGCACGGACATGCCGCTGCACGTCGACGAGGTGATCTTCCTGAGCAAGGAAGGTCTGCAGTTGGCGGTGCCCGAGCTGACGGCGTCGCAAGCGGTCGTTCCGCTGGCACTGACCGTCGTGCTGCCGTGGCTCGCCTGGCTCGCCAAGCCGTGGCGGCGACTGACGCTGCCGGCCACGCTGCTGGCGGTCGTCGCCGTCTGGCTGCTCTGGCCGGACTCGTGGCAGCATCCGCAGCCGAGCGCCTTCGGTATCAGCGGGGGCGCGACCCTGAGTCCCGAGTGGCTGGCGCTGGTCATTGCGCTCACCCAGTATTCGGGAGTCTATTGCGCCGAGATCGTGCGCGCCGGGCTGCAGGCGGTGCCGCGAGGACAGTGGGAAGCGACGCATGCGCTGTCGCTCACACGCGGCCAGGCGCTGCGGCAGGTCATCATTCCGCAGAGTCTGCGCGTGATCGTGCCGCCGTACACGAGCCTGGTGATGAACACGATCAAGAACTCGTCGCTTGCGGTGGCGATCGGCTATCCCGACATCGTGTCGGCGGCGACGACCGCACTCAACCAGAACGGCCAGGCGATCGAGTGCATCGCCATCATCGCGGCGGTGTACCTCGCGCTCAACCTGCTGACCGCGCTGGTGATGGGCATCGTCAACGCCAGAGTCCAGCTCAAGGAGCGCTGATCATGCCCGAGATGCTCAAACCTCCTTCCGCCGCAACGCTGCCCGAGCGCTGGCGGAAGACGCTGTTCGGCGACACGCCTTCGGCGGTGGTGTCGAGCCTGCTGCTGCTCGGCGTCGTCTGGGCGCTGTGGCAGGCGATCCGCTGGGGCGTGTTCGACGCCGTGGTCAAACCCGACGTGTCGCTCTGCCGCGCCGCCGACGGCGCCTGCTGGGGCGTCCTGGTCGAGAAGGCGCGACTGGTGCTGCTCGGCCGCTTCCCGCAAGGCGAACAATGGCGGCCCATCCTGGGCAGCCTCGCATTGCTCGGCTGCGTCGGAGCGGCAGCGCACCCCCGCTGCTTCGGCCGTGTCGGCCTCGTATTGATGGTCGCAGGCGTAACGGTTTTCGGCGTGCTGATGGCTGGCGGGATCCTCGGCCTCACGCCGGTCGGCACCGACCTCTGGGGCGGGCTGCCGCTCACGCTGCTGCTGGCGGTGATCGCGCTGCTGCTGGGCGTGCCGATCGGCATCGCCCTGGCGCTTGGTCGTCGCTCCAAGCTTCCGGCGGTCAAGTGGCTGTCGACGACCTACATCGAGCTGGTGCGCGGGCTGCCGCTGATCACCCTGCTCTTCTTCGGCGCCTTCGTCCTGCCGGTGCTCCTGCCTGCGCAGTGGCGTCTCGATCCCATGCTGCGGATCGGCATCTGTCTGACCATGTTCGCCGCGGCGTATCTAGCGGAAGTCTTCCGCGGCGGCCTGCAGGCTGTGACACGTGGCCAGTACGAGGCGTCGCACGCGCTGGGGCTCAGCAAATGGCAGACGCTGACCCGCGTCGTGCTGCCGCAGGCGCTGCGCATCACCATCGCGCCCACGGCGAGCCTGTTCATCGGTACGGTAAAGGACACCGCGCTCGTCTCGATCGTCAACATCTACGACCTGACCGGCACGCTCAAGCTGGCGATGGACGCCGAATGGCGGCCATACTCGGTCGAGATGTACATCATGGTGAGCGCGATCTATCTCGCCATCGGCCTTTCGATCGCCACCTACGGGCGTTACCTGGAGCGGCGCTACGCGCTGAAATGACATGAGTGCAGAGACATTATTGACGATGGATGGCGTGCACAAATGGTACGGAACGTTCCACGCGCTGGACAATTGCAGCCTTGACGTAGCGCGCGGCGAGAAGATCGTCGTCTGCGGTCCCTCGGGCTCGGGCAAGTCGACGCTGATCCGGTGCGTCAACCGCATCGAGCATCACGATGGCGGGCGCATCGCTTTCAAAGGCGTAACGCTCGACGACTCGCGCAAGGCGGTGGATGCACGCAAGGGCATCGGCATGGTGTTCCAGCAGTTCAACTTGTTTCCGCACCTGACCGTGCTCGACAACGTGATGCTGGCTCCGACGCTGGTCAAGCATGAGGGGACGGCGGCCGCCCGCGAGCAAGCGATGAAGCTGCTCACCAGGGTGCGCATTGTCGAGCAGGCAGAGAAGTTTCCGGGCCAGCTATCCGGAGGACAGCAGCAGCGGGTAGCGATCGCGCGGGCGTTGGCGATGCAGCCGGAGCTGATGCTTTTCGACGAGCCGACTTCCGCGCTCGACCCGGAGATGGTCGGCGAGGTGCTCGATGCCATGCAAGGGCTCGCGCGCGACGGCATGACCATGATCGTCGTCACTCACGAGATGGGCTTCGCGCGCCAGGTGGCCGATCGCGTCGTGTTCATGGAAGCGGGTCGCATCCTCGAGGTGCAGCCGCCGGAGCATTTCTTCGACCAGCCGAAGAGCGAACGCACCCGCACCTTCCTCGGCAAGATCCTGAAGCACTGAAGATGTCGACTCCCTACGCCCTCGCCTTGCATGGTGGCGCCGGGACCATCGCTCCGGGCAGCGCTGCGGACGAGGCGCCCTACCGCGAGGCGCTGCGCGCGGCGCTGGCTGCGGGGCAAGCGGTGCTCGCGGGCGGCGGTAGTGCACTCGACGCCGTGATCGCAACGGTGGTGTGGCTCGAAGACAGCCCGCTTTTCAACGCAGGACATGGCGCGGTATTCACCTCCGAGGCACGAAACGAGCTCGATGCCGGCGTGATGGACGGCAGATCGCTCGCCGCCGGTGCGGTGGCCGGCGTGCGCACGATCCGCAATCCCATACTCGCCGCGCTCGAAGTGATGCGCGACGGGCGCAGCGTGCTGCTGGGCGACGAAGGCGCCGAGCGGTTCGCTCGCGAGCGCGGCCTCAACCTCGTGGAGCCTTCGTATTTTTCCACGCCGCATCGCCTGGCGCAGTTGCGCGCGGTGCAGGCCAAGGCTGGCAGCCACGCCGTCGTCGACCACGACGCGGCCGCCGCCGTGAAGGACGACTCGCAACGCGTCGGCACCGTCGGCGCAGTCGCCCGCGACCGTCAGGGCCACCTGGCCGCCGCGACGTCCACTGGCGGCCTGACCAACAAGATGCCGGGGCGCATCTCCGACTCGTCGGTCGTCGGCGCGGGCGTCTACGCCAACGACGCTACCTGCGCCGTGTCGTGCACGGGCACCGGCGAGCATTTCATCCGCGGCTGCATCGCCTACGACGTGCACGCGCGAATGCGCTATCTGCAACACGATGTGGCGCGTGCAGCCGGCGACAGCATCGTTCAGTCGCTGCAGCCCCTCGGCGGACGCGGCGGCGTCATCGCGGTGAGCTATGACGGCAAACTCGCCATGCCTTTCAACTCGACCGGCATGTACCGTGCGTGGGTGCGCGAGGGCGAGAAACCCAGCGTGGCGATCTTCGCGGACTAAGTTCGCGCGTCGGAAGCGCTTAAGACTCGACTCAGCGGGCGGCAGACCGCACGAGTCGGCGTGCCCGCATGCCGCTCGCTTGCAGCGACGTAAGGCGCCGGGTGGTCGGTGCGCCGGGCAGCGCGGTCACCGGTTGAGATCGGAACGTGCAGAGGTCGATCATCACAGCGCGAAGCCATGTCACCGCGGCGTCATGATCCGACCGCTCATGCCAGACTTGGGACACGGCGAAGCCCTCGATGCGAACCGGCGGTTCCAGGATTCGCAACGGCAGGGTCGCCGCGTAGTGGCGTGCCACGCGCTCCGGGAGGACCATGATGAGGTTCGAGCCAGCCACTACGAAAGGCGCGACGAGGAAGTGGGGCACGGACACGGCGATTCTTCTCGCGCGATCGATCGCCGCCAGCGCGCGGTCCGTAGCTCCGTAGAATCCTCCCCCTCGCGGCGAGATGAAGGCATGCGAAAGATCGGTGAAATTCGCCAGCGTGAGCCGCTTCCCGATCTTGGGGTTGTCTTTTCTCGCCAGGCAAACGAAGCGTTCACGAAAGAGCTCGCGGGCCCGCAAGTGCCCCGATACATGTCTGAAGCTGGCGATGGCGAGGTCGATGTTGCCGTCGGCCAACTCGTCGGCCTGCGTTCGCCCGTCGTGGGGCCTGATTGCGACATTGATGTGCGGCGCCTCGACCTGAAGCCGCCGGATGAGCGACGGAAGCAGGACGAACTCCGTGTAGTCGGTCATCGCGATGCGAAAGGTGCGCTCGGCGGTCGCAGGCTCGAACGGGCGCGCCCCCGAGGACATCGCCTCCACTTCCTGAAGCACCGATCGCGCGGACTGAGCGAGCTCGATGCTTCGCGGCGTCGGCACCATGCCTCGCTGGGTCCGCGCCAGCAGTGGGTCTCCAAAGACGTCCCTCAGCCGCTTCAGCGCGCTACTCATTGCCGGCTGACTCATGTGCACGCGAGACGCCGCCCGGGTGACGTTGCGCTCGGTGACCAACGCATCGAGGCACTCCAGCAGTCGAAGGTCGAGCTTTCTGATATTCATCGCGCAAATACTCTAGCGTGATTCGTGCAACTGCTCCACCAAGCGGGTGTTAGGCCCGTCCGCCCTTCGTCTGGTCGACGAGCGCCAGCACGGCCGCAGAAAATTCCCGCGGCGCTTCCTGAGGCAGGTTATGGCCCGCCAAAGGAATGACTCGATGCTCGTACGCGGCCCGGAAGAAACGGCTATCGGCCTCGGAGGTGGCCACGGGCGTGACTCCGTCATCGCTCCCGTGCAGAACCACGGTCGGCACGGTGATCGACGGCTGCTCGGTCAGGCTGCGTTCGGTTGCCTCGACCGCTTCGTCTCCGGCCGCCAGCATGAAGCGATGCCGGTACGAGTGAATCACCACCGCGACGAAATCGGGGTTGTCGAATGAGGCCGCGGTGCGCTCGTAGGTCCCCTCATCGAAGTGCCAGTTGGGAGACCACAGCCGCCACAGAAGCCTGCACAGCTCGTAGCGATGCTTTTCCAGACCTGCCCTTCCGCGTTCGCTGTGGAAGTAATACTGGTACCACAGGCGAGACTCTCTGTCCGGGTCGAGCGGTTGAGTCGACCGAGGAATGTCCTGAATGTTGTATCCCTCGCCGGAGACGAGCCCTGTTACCCGATCGGGCCACAGCGCAGCGACGATGCACGCCGCCCGGCCTCCCCAGTCGTAACCTGCAAGCACGCCGCTCCGAATCTGGAGCGCATCCATCAATGACAGAAGATCGTGCGCCAGCACCGCCTGTTGTCCAGAGCGTGGCGTCCGAGGCGACAAGAAGCGCGTCGGGCCGTAGCCCCGGAGGTAAGGTGCGATGACGCGGCACCCTGCCGAAGCTAGCAGAGCCGCGACCTCGTCGTACGCGTGGACGTCGTAAGGAAACCCGTGCAGGAGCACGACGGGCCTGCCGCCCGGTGCACCACTCTCCTCGTAGGCGACGTTGAGAACTCCGGCCTCTATCCGCCTGAGCATCGCCGCCTCCCGGGCGCCGCTACTCCGAAACCACGGAGCCAGCGGGTCCCAATTATGTTCACCTCCACTTTCGAGCTCCTAAGGGCGACCGAGCCGCCGGACGTGTTGTCCGCGATCGAGCCCATACCGCTCGTGATCGGCGCAGGTCGAGCTTTCTGATATTCATGGCTCGAATACTCTAGCATTCCGAACTTCGATTGGACAAATCACGCCGCTCGCACCTACTGTTGCGACTTTGGTAATCCACGCAGAGCGCCAGTGCAAGTAGACCTACAGTCGGGCGAAGAAGTAGACGAGAGCCGTCGCGCTCTTCTCAAGGCAGCGATGCTGGCAAGCGGCGGGCTCCTGCTCGGGTTCGCGCTTCCGACTCCGGCTGCCAGGCTCCTTGGCGGTGCAACGCCCGTGCCGGGCCAAAGCGAGGCTGCAATAACTGCCTGGGTGCGCATCACGGCTGACAATCAGGTGAAGCTCATCGTTTCGCAGGCGGAGATCGGACAAGGCATCAGCACCACGCTCCCGGCGATCCTGGCGGACGAGCTGGGCGCCGACTGGGACAGCGTGGAGCTGGAGACCGCGCCCTACGATCCCGCATACGCCAATCCGAAGTACAAATGGATGTTCACCGGAAACAGCGAGAGCATCCAGGCGTTCTACGATCACATGCGTACCATGGGCGCCGCGGCGCGAACCATGCTGATCCAGGCCGCTGCGGCGCGGTGGGGCGTCCCGGCCATCGAATGTCGCGTCGAGCGAAGCGCGATTTTGCACGCGAGCGGGAAGCGGCTGACTTTTGGAGAGGTCGCTGCCGAGGCCGCCAAGCTGCCGATTCCCGAGAAGCCCCCGCTCAAGCCGGCGGGCGAGCGGCAGGTCGACGGCAATGCACTGCCGCGCGTGGACGTGCCTGCGAAAGTCGACGGCACTGCGGTGTTCGGCATCGATTTTCGGGTCCCTGACATGGTGCTGGCTGCGGTGCGCACCGCGCCGACGATCGGAGGGTCGGTCAAGCGCTACGACGAAAGCGCTGTCCATGGCATGGCAGGCGTGCGCGCGGTCGTGCCGGTTCCAGGCGGGGTTGCAGTCGTCGCGGACACCTATTGGCAGGCGCGCACCGCGCTCGCGGCCTTGCCGATCGATTTCGACGCGGGGCCGAACGCTTCACTGGATTCGGAAGGGATACGCGGCGCGATGCGCAACGCCATCGACAAAGGCCCATGGACTGTGCCCGTGAATGTCGGTGATGCGGCGTCGGTGCTCGCACGATCGACACGCAGGTTCTCGTTCGACTACGAGAATCCGTTCCTGGCGCACGCGACCATGGAACCGATGAACTGTACCGCGAAGGTTACCTCGGGTCGCTGCGAGATCTGGGCGCCGACGCAGGGGCAAAACTTGGCGTTCTTTGCCCTGCAGGCGGCTCTCAAGATGCCTGGCGAGCAGATCATCATCAATCGCACGCCTTACATCGGCGGCGGCTTCGGACGCCGCTTGCTGCCGGACTTCGTCGTCCAGGCGGCGCTGATCTCCAAAGCGGTCGGACGCCCGGTCAAGCTGATCTGGGATCGCGAGGAAGACATGCGCCGCGATTCCTATCGGCCCGCAACGATTGTGAGACTTAGCGCCGCGCTCGACGCGAAGGGCCTGCCGACCGCAATTTACGCCCGAGTCGTGTCGCCGCGCATCATCACTGCGGTCGCACCCTTCATGGCGGAAACGGTGAACAAGTCGCGCGTCGATCCCAGCGCGATGGAAGGCATGATGGAGACGCGCTACAAGCTCGAGCACCGCCGCGTCGATTTCCACCTGTTCGACACACCGGTGCCGACGTCCGTGCTGCGCACCACGGGCTATGGACCCAACATCTTCGCCTTCGAAAGCTTCATCGACGAGCTGGCGCACGCCGCCAAACAAGACCCCTATCGATATCGGCGGGAGATGCTGGCTCACGATCCGCGCGCCCTGGCAGTCCTCGATCGCGCAGCGCAACTCGGCGATTGGCTGAAGCCGCTGCCGACGAGTCGAGGCGCAAAGCTCGGTCGGAGCATTGCGTTCGCGGATGCCTTCGGAACCTTGTTGGCGATGGTTGCGGAAGTGGAGGTCCGCCACGACAAGCCGGGAGACGCGGTCCGCCTGCGCCGAGTCTCGGTTGCGGTCGACTGCGGACGCGTGCTCGACCCCGGCATTTCCGCGTCCAGCATCGAAGGTGGGATCGTGTTCGGACTGGCGGGATGCAAATCCGAGGTGACGTTCAAGAACGGACGCGTCGAGCAGGAGAATTTCACGACCTACGAGATGCCGTATCTGGCCGAGACTCCCGACATCCGCGTCGAGTTCATCGACGGAGGCGGCGTGCTCGGCGGCGTCGGAGAAGTTAGCCCGGTCGTCGTGGCACCTGCGCTCACCAACGCGATCTTCGCCGCCACCGCAAGGCGCATTCGCTCGATGCCGCTGTCGCGGCACGGACTGCATCTCGCCTAAGGCAACTTCATCGGAACGACCATGGACTTGAACGTGAACGGAAAGGCCCTGACGGTCGACGTCGATCCCAACACGCCGCTGCTGTGGGTATTGCGCGAGCAGCTCGGCATGACCGGCACCAAATTCGGCTGCGGGGTCGCCGCCTGCGGCGCCTGCACCGTGCAGGTCGACGGCGAAGCGGTACGGTCGTGCTCCTATCCGGTCTCGGTTGCCGTGGGGAAACCGATTACGACCATCGAGGGGCTTTCACCCGATCGCAGCCACGCACTGCAGAAGGCATGGATCGCCGAGCAGGTACCCCAGTGCGGCTACTGCCAGTCGGGCATCCTGATGGCGGCCGCGGCGTTGCTCAAGTCCAACCCGAAGCCGACGGACGAGCAGATCGACGCAGCGATCACCAATATCTGCCGCTGCGGTACCTATCATCGCATCCGTCGGGCGATTCATCGCGCCGCGGAGAACGCGTAACCCCGAGGCATGCACCACGCTGCGGTAGGGCACCTTCTGTCCCAGATGGATCCCAGCGAGCCGGCGCAACAGCGCGGGACTGCAGCGCGCGTTCGAAAGATCGCCATCTTCGCCGCCGCCGTTGTCGTGACCTACGCTCTGATCGTCCTCGATGCGCGAGCCGCAAGCCCGATCCCGCAGGTGCCAGTCGCGTCGGGCGAGAAGGGATACGTTCTGCACGAAATCCGCGACCGCCTCTATTGGCTGAGCGACGGGGCTTACAACACCATGTTCGTCGTGTCGTCGGACGGCGTCATCGCGGTCGACCCCTTGCCGACGCTGGGCGGGAATTACCTCAAGGCCATCGCGGAAGTCACCGACAAACCGGTGACTCGCGTCATCTACAGCCACGAACACACCGACCACATCGGCGCCGCCTATTTGTTCCCCAAGGCGGCGACGATCATCGCGCAGAAGGAAACTGCGCAGCTGCTCGCCACGCGGAACGATCCACGGCGGCCACTGCCTACCGTCACCTTCGATGACTCGTATACGCTCACCGTTGGCGACCAGACTCTCGTCCTCGACTACAAAGGCGTCAATCACGAAGCGGGCAACATCTTCATTTATGCTCCGAAGCAGAGGGTGCTGATGCTGGTCGATGTCGTCTATCCCGGGTACATGCCGTATCCGAATCTAGGTATCGCGGTCGACGTTCCCGGGTACCTGAAGGCGCATCGCGATGCCTTGAGCTACGACTTCGACACGCTGGTCGCGGGCCACGTCGACCGGCTGGGCACGCGAAAGGATGTCGAGCTGTCGCTCGCGTTCGCCACCGATCTGCAGCGAACCGCCGGGCAGCTGCTCGCTGCAACGCCCTTCCCCGCCTATATGAGCGAGCACGCGGCGGAAAACAAATGGTTCGCGCACGACGCCTATGAGAAGGAACTCGTCGATCGATGCTACGCTGCCCTCCTTCCGAAGTGGCAGACGCAACTGGGCGGCGCGCAGATGGCGCTCAAGAGCCAATGCTGGAGCATGATCGTCGCGCTCGTGGTGCAGATGCCACCGGGCGACTGAACCTTGGCGGCCAGGACCGACTGCAACCGACATCTGACTGGAGCGCTGATGAAGTATTTTCTCTGCCGGCTCATTCCGCCGAGACCCACATTCATGATGGACATGACCAAGCGGGAAGCGGAAACCATGCAAGCGCACGGCGCTTGTTGGAAGCGACTTGCTGAAGCCGGGACCGCGATCGCTTTCGGACCGGTAGCCGATCCGAAGCGCGGCTGGGGTGTCGGAATCCTGGCGGTCACGGACGACGACG
This sequence comes from Casimicrobiaceae bacterium, assembly GCA_035623155.1. Taxonomy (GTDB): domain Bacteria; phylum Pseudomonadota; class Gammaproteobacteria; order Burkholderiales; family Casimicrobiaceae; genus PALSA-1003. The sequence continues at coordinate 3,851 of DASPTZ010000021.1, read as the reverse complement.
AGGCGCGCCGGCTCCAGAACGGCGATCCCGCCATTCGCGAAAGCCTCGGCATGAAGTACGAGGCCTACCCGATGCCCACCTTGATCGTGGGCTGCAGGCGGCAGCAAGCAGCATCCTCCTGACGCGATGTCTTCCCCGCGATGCTACGGAGCTTGACATCAGTCGTGTCGTAAGTGTATGCTTACCGTAAGTAGCAACTTACCATATGCCGCATGACACCCGGACACGCGCAGCTTGCAGTCCTTTCCGATCCGACGCGACGGGCGATCTTCGAACGTCTAGCCAGAAAGCCGATGTCGGTCGCCGAGGTGGCGGCGGGGTTTGCGGTTTCGCGTCCCGCGGTGTCGCAGCACCTGCGTGTGCTCAAGAGCGCGGAACTGGTGCGTGACACGCCTCGAGGCACACGCAACATCTATCGGGTCAATCCGCGCGGCCTGGCCGCATTGCGCAGCTACATCGATGCAATGTGGGACCGTGCGTTGACCGATTTCAAGGCCGTGGCTGAGGCCTCCTATCGACGACAAACAAGGAGCAGGTAATGGATATGGCAGTGAAGCAGATCGCCGTGCGCAAGAGCATCACCGTCAACGCGCCCGCCGCACACGTTTTTCGCACGTTCACAGCGAACCAGAATGACTGGTGGCCTCGTTCCCACCACATCGGAGGGAGCGACCGCTTCACCGCCATCGTCGAGCCTCGGGTCGGCGGCCGCTGGTTCGAGCGCAGTGCCGATGGTAAGGAGTGCGACTGGGGACGCGTGCTGGTGTGGGAGGAAGGCAAGCGCATCGTCCTGAGTTGGGACCTCAACGCCGAGTTTCGCTACGACCCGACGCTGAACACCGAGGTCGAGGTACGGTTCATCCCCGAGACGCCAAAGCGCACTCGGGTCGAGCTCGAGCATCGCGGCCTCGAGCGCTACGGCGACAAGGCGGCGAAAATGCGCGAAATCTACGATGGGCCCGACGCGTGGGCGGGTACCCTTTCATTCATGCGCGACCACGCTGAGAAGACGCTGGGTTGAAGCGTTACGGCAGCCATCGCGCCGCGGCTCACGAGAGATTGTGGACCACGGCGCTTTGTCAGCTCGGGGAACGCGCACGGTCATGAATCGGCCGAAGACTCCGCTTTTCGCTTCAGAAACTCTCTTATCGCGGGGTCCCGTCGTGCCTGGAATGGGCGGGCTCGTTCGTCTTCACCGCCGAGCCGCCTCCTCCTACGCTTCGCGCAGCGCGCTCGCATCGCCACCGAGATTCTCGCTGAGCGTTGCCGCGGCGGCGAGCAGCAACCGGGCACATTGCTTCGCCTTAGCATCATCGAAACGATCGATGGGGCCGGACAGCGAGAGGGCGCCTGCCAGCCGCCCGGCGTTGCCGAAGACCGGCACCGAGACCGACGCCGCATCGGGGTCGCGCTCGCCGCGCGTCACCGCGACCAACGCCGCATGGACTTTCGCGAGCGCCTTCGATGGCGCTTTGCCGAATGCGAGAATGATCTTCCCGGCCGAGCCCAGCTCGAGCGGCAGCCGATCCCCTTCATGCAAGACGATGCGCACTGCGCGGTCAGGCTCAACGCGGCGCAGGCACACGCGCCGGTCGCGATCGCGGATGAAAAACGACGCTGTTTCTCCCGCGGACCGAGCCAGCTCCTGAAGTGTCGGCACCAGGAAGCGGTCGAGGTCGAACGATAACTGGTATAGCCGGCCCAAGTGCAACGCTCCGGCACCGACGGCGTAGGTGCCATCCTCGAGACGACGGATGTAGCCGGCGCGCTCGATCGATTCGATCAGCCGCAAGATCGTGCTCTTGTAGAGCCCGGTCCTCCGGGCCAGCTCGGCCAGGCTGAGCGAGCGATCCTGCTCGCCGAACGCAGCGAGGATCGCGAACGCCCGGTCGACCGCGGCGACTCCACCCTTGCCTTCAGGCATCGGCAGCCTCCACCGGCAAGCTCGCTTCGCTCACACTCTCCCCCAAGCGTCTGGACTGCAGCTTTGGCACGCGCGTTAGAACAGCCCCAGCCAGCGCCAGTAGCTCGCCGCGCACGCCGCATACACCACGCAGGCGATGGCGCTGATGGCGATGCCCACGCGCAGGAAATCCTCCACGCGCAGCTTGCCGGTGCCGTAGACAATGATGTTGGGCAGCGTGTTGTAGAACATCAGCACCGGATAGCCGCCGATGATCATGCCGGCGGGCAGGAGCAGCACGGCCGGGTTGATTTGCGCATGCTGCGCCATCGCGAGCACGATCGGCAGCAAAGCCGTCGCCATCGCGGTGGTCCCGACGAAGATGAAGTGAAGGTAGACCAGAATCAGCATGACGACGACGAGCAAGACGAGCGTCGACGCCCCACCGAGGCCGAGGAGATTGAAGATCGAGGTCGCCATCCACTTGGCGGCTCCCGTCTTCATCAGGAGCTCCCCCAGCGAGATGCCGCCGCCGGCGATGAGCACGATCTGCCACGACACGCCTTTGTTTGCGTCGCTCCAGTCGATCACCCCGAACCGCGGCAGGAACAACAGGCACGCGCCCACCAGGCAGACCACCGTGGTATCGAGCTTGGTCCACTCCTGCGTCGCCCACAGCGCGACCACCAGAATGAACACCGCCAGCGCTCGCCACTCGGCCGAGCTCATCGACCCCATCGATTGCAACGACTTGCCGATCACCGCCTCGGCACCTGACGTTGCGACGGTTGGCTCGGGGCGGAACACCCACTGCAGCATGCCCCAGGTCACGAAAGTCATGATCAGCGCAGGGGGAAATCCGTACAGAAACCAGCTCGCATAGCCGATGCTGGTCGCGCCCGCCTTGGTCAGGAACTCGATCGTCACCGGATTGGGAACGGTCGCCGTGAGGATGCCCGCGCTGATCGTCGCGTTGGTGAAGGTCAGCGTGAGCAGCAGGTTGACAGCGAACTTCGAGCGACCTTCCCTGGCGAACAACTCGAGGATGGAGAGGCAGACCGGCAACAGGATGGCGGTGCGTGCGGTCGTGGACGGGACCAGGAACGCGAGCAGGATGTTGGCCAGGGTGACGCCAAGGGTGATCCGCACCGGCGAGCAACCGATGCGATCGAGGATCCTGTAGGTGATGCGCTCGGCGAGCCGCGTCTTGACCATCGCGGTGGCGAGAATGAACGCTCCGAGGATCAGATAGACCGACGACGAGGCAAAGCCTTCCAGTGCGCCGCGCACGTTCGCGAGCCCGATTAGCACCGCCACCGGAACCACCAGCAGGCTGCTGATGGCGAGTGGTATCGCCTCGGTGAGATAGAGCACGAAGATGCCGGTGAACAGCGCGAGCGCCTTGTGGCCCTCAGGCGACAACCCCTCGGGTGTGTTCATCCACCACACAGCCGCTGCCAGTACGATGGCGAGCGGCACGCCAATGGCATGGCGCAGCCGGTCGATCTTTCCGTGGGTGCCTTCCGCCGCTACTGCTTCAGCCACGATTTCCTCCTTCATTGCGTCATCCCGGCGCAGGCCGGGATCCAATCCTCTTTGGGCCGCAACTTTGGCCCCAGTCCCTGGGCTGCGCTGAGGCAGGCTTCGCCGAGGGTGACGAGATCAGCCCTCGCCAGCGACTGCCTTCGGCAAACCGCGTGGCGGAGGGCCGTCGTAGGCCCAGATGTAACGCCGCGGAATCGGGCCCTTGTTGCGCCCGCCCTGCTGCGACTGTTCCCACGCGTGCGCCAGGATGCCGACCGAACGCGACAGACAGAACAGACCGCGGGCGAGCGGAGCCGGAAAGCCCAGCTCGGCGTAGATCACGGCCGTCGCACCGTCGATGTTCATCGGAATGCGCCTGCCCTTCTGGCGCTCGAGCAACTCCTCGATCAGGCGCGAGGCGCGT
>DASPTZ010000020.1:0-13636 GCA_035623155.1 Casimicrobiaceae bacterium | reverse complement strand
GATGGGAGTTGTGCGTGCCACTTGGCTTTGTCTTGTGCATGCGCGTTGCGGAGGTCTGCCATTGCCGTCCGACGACGCTTAGTCTTTATCGTGCTAGAAACGGAAGTGGGAGAAGGCGCGATTCGCTTCGGCCATGCGGTGCACTTCCTCGCGCTTTTTTACCGCTCCGCCGCGTCCCTCGGACGCTTCCAGCAACTCGGCCGCAAGGCGCTGGCCCATCGACTTTTCGCCGCGCTTGCGCGCTGCTTCGCGCAGCCAGCGCATCGCCAGCGCAACGCGCCGCACCGGGCGCACCTCGACCGGCACCTGAAAGTTCGCGCCGCCGACGCGCCGGCTCTTCACCTCGACCATCGGCTTGGCGTTGGCCAGCGCCTGGTTGAACACCTCGAGAGGATCCTTACCGCCCTTCTTGGCGATCGACTCCAGCGCGCCGTAGACGATGCGCTCGGCAACCGACTTCTTGCCCTGGCTCATCAGCACGTTGACGAACTTCGCGACATCGCCGTTGGAGTACTTGGGGTCGGGCAGGATCTCGCGCTTGGGGATTTCTCTGCGTCGTGGCATGACTCTCGTCTTTCCTTAGGTGCTCTGTTTGCGCTTATGCGGCCTTGGGCTTCTTGGCGCCGTACTTGGAGCGGCCCTGCTTGCGGTCCTTGACGCCGGCCGTGTCGAGCGAGCCGCGCACCATGTGGTAGCGCACGCCGGGCAGATCCTTTACCCGGCCTCCGCGGATGAGCACGACCGAGTGCTCCTGCAGGTTGTGGCCCTCGCCGCCGATGTAGCTGATCACTTCGAAGCCGTTGGTGAGACGCACCTTGGCGACCTTGCGCAAAGCCGAGTTCGGTTTCTTCGGCGTCGTGGTGTAGACGCGCGTGCACACGCCGCGCTTCTGCGGGCTCTGTTTGAGCGCAGGCACCTTGCTCTTCGACACAGGGGCCACGCGGCCCTTGCGCACCAGCTGATTGATCGTTGGCATCCTGATTGTCCGTTTCGTCCGCGCCGCCCGTTTCCGTGCGCGCTTGATGGTGCTCTCGAAACCGTATCCGAAACCGTATCCGCTACAGCAAATCAAAGTGGCCTAAGCATCGTCTGCTCAGGCCACTCTTTCTTGCGCCTCGGCCGACGAATTCCCAAGTTCAGCCGGGAACCGCGACTGGGTACGCAGCGCCCATGCCGGCCGGCGCTTCGTCTGGCTGACCCGGTGGCCCGGCGAAAGGCGAAAAGACTATGGATTTTAAGGCTCTACGGCTTTTATGTCAACGCAAAGCGCGCCTGAGCGCTCGCTTGCTGCTCGCCGGTCCCCAGCGGCCAAAGACACTGCGCCCGCCGGGAGGCCGCAGGTGCCTAGGCGACAAAAAAAGGGCGCCCCGCGTGGGGCGCCCGTTGCATGTCGCGAATCCGCTCTACGCAGCGTCGGCGCTAACCTCGGTTGCCGATGGCTCGCCGGTCGCAAATGCAGCCTCGGCTGCAGCAGCCTCAGGTCCCATCGCCTTCTGCTTCTTGCGCGCGTTGTGGTACGCAAGCCCGGTGCCGGCGGGGATCAGCCGACCGACGATCACGTTTTCCTTCAACCCACGCAGCTCGTCCTTCTTGCCCATGATGGCCGCCTCGGTCAGCACCCGCGTCGTTTCCTGGAACGACGCCGCGGAGATGAACGAGTCGGTCGATAGCGAGGCCTTGGTGATGCCGAGCAGCATGTGCTCGTAGGTCGAAGGCTTCTTGCCGTCGGCGACGACGCGATCGTTCTCGTCCAGCAGTTCGGAGCGCTCGACCTGCTCACCGGGGATGAAGCGTGTGTCGCCCGGGTCCTGCACCTGCACTCGGCGCAGCATCTGGCGCACGATCACCTCGATGTGCTTGTCGTTGATCTTCACGCCCTGCAGACGGTAGACGTCCTGCACCTCGTCGGTGACGTAGCGCGCGAGCGCCTCGACGCCGAGCAGCCGTAGGATATCGTGCGGATCGGCCGGGCCGTCGACGATCGTTTCGCCCTTGTTGACCACCTGCCCGTCGTGCGCGGTGACGTGCTTGTCCTTGGGGATCAGGTACTCGTGAGCAACGCTATCGAGATCGGTGATGACCAGCCGCTGCTTGCCCTTGGTGTCCTTGCCGAAAGAGACGGTACCGGTGACTTCGGCCAGCAGGCCGGCATCTTTGGGCGAGCGCGCTTCGAACAGCTCTGCCACCCGCGGCAGACCGCCCGTGATGTCGCGCGTCTTGGACGTTTCCTGCGGGATCCGCGCCAGCACTTCGCCGACAGCGACTTCCTGGCCGTCCTTGACCGTGATGATCGAGCCCAACTGAAAGGTGATGTTCACGGGCTGGTCGCCCGTAGCAAGCTTCACCTCGTCGCCCTGCTCGTTCAGCAGCTTCACTTGCGGCCGCACGCCCTTCGCCGCCACGCCGGCGCGGCGCTTGGGATCGATCACCACCAACGTGGAGAGTCCCGTCACCTCATCGACCTGCTTGGCGACGGTCACGCCCTCCTCGACGTTCTCGAACTTAACACGTCCCGCGTATTCGGTGATGATCGGCCGTGAAGTCGCGTCCCACGACGCGAGCACCTTGCCCGCCTTCACGGCCTCGCCGTCGCGCACCAGCATGGTCGCGCCGTAGGGCACCTTGTGCCGCTCGCGCTCACGCCCGTTGTCGTCGTGAATCATGACTTCACCGGAGCGCGCGATGACCACCATCTCGCCCTTGGCGTTGGTCACGTAGCGCATCGCCGCGGAGAAGCGAACGACTCCGGCCGACTTGCTCTCGAGCTGCGAAGCAGCCGCGGTTCGCGACGCGGCGCCGCCGATGTGGAAGGTGCGCATGGTGAGCTGGGTGCCGGGCTCGCCGATCGACTGCGCGGCGATGACTCCCACTGCCTCGCCGACGTTGACTAGATGTCCGCGGCCCAGGTCGCGGCCGTAGCACTTCGCGCATAGGCCATACCGTGTATCACAGGTGAGAGGCGTGCGCACCTTGACCTCGTCGATGCCCAGCGCCTCGATCGCTTCGACCTCGTCCTCGCCGAGCAGCGTCCCCGCCTCGAACAGCGTCGCCTGTGTCTCGGGATTGATGATGTCGGCGGCCGCGACGCGGCCGAGAACCCGCTCGCGCAGCGGCTCGATCACTTCGCCGCCCTCGACCAGCGCTTTCATCGCCACGCCGTTGCCCGTCCCGCAATCCTCTTCGGTGACGACCAGGTCCTGGGTCACGTCGACAAGCCTCCGCGTCAGGTACCCGGAGTTCGCGGTCTTCAATGCCGTATCGGCCAGGCCCTTGCGGGCGCCGTGCGTCGAGATGAAGTACTGCAGCACGTTCAGGCCCTCGCGGAAGTTGGCCGTGATCGGCGTCTCGATGATCGAGCCATCCGGCTTGGCCATCAGGCCCCGCATGCCGGCGAGCTGGCGGATCTGCGCCGGCGAGCCGCGTGCGCCTGAGTCGGCCATCATGTAGATGGAGTTGAACGACTCCTGCTTGACGGATTTGCCGTCGCGCGCGGTGACTTCCATGGTTCCGAGCTGACCCATCATCGCCTTGGCGATGTCGTCGCCTGCGCGGCCCCAGATGTCGACCACCTTGTTGTAGCGCTCGCCCTGCGTGACCAGGCCCGAGGTGTACTGTGCCTCGATTTCCTTGACCTCTTGCTCGGCCTTTTCGATGATGATGTGCTTCTCCTCGGGAATCAGCATGTCGCCGGCAGCGAACGAGATGCCGCCGCGCGTGGCAAGGCTATAGCCCGCCTGCATGAGCTTGTCGGCGAAGATCACCGTCTCACGCAGGCCGCAACGGCGGAAGCTCGCGTTGATGATGCGCGAGATCTCCTTCTTCTTGAGCGGCTTGTTGATGGTGTCGAAGGGAAGTCCTGTCGGCAGGATCTCCGAGAGCAGCGCGCGGCCGACCGTCGTCTCGTAGCGCGTCACGCTCTCCGTGCGCTCGCTGTCAGGCGCGACGTCCGTTTCCTTGATGCGTACGCTGATCTTGGTGTGCAGATCGACCTGTCGCGATTCATACGCCCGCGTGACTTCTGCGATATCGGCAAAGGCCATGCCCTCGCCCTTGGCGCCGATCAGCTCGCGCGTCGCGTAGTAGAGCCCCAGCACGATGTCCTGCGAGGGCACGATGCAGGGCTCGCCGTTCGACGGCAGCAGCACGTTGTTCGAGGCGAGCATCAGCGTGCGTGCTTCCATCTGCGCTTCCAGCGACAACGGAACGTGCACCGCCATCTGGTCTCCGTCGAAGTCGGCGTTGAACGCAGTGCACACCAGCGGATGCAGCTGGATCGCCTTGCCTTCGATCAGCACCGGCTCGAATGCCTGGATGCCCAGGCGATGCAGCGTCGGCGCGCGGTTGAGCATCACCGGGTGCTCGCGGATCACCTCTTCCAGGATGTCCCACACTACGGGCTCCTGGCTTTCGACCATCTTCTTCGCGGCCTTGATGGTCGTGGCGAGCCCCATCGTCTCCAGCTTGTTGAAGATGAACGGCTTGAAGAGTTCGAGCGCCATCAGCTTGGGCAGGCCGCACTGGTGCAGCTTCAACTGCGGGCCCACGACGATCACCGAGCGGCCCGAGTAATCGACGCGCTTGCCGAGCAGGTTCTGGCGGAAGCGTCCGCCCTTGCCCTTGATCATGTCGGCAAGGGACTTCAACGGCCGCTTGTTGGCGCCGGTCATCGCCTTGCCGCGCCGCCCGTTGTCGAGCAGCGAGTCGACCGCCTCCTGCAGCATGCGATTTTCGTTGCGCACGATGATGTCGGGGGCCTTGAGCTCGAGCAGCCGCTTCAAACGGTTGTTGCGGTTGATCACCCGCCGATAGAGGTCGTTCAAGTCCGAGGTCGCGAAGCGCCCGCCATCCAGCGGAACCAGCGGCCGCAGCTCCGGCGGCAGCACCGGCAGGACTTCGAGAATCATCCACTCCGGCTTGATGCCTGACTTGTGGAACGCCTCGAGCACCTTGAGCCTCTTGGCGATCTTCTTGATCTTGGTGTCGGAGCCCGTAGTCTCGAGCTCCTTGCGCAGCTTGTCGATCTCGGTGTTGACGTCGAGCGACTTCAGGAGCTCGCGGATGCCTTCCGCGCCCATGGTCGCGGAGAAGTCGTCGCCGTACTGCTCGACCTTGGCCAGATAGTCGTCTTCGGTCAGGAGCTGGCCGCGATTGAGCGGCGTCATCCCCGGCTCGGTGACCACGTACGCCTCGAAGTAGAGCGCGCGCTCGATGTCGCGCAGCGTCATGTCGAGCACCATGCCCATGCGCGAGGGCAGGCTCTTGAGGAACCAGATGTGCGCCACGGGAGAGGCAAGCTCGATGTGACCCATGCGCTCGCGGCGCACCTTGGCCAGCGTCACCTCGACGCCGCACTTCTCGCAGATCACGCCGCGGTGCTTCAGGCGCTTGTACTTGCCGCACAGGCATTCGTAATCCTTCACCGGCCCGAAGATCTTGGCGCAGAACAAGCCGTCGCGCTCGGGCTTGAAGGTGCGGTAGTTGATCGTCTCCGGCTTCTTGACCTCGCCGTACGACCACGAGCGGATCTTCTCCGGCGAGGCGAGCCCGGTCTTGATCGCGTCGAACTCTTCTTCCTGTGTGACCTGCTTGAACAGATCGAGCAATGCTTTCATCACTTTCTCCGAGGAGCTTGAGTCGTTTCCTGCTGATTAATGCCGTTCCAGATCGATGTCGATCGCCAGCGAGCGGATTTCCTTCACCAGCACGTTGAACGATTCCGGCATGCCCGCCTCGATCTTGTGCTCGCCCTTGACGATGTTCTCGTACACCTTGGTGCGCCCGTTGACGTCGTCGGACTTGACGGTGAGCATCTCCTGCAAGGTGTAGGAAGCGCCGTAGGCTTCGAGTGCCCACACTTCCATTTCGCCGAAGCGCTGGCCGCCGAACTGCGCCTTGCCGCCCAGCGGCTGCTGGGTGACCAGGCTGTACGGACCGGTCGAGCGCGCGTGCATCTTGTCGTCGACCAGGTGGTGCAGCTTGAGCACGTGCATGTAGCCCACCGTCACCGGCCGATCAAAAGCCTCGCCGGTGCGCCCGTCGTAGAGCGTGATCTGACCCGAGCGGGGAAGGCCCGCGAGCTCGAGCATGTCCTTGATCTCGCCTTCCGTCGCGCCGTCGAACACCGGGGTGGCGAAAGGAACGCCGTCGGCCAGGTTCTCGGCGAGCCGCAACAGCTCCTGATCATCCAGCGCGTCGACACCTTCCGTCCTGCCCGTGCCGTCGTAGATCCTGCTCAGGAACTTGCGCACTTCGGCGGCGTTGGCCTGCGCTCTGAGCATCTCGGCGATGCGCTGTCCCAGTCCCTTCGCGGCCCACCCCAGATGAACCTCCAGGATCTGGCCCACGTTCATGCGCGAGGGCACGCCAAGGGGATTGAGCACGATGTCGATCGGGGTGCCGTCGTCCATGTACGGCATGTCCTCCACCGGCACGATCTTCGAAACCACGCCCTTGTTGCCGTGACGACCGGCCATCTTGTCGCCGGGCTGCAACCGGCGCTTCACCGCGACGTAGACCTTGACCATCTTCTGCACCCCCGGCGGCAGCTCGTCGCCCTGGGTAAGCTTTTTCTTCTTCTGCTCGAAGAGCTGATCGAAGTCCTTTCGCGTTTGCTCGATCGAATCCTTCATCGCTTCGAGCTGACGCGCGGCATCCTCGTTGGCGAGTCGGATGTCGAACCAGTCGTGGCGATTCACGCTCTCCAGATAATCCTTGGTGAGCCGCGAACCCTTGGCGAGGCGCTTCGGGCCGCCGTTGGCGGTCTTGCCGATCAGCAGCTTCTCGATCCGCGCAAAGGCGTCGTTTTCGACGATCCGGAGCTGGTCATTGAGGTCCTTGCGGTAGCCCTTGAGCTCGTCGTCGATGATCTGCGACGCACGCTTGTCGCGCTCGATGCCCTCGCGCGTGAACACCTGCACGTCGATGACCGTCCCTGAAATGCCGGACGGTACGCGCAGGCTGGTGTCCTTCACGTCGGAGGCCTTTTCGCCGAAGATCGCGCGCAGCAGCTTCTCCTCCGGCGTGAGCTGGGTCTCGCCCTTGGGCGTCACCTTGCCCACCAGCACGTCTCCGGCCTCGACCTCGGCGCCGATGTACACGATCCCCGACTCGTCGAGCCTGCCGAGCTGCGCTTCGCCGAGGCTCGAAATGTCCCGCGTGATCTCCTCGGGTCCCAGCTTGGTGTCGCGCGCCACGACCGAGAGCTCCTCGATGTGGATCGAGGTGTAGCGGTCGTTGCCTACCACCCGCTCCGAGATCAGGATCGAGTCCTCGTAGTTGTAACCGTTCCACGGCATGAACGCGACCAGCATGTTCTGGCCGAGCGCGAGCTCGCCCATGTCGGTAGACGCGCCGTCGGCGATGACGTCACCCTTGGCGATGACGTCGCCGACTTTCACCAGCGGCCGGTGGTTGATGTTGGTGTTCTGATTGCTGCGCTTGTACTTGGTGAGGTTGTAGATGTCGACTCCCACCTCGCCCGCGGCGGTTTCGGCATCGTGCACGCGCACGACCATGCGGTTGGCGTCGACGTAATCGACCTTGCCGCCGCGGCGCGCCAGCACTGCGGTTCCGGAATCCACGGCTGCGGTGCGCTCGACGCCAGTGCCGACCAGCGGCTTCTCCGCCCGCAGGCAGGGGACCGCCTGGCGTTGCATGTTCGATCCCATCAGCGCACGGTTGGCGTCGTCGTGCTCGAGGAACGGGATCAGCGACGCCGCCACGGATACGATCTGCGCGGGAGCTACGTCCATGAACTGGACCTTGTCGGCGGTCGACAGCATGAACTCGTTCTTGTAGCGGCACGAAACCAGCTCGTCCTTGAGCCTCCCGGCCTTGTCGAGCTGCGCGTTGGCCTGGGCGATCACGAAGGCCCCCTCCTCGATCGCCGAGAGGTAATGGATCTCGTCGGTGACCTTGCCGTGCACGACCTTGCGGTACGGCGTCTCGAGGAAGCCGTACTCGTTGGTGCGCGCGTAGAGCGCGAGCGAGTTGATGAGGCCGATGTTCGGACCTTCCGGCGTCTCGATCGGACACACGCGGCCGTAGTGCGTCGGATGGACGTCGCGCACTTCGAAGCCTGCGCGCTCGCGAGTGAGGCCGCCGGGACCCAGCGCCGAGACACGCCGCTTGTGGGTGATCTCGGAAAGCGGGTTGGTCTGGTCCATGAACTGCGAGAGCTGCGAGCTCCCGAAGAATTCCTTGATCGCCGCCGAGATCGGCTTGGCGTTGATCAGATCGTGCGGAAGCAGGTTCTCGCTTTCGGCCTGACCCAGGCGCTCCTTGACCGCGCGCTCGACGCGCACCAGGCCGGAGCGGAATTGGTTTTCCGCGAGCTCGCCGACAGAGCGCACCCGGCGGTTGCCCAGGTGGTCGATGTCGTCGATCTCGCCGCGCCCGTTGCGCAGTTCGACCAGGATACGGATGACCGCGATGATGTCGTCGTTGGTCAGCGTACCGGGACCCGTCAGCTCGGAGCGGCCGACGCGGCGGTTGAACTTCATGCGCCCCACGGGCGAGAGGTCGTAGCGCTCGTCGTTGAAGAACAAGCCGTGGAACAGCGCCTCGACCGCGTCCTCGGTGGGAGGCTCGCCGGGACGCATCATCCGGTAGATCGCCACCCGGGCTGCCGACTGGTCCGGCGTGTCGTCCATCTTCAGCGTCTGCGCGATGTAGGGACCCTGGTCGAGGTCGTTGACGTAGATGGTGTGGATCTTCGCCACACCCGCATCGAGCAGCTTGGCGAGCACGTCATCGGTGATCTCTTCGTTCGCCGAAGCGAGAATCTCGCCGGTGTCCTTGTTGACGATGTTCTCGGCGAGCGTGCGGCCGACGATGTAGTCGTTGGGCACGTTGATCTTCTTGACGCCCGCGTCGGCGAGCTCCCGGATGTGGCGAGCGGTGATCCTCTTGTCCTTCTGCACCAGGACCTTGCCGTCCTTGCCGGAGAGATCGAAGCGCGCCACTTCGCCGCGCAGGCGCTCCGGCACCAGGTCCATGGTCGAACCCTTCTTCGACAGGTGGAACGCGTCGAAGGCGAAGAAGTGCCTGAGGATGTCCTCGTTGGTGAGACCGATCGCCTTCAGCAGCGTAGTCGCCGGCATCTTGCGCCGCCGGTCGACGCGGAAGTAGAGGTAATCCTTCGGATCGAATTCGAAATCGAGCCACGATCCGCGGTACGGGATCACCCGCGCCGAGAACAGGAGCTTGCCCGACGAGTGCGTCTTGCCGCGATCGTGCTCGAAGAACACCCCCGGCGAGCGGTGCAGCTGCGACACGATGACGCGCTCGGTGCCGTTGATGATGAACGATCCGTTGTCGGTCATGAGCGGGATCTCGCCCATGTACACCTCCTGCTCCTTCACTTCCTTGACGGTCTCCTTGGGGGCCTCCTTGTCCATCAGGATCAGCCGCACCTTGGCGCGCAGTGCCGAGCAGTAGGTCAGGCCGCGCTGCTGGCACTCGACGACGTCGAACGCGGGTGGCAGCAGCGAATAGCTCACGAACTCCAGCCGCGCGTTTCCGGAGTGGCTGGAAATCGGGAAGATCGAGGTGAACGCGGCCTGCAGGCCCTCGTTCTTGCGCGCCTCGACCGACGTGCCGGACTGCAGGAAGGCCCGGTAGGATGCGAGCTGAGTCTCCAGCAGGAACGGCACCGGCAGGACGCTCGCCCGCTTGGCGAAGCTCTTGCGAATGCGCTTCTTCTCGGTAAACGAATACTGAGTCATGGACCTCGACCTCGTTAGCTATCCCATGGGAACTCGCCGGCCCTGAACTCGATCAGGCCGTGCTGCTGCCGACGCGGTTCCCGTCTCTCATCGGCTGTGCGGAGCGTTGCGCTCCCTTGAGGATGGTGGTTGGCCACTACCAACCGCTGGCGGACGACGGCGCACCCAAACTGCCCGGAAGGTATGCCGTCCGACCCAACCTAGTCTTCTGCAGCCGGTTCAGAAGACGAAGAAGAGAGGACTCTGGCGAATCCGCTCGTCTTCGCCCCCCTAACGGGAGCGAACCGCGGGCAGCGACAAATGAGGCCGCTGCTCTCGGAATTCAAGTACCTTATTTGACCTCCACTTTCGCGCCGGCGTCCTCCAGCTTCTTTTTCGCTGCTTCGGCGTCTGCCTTGTTGATGCCTTCCTTGACCGGCTTCGGCGCTCCGTCGACCAGATCCTTGGCTTCCTTCAAGCCCAGCCCGGTGATCTCGCGCACCGCCTTGATCACGTTCACCTTGTTGTCGCCGATGGCGGCGAGCACCACGGTGAACTCGGTCTTCTCTTCGGCGGCCGGCGCCGCTGCGCTACCCGCCGCCGGCGCCGCCACCGACACCGCCGCCGCGGCGGAAACGCCGAACTTCTCTTCCATCGCCTTGATGAGCTCGGAGAGCTCCAGAACGGTCATCGACGCGATCTTGTCGAGGATTTCAGCTTGTGCAACAGCCATTTTCTGCTCCTGATTCGAAAGGTTTGAAATTCGGTAGTCGTATCAAGCGGCGCCTTTGGCGTCGCGCACGGCAGCCAGTGTGCGCACGAACTTGCTCGGCACCTCGTTGAGCGTTCGCACCAACTTGGTGACCGGTGCTTGCATCGTGCCCAGCAGCTTGGCGATGAGTTCGGCACGTGACGGCAGCGATGCCAGCGCGGCGATCTCCTTGGCGGACATCACCTGGCCGGGCATTGCGCCGCCCGTGATCACGAACTTCTCGTTGCCCTTGGCGAAATCCGACAGCACTTTCGCCACGGCGATCGGATCGCTGCCGATGCCGTACGCCAGCGGACCCACCATGCGATCGGCCAGCGGCGCGAAAGGTGTTTCGGCCACCGCGCGGCGCACCAGGGTGTTCTTCACCACCCGAAAGTACACGCCGGAAGCCCTCGCCTTCGCGCGCAGTTGCGTCATCGCCTGGACCGGCATGCCGCGATTCTCGGCCATCACGATGGCCTGGGCATTCGCGACGTGCTTGGCGACTTCCGCGACTACCGCCTGCTTTTGCTCCAGATTGAGACCCAAGGTCTTTCTCCAGTAGTAGCTACTTCGCGCTTGCCAATGACCCGGCTCGCGCCCCTCGGTGACCTTACGTCAGGTGCATCCTCACAATGCGTGATCCTGTGTTCGGGGCACCCTCTGCGTAGGACGTCGAAACTTGCCGGCGATTAAGCCCTCCAGGGGCTCCTACGGTCTTTGACGGCACGCCGCACGCTGTAGCTGTCCGGCGCTCCCTCAAATTCAAATCCCGTGTCCGCTCTCCTAGTGAACCGGCGCCTGCTGCACCAGCCCAGTGGTGTCGATGCGCACTCCAGCGCCCATCGTGCTCGAGACGCTGATCTTCTTCACGTAGATGCCTTTGATGTCCTTCGGCTTCGATTTGTTCAGAGCCTCGATGAGCGCCACCAGGTTCGTCTTGAGCTGGTCGGGTGTGAACGACGCCCGGCCGATCGTGCACTGGACGATTCCGGCCTTGTCGGTGCGGAACTGAACTTGCCCCGCCTTGGCATTCTTCACTGCCGCGGCGACATCCGGCGATACCGTCCCGACCTTGGGATTGGGCATCAGGCCACGAGGACCGAGGATCTGGCCGAGCTGGCCCACGACTTTCATCGCGTCCGGCGTCGCGATGACGACATCGAAATCCATGAAGCCTTCCTTGATCTTGGCGGCGAGATCGTCGAAGCCGATGATGTCGGCGCCCGCCTCCTTGGCCGCATTGGCCTTGTCGCCCTGCGCGAAGACCGCGATGCGAACCTTCTTGCCCGTCCCTGCCGGCAGAACGACGGAGCCACGCACGGTCTGATCCGATTTCTTGGCGTCGACACCCAGGTTGACGGCCACATCGACCGACTCGTCGAACTTGGCGGTCGCGGTCTCCTTCACGAGCTTGAGCGCCTCGTCGACCGAATACGCCTTGGCGTGGTCGACCTTGCCGCGCACGACCTTCATGCGCTTGGAGAGGTGCGGCGATACTTTGTTCTGTGCCGTTGCCATGATCACTTCACTCCGTCGACGGTGATGCCCATGCTGCGGGCGCTGCCCGCGATCGTCCTGACCGCCGCGTCCATATCCGCGGCGGTCAAGTCGGGCATCTTGGTCTTGGCGATCTCCTCGGCCTGCTTGCGAGTGAGATTGCCGACCTTCTCGGTGTGCGGGTGGCTGCTGCCCTTTTCCACCTTCGCCGCCTTCATGATCAGCACCGTCGCCGGCGGCGTCTTCATGACGAAGCTGAAGCTCTTGTCTGCGTAGGCGGTGATGACGACCGGGATCGGCAGCCCGGCTTCCATCTTCTGCGTCTGGGCGTTGAACGCCTTGCAGAATTCCATGATGTTCAGGCCGCGCTGGCCCAGCGCCGGCCCGATCGGCGGGCTCGGGTTCGCCTTTCCCGCCGGCACCTGCAGCTTGATGAAACCTACGATCTTCTTCGCCATTGAGAGCTCCTGTTCGGGTTCAGACGGACGCGCGTGGCGCCCTCCCCGTTCCTAAGTCACGCTTTTTCTACCTGCGAAAAATCCAGCTCCACCGGCGTCGACCGCCCGAAAATGGTGACCGACACCCGCAACTTGCTCTTTTCGTAGTTCACGTCCTCGACGTTACCGTGAAAATCGGTGAACGGGCCTTCCTTGACCCGCACCGCCTCGCCCATTTCGAACAGCACCTTGGGACGCGGCTTCTCGACGCCCTCCTGCACCTGCTGCAGGATCGCGTCCACTTCCTTCTGCGAAATCGGCGTGGGCTTGTTCGCAGTCCCGCCGACGAACCCGGTTACCTTGGGCGTGCTCTTGACCAGGTGCCAGGTGTCGTCCGTCATCTCCATTTCCACCAGCACGTAGCCGGGGAAGAACTTGCGTTCGGAGATCGCCTTGGCGCCGTTCTTCATCTCCACCACTTCCTCGACCGGCACCAGGATCTTGCCGAACTTGTCGCTCATTTCCGAGCGCTTGATCCGATCGGTCAGCGCGCGCATGACGCTCTTCTCGAACCCCGAGTAGGCATGCACGACGTACCACTTCTTGCCGCTCATGCCTCGCCCCGCCCCGTGATCAACTTGATCAGCCACGCCAACGAACTGTCCACCGCGAAAAGGAATAGCGCCATCACCACGACGAACGCGAAAACCACGGCGGTCGTCTGGATCGTCTCCTTGCGCGTCGGCCACGATACCTTGCCCGCTTCCTGCCACGCCTCCTGCCCAAACGCGAACAGCTGCTTTCCCTGCTCGGTCATCCACGCGACGCCGGCGGCAGCGAGCAGCCCCCCCAGCACCATCAGTATGCGCAGCACCTGCGCGACATCGCTGAAGTGGTAGTAGGCCCACACGCCGGCGACCACCAGAGCGACCGCCACACCCATCTTGACCCTGTCGAGCATCAACGCCTGTTTTCCTTCATCTGTCGTACTGGCAGGCCAGGAGGGAATCGAACCCCCAACCTGCGGTTTTGGAGACCGCCGCTCTGCCAATTGAGCTACTGGCCTATCCCAAACTCCTATCTCCGATCGGCTACGCTGGAGCTACTCGATGATCTTGGCCACCACGCCGGCGCCTACCGTGCGCCCGCCCTCGCGGATCGCAAACCGCAGCCCCTCCTCCATCGCGATCGGCGCAATCAGCGTCACCGTCATCTGGATGTTGTCCCCGGGCATCACCATCTCC
>DASPTZ010000019.1:0-2227 GCA_035623155.1 Casimicrobiaceae bacterium | reverse complement strand
GGTTGGCCTCGGAGCAATTCTCTTTCGCACCGTCCACCTGTTCTTTCTGAAAGGGGTGCAGTCGGGACTGGTGTGGTGTACCAAGATCCTCACCGACCCGTTCCACGACATCAAGCTCTATCACAAGGCACCGCTCTACCTGATGCGCGGCGAAATGTTCGACCAAGGGCCGAAGAAACAGCATGGGTAGGGAAGCCCTCGCGCGACTTATCCGGCGCATTGCCTCATCAAAAATGTTACCGAAGATCCTGCGCCGATGACTGGGGTGGCGTCACCGAATCGGGCCGGTGGCGCCGATGGCGAGACGGATCAGCATGGGCGCACGGCGCGAGGTGGTGTGGGCGGTGGCGGAGCGCTACGGGGCGGCAGGACGGCGCGAGAAGGGGCGCATCCTGGACGAACTGAGGGCGACGACGGGCTGGCATCGCAAGCACGCGGTACGGGCGTTATCGGCCGTTTCGGGGAGCCGGACAGGCCGACAGCAACCGTGTGAGGAGACGCCCCGCACGGTCAACGGCGCGGCACAGTCACCGACCGGTCGGCGGCGCAAGTACGCAGGTGCTCGCGATGCACTGATCGCGCTGTGGGAAGCCTCCGATCGCTTGTGCGGCAAGCGCCTCGTGGCGATGATCCCGGCGCTATTGCTAGCGCTCGAGCGGCATGGCCGGCTGCAGCCGACGAGGGAAGAGCGCGGGCTGCTCCTGTCGGTGAGTGCAGCGACAATTGATCGAATGCTGGTCGACGTGAAGATCGCGGCGGCGGGCGGTCGCCGTCGGCGCGTCGGCTTCTACTCGGCCATCCGGCGGGAGGTGCCGATCCGCACGTTCAACGACTGGGGAAACCCGCCGCCGGGCTTCTGTGAGATCGACTTGGTTGCGCACGGCGGCACGAGCGTGGCGGGTTCGTTCATCCAGACGCTCACGATGGTGGATATCGCGACGGGCTGGACGGAGTGCCTGCCGCTGGTGGCACGGGATGGCAGCTTGGTCGTCGAGGCGATGACGCGAGCGCAGAGCTTGTTCCCATGGCTGATCCGTGGTGCCGACTTCGATAACGACAGCGCATTCATGAACGATGTGGTCGTGCCGTGGTGTCGAGAACAGAAGATCGAGGTGACGCGCTCGCGGGCCTACAAGAAGAACGACCAGGCGTTCGTGGAGCAGAAGAACGGCGCGGTGGTGCGCCGTCTGGTCGGCTACGGCCGCTTTGACGGAGTAGAGACGGCCCGCGTGATGGCGCGTCTTTACGCGGCGGCGCGTCTGCACGTGAACTTCTTCCAGCCGTCCTTCAAGCTCAAAGAAAAGCGTCGCGAGGGCGCAAAGGTCATCAAGCGCTATCACGTGCCAGCAACGCCGTACGAGCGAGCGCTGGCTCACCCACAGCTGTCCAAGGTCATCAAGCGGCGGCTGCGCGAGACCTATCGCAGTCTCGATCCGGTGGCGTTGCTGGCCGAGATCCGTGCGGCACAGGACGAGCTCGGCGAGCGGATCGGCAAGCGCGGTCTTGCAGCCGCGGCCGCCGCATTGCCGGCCGATCCGCTTGGGTTTGCGCGATCGCTCGGCACGACGGCCAAGACCGCCGAGGTGCGCGCCACTCATCGCCGGCCGAAACGGCGTTACAAGAAACGGATACGCATGCCCTCCAAGCTCGATCCGCATCTGGCGACGATCGAGAGTTGGCTCGCGACGGAGCCGCAGATCACGGCGCTCGCCATTGTGTGCCGGCTCGCCGCGATCGATCCAGCCACGTTTAGCGATAAGCAGCATTCGATCGTGCAGCGCCTGATTCGATCATTGCGGCGCAAGGCAACGGAGACGGTCCTTGTGGCCATGGCGGCGCAAGCGTCGATCGCAGCTGCCATGAGGCCCGGGCCTGTGGACGGCGCTTCGTGTGATGGGCACTCCGCCCCGCCCACAGGCCCTCTGGCGGAGCAAATCTCGACACCTGGTCGGGGTCAGCGTTCAGCCTGCGCCCAACCAATCACGCTCGGGTAACATGGCTTCGTGAGGCAATACGGAGGGTCAATTTTGTACGCCGATTGACATGGTGTTGTCGCCTGAGGCGCAATGATCCAGCCCGTCGGGACGGTCAGACCGGCATAGCTGTTCGAGTCAGGTCCATCCGCTTTAGCAGGCTCGGCCGTCCAGAGCAGCGCGGCGAGCGCGGAGAACCCGAGCGTAGTTTGGCGCGACGTCTTCTGAGCCAAAAGGGCTGGAAGCAATACGCA